>JAXDNY010000203.1:0-24003 GCA_034669145.1 Hyphomicrobiales bacterium
ACCGCTTCTACGAGATGGTGATGGTGAACGGCCCGGCCTGGAAGGCGCTGATCGAGGAGGAATTCGGCGACGGCATCATGTCGGCGATCGACTTCGATTTCCTGATGGAGCGCGTCGCCAACCCGAAAGGCGACCGCGTGAAGATCACGATGAGCGGCAAGTTCCTGCCGTACAAGTATTACGGCGCGAGCGGCAACGTGCCGGAGTATGGGTACAGGGAGGAGTAGGCGCCCCATCCGGCCGAGCGAAGCGAGGACGGATATCCCCCACTATGCAATACTCACGGGACTACGAGGCTTCCGAGCACCGGCTCGCCTGAAGCAGGCGGGCATTCTCACCGATAAACCTCGCTCCGGTGGCCGACGGTCACCACCAGCACCACGAAACGGTCATCCTCGATCGCGGCAACGATGCGGAAATCGCCGACGCGATAGCGCCAGAGCCCCTTGCGGTCGCCGGTCAGCGCATGGCCGAAGCGGCGCGGGTCCTCAGCTCCGGCGATGCGCTCGCGCAAATAGCGCAACACGCGCCGCTCGGCGTCCACCCCGAGCTTGCGCAGGTCGCGCGTGGCGGCGCGATCGAACTCGACCCGCCAGACCGGCGCGGCCATCAGCGCTTGGTGCGTCGCTTGAGGTCGCGCTCCAGGCTCTCAAGGGTCACGCGCGGGCCGCCGCGCGCAAGCCGCTGGCGCGCGAGGTAATCGTCCTCGATGTCCTCGAGCTGGCGCAGGATCGCCTCGCGCGCGTAGTAGCTCTTGCTACGGCCGGTTTTCTTGGCGAGCGCGTCGAGCCGTTCCTCGATCTCGGGGGGCAAGCGAAGAGCCAGCATGTTGGAACCTCCAAGGTGCTATACATGTATAGCATCCAGCGCGCGGTGACAATGGTGACCGCCCGCCTACGACTTCCACAACGGACAGCTCGTCGCCGGCGTCAGCTCGCTCGCGACCGGCGGGCAGGGATAATACTGCGTCGTCTGCTGGATCGACTGCGCCTCCTCGTAACCCGCGAGCAGTTCGACCAGCTTGAACGCTTCATCGAGCCCCGACGCAATGCCGCCGCCGGTCAGCCGGTTGCGGTCGAGCACGAAGCGCGGGAATCCTTCCGCGACCTTCACGTCGAATTTCGACAGGCACGGAATGAAGGCCCAGTGCGTGGTCATCAGGTAGCCGTCGGCGAGCCCGGAGGCGGCGAGCAGCACGCCGCCCTCGCACACCGAGCAGATGTAACGCGCGTTGCCCTGCGAGCGCAGGAATTGCAGGTAGCCGCTGTCGTCCTTCATTTGCTCTTTCAGCGCCTCCGGCGCGCCGCCCGGCACCCACAGCACGTCGAACTTCGAGGCCGTGGCGAACGACTTGCCCGCCTTGAAGACAAACCCGTCGCGCGTGCAGATCTCGCCCGCGTGTTTGGCAACCAGCTCGACCTCGACCGGGATGCTCATCCACTTGAGGATTTCGTGTGGTCCGGCGACGTCGAGCAGGTCGACGCCATGGTAGACGGGCATTCCGATGATCATGTGCGGGCCTCGGGCAGCGGTGAAGGGTGCGGCGAGTTCAATCTTATAGCGCTGGGTGAAACGATCACAACCGCGCCGTTCGCCGCAAGATCCGGACGAACGCCGCAATCCCGGCAAAGCGCGGCTGAGACGGCCCGCTCATGTGGGAGGGCGCCGGACCCGACCCCCAAAAACATCAATCAGGAGAGTTCGCCATGATCACCCGACGGACGTTCGCGGCTGCGGCTGCGGCCGGCACCCTCGCTGCGCTGATGCCGGGCATGGCGTTTGCGCAAGGTGCCCGCGCTCAAAACGTCGTTCTGGTCCACGGGCTGTTCGCGGACGGCTCATGCTGGTCCGAGGTGATCGCACGATTGCAGGCCGCCGGGCTGAACGCCACGGCGGTGCAGAACCCGCTGACGACGCTCGACGATGCGGTCGCGGAGACGAAGCGCGTCCTGGCGCAGCAAGATGGCCCGACCGTGCTGGTGGGACACTCCTTCGCGGGCATGATCGTGACCGAGACCGGCATCGATCCGAAGGTCACGGCGCTCGTCTATGTGGCGGCGCGCGCGCCGGATGCCGGCGAGGATTACGCGGCCCTTGCGGCCAGGTTCCCGACGCCGCCGGCCGCGGCCGGCATCGTGTTCGACGGCGACGTCGGAGCGCTCAGCGAGGCCGCGTTCCTGCGCGATTTTGCCGGCGATCTGCCGCAGGCCCCCGCGAAGGTGCTCTATGCGGTGCAGCAGCCGTTTCACAAGGCGCTGCTGACTGGCAAGACCCAGCACGCCGCCTGGCGTTCGAAGCCGTCCTTCTATGCGGTTTCGACGGAAGACCGCACGATCAATCCCGATCTCGAGCGCTTCATGGCCAAACGGATGGGCGCAACGACGATCGAGGTGAAGGCGAGCCATTTGTCGCTCATCTCGCGTCCGCAGGAGATCGCCGACCTGATCCTGCAAGCCGCCGGGCGCAACGCCTAGGTTCGCGTGTCGCGCCTGCGATCTCAAATGCGCCGGACCGGCAGGACGAGGTGAAACGCCGCTCCGCGCGGTGGATTGTCCACAGCCCACAGGCGGCCGCTGTGCGCTTCGACGATCGAGCGGCAGATCGCGAGCCCCATGCCGGTTCCGTGATCCTTCGTGGTGAAGAATGCCTGAAAGATCTGCTCCGCCTGTTGCGCGGGCAGCCCGACGCCGGTGTCGCAGACGCGCACCAGCAGTTCCTCCTCGGCCGTGCGTTGCGAGCTGATGACGAGTTCGCGCTTTCCCTCGACCCCCTTCGTCGCATCGATGCCGTTGCCGATCAGGTTCATCATCACTTGCTGCAACTGCACCCGATCGCCGCTGACCTTTGGAATATCCCCGTCGAGCTCCATTCGGACTGAAATGGAATACCGCGTCGCCTCGCTGCGCAGCAGGACGGCGATGTCACGAATGACGTCGTTGACATCCAGCCATTCGCGCTGCGGGGCGCCTTTCTGAAACAGCCTGCGGACGCGCTGGACGATTTCCGTCGCGCGCGTTCCGTCTCTGACGATTCCCGCAACCGCCGCACGCGCCTCTTCGATGTTCGGGTTGTCGCCGGAGAGCCAGTTCAGGCAGGCGTCCGCGTTGATGACGGCGGCGGCGAGCGGTTGATTGACTTCGTGCGCCAGCGAGGCCGTCAGCGCCCCCATCGTGGTAATCCGGTTCACGCGTGCGAGCTCCGCCTGAGCCCGGCGCAGCTCTTCCTCGGATCGCTTCTGCTCGTAGAGCGAGGCGATCAGCGCGAAAGCCAGAATGGCGAACGTGGTGCCGGCAACCGCAAGAGCCAGATGGGTCGGATCGAGGCTCACGCTCTCGCCCAATCCTTGAGCGGGCTCGTGCGCCGTGAAGATGGCGGCCCGCATTGCCGTGTAGTGCATGCCGGAGATGGCGAGCCCCATGACGATGGCGGCCGCCAGCATTTGCGCAAGCTCGGTCGTGCGGAACGCAAGCCACAATGCAGCCGTCGCGGCGCCGATCGCGATGACGATGGAGAGCGCCACGTAGAGCGGCTCGTAACTGAGTGCAGCGTGACCGCGCATCGCCGCCATGCCGGTGTAGTGCATCGCGACGATACCGGAACCCATGAAAGCGCCGCTGAGGACAAGACGCAGCGGCGACTCCGTCCTGCGGCTGATGACGTAAAACCCGCTCCCGGTCACGACGGTCGCGAGCAGCAGCGAAAGGACGGTCAGTTCGGTATCGTAGGTGACCGCGATCGGCATGCGGAAGGCGAGCATGCCGACGAAATGCATCGACCAAATTCCGCCGCCCATGGTGATCGCCGCCGCCAGCAGCCACACGGCACGTGCCGCGCCCCGCGTGGCGCCAACGCGTCCGCCGGTCTCGAGGGCCGTGTAGGACGCGAAACAAGCGACAAAGATGGACAGGGCAACGAGATAGGGGTCGTGCGTTCCGGCAACGAGCATCGGGAACTCCCGATCGCCGCACCGAAAAAGGGCGCGGCGCATCCGCCGATCACAGTGACGAACTCAAGTCGGGCAACGCTATTCGCCCTGCTCGGATGTCATGATTTCCCAAGCGTCAGGATGCTCCTTTGGTACCGCGCTGGCAAGCTTGCGGCGCGGACCGCCTTCGCGCCCTTCTTGGCGTCAATGTCGGCGCGAACGTTCCATCCGTTACGAACGAAGGTGAACCTCGGTGTCATTCCGGCCGAGCGAAGCGAGGGCCGGAATCCATAACCACGAGCCTCACGATTTAGCACGTATCGTGGTTATGGATTCCGGGCTCGCCGCGGAGCCTGTCATCGGGCCGCGCTTGCGCGGGCCCGTTGGCGGCGCCCCGGAATGACCACCTCAATTCCTCTTCGCAAACTCGCCCGGCAACTCGCTCGCAATCGCCCGGTGATCGATCTTCTTCACGTCGTCGAGGCTGGCGAGGATCATCGTGGTATCGAGTTCGCCGCGGAAGATGTTGATCGCGCGCGCGACACCGGCCTCGCCGCCCGCGCCGAGGCCGTAGAGCGCGGCGCGGCCGATCATGCAGGCATTTGCCCCAAGGGCGAGCGCGCGGAAAATGTCCTGGCCGGTGCGGATGCCGCTATCGATCAGCACTTCCTTCTGCCCGCCGATCGCGTCGGCGACCTTGGGCAGCGCGCGAATCGTGGAGGGCGCGCCGTCGAGCTGACGCCCGCCGTGGTTCGACACGACGATGCCATCCGCGCCGGTCTTCAAGGCTTCCCGGGCATCCTCGGGATCGAGGATGCCTTTCAGCACGAGCTTGTGCGGCCAGATCGAGCGGATCCACGCGACATCCTTCCAGCTCACCGTCACGTCGAACTGGCTGTGCGTCCATTCGGCGAGCGTCATGCCGCCGAAGCCGGGGCCGCCCGGCAGGTGTCCGTCCACGTTCGCGAAGGTCTTGCGCTTGCCGTTCAGGATGCGCCACGCCCACGTGGGGCGCCGCAGCACGTCGAACACGGTTTTCGCCGTGAGCCGCGGCGGCACCGAGAGGCCGTTGCGCATGTCGACATGGCGCTGGCCGTTGACCGGCAGGTCGACGGTGAGGAACAGCGCCGAGCAGCCGGCTTTTTCGGCGCGCTCGATCAGCGCCTTCACGAAGCCGCGGTCGCGCATCACGTAAAGCTGGAACCAGAACGGCTTCTTCACCGCCTCGGCCACGTCCTCGATCGAACAGATCGACATGGTGGAGAGCGTGTACTGGATGCCTGCGGCGTGAGCCGCCCGGCAGGCGAGGATTTCGCCGTCGGCGTGCTGCATGCCGGAAAGCCCGGTCGGCGCAATCGCCAGCGGCAGCGCAAGCTCTTCGCCGAGCACGGTCGTCTTCAGGCTGCGCCGGGACATATCGACCAGCACGCGCTGGCGCAGCTTGATCGCGCGCATGTCGTCGACGTTGGCGTCGCGCGTGTGCTCGGAGTAGGAGCCGGCCTCCATGTACTCGAAGAACACGCCCGGCACGTTGCGGCGCGCCATCCGGCGCAGGTCCTCAATACTCATCGCGCGATCGAGGCGCATTACAGCGGCCCCCGATTGCTGGCCCAGTCCGCCAGCACGTGGCGATCGATCTCCGAGATTTTATTGACGCCGGTGAGCGCCATGGTGATGTCGAGCTCCTTCTGGATGAATCCGATCACCTGTTTGACACCGTGCTCGCCGGCGGCGCCGAGCCCGTAGACCATCGCCTTGCCGATCATCGCGCCCCGGGCGCCGAGCGCGAGCGCACGCATCAGGTTCTGGCCCGACGTGATGCCGCCGTCGATCAGCACTTCGGTGCGCGTGCCGACGGTGTCGGCGATGCGCGGTAGCGCGGCGATCGAGGAGGGTGCGCCATCAAGCTGCCGGCCGCCATGGTTCGAGACGACGATCGCGTCGGCGCCGGCCTCGACGGCCTTCTCGGCGTCGCCTGCATTCATGATGCCCTTCAGGATCAGCTTGCCCTTCCACTGATCGCGGATCCACTTCACGTCGCCCCAGTTCAGCGTCGGATCGAACTGCGAGGCCGTCCACGAGCCGAGCGAGCTTGTATCCGCGACGCCGCTCACGTGACCGACGATATTGCCGAATGAGCGCCGCCTGGTGGATAGAATGTCCTTCACCCAACGCGGCTTGGTCGCGATATTGAGGATATTGGCAAGCGTCATGCGCGGCGGCACCGAGAGGCCGTTTTTCACGTCACGATGACGCTGCCCGAGCACCTGCAGGTCCACGGTGAGGACGAGCGCGCTGCAGTTCGCGGCGGCGGCGCGCGCAATCAGCCTGGTGATGAACGCGCGGTCGCGCATCACATACAGCTGGAACCAGAACGGCTTGCCGGTCTCCGCCGCGACGTCCTCGATCGAGGCGACCGACATGGTGGAGAGGCAGAACGGAATGCCCATGGCATTCGCGGCGCGCGCTGCATGGATTTCGCCGTCGGCATGTTGCATGCCGAGAAGCCCGACCGGCGCGATGGCAAGCGGCAGCGACACAGGTTGCCCAAGTAACGTGGTCCCGGTCGAGCGCTGCGCGACGTCGACCAGGATGCGCTGCTCGAATTTGATCGCCTCGAAGTCGCGCCGGTTCGCTTTGATCGTCTCCTCCTGGTAGGAGCCGCTCTCCGCGTAGTCGACGAACATGCGCGGTACGCGCCGCAAATAAAGCTGGCGCAGGTCCTCGACGCAGGTCAGCATGGGCATGTCTCGAAATCTCTCCCCGGTGTTCTCTAGCATACGGGGACGTGGACGCCACAAGGGGGGCGGCGCTGCCGCGCGCGATCAACATGATCACCGGCCCCTCGCGCTCCGCCGATATCGGGCAGGTTCTGATCCTTGGCGCGCACGGGCCGCGCAGGCTGCATGTGCTGATCGTCGGACGAGTATAAGGGAGTTCAACAATGGCCAACCCAGTACTGCACCACATCAACCTGAAGACCACGCGCCTTCAGGAGATGATCGACTGGTACGGCACGGTCGTCGGCACGACGCCGACGTTCCAGTTTCCGGTCGGCGCGTGGCTCTCCAACGATGGCGCCAATCACCGCATCGCGCTGCTTTCGACACCGCCGATGAAGGACGATCCCGACAAGTTCATGCACACCGGGATGCATCACGTCGCGTTCGAATATGACTCGATGGACGCGCTTTTGGAGAATTTCACGCGGCTCAAGATGCTCGGCATCCTGCCGCACATGTCGCTGGATCACGGGCTGACGACGTCGTTCTATTACGTCGATCCGGACGGCAACAGCGTCGAACTCCAGTTCGACAATTTCGGCGACTGGGCGCAGTCGAAGGAATGGATGCGCACCTCGCGGGACTTCGCCGCGAACCCGATCGGCGTGCAGGTCGATCCCGAGAAGCTGATCGCCGCGCGCGCCGCAGGGGCGAGCCCCACGGAGGTCCATCGCCGCGCGTTTGCGGGCGAGTTCGACCCCAAGACGCCGCTGGACCCGCGGCTGCCGATGTAGCTCGCTCATGCGCTGATCGCGCCGGCTGCATGTGCTGGTGGTGGGGGAGGTGGAATGACGCCGGTTGCCTTGAAATCAAGAAACCGGGGTCCCGCATCTGCGATGCATCGTTTCACGCTGCATCGCGTGCGGGACACACACTCAGAGCGACTACTTCGCGCGCAACTGCCCGATCGCGCTCAGCCAGTTTTCCATATGGAAGGTTTTTGAAATCTTGCCGTCCTTGATGGTCTGGATGTCGATCGCCATCATGCGAAAGCTCTTCCCCGTGTGCGGCACGCCGAACAGATCGCCCGCGGGCGTGCCGGTGACCTCGCCGCGCACGATCACGCGGTCGCCCGCGACCAGCACTTCCCTGATGTCGAACTTCATGTCGGGAATCGTGTTCGAGAAATTCGACACGACCTTGATCGACGTGTCGCGCCCCCAGCATTCGCCCGGCAGATAGCCCGAGCACGACTCGTAGTCGGCGGTCAGCACCGCTTCCTGGATCGCCTTCACGTCGCCGCGCGTCGCGACATTGAACAGGCTGTACCACGGCGCGATGATGTCGCGCGCCTTTGCCTCGGTGAGACTTTGCGCTGCGGCCGGCGTGACGGCGGCGAGCATCGCGGCCGCGACGGCAAGGTGGGTGAGAACGGTCATGTGCGAAGTGTCCACTGGTTGGCCGCTTTTACGGCGGTATGTATGACGAACGACATAGTATGAAGGTCGACATGGCGATTGGCAATTGATATCTCTGCGCCATGGCTAAAGTCTCTGATTCAAAAGCGAAAACGGTTGCGGCGGCGGCGCGCCTGTTTTGCCAGCAGGGCTATCATGGCACTGCGCTGCACGACATTCTCGAGGCGAGCGGCGCGCCGCGCGGGTCGCTCTATTTCCACTTTCCCAACGGCAAGGAGGAGATCGGCGTGGCGGCGGTGGCGCTCGGCGCGCAGGCCGTTCACGACTTCATCGCGCAGGCAGCGGGCGCCGCGCAGAGCGCCGAAGCCTTCGTGGCAAGTCTTGCGCGCGGCATGGCGGCAAACCTCGAACGCTCCGGCTATCGCGAAGGCTGCCCGATCGCGCCGACCGCGCTCGAAACCGCGACCCACTCGAAGGCGCTCGGCGCCGCAACGCGCAAGGCGTTCCAGTCCTGGGAGCGCGAGATCAGGCGCGGGCTCGAGCGCTTTGGGCTCAAACCCGCGGAGGCCGAACGCAGCGCGACCGCCGTGCTGAGCCTGCTCGAGGGTGCGCTGCTGCTCTCGCGCACCTATCGCAGCGTCGAGCCGATGCAGCGGGCCGAGAAGGCGGCGGCGATGCTGGTGGGAAAGGGAGCGCGGTAGGCGAGTCGCGCGTTGCGAGTCCGGCACGGCAATTCCCGCCGGGCGTGTTTTTGCCGACCGACATGAACCCTTTACTCCTTTCGTGCGACTCCTGACCCGGAAGGGGGCGCTTTCGCGCCGCCACGGTTTCGCCACGCGGGTCGCATCCAGGTGCGCCCGGGTGGGAGCATGTTTGGGAAGGCGCGACTAATGCTGCGCACGATTCTGCTCGCCACGGCTCTCGGTTTCATCGTCACGCCTGTTCTCGCACAAGCGCAGCCGAAGCCTACGAAGCGGGCGGTCGCGAGCTTCTGGACCTCCGCCGAGCCGACCTTCGACGAAGGCACCTATGAGCGCATCAACGCCGCGATGCTCTCCTACGCGGCGATCGAGGTGCGCGGCGGCTGGCCGACGCTCGCCAAGGTGAATCTCGCGCCCGGCGCCTCCGGCCCCGAGGTCGCCAAGCTGCGGGCGCGCCTCGCGATCACCGACGACCTGCCGGCCGAAGTCGCCGACGGCGACGAGTACGACATGATGCTGACGGAAGGCGTGAAGCGCTTCCAGACGCGTCACGGCCTCCCCGAGACCGGCTCGGTCGGCCCGCAGACGCTCGAGGCGCTCAACGTGCCGGTGAGCGCAAGGCTGCGCCAGCTCGCGGCCTCGCTCGACCGGCTCAACGGCATGGGCTTCACCTTCGGCCAGCGCTACGTGGTGGTGAACATTCCGGCCGCGGTCGCCGAAGCGGTTGAGGGCGGCAAGGTGGCGCGGCGCTACGTTACGGTGGTCGGCAAGGTCGACCGCCCGTCGCCGACGCTCACCACCAGCATCACGGCGGTCAACCTCAATCCGACCTGGACGGTGCCGCTGTCGATTCTGAAAAAAGACATCGTCACCAAGATGCGCAAGGACCCGAATTACGTCGCGCGCATGAACATGCGCGTGCTCGACGGCTCGGGCAACGAGATCGATCCGAAGTCGGTCGACTGGCAGTCCGACCGCACGCCGAATTTCACGGTGCGGCAGGATAGCGGCGACGGCAACGCGCTCGGCAAGGTGCGCATCGACATGCCGAACCCGCACTCGGTTTACATGCACGACACGAACCACAAGGAATTCTTCTCGGCCGACTATCGCTTCCAGTCCTCCGGCTGCACGCGCGTCGAAGGCGTGCTCGATCTCGCGGCGTGGATCCTGAAGGACAACGCCGGTTGGAGCCGCCGGGAGATCGACGCCGAAGTCGTGACGGGCAAACGCACGACCGTGAAGCTCGCGCGCGGCATTCCGGTGGCGTGGATTTATCTCACCGGCTGGGCGAGCCCGGACGGCACCATCAATTTCCGCAACGATGTGTACAATCTCGATCCCAAGCCCGCGGTCCAGTTCGTGGTGCAGGTGGACCGCCCCGTGAGGGTCTCGGCGGCGCGCGCCTCCGGGTTCGTGCTGCAGTCGGATGACGCCGAGCCACTGACGTTCCGGCCGGTGTCGTACCTGGATAGCCGCTAACCCGGATGGAACTTTAGGTGTGGCTTGCCCGTTAAGTTCCCTGACCGACCTTTGGGCAGGAGAATTCCATGGACAAGGCGATCAAGAAGCGCGGCGGCGAGACTGACGGGCCGCGCAGCCGTCCGCTCGCCAAGCACGAGGACAAGGAAGAGAAGGTGCTCGGCGACGAGCTCGACGACAGCTTCCCCGCCTCCGATCCGCCCGCCAGCACCCAGCCGGTCGGCAAGGAGCCGCCCGCCCCGAAGCCGCGCAAGCCGGATTGACCTTCGCGTCCCTCCTGCCCATTTCAACAGGGCAGGAGGCGCGCATGGACCGGAAAAAACACGAGCCCAAGTCGAGAGAAGAGCTCGAGGACGAGCTTGAAGAGGGCTTGGAAGAGACCTTCCCGGCCTCCGACCCGCCCGCCGCCACCCAGCCGGTGCACCAGCAGCCGCATCCGAAAAAGCACTGAAAGTGCCGCTGCAAAACCGCGTCACGCCGTTCGGCGAGCTGATCGCCACCCCCGCGCGCGGCACGATTTACGGCAATCGCGGCGGAAAATTTCATCGCGACGATCAGACTTTGGGGAAACGCCGCTGGGCGTCGCGCCAGTGGATCTGCTGCGTGCTCTCGTTCAAGGGGCGGCATCACCCGGTCTGGCGCGACCGCTACACGGCCTTGTTCTTTCTCGATGAGGTGACCGCTCTCGCCGCCGGGCATCGCCCCTGTTTCGAATGCCGCCGCGCGGACGCGAAGGCGTTCGCGGAAAAATGGGCGGAGGCGAAAGGCATCCGCGTGCCGCGCGCGCCCGACATGGATTTGGTTCTTCAATCCGAGCGGCTCAATGGCCGCGAAAAACGAACGCACGAAATTCGTATCGACGATTTGCCCGACGGCGCAGTCGTTGCCCTGGATGGCGCAGCGTTCGCGGCTCGCGGCTCACATCTCTTGCGCTGGAGCGAGAACGGCTATTCCGAGAGAATCCCGCGCTCGCGCGGCGTGGCGAACGTTCTCACGCCACCGAGCATCGTTGGCGTTCTCGCCGCCGGTTACCAGCCGCAATGGCATTCGAGCGCGGATGCCTAGGCCGCCGCGCAGCCTTCGGGCTTGAACACGCGCTGCGTCGATGCGGGATACTTGATCAGCTTCTCGGCCGGGCGGACCGGACGGCGTTCAAATACGCCGCCACAGTTCGGGCAACGGCCTTTCAGCGCGCCCTCAACGCAGTCCTTGCAGAACGTGCACTCGAACGAGCAGATCATCGCGTCGCGCTCACCCGGCGGCAGGTCGCGGTCGCAGCATTCACAGTTCGGTCGCAGTGCCAGCATCTCAGCCTCCCTTGATCGCCGCCTTGATGGCTTCCACGGTCCCGACCTCTTTCGCCGCCTTGATGATGCGCGCCTCGCGCGCGTTGATGTCGGCAAGCGCAGCCGGCAGCTTGTCGAGGATGTCGAGCGGCACGACGATCGCGCCATGCTGGTCGGCGTGAATGAGATCGCCTGAGTTGACCTTCATGCCGTGCACCGTCACCGGCACGCCGAACTCCTCGACATGCGTCCAGGCGTGCGAGGGCGAGAGCGAGCCGGCGAGCATCTGGAAGCCCGGCGCGATCATCGGGATATCGCGGATCGAGCCGTTGGTGACGACGCCGAGACAGCCGAGCGCCTTGTGGATGTTCGACTGCACTTCGCCCCAGAACGCGCCGTAACCGACCTCGTCGTCGAGATCCTCGATCACCGCGACGCTCGGACGCGGCTCCGACGCGATGTAGTCGAGATAGTCGAGCCGCTTGCCCATGTAGTCGCCGAGCGCGACCTTGTTCTTGGCTTTCGCCGTCACGGTCTTGGCGAAGCCGACGATCGGCGGCAAATCGGGAAACGGGCAGAACAGGTGCTTGACCGTATAGCCGTGCCCGCGCCGCTCCGGCGCGACCATCTCGACGATGTTGCACACCGTCGGCGTGTCGATCGACTGGAGGAATTCGGCTTGTTGCTTGGTCAGCGACACGGACATGGCAGGCATTCTCCCGGTTTTGCGTGAGGGGGAACATTGCCCATTGCGGACCGCTTTGCTAGTGCTCCGCACGCCCCGCAGCCTTTCATGACAACTCATCCACACACGAGCGCGCAAGCGCCATACTGGTCGTTTCCGGGCCTCCTTGTCGGCGCGCGGATGTGCGGCGCGATGGTGCCTGGAACGATCGTGTTCGCGGCCGCCTACGGCACGCTCGCGGCGCAGAAGGGGCTGACGCTGTCCGAAGCCGTGCTGATGAGCGCGCTGGTTTACGGCGGCGCGTCGCAACTCGTCGCGCTGGAAGTGTGGACCAACCCGCTCACGCTCTCCACGGTCGTGTCGCTTGCCGTCGTGACGGCCATCGTCAACGCGCGCTTCATCCTGATGGGCGCGACGCTGCGGCCGTGGCTCGGTGCGCTGCCGCCATGGCAGGCTTACGCGGCGCTGAACGGCACGGTCGACGCGACCTGGCTGATCGCGACGCGCTACCGCGCGGAGGGCGGCTCCGATGTGTCGGTCTTCGCAGGTGCCGCGCTCACACTCTGGCTCATCTGGGTGGGCTCGGCCATTCCGGGCTATCTGCTCGGCGCCTTCATCGCGGACCCCAAGCGCTTCGGCTTCGACCTGATGCTGCCGATCTTCTTCGCCGCGATGTTCGTGCCGCTGTGGCGCGGCGCGCGCCGCGCCGTCGGCTGGGTGGTGGCGGGCGTCGTCGCACTCGCCGTCTCGTATCTGGTGCCGGGCTGGTGGTTCATCGTGGCCGGCGCGCTCACCGGCAGCATCGCGGGAGCATTCATCGACGATGAATGAACCGCTGGCCTACGGGCCGCTGATCGGAATTCTCGCCATGGCGTTTGCGACGCTGATGACGCGGTTCGCCGGCTATTGGCTGATGGGCCACATTCCGTTGACGAAGCGCGTGCGGCGTGTGCTGGAAATCCTGCCTGGCGCCATCATGGCGGCGACCATCGTGCCGATCGTCGCAAAAGTCGGACCGGCGGCGCTGATCGCCGTGATCGTCGCGGCGGGCAGCATGATCGTGAAGCGCAACGAGTTCATCGCGGTCGGGTTTGCGCTCGTGGCGGTGTCGCTGGCGCGGGCCTTCGGGGTTTAGGCCGGGATGTTGCTCAGCGCTTCCACGACAGGAAGACGATGATCGCCATCATGGCCTGCATGGCAACGACCATCGCGACGGCGGCCGCATAGCCGCCGAAAGTCCAGACCAGTCCCGGCAGCGTCGCGCCAAAGCCCCCGCCGACGTAAAAGCAGGTCGCGTAGAGACCGATCGCCGATGTGCGCCCACTCTCCGCGGCTTGTGCCACCGATGCGATGGCCGTTGCCTGGACGATAAAGCCGCAAGCTGCCGCGATCGCCAGGCCCACGACCACGGCCCAGAGCGAAGGAATGAGGGTCAGCAGCGCGCCGCAGATCCAGACCGCGATGGTGCCAAGAATGAGTGTGCGCCGGCCGAAGCGTCCGACTGCGCGCCCGAGCCACAGGACCGCGAAGCCGCCGACCAGATAGGTGACGAAGATCGCGCCGAGCAAAGTGGGTGGGAGGCTGAACGGCGGCGCCGCGAGCACGAAGCCCACATACGTGAACAGTGCGACGAAGTTAAACAGCGTGCCGAATCCGATGGCGTAGATCGCGAGCAGCCGCGGATTGCGCAGATGCGCCAGCATCTGCCGCGCCGACGTGACGAGGCCTTCGGAGCGGACAAAGTTGCGCTCGTGCGGCAGCAAGAATCCGACGATGATCCCGCACGCGAAGGTGAGCGCCGCGAATGCGATGAACCCATTGCGCCAACCGATGGTGTCGGCGAGCAGGCCCGCGAAGAAGCGTCCGCAAAATCCGCCGACGCTGGTTGCCGCCATGTAGACGCCGGTGACGCCGGTTGCCTCCGCGGGCGGCCATTCCTCGCCGATGTAGGCCACCACCACGGTGAAGATCGGCGGCAGTACGAGGCCCTGGACGAACCGCCAGACGACCAGCCCATGCAGGCTCGGCGCGAACGCGATCATCAGGGTCGGTGCGGTGAGCAGGATCATCGCGGCGACGATGACGCGCTTGCGGCCGAGCACGTCGGCGATTGCGCCCGCGAACGGCGCTGAAATCGCGATCGCGAGCGCCGTGGCGGTCATCGTCAGGCTGATGTCGGCGGGCGTCGCGCCAAACTCCTGCGCCAGCATCGGCAGCAGCGACTGCGGGCAATAGAGAATGAGAAACGCGCAGAAGCCCGGAATGCCGACCGCGGCGCGTCGGAAACCCTGGTTCATGGATGAGATCTCATGGCCGGCACCGCGCCTTTATCCAGTCGAGCACGAAAAGGGACCGCGTGCCCTGTCGCCGGAGAAGTTGCACACACCCCACGATCATGACCAAGGGCTTGCAGGTCTGATCAGCTTTGCTTTTCACTTCTGATCAGCTTTGCTTTTCACTATCGTGAAACGTAATTCCGCTGGGGAATAACACCGCGGCGCGCGTCAGCAAATCGTTCTCGGCTATCTCGAGGCGCGGTGTGCTCACGCTGGGCCGCAAAGGCGAAGCGCACTCGCGCATCATGTCGCAGTGGAGGATGACGATCTGCCGCGGCTGCCCCACTGAGATTGTGTCGCGCGCCGCATCCCCGATCTGGTGGTGGCATTAACCGCATTGTTAACGGATTCGCCCCAACACATGAGCGGTATGCGTGCCGCAACTGACGCGCTGCTCGCGTGGCGGAGTAACTGTTGTTAACTTGACAATGCGTGGCCGAATTTGGCGAAACGTTTCGCCGCCCCACGGGCGCACGCAAGTGAGTCGCTCAAGGAGAGTTGGAATGTCAGTGAAAAGGCCTGATCCGGTGGATATCGAAGTGGGGCACCGGATCAGAATCGAACGGTTGTCACGCGGCCTGTCTCAAACGGCGCTGGCCAATCAGCTGGGAGTGACCTTCCAGCAGGTGCAAAAGTACGAGAAGGGCGTCAACCGCGTCGGCGCCGGCCGGTTGACCAAGATCGCCGAAGTGCTCGGCATCGAGGTCGGCACGTTTTTCAGCGGCAAGGAGATGCTGAACAGCGAGCCGTCGAAAGAAGGCGAGTCATCGCCACTGAAACTGCTCACCGTGTCCGGCGCATTCCGCTTGCTGCGCGCCTACGGCGACATCGAAGACACCAACCTGCGGCGCGCGATCGTGGATCTGGTCGAGCAGATCTCCAGCCAGCGGCGAGCGCCGGTCTAGAGCGCGTACGCCAAGCGCGATGGGATGTCCGCTTTCGGGGGGCAAGCACACGCGGCTCGTGAATGCCGCTACGTCCGCTTTTGACCAACGCGGTCGTCACAGAGAATCTCCGATGCGTGGAGGTATCCTAGCGTCCGAGCGTCTGCGCCATGATCTCCTCGCAGCGCTTGCCGGCGCCAGGATCAGCCACGCTGGTGTCGCCGGACGCGGCCGCCTTAAAGCGATTGGACGGTATGCCGGCGATCCCCCAGCGGCAGGCACCCATGGGGAAGGTTCGCCAGTAGTCCTGGTCATGCGCCTGATAAGTCGCTTCGTCCACCTGTTGTACTTCGGCGGTGTATTCCACGACGAAGCCGTTCGGCTCAACGAAATAACCGAACACGTTGTCGCCGGGGCCATGGCGGCCGATGCCCCATTCGACATTGAAGCCGTGCTTCCTCATGCGCCCCGCGCCACGCATTAAGCCGTCGATGCCCGCCATTTCGAAGGCGCAGTGGTTGAGGGTCGGGCCCTTGCCGCGTGCCATCGCGATCGAATGGTGATCGGCGCTGCAGCGGATGAAATCCATCAAGTCGGTCTTGTCGGAGAGTTTGAAGCCGAGCGTATCGATGAAGAAGGAGGTCTGCTGGTCGATGTTGGCGCTGTTGAGCACGACATGGGAAAGCTTGTTAGGCACCGAAGAGTCGGAGTTGACGTTCTGATGGCACGCGACGTCAGCCGAGATATTGAGCACATGGCCTTCAGGCGTCCTGAACTGGAAGCCGTAGCCTCCGCCGGCGCTCTTGGGCAGGTGGGCGGGCGTACTGAGAGCGATGCCCTGCGCCTTGGCCCGGGCGGACAGTACGTCCACTGCCTCGCGGTTCATCACGGCCAAGTGGATGCCTAGAAGACACGCGGTCGGGCGTTCGCGCAGCGTTAACGCATGGTGCTCGGCGCCGTTGCCGCGCAGATGGATGGTGTCGCCGTCGGCCGCGACAGGTTTCAGCCCCCAAACCCGGCTGTAGAACGCGGCTGACTGCTTAAGGTTGGTTACGCCCAACTCGACGCTGCGCAGTCCGGTGACGGGGGCCATGTTCACGGCTTTCCTCGTTGCACGTATCCGTCTGGGAGCACCGATCTCAATCGAGCCGGATCTTGGAAGCGCTGATCACGGTCTCCCATTTCGCGCGATCGTTGCGCAGGAATTCGGCAAAATCATCGGGATTGCTCCCGATTGGGCGCGCTCGCGACCTGTGCACTCAATTTCGCAACAATCGAACGCGGTGTCTTGGCAGGCGCCACGAGCCCGAACCAGGAAGAAATGTCGAAATCCGCCAAGCCAGCCTCTGCAGTTGTGGGAACGTCGGGCAACTGGGGCAACCGTGTCGAGCCCGCTACCGCAAGCGCTCGCAGCGTTCCCGCCTTGATGTGCGACATAACAAAGGCAGGATTCGCGAACATGCCTGTTACCTGCCCCGACAATATGGCCGTCACCGCCTCTCCGGCGCTCTTGTAAGGGACGTGCTGGATGGCGAGGCCGGCACTGCGCTGGAATAGTTCGATCGAGAGATGCAGCGAGGTGCCGACGCCGGGGGACGAAAAGAACACCTTTTCGGGATCACGTTTGGCTGCGCTAATGAACTCGCCGAGGGTGTTCGCAGGGTTATTCTGATTCACGACCAGCAGGACCGCCATGTCCGCCATCAATGAGATCGGGGTGAAGGACTCGGCATTGAACGGCACGCGCGCGTACAGGCTAGGATTCATTGTCAGCACGCTGCCCGGCGTGAACATCAGGTGGTAACCATCAGGCTCGGCACGCGCGACAACTCCCGCGCCGATATTGCCGCCAGCGCCGGGGCGGTTATCCACCACAAAGGCTTGGCCATTGTATTTGGCGAGCTTTTCAGCGACGGATCGTCCAAGAACATCGAACACCCCACCGCCTGCAAAGCCGACCACCACCGTAACCGGCCTGGTCGGCCAACTTTGCTCAGTTTCGGCGGCTTGCGCCCATGCGCCGACACCGCCGAGCGCCGCGGCTACCAGTCCGATCGCACTCAAGATCGCTAGTCGGAGTGAACTACGGAAATAACGGGATTGCCTGCGCGTACGAGAGTCCAAGGTTCACCTCCCACTCTTGCCGAGACGCGACCGTGGCAGCGCTCACCAGCCTATGGAAGAATGAATTTTCTAATACGGGTATGGAAACGATACCGATATAGGAAGTGCTTATGCCCCGGCGCCACAAAGACGATGCCCACTTGGGCCAACGGCTGAAGCTGCGCGAGCTGCAAATTTTGTCCAGCGTGGCGCAATTCGGCAGCATGGCGAAGGCGGCGGCTCACCTGTCGACCACCCAACCCGCCGTTTCCCAGGCGATCGCCGACCTTGAGGAAACTGTTGGGGTCCGCCTCTTTGATCGCACCACGCAAGGGGTCACGCCGACAGTCTACGGAGACATTTTACTCAAACGCGGAGCGGAGTCCTTCGATGCACTCAAGCAGGCGTTACGCGAAATCGAATTCCTGGCGACTGCCGGAGCAGGCGATGTCTGGGTCGGATGCAATGAAACCGCATCGCTCGGTTTGGTACCGGCGGTGATCCAGCGGCTTGCAAAATCTCATCCAAAGATCGTTGTTCATGCCACATACGAAGCCCCCGCCGAGGGCCGATTTGATCGTCTTCGCGAGCGCGGACTGGACTTGATCGTCGCTGGATCGGTGCTGTCGCCACGCGACGAAGACCTGAATGTGGAACTCCTTGTCGAAGAATCGTTTTGCATTGTCACCGCGGCCCATAGTTCCTGGGCCCGTCGCCGCAAGGTTGCGCTGGCGGATTTGATGAATGAGTCTTGGATTTTTGGCGAACCCGGCAACGCCGTGCAAAAGCGCATTTCCGAGACGTTCCGGGCCAAAGTCGGAGCACTTCCTCCGATCAGCGTGTTCACGGTATTGATGAACGTGCGCCTCGCCTTGCTGGCGTCAGGGGATTACGTTTCGTGCATACCGAGGTCGGTGTATCGATACGGGGCTCAAGGTCGTCCGATCAAAGCATTGCCAATAGACATGGGTTTGAAACTGCCCATCCAAATTTTTACACTCAAGAGCCGCACGCTCAGTCCGGTGGCGAAACTTTTTATCGAAAGCGCCCGGGAGGTGGCGAAGGCGATGGCGAACGAGAACTGATGCCTTGGCGTTGCGTTTTGGCGGAAGATCGCAATCGTCTCAATGGTCTTTAGATGCTCACGTCAGCAATTGGCCCAAGCGGACATGCGGACCGCGACACGGAATGTCCGCTCTTCGGAGACGAGCGCACGCCGCCTAGATGCCTTAATCCGGCCGCCGGGCACATTCACCTGCGCGAGCGTCGATGCTAGTGTCGCGCGATACGACCGCGGCTGAAGCGGTGCGTAACGGCGGGATGGGATCGATGCGTGGCAAGGACAACATGCGCAGCGGCGGCGAGGTGCTCGTCGATCAGCTGATCGCAAATGGCGTGCAGCATGTGTTCTGCGTGCCGGGCGAAAGTTACCTCGCCGCGCTCGACGCGTTTCACGACCGCAACGTTGCCGTGACGGTGTGCCGCCAGGAAGGCGGCGCCGTGATGATGGCGGAGGCCGCCGGCAAGCTCACCGGGCGGCCCGGCATCGCGTTCGTGACGCGCGGCCCCGGCGCCACCAACGGCTCGCCCGGCATCCATATTGCAAAGCAAGACTCCACACCGTTGATCATGTTCGTCGGGCAGGTCGCACGCGAAATGCGCGAGCGCGAGGCGTTCCAGGAGCTCGACTACCGTGCGGTGTTCGGCACGATGGCGAAATGGGCGACGGAGATCGACGACCCGGAACGAATCCCCGAGATCGTGTCGCATGCCTTTCATGTTGCGATGAACGGCCGGCCCGGACCGGTCGTGATCGCACTGCCCGAGGACATGTTGATGGAGCGCGTCTCGGTCGCGGACGCGCTGGCGGCCGAGCCGATCGAAACCTGGCCCGGTCTCACCGACATGTCGCAACTGCAGAAGATGCTCTGGTCGGCTGAGAAGCCGATCGCGATTCTCGGCGGCAGCCGCTGGTCGGAGGCTGCGTGCGCTGCGGTGGTCCGCTTCGCGGAGCGTTTCGATCTTCCGGTCGCCACCTCGTTCCGCCGCATGCCGCTGTTTCCCGCGATGCATCCCTCTTACGCGGGCGATCTCGGTACCGCCGTCAATCCGAACCTGGTCGCGCGCGTGAAAGCCGCGGACCTGTTGCTGCTGGTCGGCGGGCGGCTCGGCGAAATGCCAAGCCAGGGTTACACGCTGCTCGACATCCCCAATCCGAAGACCAGGCTCGTCCACGTCTACCCGGACCCGGACGAACTCGGTCACGTCTACCGCCCGCATCTCGCCATCAACGCAACACCGACCGCATTCGCGGCGTCGCTCGAGGGCGTGCAGCCGCCGAACGAGATCCGCTGGCGCGCCTGGACCAAGGAGGCGCGTGCCGATTACCTCGCTTGGACCGAGCAGCCGACGAAGCAGCCGGGAGACGTCAATTTCGGCGAGATCATGGTGTGGCTGCGCGGGCAGCTGCCTCCCGACAGCATCATCACCAACGGCGCTGGCAACTTCTCGACGTGGATGCACCGCTTCTATCGCTTCACGAAGTTTGCCACGCTGCTCGGTCCGACCTCCGGCTCAATGGGCTACGGGCTGCCGGCCGCGGTCGGCGCAAAACGGCTCTATCCCGAACGCACGGTGGTGTGCTGCGCCGGCGATGGCGATTTCTTGATGAACGGGCAGGAGTTTGCGACCGCCGTGCAATACGACTTGGCCGTCATCGTGCTGATCATGGACAACGGCATGTACGGCACCATCCGCGCGCACCAGGAGCGCGAGTTTCCCGGCCGCATCATCGCGACAGCGCTGCGCAATCCGGACTTTGCGGCTTACGCGCGCGCGTTCGGCGGCTTCGGCGCAACCGTGGAGAAAACCGAGCAATTCGCCGATGCGTTCAACGCCGCCAAGGCATCGGGGAAACCCGCGATCCTCCACCTGAAAGTCGATCCGCAGGCGATCAGTCCCGGCACGACGCTCGACGCGATCCGGGCGAAATCGATGGCCGCGCGAGACGCGTAAGCCTTGCGCGAACTGATGAACGCTGGCTCACTTCTTCCCGAGGTGAGTCGCAATGCCCTATCGCCGCACCGAGAATGTCGTCCGCCGCCTCGCCGCGCGCCATGACGCGATCGTCCAGGCGGCGGGCGCGCTCGCCGCCGAGGCCGGCATCAACGCGGTGCAGATCGCGCCGGTCGCGCAGCGCGCCAGTGTCGCGACCGGCACCGTGTACCGCTATTTCCCATCCAAGACCGACCTCGTCGCCGCGCTGGTCGCGGCGGTGTCGGAGCGCGAAATCGGCGCGATGCGGCGCGCCGCCGATGCCGCTCCCGGCCCGCTCTCCGCGCTCGCCGCCGCGATCACGACCTACGCGGCGCGCGCGCTCGAGAGCCGCAAACTTGCGTTCGCGCTGATTGCCGAGCCGGCCGATGCCGCCGATGCCGACACGCGCCTCGCGTTCCGCGCAGCACTCGCGGCCGAAATCGGCAAGCGTGTATCCACCGCGATGGACGCCGGCCATCTGCCCGAGCAAGACATCGCGGTTGCGGCGCCCGCGCTGACCGGCGCGCTGATCGAAGGGCTGATCGGCCCGCTCGCCGCCGACGCGCGCGACGAAGCCGGAACGCGCGATGCGGTGCAGACGCTGACGCTGTTCGCGCTGCGCGCCGTTGGGGTGACGGATGCGCGGGCGCGCGGTCTGGTGGTGCAGACGAGGTGGCCGGGGAGGGAAGGGGGGTGGGTTGCCTGCGCCGATCCGATATAGAGCTTTGAGAGTGGCAACGATCCCTATTCACAATCGCCGCGCGCACCGCTACAATCGTTTGTCGAATGAGAAGTAACTGACGCGCTGCGCGAGCGTCTTGGGACACATAACTCCGGATTATCGATGATCGTATGGTCCGCCGAGGTGCCGCAGCCACCTCATATTACGTACAACAACGAGCCGACCATCTCTCGTTTTCTGCGCGCACAGATGTCGTTCGCAAATTCCCCATTCATCGCTTTGGTTTTCGGCGAGGAACCCCGCACAGTGGAGGCAATAGGCCTCCACTCGGCCGCTCTACTTGAGAGCCTTCTTGGCAGTCCGTTGCACATTCATTGGATTACTTGTTACGAGACAGCCACCTTTGAGACAGTAGGGAATAACCTTCGCTCACTTTTTCTATCCCTCTGGGCGAAGGAGGACGGAATCTTAATCGACAGCGCTGAGCGCCAGTTACTAGGAATAGAGTGGTCTCACGCTGATCCAGAAAGCTTTTTTGAACGCAATTTGCTGCCCTTGTTCTCGAAGTTGGTGCACACAAGCTGCCTTGTGTTCGTAGATTTGCGCATCATCCCGCGTGGGCGCTACCGTCATGTTCAAGCAATCTATGGCTTACTATCCACTATGATAAGGTTTCCATCGGGTGCTCAGATCCGACCGGTGATTCTGTGTACTCCATCTCTTGCGGAGCTTGTTGGCAACTCCAGGACCTTCTCGCAAATTCATTCATTCCCGGTCGTCGCTCCATCTCCCGACGATGCCCAGATCTTTGCAGAGCGTGTCAACAGCGCCTGGAAGGACTACCTCGGTGTCGGAGACGTCAACCCTTTAGCTAACGGTAGGGGACTGACACCACGACAGTGCCATCTGGTCCAATCATTGCTCACCCTCGATCGCCCAGCAATGCGGCAAGGTTTTCATGTCCTAAAAGAATATTCGGCAACGGAGCAAGAGGACCTAGCGGATTTAGTGGAAAGATATCTACTCGTACCACTTCGGGATGGTGGCGTGACCCTTGGCCCTCGGTTGGGTGAGCAAGATCGCAGCGTGTTTGCTAGCAATTTAGGCGCCAGCTACCTGCATCCCCAAGTCGCAAGCGTCATTGATCTTGTACCTCCCTCGCGCCTAAACCCGCTCCACATATCACTAGGTGATTTGGAATGCTTGTTAGATGAGCAACGCAGAGTGCTGGAACTCTTGGCGCACGGGTTATCTCGCCGTCACGGCGACGCCGATCTGGCATTTGATGCAGCATTGGAGGCGCTTGATGATCCACGGGCGCTAAACTGGTTACTTGGAAGCGAAAGTATTCGGAATTTGCTGCGATATTTAAGTCAAGTGCTTCTTACGAAGCAAACAACCGAACCGCTCAAGCTGTTTTCGCTCTTAGAAAGAATTACATTCTCATTCTCCAGCCAGTTATTTCATACCCATCGATCTGGGGGCGCCAACGCATACGAGTCATCGCGGTGGGTAACGAACTTACCTTACGTGTACAGCCACGGCGGTCTTGCTCGAACAATGGGCACAAGCACACCTAAGGCGATATTTCTATCTGCCGCAAATTTTCTAAACAACGTAATACCAGTGGATTCCATAGAGCGCGCTCGCGTCAAGTATTGGAAAGCATGGCAGATTCACGATGCTGGCCAGCCAACCGTTGCCGGTGAAATTTTTGGAACGGCTGGTGAAGAACTCTTTCTCGACAGGGAACTATCGGACATGGACGCCATCCGCCGTCGTAATTATGTCGTTGAGCTGGTCACGTTTTCTATCCTCTTGGGTTACGGCAAACAATCCAAAGAGGTTCTGGACTATTTTTTTTCTTATCTGTGGTCTTACGCGCCGCCCGGTTTTTGGGAGAAATTGCGAACATTTCGAGGTGAGCAGCTTGTGATGTTAAGGTATGCCGGAAGAGCTAGTAGCAAGCAGGAGGTTACAGTCCTTGCAAGTATATTTGACCTTCATGTTGCCCTACTCATAGCCGGGTCCCTTTATTCCATGCTCGGTAGCACAATTACTGTGCTCTTGGCGCCTAGAGGCAAAATCAAAGATGAAGATGAAAGGACGATCAAAAGCTCCCTGGCTGACGTCTCTCGAAATCGTATCCTCATTGCAGGCCCGGACACACCGGGATGCATTGGGCCGCTTGCATGTTCAATTGAGCCCGAATTGGCACGTCTCTATCAAATAAAGCTGACCGACTGTTTTCATAGCGTCATTAGGGAGCCGACGAAGATCAAAGGTTTATTTCTGCTCTCTGGTTGCGGCTTGGGGAGTAATGCCGAGGCGTGGAGTTCAGCAGCCCATTATTTTTTCCAGGAGGCAGGGGAGGAACAAAAAATGGAAACTCTAATTGCTGAAGCGCTTGTCCGACTCCTAAAGGTCGCAGAAGGCCGGGTATCAACGAAGCTCGTGGATATGACAATTGCAGCTATTGAAAAGACAATTGGACGCGCCGCGTCGAGCCGCCTGCAGGAGCTCAAGCACTATTTGCAGGCCAAGATCAAACACCCCGATGTCCCTATGCCGAATTTAGAACTACCACCTGCGGCAGAGATAGCAACGAGAGAGGTATCTGGCGAAATAGGAGCCGCTCGAATCTTCATTGGGACCGCTGGCAGTATTAGACCTGATATCGATCTCGAAGAGTTTCAGAATCTGATGCGAGTGGCGGTCGAAGCTTCAGCCGGTATCCACTCA
>JAXDNY010000204.1:0-4487 GCA_034669145.1 Hyphomicrobiales bacterium
CGACAGCGGGATGCTGGTAGAGGACGTTCTCGACCTCCACGCAATAAATGTTTTCGCCGCCGCGGATCAACATGTCTTTGGCACGATCGACGATGTAACAAAAACCTTCTTCATCGAGACGCGCTACATCGCCTGTCCTCAACCAGCCGTCACCGACAAACGTTTCCGCTGTCGCTTCGGGGTTGCGCCAATATTCCTTCACCACGTTCGGGCCCTTCGCCCAGAGCTCGCCGACTTCGCCCGGCGGCAGTGAGCGTCCGCTTTCGGAAACAATCTTCAGCTCGCAAACCGGCAGCGGCGGCCCGCACGAATCGGGGCGATGCTCATAATCCTCCGCCTGAATATGTGTGAAGGTGGAGGAGGTTTCCGTCATGCCCCACCCGGTACCGGCCCTGGCGAGCGGAAACACCGCCTTTATGCGACGCACGAGTTCGCCGGCCGCCGGCGCCCCGCCGTAAGAAATGGCTTCGAGCGACGACAGATCGTATTTTTTCAGCGCGGGATGTTCGACGAGCTGCCAGGCGATCGTCGGCACACCGCCGGCGCTGGTGCAGCGTTCGCGCTCGATCAATTGCATCGCGACTTCGGCGTTCCAGCGATGCATCAAAACCAGCTTGGCGCCGCCCATCAGCGCCATGGTAAGGATCGCCTGGCACCCCGTCGTGTGGAAGAAGGGAACAGAGACCAGTGAGGCCTTCTGGGGCGCTTTTGGATCGGGCTGTGGCACGGGCTCGCCGCGTCGCAGACACGAACGCGCGAACGAGACGGGATGTGCAAGCAGCGAAGAGATTGAGTTGCGATGTGTGCCGAGCGCGCCTTTCGGTTTGCCGGTCGTGCCTGACGTGTAGAAGATCGTCGCGTCATCGTCGGGCGCGATCGCTAGGTCCGGTACCGGCCGGTCGGGAAGATCGGGCCAGCTGTTTACAGTTCCAAGGAGGTTTTCGAGTTTCGTCACGTGTGGATGCGCAATTGGCTCGGCCGAGCGGCAGACAAGAACGCGCGAGAGGTCCGGCAGGTTGTGCAGGTGTTCGCTGAGTCGCTCAAAGCGCTCCGAATCAACAAACGCGACCTTCGCGCCCGAGTCCTGCAACGCATATTCGAGTTCCGGGCCCGTCCACCACGCATTGAGCGGCGTCACGGTGGCGCCGATGAGTATTGAGCCGAAGAAAGCCGCCGGCCATTCCGGCAGATTACGCATGACGATCGCGACGCGATCCCCCTTTTCAACGCCCAGCTCTACGAGGCGATGGGCAATCGCCAGCGCGGCGCGCGCAAAGGCCTCGAACGTGGCGCGATCATCCTGGTAGACGAGAAACGTGCGCGACCCGAACGCGGCGCGTGAATTCAGGAAAACCTCACGCAATGTCGGTGGCGCGTTCTTCCAGACGCGCGTCTTTACACCGCGGATCTCAATCTCCTCCCATTCGAAGGGCGAGCCGGGCATGTTAAGCCGCGCGTCGGCTTCGGCAAGCGACATGACAGGCCAATTTTTCGAGGACACGTTCGACATCTTGCTTAGTATTGCTTCAGCCGCGCCAATCGATCGGCATGGAAATTGGCGTCGCCGAACAGTTCTTCCGCGACGCGCACGCGCTTCATGAACAGCCCGATATCGATTTCGTCGGTCATGCCGATGCCGCCATGCATTTGCACCGCTTCCTGCACCGCGAGTGTCGCAGTTTTGCCCGCGCGGGCCTTGGCGATCGCAACGAAGGGTGCGGCTTTCTCAGGTTTCTGGTCGAGCTGCTGCAATGCCTTCAGCACTGCGGCGCGCGTGATCTCGATCTCACTGTATAAGTGCGCGGCCCGATGCTGCAGCGCCTGAAACTCGCCGATGGCGCGGCCGAATTGCTTGCGTTCTTTCAGATAAGACACAGTACGCCCGAACGCTTCCTCGCCGCAGCCGACGAGTTCCGCGGCAACCGCGCCGCGCCCCACATCGAGCACGGCTTCGAGGACCGGCCAGCCGCCATCGACCTCGCCGAGTACGGCATCGGCATCGACCTGTACGTCGTCGAAGGTGAGCCGCGCCGCGTTGTGGCTGTCGACCATGATCGTGCGCTCGACAGCGACCCCCTTTGTCTTGGGATCAATAAGGAACAGCGTCAGGCCATCCGTTTCGCCCGGAGTCCCGCCGGTGCGCGCGGCCACGATCAACAGATCGGCGACATGCCCATTGACCACGAATGTCTTCGAGCCCGATAATGAGAATCCGTTGCCGGAGCGCGTCGCCGAAACGGCGACCTGACGGGGGCTGTGCTTGGGGCGCTCGTCGACGGCAAGCGCCATCAAAAGATCGCCGGCAGCAATCTTCGGCAACAACTGGCTCTTACGCTCACCGTTGGCGCGCAGCAGCGCGCTGACGCCTACAATCGCCGTCGAAAGGAACGGTGACGGCGTTAGGTTGCGCCCGATCTCTTCCATGATCGTGCCGGCTTCAACGTTGCCAAGACCTAAACCACCATGCTCCTCCGGCACCAGCACACCGGTGAAGCCCATCCCGGCGAATTCTTTCCAGAGATCGCGCGAGAAACCGTCCGCGTCGCGGCTGTCGCGCAATTTACGCAGATGCGCGACCGGCGCCTTGTCGGCGAGAAAATTGCGCGCGCTCTCCTGGAGCATCGCCTGTTGTTCGTCGAGAACCAGCGCCATTCCGATTCCTGCTATGGATCCGCCGTGCGCTACGCGCCGGGCAGTTCGAGGATGCGCTTGGCGATGATGTTCAACTGCACCTCGCTCGTGCCGCCTTCGATCGAATTTGCCTTGGTGCGCAGCCATGAGCGCGCCCGATCGCCGCCGCGCGAGCGCTCGCCTTCCCATTCGAGCGCATCCGACCCGCCGGCCGACATGACAAGCTCGTGGCGGCGTTTGTTCAGCTCGGCGCCGTAATATTTCAGCATCGAAGACATCGCGGGATGGGCCTGCTTCGCCTTGGCGAGATCGCCGACGCGCTCGAGCGCGAGCTGGAAGGCGGCTGCGTCTATGTCGAAGGCGGCGATCTGCCCGCGCAGCAGCGGATCGGCCAGCAGGCCGTCGTCGGTGCCAACCGTATCAGCGGCGACGTGGCCAAGCGGACGCCCGGCGCTGAGGCCAATGCCGCTGATCATCTCGCGCTCGTGCGTGAGTAGATACTTGGCGACGTCCCAGCCTTTGTTGAGCTCGCCGACGAGGTTCTCCTTCGGCACGCGCACATCATCGAAAAACGTCTCGCAGAACGGCGACTTACCCGAGATGAGCACAATCGGGCGCGTTGACACGCCCGGCGACTGCATGTCGAAGAGCACAAAGCTGATGCCGTTGTGCTTCGGCGCGCTCGGGTCAGTGCGCACCAGGCAGAAAATCCAGTCGGCTTTATCGGCGTAGGATGTCCAGACTTTCTGGCCGTTGACTAGGAAATGATCGCCTTTGTCTTCGGCACGCGTTTGCAGCGAGGCTAGGTCCGAGCCGGAGTTTGGCTCGGAATAGCCCTGGCACCAGCGGATTTCACCGCGCGTGATTTCGGGCAGGTATTTCTTCTTCTGCTCCTCGGTCCCGTATTTCAAAAGCGCCGGCCCGAGCATCCAGATCCCAAAGCTGTCAAGCGGCGAGCGCGCATTGATCGCGCGCATTTCCTCGCGCAGCACTTTGGCTTCGTCGCGCGACAATCCGCCGCCGCCATACTCTTTCGGCCATGCCGGCGCGGTCCAGCCGCGCGCTGCCATGCGTTCGAGCCAGAGCTTTTGATGTTCCGACTTGAATTTCCAATTGCGCCCGCCCCAGCAGCGGTCTTCGTCGTCTTCAAGCGGCAGCCGCATCGATGGCGGGCAATTGCTTGCGAGCCACGCACGGGTTTCGGTGCGGAATGTGTCGAGCTCAGTCATCAGCGTGCTCTCGTGCAGGCAATCACGTGATCGTCGCGCCCCCGTCAATTACGATCGATTGCCCGGTCATGAAAGTTCCCGCGGCAGAGGCCAGGAACACCGCCGCACCGGCAATCTCGTCGGGAGTTCCGATGCGCCCAAGCGGCGTGCGCGAGGTCGAGCGCTTCAGGTTTTCCGGATCCTCCCACAGCGCGCGGGCAAAATCGGTCTTGATCAAGCCCGGCGCGATGCAGTTGACGCGCACGTTATGCGGCCCGAACTCCGCCGCAAGATTGCGTGCGAGCTGGAAGTCGGCGGCCTTGGAAATATTATATGCGCCGATGATCGCATTGCCTTTCAGGCCGCCGACGGACGACACAATGATGATCGCGCCGTCCTTGCGCTCGATCATCTGCGGCGAGGCAAACTGGATCAGCCAATGGTTGGCGATCACGTTATTGTCGAGAATCTTGCGGAACTGATCGTCGCTGATGCCCATCAGCGGACCGTAATACGGGTTCGACGCGGCGTTGCAGACCAACGCGTCGATCTTGCCGAATTGCCGCGTCGCCTCTTCAACCAAATGCTTCAGGTCATCCTTCGACGAGATGTTCGCAGGAATCGAAATCGCACGGCCCTTGCCGTGCT
>JAXDNY010000205.1:0-12119 GCA_034669145.1 Hyphomicrobiales bacterium
CAGAAGATGATCTTCGACTGGATGCCGCTGATCTTCACCTTCATGCTGGCGGGCTTCTCGGCGGGTCTCGTGATCTACTGGGCCTGGAACAACACTTTGTCCGTGTGCCAGCAGGCCTTCATCATGAACAAGCACGGGGCCAAGATCGAGCTGTGGGATAATTTCAGGGACTTGTGGGAGCGGATCACGGGGAAGAAGAAGGCGGCGAGCGGGGAGAAGAAGTAGCCGCAGCGTTTATCGCCGCCGAATTTTCGGCTATCATTCCGATCCGAGCTAATAGACTGGCAAAGCCATGGCACACGCTCGCATCTCCACCGATCCCGCCGTGATGATGGGCAAACCCTGCATCAAGGGCACGCGCATCACGGTCGAGCACATCCTGCGCAAGCTGGGCGCGGGCCGCTCTTTTGCTGAGGTGCTCGAAGTACACTCCCAACTCACGGAGGACGATCTGCGGGCGGCCTTGGCGTTTGCGGCCGACTACATGCAGCATGAGACCGTTCTCGCTGCCGAATGATGCGCTTTCTCGCGGATGAGAACGTCTCGCGCCTTGTGATCGAGCGCCTTCGCAACGAAGGTCACGACGTGGTTTCCGTTGCCGAGACGACACCCGGGGCTCCGGATGACGATATCCTAAAGGCAGCGGATGCCGCCGGCCGCATCTTGATCACGGAGGACGGCGACTTCGGCGAAATGGTCATTCGCCAGCGGCTCAGTCCGCAAGGGGTCATCCTGCTGGAATTGGATCGGCTGACGAACGCGACGGAGGCCGACGTGGTGGCGGAGGTCATTTCCACGCATGCCGAGCGGCTCGCGGGCAATCTTGTGGTGGTCGAGCCCGGGCGCATTCGGGTGCGGCCTTTGCGTCCGTGAGCGCACTCAAGGTCGCGTGCCGGCCGGTCGGTACGGCGTTCGCCTGCCCGCTCAGGTGAGGGGGCGCGAGGAAAAGAGAAGTCTAACAGTCTGTGGATGTGACCTGGCTCGGACCCATGCTTGGAATTGAACTAGGCGCAAGAGTACCTTACGCTGTCTTGGGTTGGTATCCCTTCACTCCGAGGATCTATTATGTCCATGGCCACAGCTGCCCCTCCGACTCCTGAGGCCCGGCGTCAAGTGCGCATTGCCGTACGCGATAAAAACGGTAACTTCGCCGCGGGTGCTAGTGTCGACTTTTACCAACAAAGTCTGCACCTTGGCGGTGCTACGGTAGGCGACCGAGAGGTAACCATCTCATATCCATCGAGCATGGGCACGATCGAGGTCGTCGCGAAGCTCTCGGATGAAGCTCAGTCGACGAAGCTTGAGTCCTCTCAACGTGAGCAGGGGTTTCAATTCAGCGGTATCGCGCCATCCCACGTGACAGGAGCACGAACGGCGCGCTGCGCGGATGGCTCATCGGGACAACCGTGTGTCAACTGTACGGTAGGCGGGAAGCCGATACGAATATGTGCGTAAGGCGATCTTATGCGAACGATCGATATATTCGTGCGCGACCGAAATGGACGCCCACTCTATCAGGCTGATATCGCGTTTTCGGTCGATGGTGCTTATGCAGGAGAGGTAGCAAATTCAGAGGGGCGCGGCCGCATCGAATTGCCGGACCGGGAATCCGTCATCGAGGTAACGGCCACCTATGACGGCGTTCCACAGCACGAAAAGCTGGCTCAAGATCAGGACGATTTTACTTTCAAGTTTGATGTTGATCCGGCACCGCCCATCCCGCCTCCTGCGCCGCCATTAAAGGCGCATCCTGACCTCATTGACGCGCTTATTATCATTTTGATTGCGGGCGCCGTTGATATATTTCTGTTCGCGATGGCCGCTCAGTTCATAAGCAGCCCGGTATTCCAGAAACTCCCTTCATTCATCACAGACGCCTATACAGCTATTTGGTCAAGCATAGTTGCAGGAGGTGCAGGGATCGGCGGAGCGATTGTCAAGGCGTTCACGCGAAAGGCAAACGTTCAAGCCCCAAACTACCTAGTCTATGTTCTCGCGACGGCCATACTCGGCCTTATCGCAATACTATTACTGGCGGTTGTCGCTCTCCGCATTGCTCCTTCCGGAGCCTCACTTCAGATACCGCCCGGTGTCCACCGCCTTAACCCGAAATCGAACGATGGACGGGAACAGACGTTTGACCTTGAGCGGCCCGCGGCGTCTAGCGGACCCGCTGTTGTTACATATGTTTTAAAGGGAAAAATCTCTCTGAAGGAAGGGAAAGTTTCGGGGCGCCTCGAGAACGGCATATTCCGGACCGGCGAAAATTTCGCGCCCTTGGGGCCCGTTCGTATCACTCGCCTCGAGTTCAGCACTTGTTACATCCGGCGCATCGCCAGTAACGATCAGATAGATTCATATCCACCACCAAAGTCAGCGAATGCTCAGGATCTTGATATTGTTCTGGAGAGAAACAAGACCTACACTTTACCGCCTATGGATTTTTCATTCGAGCTCCCTGCGGATAGCGATTCCGACAAGATGTGGCTTTGTGCCGCTATCCGCCAGGATACTGGAGCATATTGGCCAGCCATCTGAGCCGCCAAACCATAAGTCCGAAGCAGATCCCGGATTTAGCTGCGCTGATCCGGCCTATGGACAACCGAAGCTTCACTCAGCCATCCCGATAGCTCTGCTACTTCCCCCGCTCCGGCTTCGCAAACAGCGCGTCGACCTCGACGCGTAGCGCGGCGGCGATCTTGGCGAGCGTCTCCACGGTCGGGTTGGCCTTGCGCGACTCGATGCGGCTGATCGTCATCTGGTTCGTCTCGGCGACGCCCGCAAGATCGCCCTGGGACAGACGCTGGATCGCACGGTGCACACGGACATTGCGCGCAAGCACGTCCTTCGCCCGCTGGATCTCGCGCAATACCATGTCGGCGATTGAGCAAGTTGCGAGCACGCCGACAAGTTATTCTAGATCAACAATACGATATTATAATATATTAAGTTGAACTGTGGTGTGTGGCACTGCGCACATGAAAGAGAGCGCTCGCTGCCCAAACGCCGCGCCGGCGCCGAGGACATCGAGATCGGCCGCAAGATCCGCGCGCTGAGGCTGGAGCGCGGGTTGTCGCAGTCCGGCCTCGCGGACGGCATCGACCTGACGTTCAGCAGGTGCAGAAATACGAGAAGGGGATCAACGGCGTCTCGGCCGGGCGGCTGGCGCGCATTGCCGACAGGCTCAACACGCCGGTGATGTTCTTCTACGGCGGCGTGGGCGCCAAACCGAAGAACGATCCGCGCAACAGCAGCCTCGCTTTCGTCCAGACCAAGGGCGCCATGCGGCTGCTGCGCGCTTATGCGGAGATCGGCTCGCGCACGACGAAGTACGCGCTGATCGTGCTCGCGGAGTCCCTGCGCAACAAAGACCGGACGAGGTAGGCGGAATTTACCGATCCTATTTATCGAACAAAATCCTTGACAGCGAGTCGCTGCTGCGCTAAACGGGCGCATTCTCCCACAATCGACTCGAACAGCGGCCCGTGGCGGCGCGTTTGCGCGCGCCGGCTCGTGTGCGCGCCGCCACCCGGAGCACAACCATGGCGCCGAGATTGATCGACAAGGACTGGGCGCAGATTCGTCATGACTACGAGCACACCGACCGGCCGGTCGAGGACATCTGCCGCCAGCACGGCCTCTCGTCCGGCACGCTGGTCGACCGCGTGCGCCGCTGGGGCTGGACGCCGCGGCGCGCGCCGATCCCCGCGCTTGGCCCGCCGCCGACCGCTGCACCGCCGGCAGTACCGGCACCGCCAACCAGCCTTGCATCCGCGACGCCCGCCGACGAGCCTGCGCGGGCGCCGCCGCCGGACCCGCAGGCCGAAGACCCGGCGGTGATCGGGCCGCGGTTGCGCGCGGCGCTCGCGCGCGTGCTGCCGGCCATCGAGGCCGCGCTGGCGCGGCTCACCACGAGCACACATCCGCGCGAACTGGATCACGCCGCGCGCACACTCGCCGGGCTGATCAAGACGCTGCGCGAGCTCAAGGCGCTGTTGAGCGAGTATCCGGTGCCGGATACCGAGGAGGACATCGAGGCATTCCGCGCCAAGCTGATGCACAAGATCGACGGCATCATCGCTCAGCGTCACGCGGCTGGCGACGCGACCGACGGTCAGCCCGAGGTCATCTAAGCGGCAGGGACTCTGGCGCATCGTCGGCAGCGATGCCCGAATGCGTGGCGAGAAATCTCCGAGCCTAATCCTTCGGCTTCTTGTGATCGCTGCGCATCTCGCGGAATTCGGACGGGCCCTTGATCAGCCGCCGCTTTCGCTTGGCGCGTTCTTCCGCAGGCGCCGTGCTGTCGCTGAGCCAATCGATCATCTCGCCTGCCAACTCGGATGCCTTGACCCCTGTTGTCTTGCCGCGCCGCGCCGGCGCAGGCGCGCTGGCAAGACCCATCGCGATCAGCCGATGGATGGCCTCCGTGGCGTCCGGCACGGGCTTCTGTCGCGTTCGCCAATCCTCGATCGCCTGCGCCTGCGCGGAATCGAAGCGGACGATCGTCTTGATCGGGCGGCGTTGCGGGCCGGCCATCGCGTGCCTCCTTGGTCGCGCGCTCGAGAGGCAAATGGAAGAAGACCCCGGCCGGATTGCTCCAGCCGGGGTCTGGGGGTGGCCGGGCGTGAGGCAGTTGGGGGGCAAATGTCGACGCCCGGCCTTGAGCACACTAGGCAAGGACGCGCGTGGCGTCTGAGCAAAATTGCACAGTTTCGCCGGCCATACACGAATACCATGATCGCCAAAGCGGGCACGCAATCGCGGTTCCGCTTGGGAAAATTGCCGCGCCGCGCCGCGAAAGCTCTTATGATAAGGGAATCGCCCGCATCAGCGACGCGCGGCCGGGAGGGCCCTTGTCATGGCAGTCAACCGCCGGCCGCCGTTCAATCCGAAATCCTTTCTCGCCAAGGTCGGCGAGGGCCGCAGCATCGACCGCTACGGCAAGGACCAGATCGTCTTTTCGCAAGGCGACCCCGCGGACGCGGTCTTCTACATCCAGAAAGGCAAGGCGAAGGTCACCGTCGTTTCCGAGCAAGGCAAGGAAGCGGTCGTCGCCATTTTCGGCACGGAAGAATTCTTCGGCGAGGGATGTCTGGCCGGTCAGGCGCTGCGCATCGCGACGGTCAGGACGATGACGGACAGCGTCATCATGCGGCTGGAAAAAGCGGCCGTTGTCGACGTGATCCATCGCGAGCCGGCATTTTCCGAGATGTTCATTGCCCATCTCCTCGGCCGCACCATCCGGGTCGAAGCGGACCTCGTCGACCAGCTGTTCAATTCGAGCGAGAAGCGCCTGGCGCGGCTGCTCCTGCTGCTGGCGAATTTCGGCAAGGACGGCAAACCCGAGCCGGTCATCGCGAAAATCAGCCAGGAGACGCTGGCCGAGATGATCGGGACCACGCGGTCGCGCGTGAGCTTCTTCATGAACAAGTTCCGCAAGCTCGGCCTGATCGACTACAACGGCGGCATCCATGTGCACAGCTCGTTGTTGAACCTGGTTCTGCACGAGCAGCCGGGAATCAAGATTTAGTTCAAGCGCGGCTCAACGAAAAAACCACCGGGAGCGACCCGGTGGCTAAACCTTCTGTTTCGAGGCGCGGCTTCAGCCGCCCTAATGGGTCGCGACGTAGCCGGCGGTGACTTCGTCCTTGTGCGCGGCGAAGGCTGCCAGGACTTCCGCCTTTTCGCCCTTCGGAACCTTGACGTGGTCCAGGGTTCGTCCGAGCTCTGCCGCGACCTCGTCGAATTCTGCCGGGGAAATCCGCAGGTCCCGGTGAGCCTCCTCAAGGCCGAGCGGCGTTTTGCCGGGCTTGGTGGCCGTGTACTGGAACGGCCCACCCGAGACGTTGCAGACCCACGTCGTCCGCATGAACTTGAGGCCGGGCAGCCGTCCGAGGTTCTTGGTATGCCATTCCGCAAGCTGCGGGTTCCTGGACTTCTGGCCGACGATGGGGTTCTTCACGACGGCATCGCTGAAGTGATCGACCACGGCGGCGATGGCGAAGACGCCGCCCAGCCGCTCGTACAGACTCTTCTCGGGCGTGGGTTGCTTGGCCTGCGCGTACACGGGATCCGTCCCCGCCAATACAGCGACCGGGGCGGCGGTCAGCGCAAGTCCTGCAACCACGGTTCGTCGTGAAACGGAATTGGAAATATCCGCAGTCATCGTGAGCTCCTTGGATCGACCTCGTGCCGCCCGCCCATTGGTGCTTAAGCTCACGTAGCAGGCTACCGATCGGCGATCTGAGCTAAATTGCTCACGGCGCGATTTCCGTGCTCGATCGCACCGGCATTAGTGGCCGCCGCCAGCCTCGACCTTGCCGTCGAAAATGTCCGGATTCGGCGCACCTTCGACATGCAGGATGCCGGCCAATCCACGCTCGAGACGCGATAGCGCGTGATCGACCAGGATGTAGTTGCCGGGCACGTCGAGCTTGAGCTCGGTGATGACCGCGCCGCCCGCCGGGACGGAGACAGTTTGCACACCGCGCAAGGGCTCGCTGAGAACGCCGCCGAGGTTGTAGACGCGGTCGAAAATCTCGCCGATGACGTGGAACGAGGAGGTGTAGTTCGGGCCGCCGACGCCGAAGAAAATGCGGATGGTTTCGCCGACCTTGGCTTCCAGCGGATGCAGTTTTGACAGCGCCCCAACCGCGCCGTTGAAGACGAAATATTCCGGCCGCTCGTTCAGCAGTTTTTCGACGCTGAACTCCTGGCTGCCGCGGTGACCGAACGGCGCCTCGGTATAGATTTCGCCCTGCATGACATAGAACTCGCGATCGACCGGCGGCAGCCCGCCTTCGGGCTCGACCAGAATGAGCCCATACATGCCGTTGGCGATGTGGTGGGCCACCATCGGCGTGGCGCAGTGATAGACATAGAGGCCTGGAATCAGCGCCTTGAACTTGAACGATTTCTCCCCGCCCGGATCGACCTGGGTGGCGGCGGCGCCGCCGCCGGGTCCGGTCGCAGCATGAAAATCGACCGAGTGAATCATCGTGCTATCGGCGGAATTCCTGACCCGCACGTCCACAGTGTCGCCGACGCGAACGCGCAGCATCGGACCTGGGACGCGGCCGTTGAACGTCCAGTAGCCGAACGTGGTCCCTTCGGCGAGGCGGCCTTCGAGCTCGACCGCATTGAGATCGACCCGCACCGTTTGCGGCGGGCGGTTGCCGATGGGCGGCGGGACTTCGGTCGCTTTCTGCGAGATGTCGGCTTCGACCAGAACCTGAGCGGGCGGCCGCGGTGTGACGATGAACTGTCCTCGCATGCCCGCCAGTTCGTGACCGGGCGTGCTGCACAAATAGACGAAATCGCCCGCGCGCGTGGCGCGGAAGGCCATCGTCGTGCTCGCGCCGCGGCCGACGATACGCGGCGATTTCACATCCTGAGCGGGGAAGACGATGTCGTGCTCGGCCCCTTCGCCGTTGATCAGGATGATCTGGACGGTCTGTCCCTCCGCGGCTGACAGTATCGGATTCACTTGTCCGTCGATGGTGCCGCCGACGCCGAGATACACCATCCGGCCCTCGGCGATGCCTGAACGCAGCGTATAGCGCGCATCGGGCACGTAGCCGGCCGCACGCTGGTCGCCTGGAGCCGACGGTTGAGTGGGAGCCGCCGCGGGAGGTTGCGCGCGTTGGGCAACGGCGGGCGCACCCGCCGGAGACGTCGCCGCGACCAGATAGGCGATCACGTCCTTGCGTTCGTTCGCGGTCTTCAATCCCGGGAACGGCATCTTGTTCTGCGGAATCAGTTTTTGCGGATCGAGCAGATAGGCATCGAGTGTCGCTACGTCCCAGACGACCTTGGCGGCCTTCATTGGGTCTGAATAATTGTAGTTCGGCACTTCACCGGACTTCTTGCCGATGATCCCCGCGAGACTCGGACCGAGCGCGTTCTTGCCCGGCTCCAGCGAATGGCAGGCCTGGCATTTTCGATAGACCTGCCGGCCTGCTGCCGCGTCGCCATCGGCAGACGTTGCGGCGGCAGCGGTCGGTGTCGGGGTTGCTTGTGCAACAGGTTGCGCCGGAGGCGTTGCCGCCATGACGTGGGGCGCGGCCGGGACGGCTGCGGGTTGCGGATGCACCGCCTCGGCGGTTCTGACATTGGGACTTTGTGCCGCGGCCGGCGCGGGGCTTTTGGAAGGATGGGATTGCGGTGCCTGCGCGCCCGGTTCGACCGTCGCCGCCCCCGCCGATCCCGCGGGCGTTGACGAAACAGAGGCCACGTATAGGCCCGCAAAAATGACACAAGCCGCGATTGCCAGGACGTACCATTCCCGCAGTCTCGCAAGAATCGCTCCACGCATTGCACGGCCTCCGTCTGCGCCGGGTTCGCTGAGCAACAAAGCCCGGCCGCTGCAATTGCGCCGGGGCCTGCCGGATTTTGGGATTGAGGGGAGCCCGTTACGGCGCCCCACAGTTGAGACTAGGCCCATCCCGAAGGAAGAGTCTGTATAGAATTGACCAACTCATGCCCGTCGCGTGTGGTTCTGCACGAGCAGCCGGGAGTCTGGATTTGGTTTTATTCAAATGATCAAGAGGCGGGACAAATGGTCACGACCGCTTGATGTGAGCAATTTTGCTCAGCTTGCACCCTGACAAGGGCGTAGCGTTGTCCGGGTACTCTCAGGCGATCGCCGACTGAGGTCCTTCGGCAGCCGGGCTTTCGTATCCTGGGAGGATTTGTCCGGCTATCCGGGTAATCCGGAAGGGTACGACAATGCACATGTCGAGCGAGAGCCTTCTGGTCATCCTGCTGGTCGGCCTCATCGCCGGGTGGCTCGCCGGCCAGATCGTGCAGGGCACCGGGTTCGGGATCGTCGGCGATCTGATCATTGGCGTCATCGGGGCGTTCATCGGCAGCTGGCTCCTGCCGCGACTCGGCATCCATCTTGGGACCGGCCTCGTTGCGGCGATCGTCAACGCCACCCTCGGTGCATTGGTGCTGCTGTTGATCCTCAGGCTCGTCCGCGGCGGAGGCGGATGGCGCGGCGGCTGGGGTGGAAACTGGGGAAGACGCTGGTAGTTGCCATCGATCGGGAGCTCGCCATGCAAACATCGGATTGGTTGGAGCGCCCGTTCACCGCCGACACATTGGCCTTGCTCAGCACTCCGCCGCTCGAACAAAAGCCGCATGCAGCGGTGACGGAATTGCAGGCCGCGCTCGCGCGTGAAGCGGCGTTGCGACGGGAGATGAGCGATCTGGCGCAGCGGCAGGTCATGCTGGCGCAGGAGTTCGAGCACCGCCTCATCAACGGTCTGCAAGTGATCTCAAGCCTGCTGTCGCTGCAAAGCCGCGCCGCCAAGACGTCCGAGGCAGCCGATCAATTGACCATCGCGGCCGGCCGGGTTGCCGCGCTCGGGCGCGTGCATCGCCGGCTGCATCTGCTCGATCATCAGGATCATGTGGAGTTCAAGCGCTACCTCGATCACCTGTGCGAGGACCTCTCGCGTCTGCTGTGCGAGGAATCGGGCGATTGCGCCATTCTGGTCGAGGGCACGAACGCCGAGATCCCGACGGTGTTCGCCATTCCACTCGGCTTTATCGTCAACGAACTGATCACCAATTCGGTGAAATACGCCAAAGGCAACATCACCGTCCGGTTTGAAACGACGGCGCCCGGCTGTTACGCGCTCTCGGTGTCGGATGGCGGACCGGGATTGCCGATGGGCTTCGATCCTGGCGGCAGCAAGGGGCTCGGAATGAGGATTGTCAGGGCACAGGTGAAGCAGATCGGCGGCGAATTGCACATTTCGGCAGGAGACAAGGGCCGCGGGACGCGGTTTACAGTCGCGTTCTCGTCAGCATCGGCGGCCAATGCGGCGCGTTAGCGCGCGCATCAGGCGACGACTTCGGACCGGGCCGACACCGTCAAATCGCTTTCGAACACCACGCGCTCGTGCTTTTCGTGGGCGCTCTTGATTTGATAGCTCGGGTCGCCCGTGTCGCGATCGGATGGCGGCATCAACCGGCGGACCTCGTATTCCCCGGGGGCTGCCGCGCGAAGAATTCTTGGAACAAGATCGACCGCCTGCCCGACCGAGAATTTATGCGTCACAAAACGTCCTTTCCGATCCTCAATCCTGATTTCGTTCGCGATCAGTCGATATGGGGATGACGCGGATGAATAGATAGGGCGGATTTCTCCGGCGGGCTGGCGCCGGGGCTGAGTGACGTCCGCAATAGAGTTTTCCCAAGCGGAACCATTGCTCCTCGCGGCTCGTTCCCTTTCGACAGAGCGGAAATGGAAAACTCATGCAAAAATTGTTGATCTTGTTGGGCGCCGCGGCAGCGATCACTGTCTACGCCCCCGCGCAATCGCATGCGCAAGGCATCGGAATCGGGGTGCCCGGCGTCGGGATCCAAGTCGGCGAGCCGGATCGTCCGCGCTACCGCGACCGCCGCGGTGACTATGACCGCCCGCAATTCCGCGAGCGCGAAGTGCGATCCGACCGGGGATGCCGGACTGTCACGATCGAGCGCGACGATGGGTCGGTGCGCAGAATTCGCCGCTGCGACTGATGCTGTTGAATGGGTGGCCGGTTTCGAACCGGCCGCCCGTTTTCAACCCTGTTAGGGAGGGATTGTCGCCAGCCCAATGGCGTTTTTAGGAGCGCCGCTCGCGACTGCGAGTGGGGAAGGCATTTCGCACCCTCAATGTTACCGCATGCACTCCAGTTGATACCTTTTATCGCGATTGGCTCGGCCATCTTGCTCGGGGTCACAATCGGCATCATTTGCTATCGCCAAGGATTTCGCCGGACCGGTTTTGGTGTTTCGTCGCGGCAGTCAGTCGTGTCGATTTTTCGGAGATTGTGGTCTGCCGTTGTCCCGACGCGCACCTCGCGGCTTGACCCCCTCATTCACGATCCGGATTCGTCGAGACCTCACGATCTCGATGACCCATTCTTCGACAGGAAAGTCCAGGAACGGGTCGGTGCCGCGATTGCCAAGGCCGCTCTGAGCAGAGCGAAGCCATAACAGCACCGGGTCGGCGCGGCGCCGCCTAGAACTTCACGTTGGCAAACGCGCGCACGCCCGCGCCCGGCATCAGCACCTCGTTCTTGGTGTAGGAGACGTGGTTGCGGATGTTTTCGTTGAGCAGATTGTTGCCGACGATGCCGAGGGTGAATTCCTGCGGCTCCCAGGCCCTCGCGTTGCGCATCTTCTGCGTGTAGCTGATCTCGGCCTTGAGCAGGTTGTAGCCGGCGGTCGGTGTCTCATTCGCCGCGATGTCGTTTTGTGGAAACGCGTGGATGAGGTTGACGCGCGCGAGCCAGTTGCCGTCGCGATAGAAGGCGCCGCCGCCAAGCCGCATCGGCGTGATGCGCGGCACGTTGGTGCCGTCCGTGAAGGTCGCGCGCACCACGTCGAACTGGCCCTCGATGCCCCACACGCCGTTGAGCACCTTGGCGACGTCGTATTGCGCGGAAAATTCGCCGCCGCGGAAGATCGCGTCGCGCTGCGAATAGACCGCTTGGTTGAGCTCGCCGGCGGGGTTGCCGCAACTGTCGAAATCCCCGTCGCACATCACGCCGGTGAGGCGGCGGAAGATGAAGCCGTTGAAACGCGTGGTGTAGGCGGTCGCCTCGAAGCGCAACGGGCCGGTCGCGCGGCGCAAACCCACTTCGACCGAATTCGCGACCTCGATGCTTAGGTTCGGGTTGCCGATGTCGAACGTCGCGGTCGCGTCATGCGGGCCGCGCGAGAACAATTCGGCGGGCTTCGGCGCGCGCTCGACGCGCTGCGCGGTGACGCTCGCGACGAGGTTCCACGGCAGGTTCTGGATCAAGCCAACGCTGATGCTCTTCGGGGTGAATTCGACATTGCGTTGCGAGGCGACGAGCGGATTGGCGGGATCGGGGAGGAAATCGGCCGGGAAATCCGGCGTGGTGCCGTTGAGCCGCACGTGCTCGATGCGGCCCGCGATCTGCGCTTTGGTCCAGTCCGAGAACTTGAACTCGTTGAAGATGTAGCCGGCGACGCGCCGGTTGTCGTTTGGGTCCCACAGGCCGCTGAACGGCCCCGGCGTATCGCCTGGTGCGGTCAGCTGCTGTTGTCCCGCCTGAAGCCCGAGCGCGGTGGTGAGCTGCGCGAAGCGCAGGTTGAAC
>JAXDNY010000206.1:0-4290 GCA_034669145.1 Hyphomicrobiales bacterium
GTGACACCAGGATCGCGCCGGATGTCACGCCGGCTTCGAGCCCGTAAAGCTTGGCGATCGTGAAGGGTCCCGATCCGATCGGCAGCGCGCTCAATAGGACCGCGGACCGCGCCCAAAGGCTAGGCACGTCGAAAACGTAGAATGCGAACAAGGCGGTGACGGCCGGTTGGACGAGGAGTTTCAGTACGACAAGTGCCGCGATCGAGCTGGCATCGCCGCTGACAACGCGTTCCTGCGCCAGAAAAAGGCCGATGCAAACCAGCGCACAAGGAGACGCGGCGCCGCCGAGAAGTGAAGCAAACCGCTCGAACGGCGGCGGGATGACAATCCCCACCAAGCCGACGAGCAGACCTGCGATCGGGGCGATGAGAAGCGGGTTGCGAAGGAGCGCAAGGGATACTTTACCTACTGTGCCGGCAAGGGAAACGCCCTTCTGCAGATCGATTTCGATGAGAACAATCGCAAAGAGGAAAAGCACGCAGGCGGTGAACAGGGTCGCGATGATCGCCGCCGGTACGCTCGCTTGCCCGAACACCAGGAGGCAAAGGGGTATACCCATGAAACCCACATTGCTGTAACCGGCGTCCAACCCTTCAATGCTCGAATTGGCGACCGCTCGCCCGCGCAGGCGGCTCAATCCAAAGCCAATCGCGAATGTGACAGCAATCCCGCCGGCAAACGTCAGGGCAAAGCCAAACTGGCGGACTTGGTCCGGCGTGATTTTCGACATAGCAAGGAACATGAGGGCCGGCAGCGCGAGATACACCGCGAAGCGATTAAGATTATCCGTCGCCGAGCGATCGAAGCCGCCGAACCGCGCACACAGAAATCCCGTCAGGATCAGCGCGAAGATCGGCAGCGCAGCATTCAGGACGGCTTGCATACAATCGCTCGTTCGACGCGCTCAGCTCGCCAATTTCTTCTTGAGCTCGCGATGCAGGATCTTGCCCGTTGCGTTTCGCGGCATCTGGTCCTCGGCGATAAATGAGTAGGAACGCGGCCGCTTGTAACCCGCCATGCGTTGTTTCGACCAATCCATAAGCTCTGCTTCCTGCAACTTCGCGCCATCGTGCAACACGATGACGGCGTGCACCCGCTCGCCCCATTTGGCGTCGGAAAGACCGATAACCGCGACGTCTTTCACCAGGGGGTGTGCGCCGACGAGCGCCTCCACCTCTGAGGGGTAGACGTTCTCGCCTCCAGAAATGATCATGTTGCTCTTGCGATCGACGAGATGGATGTAACCGTCGGTGTCGCGCCGGGCCATGTCGCCGACCGTGCAATAATCGCCTCGGAACGCCTCCTTGGTCTTTTCCGGTAGTTTCCAGTAGCCGTCGAATGTGTGGGGGTTGCACGAATAGAGCTCGCCTGCTTCGCCGTCCGGAACCTCCACGCCGTTCTCGTCTAGGAGCTTTATCGGTGCGGCGCCGACCAATTCGCGTCCCACCGAGCCGAGTTTGGTGAACTGCTCGTGCGGATGCAGCATGGTAACCCATCCGGTTTCCGTAGCTCCATAGAGCTCGAACAATCCGGAATTGCGGAACATTTCCATGACCTCGCGCTTCGTCTCCTGTCGCGCGGGCGCCGAGGAGATCATCAGTTTCGTCACGGAATCCACATTGTATTTGGCGCGCACGGCCTGCGGCAGGCTCAGCATCATGATGTAATGAGTCGGGACAAGCGACGTAAACGTTGTGCCGCTCTCGGCTAGCGTCCGCACACAATGTTCGGGGTCAAAGCTCTTGCGCGAGTAGATCGTCGTGGTCCCGCCGCAATAGGCAAACGCACCGAAGAAATACAGCGAATTGGCATGACACATCGGCATGACGAGCAGCGCGTCGTCTTGCCGATGCAATCCAAGCTCGATTTCGGTGACAAGAGACAGAAGGATCCCGCCGCGATGACTGCGGATCGCGCCCTTGGGATTTCCGGTCGTGCCCGACGTGTACATGAAAATCCAGGGATCAGATGTCGCGACCTGCTGGTCGGGCTCTTTAGAACTGGCTGCGGCGATAATGTCTTCATACGCGCGATAACCGCCGGGGCAGCGGCTTGAGCCGAAATGAATGAGGCGGCCGGCCTTGATGGGCAGGTCCTCATGGATCTCTTCTACAACGCCCGCCAGCTCGTCTTGAACGATGAGCGCCGCGGCTTCCGAATTCTCGACAATGTACTGCACCTCTTTGCCCAGTAGGCGGAAATTTATCGGCACGGCGACCAGCCCGGCTTTTGCAGTCGCGGCGTAGATCTCGGCCCACTCCACGCAATTGAAAGCGAGCACCGCGACGCGCTCGCCTTTAGAGAGGCCAAGGCCGAGCAGCGCATTGGCCAGCCGGCATGCACGATCGTTCCATTGCCAGAAGCTCATGGACCGTTCGAGGTCTCGCGCACCGATCCGGCTGGGCGAAAGACGGGCATGAACCGAAAGCATCTGCCCGAGATTCAACAGGTCCTTCACGTTTCTCTCCTCAATAATCTTTCCGGGAGGGTCGCGACGCCGCGTTTGGCACCGCGACCGCTTCGCTAATCAAGGAAGCCGATTGAGATCCACGGCACGGCGGCGATCACAATGGTGCCGACGAGCAGCGCGAGGATGTAGCCGCCCATAGGCTTGATGCCCTCGTCGGGATGGATTCGGCTGATCGCGCAGGCGGCGTAATACCCGACGCCGAATGGAGGTGCGAACAGGCCGATGCCCATCGCGAGAATCACGACCATCGCATAGTGCACTTCGTGAACGCCGACCTGCTTCGCGATGGGAAACAGAAGCGGTCCGAACAGCACGATGGCCGGGATGCCTTCGAGCACGCTGCCGAGCACGATGAACGCAACGATCGTAACCGCAAGGAAGACCGGCGCGCCGCCAGGAAGTCCAGTCATAAACTTCGCAAGCAAGTCGGAGAAGCCCGACTGAGTCAGCGCCCAAGCCATGCCGGTTGCCGCGCCGATGATGAGCAGGATCGCCCCGGACAACGCCGCTGTCTCAGTGAGCATTGAGTAAAGCCGACGCCATTCGAATTGCCGGTAGAGCAGCAGGCCGGCGAGGATCGAATAGACGATGCCGATGGTGGAGACTTCCGTCGCCGTCGCGACACCGCCGACCACTGCCGCGCGAATGACAAAGGGGAGAGCGATTGCAGGGATTGCGACGAGGAACGCCCGTCCGATTTCGGATACGGCCGCCCGTCTCACATGCGACAGGTCGTCGTTACGATACCGCCGCCACACGACTGCGCACAACATGATTGCGAGCACTAATCCCGGCAGGAGCCCGCCCGTGAAAAGTGCGGCAATCGAAACGCCGGTCACCGAGCCGATCGTGATCAGCACAAGACTCGGAGGAATCGTTTCCGTCTGCGCGCCTGTCGCGGATAGAAGCGCGACGAGATCGCCGGGCTTCGCGCCGCGCTTTTGCATTTCCGGGAATAGAACCGGAGCGACAGCGGCCATGTCGGCGGCCTTCGCACCCGATATGCCGGAGACGAGATACATCGCGCCGATGAGCACATATTGGAGACCGCCGCGGACGTGGCCGAGAAGGCTTGCGAGAAAGCCAACCATCGCGCGCGCCATGCCGGTCATCTCGATCAGCAGGCCAAGGAACACAAAGAGTGGCACGGAAAGCAGGATGAGATGGCTCATGCCCTCGTCCATCCGCCCGACAACGACCGTATCCGGCGTGGTGGTGGTAAGCGTGATGTAGGCGAATGTCGCCAAGCCGAACGCGAATGCGATCGGCACCGCGGAGAAGACGAGTATGGCGACGACGAGAACGAAGAAGATGAGAAGGTTCAGATTGCCGAGCGGCGCCAATACCGGGCCGAGCAGATAGAGGATGCCGCCGCCAACGCAGACGAGCGCGACCGCGCTCAACGTCAGGCGCCAATTGCCGACCGCAAAGAGGCGCAGCAACGCGGTCACCAGCATCAGCGCGATGCCGACGGGAAGTGCCGCCGCGCGCCAGCCGTTCGAGATATCGAGCGCGGGCGTGCTGACGAAAATTTCGTCGGAGGCAAACTCATAAGCCGGTTGAAGAAGCAGGATCAGGAATGCCAGGGGTGCCGCGATCGCCAGCACGTCGAAGAAGGCGCGCGTCTTCGGCGTGAGCATGCCGACGATCGCGGTCATGCGCATATGCTCGCTACGCTGGAAGGCGAGCACTGCGCCGAGCATCGCAAGCCAAAGGAACAGGATGCCGGCGACTTCGTCGGTCCAGATGATTGGCCTATGGAAGAGATACCGGGAGGAAACGCCGGCGAACAGCACGACAATCTCGGCGACGACCAATAA
>JAXDNY010000207.1:0-3749 GCA_034669145.1 Hyphomicrobiales bacterium
CCCGCTATAGCGGCCTCGACGAGATCACGACCGACAACGTCAAGAACCTGAAAGTCGCGTTCACCTTTTCGCTCGGCTACAACAAAGGCCAGGAGGCGGCGCCGCTCGTCATCGACAACACGATGTACATCGTGTCGTCCTATCCGAACGTGCTCTACGCGCTCGATCTGACGAAGCCGGGCGCGCCGCTCAAATGGAAATACGAGCCGAAGCCAAGCGCCGCCTCGCAAGGCGTCGCGTGTTGCGATGTCGTCAATCGCGGCGCGGCTTACGCGAATGGCAAGCTATTCTTCAACACGCTCGACGATTTCACGATCGCCGTCGACGCGAAAACGGGGAAAGAAGCCTGGCGCACGAAAATGGGCGACATCAACAACGGCGAGACCATGACGATGGCACCCCTGGTGATGAAGGACAAAGTGTTCGTCGGCGATTCCGGCGGCGAGATGGGCGTGCGCGGCTGGGCCGCGGCGCTCGATCAGAGCTCGGGCAAGATCGTTTGGCGTGCTTACTCGACCGGTCCGGACTCGGAGGCGCTGATCGGCGCGGATTTCAAGCCCTTCTACGACAGCGACAAAGGCAAGGACCTTGGCGTCTCGACCTGGCCCGCCGATGCATGGCGGCAGGGGGGCGGCACGGTGTGGGGGTGGGCATCCTACGATCCCGACCTCAACCTCGTTTATTACGGCACGTCCAATCCAGGCCCATGGAACGCCGACATGCGGCCCGGCGACAACAAGTGGACGTCGGGCATTTTCGCCCGCGACGCCGATACGGGACAGGCGCGCTGGTTCTACCAGTTCAATCCGCATGACATATTCGATCACGACGGCGTCAACGAAAACATTCTCGTCGACATTCAGTGGAAGGGACAGCCGCGCAAGGTGCTCCTGCATCCCGATCGCAACGGCTATCTCTACTTGATGGACCGCGTCACCGGCGAAGTGCTCTCCGCCAACGCGTTTGATTACATCAACTCGAGCACCGGCGTCGATCTGAAGACCGGCCGCCTGCAATATGTGAAGGAGAAGGAGACGAAGCCGAACGAGGTCGTGCGCGACATTTGTCCGGCGCCGCCCGGCGCGAAGGATTGGCAGCCGTCCTCCTTCTCGCCGAAGACCGGTCTTCTCTACATCCCGCACAATCATCTGTGCATGGACATGGAAGAGGTTGAGGTCGGCTATATCGAAGGCACGCCCTATGTCGGCGCCAACGTGCATATGAAGCCCGGCCCCGGCGGCCATCGCGGCGCGATTTCCGGATTCGATTTCATGCAAGGCAAGGAAATCTGGTCGGTGAAGGAGAGTTTCCCGGCGTGGAGCGGCGCGCTTGCCACCGCGGGCAATGTCGTTTTCTACGGGACGATGGAAGGCTGGTTCAAAGCGCTTGATGCGAAGACCGGTGCGCTGTTGTGGCAGTTCAAGACGGGGTCCGGCATCATCAGCCAGCCGACCACCTATAAAGCGCCGGACGGCAAGCAATATGTCGCCGTGCTCTCCGGTGTCGGCGGCTGGGCCGGTGCGATCGTCTCTGGCCAGCTCGACAAACGCGACGGCACCAGCGCGCTTGGCTTCGTCAACGCGATGAAGGATTTACCCGACGTGACCACGCCGGGAGGCGAGCTTTATGTCTTCAGCCTTCCCTAGGCTCACAGCAATCGCGCTCGTTGTGTGCGGCACAGCCGCGGGCGCCCGCGAGCTGCGCGTTTGCGCCGATCCCAACAACCGGCCGTTCTCGGCGGAAGACGGCAGCGGCATGGAAAACAAGATCGCCGCCGTGATCGGCGAAGAGCTCGGCGCTGACGTGACCTACACCTGGTTCGCGCAGCGCCGGGGCTTCCTGCGCAACACACTTAGTGCAGGCAAGTGCGACGTCGTCCCAGGCATTCCGGCGAAAATGGAGATGCTGCGCACGACGAGAGCCTATTATCGCTCGGGCTATGTCTTCGTGCGCAAGGAAGGCACGCCCAAGATCGAATCGCTCGATGATCCCGCGCTGAAGACGCTGAGGATTGGCGTGCAGCTGATAGGCAAGGATGCGACCAATACGCCGCCGGTTCACGCGCTGGCGCATCGCGGCATTGTCGGGAATGTGCGCGGCTTCATGGTGTACGGCGACTATGAGTCGCTCGATCCGGCGAGCGCGATCGTTGAGGCGGTCGCGAGCGGCGATGTCGATGTTGCGATCGTCTGGGGACCGCAGGCGGGGTATTTCGCGGCCGAGCAGAAGGTGAAACTTGCGATTGATCCTGTGCCACCGAGTGCGATCGAAGGCGATCCGCCGATGCGTTTCGATATCGCCATGGGCATGCGCAAGAGCGATGGTGACTTAGCAGTCGAGATCGACCGCGCACTCGCCGCGCGGCGCGCTGATATCGACGCGATCCTCGCTGCCTATCACGTGCCGCGCTTCGATGAACCGGGTGTGCCGAAATGATCGCGCGCCTCGCCCTCGCTATTTGCGCAGCTTTTCTCCTCGCCGGCTGCAATCAATCGCCGCAGCAAAAGGAGTCCGGCCTCAACGCCAACCAGGATCAGCACCTCACCGTCGCTCTTGTGACGCTCTCGCCCGGCGGCACGCCGCCCGTCACCGAGAGCACAAGCAAGGGCGAAGCCTACCAAAACGACTCGCAGAAGATCGGCGACGGCAAGCAGCTCTTCACGCAGATGAATTGCGGCGGCTGCCACTCGCATGGCGGCGGCGGCATGGGGCCGCCGCTGACAAAGCCGCAAAACGAGTGGATTTACGGCGGCTCGATCGAGAACATCGTTTCAACAGTGCGCGAAGGTCGGCCGAAGGGCATGCCCTCCTTCCGCGGCAAGCTTCCCGACGACCAGATCTGGGAAATCGCTGCCTACGTGCATTCGCTGGTCGACGGCGCGCCGGAAGCGGCGGGAGAGTGATCATGATCCTCGACAATTCCATTCCCTATTGCGGCTCGCCGCCTGTCCCGGGCGGCGTCGCGTGGAACCTCGATCCCATCCTGTGGTCGCTGCTCGCAGCCGGTGCGCTCGCCTACTTCGTCGCCTGCCGCCGCCCCCTGCGCACGGCGCCCGCGCGGCATGAGCAAATCTCATTCGCGCTCGGCTGGATCGTCCTCGCGCTGGCGCTGGTGAGCCCGATCTGCAATCTCTCCGTCGCGCTGTTTTCCGCCCGCGTCGGCCAGCACATGATCTTGAGCCTCGTTGCCGCGCCGCTTCTCGTGCTCGGCCGCGTCGATGTCTTGTTCTTGCGTGCATTCGGCGTGCGCTCCGATGTTCCCAATCGCACCGAAGCGTATATCGCTCCTCTCGCGTTTGCTCTCGCACTTTGGGTCTGGCACGCGCCGGGGGCTTACGACGCCACGTTTGCCAGCCACGTCGTCTACTGGACGATGCATGCGACGCTATTCGCCGCCGCCATCGCGCTCTGGCGCGTGCTGCTGCGCGGCGTGACACATCAACCCGTGTCTGCGCTTATCGCCAGCGCCTTTACCGGCGCGCAGATGTGCGCGCTCGGCGTGCTCTTCACCTTCGCCTCGCACCCGCTGTTTTCGGTGCACGCCGCAACGACATGGCCGTGGGGCTGGACACAGGTGCAGGATCAGCAGTTCGGTGGACTTCTGATGTGGGTTCCGGGGGGACTGGTGTTCACGATCCATGCGCTCGTGGTGCTAGGGCTCTATTTGAACCGGCTGGAGGAGCGCCTCCCGCGGCATCTGACGCCTACCTCTGTCAAAGCAGGCGCATATCGCAGAGCGGTTCGTGCGC
>JAXDNY010000208.1:0-47017 GCA_034669145.1 Hyphomicrobiales bacterium
AGCGACCGGATTTGGCTCGTCACCTTCATGGAGTATGATCTGGGCTACTTCGATGACGAGACATGCAGACTCGAACCGATCGGCAATCCCTTCGGTCCAAAAGTGTTACCCATGTCTCCGGTATGAACGTAACCCATGTGTCCGGAACGGACCGGACAGCATTGGCTGGGGCGCCTGGATTCGAACCAGGGAATGGCGGAATCAAAATCCGCTGCCTTACCACTTGGCTACGCCCCAATCGCATAAGCCGGCGCGGATGCGGGCGGACCATACATACGCAAGGCGCAGTGAGCAACGGCAAGGCGGCGTCACAACGAGGCCTGTGTGAGGATCGAGGCGAGTCGCGGACCGATGACATCGGTCGAAAACCGTTCCTCCACGGTCCGGCGGGCCTCAGCACCCATGCGCTGCCGGAGTTCGCGGTCAGCAGCAAGCATTTCGAGCGCCGCTCTCCATTCGTCATTCGTACTGGCAAGGAGCCCGTTGACCCCATGTTGCACGACCTGAACGTTGGCGCCGACGGGTGAAGCGATCACGGGCTTTCCCGCCGCCATCACCTGCAACAGCTTGTAGGCGCACTTGCCACGCTCCCAGGGCGTATTGTGCAACGGCATAATGCCGACATCAAACGCCGCGATCCGGGCAATCTCGCTGTCCTCGCTCCATGGGAAACTCTCTGCCGGAATACCGCTGAGGTCCGGCGGTACGGGCGCCCCGACGACGTGCAGCCTGATGGGCGTGGCCGTCGCCGCGGCGCGCAGCGCGGGGGCGACAATGTTCAGGTAGTGCGCGTTGAGCGGGATCCCGATCCAACCAACCGTAAGGGCATCGCCTGGCGGCGCGGCATGTGGCGCGGGGTAGCGCGAGAGGTCGATCGCGGTCGGCACGATCTCGATGTTCCGCGCCCCGGCCTGCCGCGCCCGGCGCGCGAGGTAATCGTTGCCGGCGACGACAACGTGCGCGACCCGCATCACCGCATCGATCTTATGACCGAGCAGCGGCTTCAACCAGTGGTTCTCGTAGCGGTGGAACCACGCATCATCATAATCGACCACATACGGCAGTCCCTGCAGTCGCGCGATCTCCATCCAAGTCGGCAGCCAGGGCAATGCTTCCTTCTCCAGCCAAATGAGGTCATAGCGCATGCGGCGCCGTAGCGCCCAGAAGCGCCGCCCATAGGCCCGGATGAGGTTGCCTGGGCCGACCGCCGGCCCGCCGTAGAGCGAACGCACGTAGTCGTTGTCGAGCAACGGACGTACATCGAACGTGAAGCCCTGCTGCTCCAGCGCCGGAAGATACTGAAGGAAACGGATGCGGCTGCTTGCTCCGAGCCGTTCGTATCGCGTCAGCAGCAACACATTCGTCATCTCAAACCGATCCGTCATCAGCGCAGCCGCAATGAAAAATCTTCCGCATCATAGGTCAGATGCGGCGAATAGTAGGGATCGCTCAATAGTTGCTCGCCCCAGCGCTGCTGCATGATGGTGTATTCATCCGCAAAACGGCTCGCTTTCTCGGGCGTGAGATCGCGGCCACGGCTAACCGACTCGTGATGGACCAACTCGGCGAACGGCGTCCAGACATTGCGATACCCGACCGCGCGGACCTTCAGGCAGAAGTCGACGTCGTTGAACGCGACCGCGAGACCCTCATCCAGGCCGCCGACTTGCTCGAACACCTCTTTCCGTACCACCAGGCATGCCGCCGTGGCCGCACTGACGTTGTGTACCGTGCGTAGACGGTTGAAGTAACCGGGTTCGTCGCTGCGCGCCAAACGATACGCATGTCCGGCGAGGCCATAGAGCCCAACCACGACGCCGGCGTGCTGGATCCGTCCATCCGGATAGAGCAGCTTGGCACCGACGCAGCCGATTTCGGGCCGCATTGCGAGCGCAACCATCTCGTCAAGCCAATCCTCGCGTGTCACCTCGATGTCGTTGTTGATCAGGCCGATAATGGCGCCCGTCGCCTCGCGCGCCGCGGAATTATTCAGCCTGGAGAAGTTGAACGGCTCAGGTCGTGGCAGAATGCGAATGACCGCATCGCTGCCGAGTTCAGCGAACAGCCGCTTCGTCTTCTCCGCGATCGACCCGTTGTCGACGATGAGGATTTCATAATTGTCGTAACTGGTGTGCGACCGGATCGACCGAATGCACGTCGCGAGCAGATCCGCATTGTCGCGCGTCGGAATGATCAGCGATACGCGGGGGCCGGACGTCAGCCGTCGAGGCTTGGACGTTTCCAAGGGCAGAGATATCTGCCGCTCATCCCTTCGGTGAACGAGCACCTTGGCGAGATGAACGATCGTATGCGGTTCGACCGACTTGCTCAGCCGAAGAATCAGGTCATGTTGCAGCAATTCCTTGGCCGTGTCGCGCCACCCGCCAAGGGCTCGCACGGTCTCGCAGCGAATCAGCGTCAGTTGCCCGACATAGTCCATGGATTCAAACAGCTCGGGCGACCACGCGGGCTTGAATTGCCAGTTGCTGCGCCGTCCGTGAGAATCCCTGCGGTCTTCATCGGTGTAGACGACCTCGGCAGCCGGGCAACATTCGGTTGTCATCACGAGATCAAGCAGCGCGTGCGGACGCAAAAGAGCGCTTCCGTCCAGAGGCAGAACGTATTCGCCTTCCGAAGCTCCGAGTGTCGCGTTAAAGCTCTCGGCCGTATTTGCTCCGGCATGAGCGATCCGCAGCCCGCCGGCGCCCAATCCCCGCTCCGCCAGGGCCGTCCCAATCTCGTGATGAAGATTGGGCGGCGCGGCAACGATCAATTCCCACGACGGATAGATTTGCTGCGATAGGCTACGTACCAGCCAGTCAAGCGAAGACGCATCGGCGGACGACATCACAACAAGGATCGACACCAGCGGCCGGCGAGACAGCGGTGTCAACCGCTCCCGGTGCCGTGCCTGGTCGCGCTCGGGTGCCTCATCGAAAAGCCGAATCCATGTCTCGTACGGCGCCTCCCCTGCCGCCGCAGCGGAGCCGTGTGAGAGCGCGATCGAACTCCCGCGCGCGAGCCGCCAGAGATAGTTCACGCCCGAGGCGACGACACCGATCCCATCGCGGCGCACGATCTCGTGGCCCCGGCGCGCCGCCGCCGTCAGCTGGCCAATCCAGCCGACGCGCTCGAAACGAGACAGTGTTGGCTCTGTCAGCCGCCCGGAGCCGTTCACGATCAACGTCAGTTCCTTCAGCGCACCTTCAAAACGCAGGTGCGTGAGGAAATGATTGCGCGCGATCAGCGGCAGGCGCTGCCACAGCACGCAATCATTCGCGAACACAAACCGAGCAAGCACCTCGACCAGACCTTCGGGCGAAAATTGCAGTTCGAGCTGATACCAGGCGCTTGGGATCGTTTCGTCGGCCTCAAATACGATCCGCAGGCCGGGATCGGGGTGCACGACACGCACGGGGACGCCTTCGCCTGCCCGCACCTCTTGCGAGGATACGAGGCGAAGTCCCTGCGGTACGGGGAATTTCGATCCGTCCAGCACCAGATACCCTTTGATCGGCCCGGACAGGGATTACCCGAACCCGGTTCATGATGCCAATTCGGGATTCCGGCGGCGCCCAAGTGACTTACCGGCATTCTGTGCTAGAGCAGCCGCACCGTTGGGAACCTTGAGCGACTCGAATGGACCGTCCCTCCGTCCATGTGGTGATCGTCAACTGGAATTCGGGGGCCCAGCTCAAGGAGTGCCTGCAATCGTTTGATTCCATTGCGAATGACGATGTGACGCTGGCGCGCGTAACCGTCGTGGACAATGCCTCCGGGGACGGCTCATGCGACGGACTTCCCGCGACGCGCCTGCCCTTGCGGGTTATCCGCAACACTGACAATCGCGGCTTTGCTGCCGCATGCAATCAGGGCGCGGCGGGGTCGGATGCCGATTGTCTGCTGTTTCTCAATCCCGACACGCGGCTGATGCCCGGGAGCCTCGAGCGGCCCGCGCACTATCTGCAAGCGCATGACAAGGTCGGCATCGTCGGCATTCAACTCGTCGATTCAACGGGCCATGTCGCACGCAACACGTCACGTAGTCCGACCCCATGGTCGATGACCGGCAACAGCCTCGGCCTCGACCGGTTGATGCCCTCGGTCTTTCCGTCGCATTTCGTAAGTGACTGGGCGCATGACGAGACGCGCGCGGTCGATCAGGTGATGGGAGCGTTCTTCCTGGTTCGTCGGAGCGTGTTCGAGCTGCTCGGCGGGTTCGACGAAACATTTTTCGTCTACTACGAGGACCTCGATTTCGCGGTCCGGGCGCGTCAACGCGGCTACGGCAGTGTGTATCTGGCGGATGCGCGGGCCTTCCATCGCGGACAAGGCACGACGGAAAACGCAACCGAGCGGCGCACGTTCTATTTCTATCGGAGCCATATGCGCTACGCCCGCAAACATTTCACTGCCAGAGCCGCACTTGCCGTCGCAGCGACCGTTCTCGTAGTCACTCCAATCCTGCGAATTCTGACATTGAAAAGCTCACCGGTTGAGACGCTGTCAGCATTCGGCGGCTTGTGGCGGGAACTACCGACGATATGGGCCGGACGACGGAGCTTTTGAGCAAATCATGACGGCGACAACCGTTTGCTCTTTGCCTGCAGCATCAACTGTGTGGTGAGCAGAACCGCCGCACCGATCAGCGGGATCACGAGCAGCCTTGCCATGTGATAGGGGTGCACCGCGGTGTGATTGAGGAAGGCCAGGCACCACGCGAGCAAGGCACCGATACCAAGCCAGCACGCGACCAGGATCGGACCATTAGAGATCCAGAGCGAATGTCTCATTCGAAATGTTTGCACGGCGAACAGAGTGAGCGAGCCAAGTACAAGGCCAGTGCCAATGTTCGGCGAGCCGAGGGCAATTAGCCCGCTCCAACGGCGATAAACCGACAGCAAGTACGGAAGGGAAAGACTCACACCTGTGGCAGCCGGTACTTCGCCGTACATGCGATACACCAGGAACAACAAGAATGAGTCCTGATCCTCGATAAACATGGCCGTGAAGACTTTCTTGATTGCAAAGCAGACGATCACCGCAATGCAAAAACATCCCCAAATCTGAATGAGCTTGGCGAAGTATGAACGCCAGTCACCTGCAAATCTCAGCGCGAGGAGCAACGGCAACATCGCAAGCGCAAATGGGATCTGACCGGTGAGCGCTTCAAAGATCGCAGTTAAACTTCCGTAGCTTGCGGCGTAGAGGGCAAGCTTGGCGGGCCGCATGTTCGCAAGCGGCAGAATCAAACTGATCAAGATAAAGATGAAATGGATGAAGTCGGGCGGCGCAAAGAGCAGCATCGCATCGAAAAATTGAACGCCGTAAAGCAGGGCAAGGCACGCCGCGATAACCACATAGCCCGCCGCCATGCGCCGAGTAGCATCGTCGGCGTTCCGATTGCGAAGAATCCGCAGCGCCACAAAAGCCAGCGCGCCTAGAAGAGCAAAAGCAATACCCCGCATCACGTCAGCCACCGCGCCGAGGGGCATGATCGACAGCATGGCGCGTGCAAAAACACGAACGCCCATGATGTAGCGGTCGTTTGAAACGAACTGGACGTCCCCATAGCCAGGCCCCAATTCCGGAAGGGCGCGCGCGAACGCCTGGCAATCGAGCGTCTCTGGAACCCGCGGGTCGCGCCAGGATGGATTGACGGCCGGCAACCGGTTGCTCATCGCATCGACAAGCCGTCCGACCGAAGGTGCGATCATCATGGCGCTCAGCCCGCAATCGAGCGTATGGCGCGGCCAGACAAGGCTCCCAAAGGGTCCATAGCCGAATCGCGCGTTGTAGGTGCCGTCAACGATTGCCGCAACGATGTGACGGCGAATGGTCTGCTGATCCCGCGGGATCCACAGCGCGGCTGCGACGAACAGGGCGAAGAAGCATGCGGCTGTCCCAACGCTGACGACCGTTCCGCGGACGAGATCTGAGAACGGGCGTCTCGACAATTTCATGATGCGTTACGATCGAGTCCGCAGGTCACCGAACGAAGCACTGAGCGTTAAGGGCTGCAAGCGTGAACCATACGATTGCCGAGACGTCGCAACGTCCGAACTCCATGCGAGGACGCGCCAGCTAGGTTGGGCGTTATTTTATCATCAAGTACAGGCCCACCAATTTTCCGGCAGTAGCAGCAGTCCATGCGTTCAGCCCTTGCGACACCGCGCCTTCCACATACCCTGGAAAGACCTGCCGAATATCCTGCGAGCAAGTCAAATCGATGGATTACTGTCCGTCCCTAACGCTTGAGCGCGTCGATCTGAGCAGCCGCCTCTGGGATAACAACGAGCGGACGGATCGTCCCCCCTCGATTGACGCTGAAAAAGCTCAACGGCTCCCTCGCCACCGCCAGCGGCACCGGCATGCGAAATGCCACAAGGTCGCTCGGCGCCCCGGCAGCCAGATCGGGTCTTCGCATGGTGGGCCAAGCAACTCCGACCACCCGGCCGCTTTGGTAGGCGAAGATCCCCCGTGCAGGAGTCCTGTCGGACGGATCCATAGCCCAACCCGGAAACAGCACGGTGTCGTTGCCCTCGTTAATGACACCCTCAATGTATCCGCCGCCGGCCAGTTCCTTGCTTTTGACTGCCATCTCGAAGGGAGGAGCCTCCCTGAGGAGCAAATCGCGATCTGCACGGGGATCATCAGGAAGGTAGCCCGAAAGAAATCTTTCGACCATCTCGAGAATAACGAGGTCGGGCTTGTGCCGCTCAATCAGATCGAAAGGGAAGGACACGTGCGCCGTCGGCACGTACATGCTCCAACGGAAGCTTTCCTTTAGATAGGCGAGTAGCCCCAAGACACCGAAGGAATCTCCGTAGAGCAACACGCTGGGCGCTTGATCCAAACCCGTTGTGACCTTGCTGATTTTTTCGGGCCCCGCGGCCGCAATCACTTCGGTGCCTGTGACCCGGGAGGGAAATTTCAGCGTCACCGTGAAGACGCGTTCGCCGAAAGGCGGGTTTTGCCAACTTCTCCAAGACGTCCCGACCGTGATGTCCTCATCCTTCAAATTGGGAATTCCGGGAAGAAGCCGCTCGGCCGCCCGCATCGTGGCAAGATAGGCCACGAAGCCACCAACCTGATTCCAATGGTTTTCGTAGCGACTATACAGCTGCACGCGTCGGCGGGCTGCCCAGAGATCCGCACGAGGATCGACGAAAACCAGGGGAGAATTGCGCTCACGCAGACGCCTGACGAGCTGGTCGAGCCGGGTCTCGGGCACGACGCGCGTGATATATCCCGGCATGTATTCCGGATAGATCGTCTGCTGATTCGGCGCGATGACGATCATGAATTTGGAACCGTGGAGAGCGGTCCAGCGCTGAAGCTTCTCCATGATGTCGATCCAGCGATCGAGGTTAGCGTCCGTGAAACGATTCAGGCCGCGGAATTGATCGAAGCCGTCGCTGCCTTCCTTCAGAAAGGTCCACCCACCTTTGCCCACGACCATGTTAGGGATTTTGGAAACGCCGATCAGGTGGTTGAGGCGGATATTCAGTTTAACGAGCTCAGCGCGGAGCCCAAATCGGTCATCAACGAATTTGGCGAGGTCGTCGCGAAACTGGGAAATGTCCTCTAAGGACTTTGGAAGTCCGGGAAACGCAATCGCCGGCCGGTTGTCGAGGAAGCGCGTATCCGTGGCCCATCCACCGATCTGGAGGAACGCCGGAACGGCCAGACTCACAAGCACCGCGACACAGAGGACGAACGACGGAATGAAGCCGAAGCGAATTCCCAGTTGAGGCAGTTGCTGCGTCATATCAGAACCGGAAATAGATGAAGGGGTTGTAGTTACCGCCCGCAATCGACGTGACCGAAAGGACGAATACGACATAGAGTCCAGCGGCCATCAGAAGCTGCGGTGCCAGCGGGACGTTATCGAACTTCTCGATCGAGAAAGCACCAACCAGACGCCGCCCGACCTGCGCCAAATAGGGCGTGGCGGCCAGCGCGCCGATCGCCAGCGCCAGTGCGACATCGGGCAACAGGCGCTCCCACACGCTGTGGATGATGCCATCGCCCCTTCCAAAACCTGCCATCGCTTTGAGAAAGCCGAGTGCCTGTCCGAGGTTGTCGGCGCGGAAGAACACCCACCCGATCATGACGACCAGAAGCGCGTAGAGGTGCCTGAGTTCGGGCAATGTCCGCGCAAGAACGCGGTTAAAGCCGAGGCGTTCGATGACGAGGAAAAGGCCGTGATACAGCCCCCAGATCAGGAACGTCGCACTCGCGCCGTGCCATAGGCCGCACAGGACGAAAACCGTAAGCAAGTTCGCATAGGTTCTGAGCGAGCCGTGACGATTTCCACCAAGCGGGATGTAGAGATAATCCCGGAACCAGGTCGACAGCGAAATGTGCCAGCGACGCCAGAACTCGGTGATCGATTGTGAAATGTAAGGATAGTTGAAATTGAGCGGGAAATAGAGGCCGATCATCAGGCCGAGGCCGATGGCCATGTTCGAATATCCGGCAAAATCGAAATAGATTTGCAGCGTGTAGGCGGCGACCGCAAGCCAAGCCAACCAGGCGTCTAGGCTCTCCACCGGCAGTTTGAAGATCGCATCGACGGGCGTTGCGAGGGTGTTCGCCAACAGCACTTTCTGGCCCAGTCCGATCACGAAAAACTTGAGACCAAGGGCGAATTTTTCAAAGGTGACCGTTCGCTGATGAATTTCTTTCCGCACGGTACCGAAGCGAACGATCGGACCGGCAATCAATTGGGGAAACAGCGCTATGTAGAGGAGAACATTGAGGACGTTGCGCTCGGCCCGGAAGTCTCCCCGGTAGACGTCCACCAGGTAGCTGATCGCATGAAATGTGAAGAAGGAAATTCCAATTGGGAGATGAACGGCAGGAACCGGCAGACTGACAGGCAACACAGCGTTAAGCGCCGTGACAAGGAACCCAGCATACTTGAAGAAGATCAACGCAGCCAGGTTGGCCGCGACCCCGACGGCAAGCACCGCCGGTTTGCGATTGCCTTCGGCCTCAGCAATCCAGAGCGCGAACGCGTAGTTCGCAACGCCGGACGCGATCATCAGCAGGACGTAGACGCCCTCGCCCCAAGCATAGAAAATCAGGCTGAACGCGAGTGTAACAGCGTTCTTGTAAGGGAGGAGGAAGTAGCAGATCAGAAACAGGGGCAAGAAATAGAACAGGAAAACGGGGGACGAAAAGACCATTGGAACCTAGCGACGCTTCCGAGGATAGCTGGCGAATATCCGAGTGTAACCAGTCGTCACGCGCAATCAAGACGCAACGCACGCCTGGACGAGCCCTAACGACTATGGGCAAAGAAAAGCCGCCGGACAGGGATCACTTTTCTAAGAAGCTCGCGCCCGCCGGCGCTTGCCATCGACGTTCGCCGTGAAGTCAGATCGCCGAGAGCGACGGTGTACGATCGGCTTAAGTCCCTCTCTTGAAAAGTCCCGCTACACCTCACCAAGATCGGATCGTCGCGCCTTTCCTCGTCATTCCGCTCCCATGAAAAGAAAAAGCCCGGAGGCAGCTTGTCTTACGCGACTGCGTATCCATCCGGCGGCTTTCGTCAGCGCCCAGTCAGCAACAGGCGTAATGGTTTTCGATTGCGATCCAGACAAATGTTGAGATAAAGACAAGCACCGTAACGAAACCCAACGCCACGATCCATGTCGGATATTCATCTGCGAGCCATTTGTAGTGCGCCCAGTAGTGTTGCAGTGGCGGGACGTGCACGAGGTACATCGCGTAGGAGATTTCGCCGCCGAAGATGAGCGGACCTATGCTGAGCGCCCGGCTGACTAACCCCTGACGGGTTGCCAGCAAGACGATCAGCGTAGCGCTCGGGACGGCCGTGGCCGCACTTACATGCCACCAGAAGCCCAACGGCGTGGCCAACTCCTCCCCGCCGTACGCATGGAATACGCGAGTCCGCCAACGGCAGTCAGTTCAAGAGCGGTCGCAACGACCGCTCCTAGTTCGAAGCGATGTCGATAGGCCAGCCACAGCATCGCCGCTGTCATGCCGCAGACAAATTCGAACAAGCGCGCGACGGGAAACATGTAGAGCAGCGATTGAAGCGACGTAACGCTCTCTTTCTCACCACCGTCAGGAATTTTGAGGTAAACAGCGATGGCGGCAAGAACGATCACCAACATGACCGTCAGTGCCAGCTTCCACCACCAAGTCCGGTCGAACGCTACGATTAGCAACGGGAACGACGCATAGAAACCGAATTCCGTCGCGATGCTCCAAGCCGGACCGTTGTACGAAAAGTTCGCCCAAGTGACCGGTACCCACGTCATCGTCATCGTAGCATTGATCGCGATATGCGTGGCGGTCTCAAAGTCGTGATGGATACCCGGCCAGACCCGATACAGCATCCACAGTGTCACTGCGATGTGTGCGGCCACAACCGCGCGAAGCGATTGCGCCAGAAGCGCAGCACTGCCGTCCACGTCGGCAGTTCGGGATAATTGATCGTCAGAATAAAGCCGGACAGCACGAAGAAGATCGAGACGCCCGCCCCGAGGCCCACATACCGCGGCAGCCACGCCGGGATGCCGAAATGGCCGTTGGCGTGCAGTACAACGATCATCGCGGCAGCGAACAGCCGCAACGAGGTCAACGCATGAATCTGATGGAGCCCGTCATCCACGCACGCTTATTGCTCGCACCGGAGCTTGTTGGCCGGCCACTCATAAGGGGTTATCAATCCAGCTCGAACTTCTCTTCGTAGTTCTGCTTCAGAGCAGGGTCCTGCTCGGACTTCCTCAGCAAGCAGTTTCCGATCGCCAGCACGTCGATGTCGGTGCCCATGAAGCAGCGGAAGGCATCTTCCGGCGTGCAAACAATCGGTTCGCCGCGCACGTTGAAGCTGGTGTTGACCAGCACCGGACAGCCAGTAAGGCCGCTAAATGCCTCCAGAAGCTGATGAAATTTCGGATTGCTCTCGCGGTGGACGGTCTGGACGCGCGCCGAGTAATCCACATGTGTCGCGGCGGGGATATCCGAGCGCACGACATTGAGCTGATCGATGCCCCAGAGCTTCTTCTCGTCCTCGGTCATTGTTCGGCGGCGCTCAGGCGTGACGTTGGCGACGAGCAGCATGTACGGGCTGTCGCGGTCGAGTTCGAACCAGTCGGCGACATGCTCGCGCAGCACGGCTGGCGCAAACGGGCGGAAGGACTCCCGGTACTTCACCTTGAGGTTCAGCATTTTCTGCATCGTCGGCGAGCGAGCGTCGCCGAGGATGGAGCGAGCACCGAGCGCGCGCGGGCCGAACTCCATTCTTCCCTGGAACCAGCCGACCGCCTGTTCGCTCGCAAGGGCCTTTACCACCTCGGAGACGAGCGATTCCTCGGCCAAGAGCGCGAACCGAGCACCGATGTTCTTGAGCCGAGCGGCCACGTCCTCGTCGCCGAACGACGGCCCAAGATATGAGCCGCGCATGCTGTCCTTGCCGCCGCCGTTCGGACGCGCCGCGCCGCTCGCCAGATAGTAGGTCGCAAGCGCCGCGCCGACCGCTCCCCCTGCGTCACCCGCCGCGGGCTGGATCCAGATCTTGTCGAACTTGCCGTCGCGCAGCACATGGCCGTTGGCGACACAGTTGAGCGCGACACCGCCGGCGAGGCACAGATTTTTCTGCCCGGTCTTCGCCGCAAGCGCGCGCGTGAGCCGCAGCACGATCTCTTCGGTCACGGCCTGGATCGATGCGGCCAGATCCATCTCGCGCTGGGTGAGCAGTTCTTCAGGCTTGCGCGGCTTGCCGCCGAACAGCGCGTCGAACTTCTCATTCGTCATCTTCAGGCCGGTGCAATAGTCGAAATAATCCATGTTCATGCGGAACGAGCCGTCCGCCTGAACGTCGATCACGTTGTCCATGATGGCTTGGGCAAACTTCGGCTCGCCATAGGGTGCAAGCCCCATCACCTTGTACTCGCCGGAATTGACCTTGAAGCCGGTGTAATACGTGAAGGCGGAATACAAGAGCCCGAGCGAATGGGGAAAATGAATCTCCTGATCGAGTGAAAGCTGGTTGCCGGTGCCAACGCCCATCGTGGTCGTCGCCCACTCGCCGACGCCATCGAGGGTGAGAATTGCGGCCTCGTCAAACGGCGAGGGATAGAACGCACTCGCTGCATGGCTCTCGTGATGCTCGGTGAAGCGCAGCTTCTTCTCCCAATCGACATCGGGCGCCTCGGCGCGCAGCAAATCGATCAGTAGCGATTTCTGGAACAGCTTCTCCTTCAGCCAGAGCGGCATCGCCATGCGGAACGAGCCGAAGCCTTTCGGCGCAAATGCCAGATAGGTTTCGAGCAGCCGCTCGAACTTGAGGAACGGCTTCTCGTAGAAGGTGACGAAATCGACATCGGAAAGCGCAACCCCTGCTTCCTGCACGCAGTAGCGCAACGCATGCGCAGGAAAATTCGCGTCATGCTTCTTGCGGGTGAAGCGCTCTTCCTGCGCGGCCGCGACGATTTCGCCATCGCGCACAATCGCCGCGGCGGCGTCGTGATAGAACGCCGAGATTCCGACAACGATCATGAGGTCAGAATAACGTGTAGATGAACGGCGCGACGACGGAGCCTTTGGTGAGCACGATCAGCCCGCCGAAAATGGTCATCAGCACCAGCGCCGGAACCAGCCAGAACTTCTTCCGCGCGAGCATAAAGGCGAGCATGTCTTTGAGAAACGACATCGAACCCTCAAAACGGCTTTTCGAGTGACTGCGCGGTCGAGCCGGTTTTTCCGCGCGCGATCCAATATGTGTCCTTGCGTTCACGCCGCAGTCCCATCGGATCGACGCCGAACACCCGCATCAGCAGCCCGGTCGGCACGATCGCGATCGCATACATGCCGCCGAGGAAAATCGGATTGGTGACCTTGTGCAGCATGAGGCCGAACTTGTTCCAGCCGCGATTGGCCGGCTCCAGCACGTCAGGCTTGATCAGCGCGGCGAGGATCAGCACGAGCCCAACACCGCCGAGCACCGCCGCGAACCACCCGATCTCGCCGTGCAGGTAGGCGCGGATGCAGCCGAAGGCGAACAGGATCGCGCCGACCACGAGGCCAAAGCGCTTGTTGCTCGCGGCTTCAACCGCGTGCTCGCGCGAAAATTCCTCGTGCAGTCCCGCCATCGAAGGTTTCGTTCTCGCCTGAGAAATCAATTGCTTAGCCCGTAGGGCGCAATTGAGCGCCCTGTTTAGCTTAGCTGGGCGGGTTCAGGCAATGCCCGCCGATGCCGACGAGATTTGACCCTTCAGCCGCGGAATGCATGCAGACGGCGCGACGTTTCCTCGGCAAGGGATTCAACCAAGGCGGCCGCGTTCGTGTCCTTGCCGAGCGCGGCCGACTGTCCGGCGAAGAGCAGCGTCAGCTCCCGGTCGCCGGTTTCCTGCAGCGGCGCCGTCACGCTCATCTGCGCGGGAAATGATACCGGCACCAGCCCCGAGGCGATGAGGTCGTCCGCGAGCCTGTTTCGGATGTAGCGCGCGGGTCTGCCGGTGAGCATGTCGGTGACGATGGTGCTGGCATCGGTGGCCTCACGCAATGCCGTTCGGTGGGCGTCCCGCACGTTGGCTTCCTCGCAGTGCAGGAACGCAGTCCCCACCTGCACGGCGCTCGCACCCAGCATGAATGCCGCCGCGACTTGCCGCCCGTCGGCGACGCCGCCGGCCGCGATGACCGGCACGCTCACGGCGTCGGCCACTTGCGGTAACAGGGCGAAAAGACCCGGCTGCATGCTGATGTCCACGCCGCTGAACGTGCCGCGATGGCCGCCGGCTTCGATGCCTTGCGCAATGATTGCGTCCACGCCGCATTCCTCCAGCGTTCTCGCCTCTGCCACCGTGGTGGCGCTGGAGATGATGAAGACCCCGGCGTTCTTGATGGCCTGCACGATCTCCGGCTGCGGCAACCCGAAATGGAAGCTCACCATCTCGGGCTTTATGCGCAACAGCATCGCCAGGTGCTCGTCACTGACCTCGCTTGCGGCTCCCTTCGGGTGGGGAACTGGCCCCAGGCCTTTGGCATCGTAATGCGGCTGCAAGCGCTTTCGCATCGCCTCGCTTGCTTGCGGCGTGATCCTTGGCTCCGGCCAAAGCGGATAGTTGACGTTCAGGCTGCCGCTGCTCTGCTGCCGGAAACCGGCAATGCGGCGTTCGGCATCTTCGGCGGAAAATCCCCACATTCCGAGGCCGCCGAGGCCACCTGCATTGCTCACGGCAGCAGCGAGAGAAGGCGTGCTGAGCCAGCCCATCGGCGCCTGGAGGATGGGCCATTTGAGATTGAGCCTCTCGGTGAAGGCGTTCCTCGACCACATGGATTGTTCTCCCGATGATGCCGTCACCGCCGCAATCAAACCGGGACTGTTCCGGCATAGCCGCGATACCAGTCAACGAAGCGGCGCACGCCCTCGGCGATCGGCGTGTCGGGGCGGAAACCGACCGCGGCTTGCAGATCGGCGACATCCGCGCAGGTTTCCGGCACGTCGCCGGCCTGCATCGGCACAAGCTCGCGGATTGCCGTCTTGCCGGTTGCTTCCTCGATCAGGCGCACCACTTCGGTCACCTCGACCGGTGTGTGGTTGCCGATATTATAAATGCGCCAAGGGGCAAAGCTCGTGGCCGGATTCGGCGAGGTGCCGGACCATGCCGGATCAGGCGTCGCCGGACGGTCGATCAGGCGCACGACGGCTTCGGTCACGTCATCGACATAGGTGAAATCGCGGCGCATCTTGCCGTGATTGAACAGCCGGATCGGCTTGCCTTGCAGGATCGCCTCGGTGAACAGCCACATCGCCATGTCGGGCCGTCCCCATGGGCCGTAGACGGTAAAGAAGCGCAAGCCCGTCATCGGCAGGTTGAACAGATGCGCATAGGCGTGCGCCATCAGCTCGTTCGCCTTCTTGGTCGCACCGTAAAAATTGAGCGGATGATCGACGTTGTCGGCCGTGCTGAAGGGTGCCTTCGTGTTGCCGCCATACACCGAGGACGACGACGCGTAGACGAGATGACGGCACTCCGTCTGGCGGCAGCCTTCAAGCACGTTGAGGAAGCCCGCAATGTTGCTCTCCGCATAGGCGTGCGGATCGACGAGCGAGTGGCGCACGCCCGGCTGGGCTGCGAGGTGCACCACGCAAGGAAACCGATGCGAGACGAACAGCGCGGCGATGTGAGTGCGATCGGCAAGATCGCACTGTTCGAAGCGAAACGCAGGGAACTTCGCGAGCTCTCCGAGCCGCGCGCGTTTGAGGGCCGGATCGTAATAGCTGTTGAGATTGTCGAGCCCGATCACGCGGCGGCCGAGCTTCAACAGCCGCGCCGCCACATGAAAGCCGATGAATCCGGCCGCCCCGGTCACGAGGATGGGATCGTTGTCGGCGGTCATTGCGGCCTCATGCGGGGTTCTTACGCGAAAAAGCGAGGCCGCTCAAAGCGGGCACAGCCGGCAGGACCGCCGGGCTTTGCGGTTCGGTCCCGGCTCGTTATACCCCTGCGGCGACAGACAGAGACGCATTGACCGATGGCAACTTCGTATTCGGACCGCGTGACCCGCTATCTCGAAGTCTCGCGCGATGCGGTGAGCGCGGCGCTCGCGGATCGCACATTCGTGGAAGCCGTATCGCGCACGGCCGAGATCGTCACCGATGCGCTGCGGACGGGAAAGAAAATCCTGCTGGCCGGCAATGGCGGCAGCGCGGCCGACGCACAGCATCTCGCGACCGAGCTGATGGTGCGCTTCTATCTCGATCGCGCTCCCCTGCCCGCGCTCGCGCTCACGACCGATGGCGTGACGCTGACCGCAACCGGCAACGACCTCGGATTTGAGCACGTGTTTTCCCGGCAGGTGCTGGCGCTCGGCCAGCCCGGCGATGTGTTCCTCGGGCTTTCGACCTCCGGCCGTTCGCCCAACATCCTCGCCGCCTGCAAGGCCGCGCGCGAGCGCGGGATGACCGTCATCGGCTTCACCGGCGCGAAGGGCGAGGCCATGGCGGGCCTTTGCGACCTCACGGTGCGGGTTCCGAGCGACAAGACACCCCTGATCCAGCAGGTCCATATCGCGGCGGGGCACATTGTGTGCGAAATCGCCGAGGAAGCGCTGGCGAAACGGGCGTGAGCCGAGGTTTCCTGCCGCCACCGCTTCCCCGAAAGCGTTAACCCATCGCATTGGCCTGCCCTTCCGCCGGCTTTGCACGGGACGCTCTAGCTGGTACTGCTTCGGCGGCTAGGCCCTTGAAATTGCTTCCTAAAGGTAGGCAGGCCCGCGTTGGCCCGTGAAAGGCCCCGATGAGTTCGGCTCTGATACCCGTCCTGATGTGCGGGGGCGCGGGAACGCGCCTGTGGCCGGTCTCGCGCGAAAGCATGCCGAAGCAGTTCGTGCCGCTGGTCGGCCACCAGTCGACCTTCCAGCAGACGGTGCAGCGCGTCACCGACCCAGCCATGTTCAGCCGGCCGATCGTCATCACCCATGCGGATTTCCGCTTCGTCGTGGCCGAGCAGCTGCGCGAAATCGGCATTGCGGCCGATATCGTGCTGGAGCCCGCACGGCGGGATTCCGGCCCGGCGGTGGCGGTCGCGGCCGCGCTTGCGGCGCGGCGCGATCCGGAAGCGACCGTGCTGGTGCTCGCCGCCGACCACGTCGTGCGCAAGCCGGATGAGTTTCTGACCGCCTGCCGCAGCGCCGCCACCGCGGCCGCGGCCGGGCGGATCGTGACCTTCGGCATCAAGCCGTCGGTGCCCGCGACCAGCTACGGCTACATCCGCCCCGGCGCGAAGCTCAACGGCGGCCCCGCGCTTGCGGTCGATGCCTTTGTCGAGAAGCCGGATGTTGCGACCGCGACGCGCTACATGGCAGACAAATATTTGTGGAACAGCGGCAACTTCATGTTCCGCGCCGACGTGATGCTCGACGAAATCGCGCAGTTCGAGCCCGCGATGGCGGAAGCAGCCCGCGCGGCGGTCGACGAGATGACGCGGGACCTCGATTTCCTGCGCCTTGCGCCGGAGGCGTTCGGCCGCGCGCCGCGCAAGTCGATCGACTACGCCGTGATGGAGCGCACCAAGCTCGCCGCCGTCGTGCAGGCCGACATGGGCTGGTCCGACGTCGGAAGCTGGGATGCCGTGTGGGACAATCTCGAACACGATGCGAGCGGCAATGCGGTGTCGGGAACGGCCGTGGTGCTCGACAGCCGCAACAGCCTGGTGCGCTCGGACGACGGCATCCTCACCGCGGTGGTCGGGATCGACAATGCGGTGGTGATTGCAACCGGCGATGCGGTGCTGGTCGCCTCGCGCGACAAGGCGGAAAACGTCAAGGCGCTGGTCGAACAGCTCAAGGCGCAGAACCGCCGCGAGGCGGTGGAGCACCGGCGCATCTACCGGCCGTGGGGCTACTACCAGGGTGTCGACACCGGCGAGCGTTATCAGGTCAAGCGCATTGTGGTGAAAGAGGGTGCGCGCCTGTCATTGCAGAAGCACTTCCACCGCGCCGAGCACTGGGTCGTCGTCAAGGGCACCGCCGAGGTGACCCTTGGCGAGGACGTACGCACCCTCCACGAGAACGAGTCGGTCTATATCCCGATCGGCAACGTGCACCGCCTCGCCAATCCGGGGAAAATTCCGCTCGAGCTGATCGAGGTGCAGGTCGGCAGCTATCTGGGCGAGGACGACATCCAGCGGCTCGACGACGTGTACGGGCGCGGCTAGCGCCTGTTTTTTCTCGATATCGGAGCGCTGGCGGCGGATTTTTGTCCACCGCCAGCTTCCTAGATGCGCTTATGGCAGTTCATTCAGCATCGCCAGCACCGTATGCACGGTGCCGGAGGAGACACTGATTTCAGTGGCTGCGGCGACCGCAGTGTTGTCCTTGTAACCGGCAGAAACGTCGACCGAGTTGATCACGTAGCTGCCAGTCCAGCTCGTGCTGTCGGTCGCGCCCGGCGCAAGATCAATCACTGTGCCCGTAACCATCACCTGGCTGTCCGCGTCACCGACACCGAGTTCATGCAAGGTGACATTGCCACCGTTGTGGAGCGTGAACGAATAGTCGATCACGTCGCCTGCGTCCGCGACATTGTTGTTGTTGTTGTCGTGGTAGCCGAGCGCCGCCTTGGTGAAGTCCAGGTCGACAATGGGAGTGAACGCGACCGGGACCGACGCACTGCCGGTGTCACTCGCACCCTGCGCGGTCGTGACCGAGGCGGTGTTGTCGATTGTGCCGTCGCCGCCGCCATTGGTCTCGAGCTCGCTCTGCGTCACGGTGTGGCTCGCCGTGTAGTGCCACATCTCGCCGACATCGAGTTTGCCGTCGCTGTCGGTGTCGCCGCTCACATATACGGGCACGGTCGCCGATGGATCGCTCACATTGATACCAGTCAGCGTCATGTTGCCGTCGTTGGTGACCGTGATCGCGTAGCTGATCACCTCACCGGCCGTATCCGCGGTGCCGCCCGGAACGGTGGCGGTCTTGTCCAGCGTCACGTGCGGGTTCTGCACCAGATGCACCGATGCCGAGTCGCTGTCGTTCGCGTCCGGATCGGAGGCGCCCTGACCGGTCGTCACCGACGCGGTGTTGTTGTACGCGAGCGCCGGATTGACCACGCCGCCATTGTCGATGTCGGCCTGCGTGACGGTGTGGCTCGCGGTGTAGAGCCAAGTCTCGGTGACGTCGAGCTTGCAGTCGTTGTCAGCGTCGCCGCTCACATAAGCGAGCCCGGTCGCTGCGGGATCGGTCACGCTGATGCCGGTGAGCGTCATATTCCCGGCATTGGCGACGTTGATCGTGTAGTTGATCACATCGCCGACGTGATCAGCGATGCCGTCCGCGACCGCGGCCGACTTCGTCAGGGTCACGCGCGGATCCTGCACGATCGGCACCGACGCCGAGCCCGTGTCGTTGGCGTCCGGGTCGGCGTTCAGCATCTGCGTGCCTTGAGCGGTCGTCACCGAGGCGGTGTTGTTGTAGGTGAGCCCCGGGTTGACCACGCCGCCGTTGTCGATGTCGGCCTGCGTGACGGTATGGCTCGCGCTGTAGACCCACGTCTCGCCGACATCGATCTTGCCGTCGCTGTCGGCGTCGCCGCTCACGTAGGCGAGACCGCTGACCGACGGATCGCTGACAACAGGACTGGTCAACGTCATGTTGCCGGTGTTGGCGACGTTGATCGTGTAGTTGATCACGTCGCCGACTTCGTCTGCCGTGCCATCCGCGACCACCGCGGCCTTGGTGAGCGTGACGCGCGGATCCTGGACGATCGTGACCGTCTCGGTGTCCTCGGCAGACGCTTGCGCAGAGGTCGCCGTCGCGGTGTTGCTGTGGGTGAGGCCCGGCTGCACGACGCCGCCATTGTCGATGTCGGCCTGCGTCACCGTGTAAGTGACGGTGTAATGCCAGGTTTCGGTGAGGTCCAGGCTGTTGTCATGGTTGAGATCGCCGTCGTTGTAGCCGTCGTGGTTGGCATCAACCGGGGTTGCCGCGTGGCTGACAGAGTACTGGAACGTTTCGCTGCCGTCCTGCACGCCATTATGATTGGTGTCCCCGGCGTTGTAGTACTGGAACGTCTCGCCCGAGTCCTCCACACCATTCTGGTTTGTGTCACCGGCGTTCGTGTGAACGAACGTTTCGCCTGGGTCCTCCACGCCGTTGTTATTGTCGTCGCCGAGGATATGGTACTGGAACGTCTCGCCGGGGTCCTGAAAACCATTCTCGTTGGTATCGCCGACGTTATACTCGCCGCTTGGTCCGGTAGTTGGAACGACGAGCGGGGGCCCGACAATGGGATCACCATTGATCGGCGTGAACACATTGACCTGCGAGTCATCGACCTGCAGGCTGGTCAACGTCACCGTGCCTGTGTTCGCGACATTGATCGTGTAATTGATGACATCGCCCGCCGAATCCACCGAAGTGACGTTCGCTGTCTTCGCGAGCGTCATGCTTGCGGCGCTTTCGACCGTTACGGAGCTGGTATCCGAAACCGGAGTGGTCTGGGCGCTGTCGGCCGTCACCGTGTTTTCGATCGCGCCGTCGCCACCGCCATTGCTGTCGAGGTCGCTCTGCGTGACCGTGTGGCTGGCGGTGTATTGCCAGGTTTCGCCGGTGCTGAGCTGGTTATCGTGATTGGTATCGCCAACGTTGAAGCCTAAGCTGAGAACGGGAGCCAGGTTGCTCACCGACGGATCGGTGACCGTGATGCCGGTCAGATTCGTATTGCCGACGTTTGCGACCGTGATCGCATAGGAGATCACCTCGCCCGCGACATTGGCGGTGCCGCCCGGCACCGTCGCGGTCTTGTGCACCGTCATCGCCGAAACCGGGCCGCCGCTCGCGTGGCTCAGCCCCCATTCCTCCGAGTTGCTATCCGCTTCCCAGCCGGCCTGCATGCCGAACTTGGAATAGAGCGTGACGTAGCGATGCGACGGGTCGTTGATGAAAAAAGAGTCCGGGATCAGAATCGAAAATTCGGTCTGGTTGGCGCCGTTTCCGTTAAGTCCCTCTTGGAGACCGATCCAGCGGTCTCCGCCCGCATCGAGATTGTAGGCGAGATAGTTGGTGTGCGCGCCGGCAAAGCCCGAGCCGGCCGTGAAGTTGGTGAGGCTGCCGGACTCTTCCTGCCAGATCTGCAAGGAGTCCAGCGACAGATACTGCTTGGCGTTGCCGGCTTCGGCGAGGTTGAGACGAAACTCACGATAAGCGACGCCCTCCTGTGTTCCGTGCGTGCCGTCGCCGACAACGATCGGCACTTCAGCGAGAAGGATCGAATGCGTGCTGTTGTGAACGTCGGTCTGGTTTTGCTGCAGGGCGCCGTCGGTGTTGTAGCCCTGTTCGGTGCCGTTATTTTTGATTGCGAGAAAGGTCGAGAATTGATCTGGAACCTGTTGAAACAGTCCGGTCATAAAGACCGCGCCATTGATGGTGCCATTCGCACCGTCAAAAGTGAGATCGACGTTGGGCGTGCCCGGTGGTCTGGTCGGCATAGTTCATCCTCCCGATGAGTTCTTGTTAGGTTGTGCTGATTTCCGCCCGATCCCCCGACAGCGCGAAGTGTGAAAACTACACGTGTGCAGATTTCGTCTGCAAGTGGAAAGTTGCCCCAACGGAATTTCATCGGGACGTTGCCCGAGTGCCCGGAAAACGCCGCAATTTTTTGGATGCGGTAACACGGGGCTTGCGAGCTGTTAGATGTGTTGGATAGCGCTCATAAGTTCCCACGCGCGGAACTTTTCCGTCCGCACGAAGTCCGCTCAGCCAATCCCGTCCTGATGTGCGACGGCGCGGGAACGCGGCCCAGCCCCGCACAGTTTCAGCGCCGGATCGTAATGAGCGTTGACTCGGACGACTGCCCGCCTCTGCTCCGAAAGACGGCGCGCCACGCCGATTAGGCTCATGGCCGCCCGATGCTGACGTAACTGAAACCCTTCGCGCTCATGTCGGCTGGCTTGTAGATGTTGCGCAGATCGACAACAACCGGCGTGCGCAGCGCCGCCTTGACCCGGTCGAGATCGAGTGCGCGGAACTGATCCCACTCGGTGAGGATGACCAGCGCTTCCGCGTCTTGCATGCAGGTGTAGGGATCGGGCGCGGTCGCGAGGCCAGGAATGAATTTGCGCGCTTCCTCCATTCCGGCGGGATCGTAGGCGCGCACACTTGCGCCCTGCTCCGTCAGCGCCGGCAGGATCGCCAGGCTCGGGGCTTCGCGTATATCATCCGTGTTCGGCTTGAAGGTGAGGCCCAGCACCGCAAGCGCCTTGCCCTGCACCGAGCCGCCGCACGCCGCAACGATGCGATCCACCATCGCGGCGCGGCGCGACGTGTTTACCGCCATGACCGACTCGACGATCTGCATCCGCACGCCGTGCTGCGTGGCGGTCGCAGCGAGCGCCGCGACATCCTTCGGCAGGCAGGAGCCGCCAAAGCCGGGGCCTGCATGCAGGAACTTCGAGCCGATGCGGCGGTCGAGCCCCATGCCGCGCGCGACGTCCTGCACGTTTGCCCCGACTGCTTCGCACAGATTGGCGATTTCGTTGATGAAGGTCACCTTGGTCGCGAGATACGCATTCGATGCGTATTTAATCAACTCGGCGGTGCGGCGGCCGGTGAACAGGATCGGCGTTTCGTTGATGAACAGCGGCCGGTAAAGCTCGCGCATGATGGCCCGCGCGCGCGCGTCCTCCGTGCCAACGACAATGCGATCCGGACGCTTGAAGTCCTCGATCGCTGCGCCTTCGCGCAAGAATTCGGGATTCGACACCACCGCAATGTCGCGCGCGCCGCGCAGCTTGGCGATCTCGTCCTCGACCTGATCGCCGGTGCCGACCGGCACCGTGGATTTGGTGACGACGATCGTTTGCGGCTTCAGCTCGCGCGCGACCTCGCGCGCCGCGTCCATCACGAACGACACATCCGCGAAGCCATCGCCGCGCCGCGACGGCGTTCCGACCGCAATCATCACGATATCGGCGGACCGCATCGCGGGCGCAAGCTCGTTCGTGAAGAACAGGCGGGCGGCCTGCACGTTGCGCTGGACCAATTCCTCAAGGCCGCCCTCGAACAGCGGCATCTCGCCCTTGCCGAGTTGCGTGATCTTGGCGGCGTCCTTGTCGACACACGTCACGATGTGTCCGAAATCCGAAAAGCAAGCGCCGGACACGAGGCCGACATATCCGGTCCCGATGATGGTTACACGCATGAAAGCAAATCCTCCGGCGGCTGTTGGACGCTTACTGACGACGGCCGGTTAACGCCATCGGAATCGACGCCCGAGCCGCGGCGCGAACCTGCTGACCGGCCCGCTGATATAGTCGCACCCCTTGCCCAAGCTCAATCTTTTGCTGCCGAAGAGATGATGATGGCGGAGCCGAAGGGCTGATACTGCTCATCGCGCCGGCGGGTCGGCCGAATAGCCGTATGCTTCGAAATCCATACGGTAGAGGTCGTAAACTTTGCTGAGCGAGTCCGGCGTCCACAGCGCCGAATAGTCTGGAAAAGCCTGAAACGGAATTCCTACTTTTGGCCCCACCGATATTGTCGGTCGGTTGTATTGCGTGTGTTCAAACATCCGCTGTCTGATCTCCGGATGATTCTCGAATGTCGCCGCAGGCAAGGCGTGCGAGCGCTCCAAGAATCGAAAATGGCGAGCCAGCCCGTCTTCGATTTTCAAGATGCGCGGCCGTATCTTTCCCTCCACTTCTATTTTCGTCAGCTGCGGTACGAGATGGAAGTCGTTTCCGAAAAAAGCGGTCGAGCGCACGTGCTCCAGGAACTCGAGGAACGACATGCGCTTCTTGTCCGCCGGAATTCCGTACCGGTCCGGGTGGCGCAAGACTTGGGTAAAATTGCTGGCAGCCCGAAGCAAGGGGTTTCGAACGAATTTGTAGATTTGATAGCGGCAAGGATCGAACAACAAGGCATCTTCAAGATAACGGCGCGACATTCGGTAGATGTTCTCGAACGAATGAGACCAACTGGAAAATTGGAGCGCCGCATCGAGCAGATTTGCCTGCTCCAGCCACCAGTAGACAATTCGCGCGCTGGCGCACTTGGGAGAATACATCAGCGCGACGCGCGGCTTGTTCAACAATACCAGATGCTCGGGAAACGAGGGATTGTAGTCCTGAACACGACCGGACATGTAAACATGCAGATCACCCGGATCCAGGATCGGCCGGTGCCGCAAAGCCGCGTAGATGCTCCCATTGCTTCGCAAACTTTCGATGTACGGCGCGGGGCCGTGTTCGGTCAATTTGATGGTGGGCTTTGCGAGCGTCCACAGGCCCGGTGCCGGGGTCGCCCCTCTGGCAAATCCCTCGGCAACATACGAGGTCAATGGGTCGAGATGTTGTCGTGTGCGCCCCAAATAACCTTCCCGATACCATTTCACGCTGAATAGTCTGTTCGGCGCACGGCCTTCTGCATGGCCGAACCGCAGATAATGCTCGAGCGGATTCATTCCCGCGGCGACGACGTCGGGATTTTTGTCAAGATACCATGGCGCATCAAAAAGCGGATGCGGCTTGAGACTGAACCTCTCCGGGTCGGTGAGAAATTCGAGCGCGATGTTTCCTGGGCTCCACGATCCGCTCTGGCCCGCCAGGAAGCTCTGGTCGAGCAGCGGGTGCGGGTCTCTCTCCCCGGGGGCCAGCAAAAAATCGACGAGCGGAGGGGTGGTCGCACCGAGCTTGTAGCGCCGCGCATACCAGCGCGGGGCGAATACCGCCGACGGCACGGCGAGTCGCTGGCGGCCGTCGCGCAGGTAGCTGAGAAACGCATTCGGGCCGGTGACACGATAGCGCGTACGGAACCAGCCCGGATCGAAGAAGCGAACCGGCGAGATATCGGATTTTGCCGCTCGCTGGAAGAAGTCCTGGGCGGCGCGCTTATGATCGAGAAAGACCGAACCGGTCCTCGCGCAATAGGAAGTCAGATGCGCTGGGCGAGACAGGATCAGCTCGACGGTTGAGCGGATTTGTTCTTCGTTCAACCGCTCGACCTCTGATGCCTTGGCCGCCCTACGCCGAAATTAGAACTCAACCGGACTAGAGCAGACAAGATAAAAGCGCGGCCGGCACGGTGGCACTGAGCGGGAAGAATACGTTTCTGGCCGGACGGTGCGCCGATATCGTCAAGTAGTTCCAAGTCGTGGAACCAAACTTGGACCCGACTGCAGTAGTTGCTCCAGAATACCGCATCAGCGACCCTCGCTTGCTCGCGCGACATCCTATGGAACCAGCTGGTCTTACTAGGCAATGCCGCTTGCGTCAGCGAATTCAATTCCGGATAAGTTCCCTGCGCCATATGCTGCCTTAGAGTCAGATGAGTTTGACTGTTGTCACTGCACTGCCTTTAGTTTAATGCAGCGTGGCTGGGGATCCAAAATACTGGCATCGACTCTGGCTTGTATTCTTTTCTCGGCAATGAACCGCGGAGGCCCTGGCTGCGACAAACGGATGGGTTCTCACGCCCCCAGCGCGTAGCAATAGCTGCGTGTTGGAATTTCGCAATCTTGGCTTGTCTTCAACCAATGTAAACGGGAGCGCAAGGGATGAAAAGGATCTCAATACCAGCCACCATCTTAGGCGGAGTTCTTATCGCGTTACTCCAGTCTGTATCCGCACAGGCGCAGGCCACACGAACCTGGGTTTCGGGCGTGGGCGACGACGCCAACCCGTGCAGCCGCACGGCACCGTGCAAGACGTTTGCCGGCGCCATTTCAAAGACCGCGACAGCGGGTGAGATCAACTGCCTCGATTCGGCTGGCTTCGGCACCATCAACATCACCAAGTCCATCACGCTCCGGTGCGTCGGCGTCATCGGCGGCATCCTCGCGGCCGGAACCACCGGCGTGATCGTCAATAATGCGAGCGCGCGCGTCATCCTCGACGGACTGCACATCAACGGGGTCTCAACCGGCACTACCGGCGTCCGCGTTATCGCTGCCGACAAAGTCTGGATCATGAACACGAAAATCCACGGGTTCCTGAACAACGGCGTGAACGTGGAAACCGCCGCGAACTCGCATACCTTCATCGATGACACGTTCATCATCAACAACGGCCAGGCGGGCGGCACGTTCGGCGGCGTGAACATCCAGGGCGCCGGCACCAACGTCGTGAACATTCGCAACACTCAGGTCCTGTTCAACGGCAACGGTAGTGCAACGGGGTTCGCGCTCAATGCGAGCGTGTCCACCGCCATCGCCAGCATCATGACCACCGTACTCAGCGACAGCACGAATGCGATCAGCCGGGCGGCCGGTGCGACGGTTACCTGCATCGGACCCAGCAACGTTGTCGGGGGCGCTGGTTCTTGTAGTGGGTCGTTTGCTTTCCAGTAAGCCTTGTTTCCGCTCAGGCCCCGAAAGGGGCCTGAGCACTTTCGCGACCCTGTGTCCGCCTGTTGACATGAAGGCGAAGATCGGGGAGTGCTGGACTAGGCACCAAGACCTGCGGGGCGCCTTGGCCGAGACGATGCCGCAAGTTAGGCAGCAGGCCCACGACTGTTTCGCGAAGCTGCGCGACGTGTTCGTCGCTACCAGCCGCCGGCGCTGATCCGCCGTGCGACTCGCAATCATGCAGCCGTACTTCTTCCCCTACCCGGGGTACTTCAGTCTCATCAAGCACACCGCCCTTTTCATCCTGCTCGACGCGGTTCAAATGCGGCGGCACAGCTGGATAGAACGCAACCGCGTATTGAAACCCGGCGAGGGCTGGCAGTACATCCGCGTCCCGTTGACTAAACATTCGCACAAGACGCGGATCATGGAAGTTCAGGTCAACAATGAGGAGCCCTGGAAGCGGCGGCTCCTGGCGCAGTTGGAGCATTACAAAAAGCGGGCCCCGTTTTACGACGATGTGACGCTGCTTCTCCGGCAGTTCCTCGAGCGGGACTTCGCCACGATCGTCGACCTCGACCACGCTGCCCTCAGCGCAGTCTGCGATTACCTCGGCATCGGCACACCGGTCCGGGTCTTCTCCCGGATGGGGCTGGAGGTGCCGCCGGCGCTCGCACCCGACGACTGGGCTCTCAACATATGCCGCGCGGTTCCAGGCGCGGATGAATACTGGAATTCGCCGGGCGGCAGGAGCTTCTTCCACCCCGACAAGTACGCGGCGGGCGGCGTGAGGCTGAAATTCCACAGCATCATCCCCTCTGAATACGACCAGCGAGGTGAGGCGTTCGAGCCTGGCCTGTCGATCCTCGACGCGATGATGTTCAACTCGCCCGACGCGATCAACGAGATGCTCGATCGCTATGAACTGTCCTGATATTTTCTACCGAAGCGGAAGCACGACCAAGGCAGAGATTCTCGCCCATCTGATGAAATGCGACCGCGATTTTTCGCCCCCACTACATACCTATGTTGCCATAGAGGAATACAGCACGAAGATTGCCGCGCACGCCGTGCGCTTTGAGGCCTGGAACGGCGACACCCTCGTGGGACTGGTGGCAGCCTACCTGAACGACCGCGAGGCCCGATCGGGTTTCATCACGAACGTGAGCGTGCTGAGGGAGTTCACGCACTGCGGCATCGGCACCAGACTGGTCACGGAGGCCCTGGAATACGCGAGGGCGGAAGGGTTCGAGACCGTGTCGCTGGAGGTGACCGGCGACAACGCGTTGGCTATCCGGCTGTACGAGAAGCTCGGTTTCGCGCGCACGGAAGGGGGAGACGGCGGGCGGGTCCGGATGCGCGTGGAATTGGACCGTCCGGGCGGACGGTGAATGGATTCGCAAAGGCCCGGCAGTGTCGCGGGCAGCGGCACTTGACCAGGAGCCGCCAAGTATTTTGTATGGGTGGGCCGCGCACAACCGCCCAATGTCCTTCTGCGAGGCAGGCAGGGATCAGTGACTGATAATACATTGCGCCACGCGATACAGAAAAACAGCTGCATAATATGTCAATCCAAAACGGTATATTTCCTTTCAAAGAATTTTCCTACATATCCGGGCAGCCCCTTCTCCCATAACTTAACGGTTGATTACTGGAAGTGCGAATATTGCGGTTTTGTCATCTCAAAGACGCATCGAGAAATGACACCGAGTCAATGGTCAGACCTCAATGCGAGCTGGCACCACCAATTGGAAAACAAAACAGAAGCACGAGTTGGAAATCAGCCACCTTATGCCGATCAAGCCTTGGCGCTGACAATTCTACAAAAAAACAATATTGTCGATATTGATGATGCGCTCGACTATGCAGCAGGATATGGGACCTTATCAAGTTTCTTGTTAAAATACCTTGATACCAGAATAGATATATTCGACCGCTATGTTCGCGCCGAGAACAAAAGTAGCGAATATATCGATGAAGCAAGATTGCGAAAATACAGGCTTGTCATAAACAGTGCGATGTTTGAGCATGTCCTGAATCGAGAAGCGCTAAATGAAGTCGATAACCTCGTGGCCGATGACGGTGTATTGATGATACATACGGTTGTCTGCGAGCGCATTCCGAGTGATTCCGATTGGTTTTACTTTATGCCAATAGTTCATACAGCCTTCCATACGAATAAAAGCATGGGCCTCCTTATGGAGCAATGGGGATATCCCGCATCGATTTACTCACCTCAGGCCAAAAGCTGGTTTTTATTCAAAAAACAACACCCGCGCCTGAATGATTTAGAAGAAAAAATTGAAAATGTTAACAGGGAAGTTCAAGCGAAATATTTCCATTACAAAGCCGGTTTCGTTGATTACTGGAAAGGTTTCTGAGTTCGGGTGTTTTTCCATCGCAATACCTTGGCTATCGTACCAAGTCGCGCAGCTCCACCTGGAAGGGGACGGCCGGTAAGCCGTCGCACCAGCGCCGCCACATGTCTCGCAAAGCGCGCTCTGGGCCGGCCGCAACGAATCGCCGGCTGGCCCATGGGTGCATTCCTGAAGCGCTCTTGAGCAAAGAGAAGAAGCTCTCCATTGCAGCGTTGCCGCGGGACATCGAGAATGCCTCGCGTTGACAGGAACCGGAGCCCAGAATAGCCTAAGGATTCAAAGAACCTATCCATGAGCGAGAGTTCCGCGGCTCCCTCTGAGATACCGCGGTCGTGTCGCGGCGGTCTGGCTCCGCCGTATCCTGGGCGTGAACCTCTGGACCGTCTGAATGCTGCGCCGCACGGCTCGTCAACTTCTTGCCCGCTTGCGCGCGGCCATCGGCGCAGAATTTCGCAGCGGCGAGCGCGAGCAATTGCTCGCGCGTCTCGATGCGTTGGAGAGGTCCGTTGGGCCCCATGCAGCCGAGCTCGAGCGCATCGTCGAGCGTCTCGATGAGCCGGAGCGGCGCACTGCGGACCTGCAAAGCGTGATCGTGCGTCATGCTGCGGAGCTCCAGCGCACCCTCGGGCGCCTTGACGAGATGGAGCGGCATATTGCGCGCTTTGATACGCAAGACCGGCGCGCAACAGTCATCGAATCCTCGATGAAGTTCGAGCAACGCCGGATCGATTGGGCTCTCTGTCGCCTGGAGAACGTGGACGCGCAGACCCAAGCGTACCATGCTTACCGTGAGACCGAGCAGTACCAGGCTGCCTACATGGCGGCGGAGCCCCTCGTTTCTGTCAGCATCTGCACCATGGACCGTGCCGATCTGCTGATGGAGCGATCGCTTCCTTCCTTGCTGTCGCAGAGCTATCGCAACTTGCAAATCATCGTGATCGGCGACAATTGCATCGATGACACGGCACAGCGCCTCGCCGCGCTTCGCGATTCTCGCGTCCACTTCGTCAACCTGCCCGAGCGCGGCCCCTATCCGCCGCCGGGCATCGACCGCTGGTGCGTCGCCGGCGCAAACGCCGGGAACCTCGCGCTCTCACTGTTCGAGGGAGAGTTCATCACCCATCTCGACGACGACGACAGGATGGTCCCTCACCGGATTGAAACCATGCTCGCTGCTGCCCGGGAGAATCGCGCGGACTTTCTCTGGCACGCGTTCTGGTATGAACACCCTGACGGAAGCTGGGCGCGCCTTGGGAGCGGGCGCCTCGAACACGGCCAGGTGACGAACGGCTCCATCTTCTATCACCGCTATTTCGCGCGTATCCCGTGGGATCTCTACTCGTATCGGATCGGAGAGCCGGGCGACTGGAACAGGCTGCGAAAGATCCGCATGATGCGCGCGCGCCAACACTATGTGGACGAGCCGCTGCTCTACCACCATGTCGAGCATGCCCAGCGACCCTTTGTCGCCCGAGACGGAGAGCGATTCCTGGACTAAACGCGCGGGCTAATCTTTGACCCCGACGAAGAGGCCGCGGTTATGCGCCTTGTAATATCCGGTCGTCATTGACGCCGCGATGTCATCACCAAGCAGATCATATTGCTCGAACACCATGGGAAAGCCCGCCATCTGGATGGCTTGAATGAGATATTCCCGCTGAATCCAGAAAGAGCGTGTATTTCCCCAAGCTCCCCAACTCGCGTCGTCAGCGGCCGGCGGTTCCGGGAACCAACGCCCTGGAAGACCTTCATTCTCGACAAGCTCCGAAAGGCCATACGAGTCGATCGGCGTAACCGTGGAGAAATGCGTGTTGATGAGAACTGCTCTCCGTGCGGTTTTCGCCATGACCTCGATGAACCGCTTGGGCGCGTCGAGGTGGTAGAGGATGCCGCTGCAAAAAATGACGTCGAACATCCCGTATTTCTCGAGATTCCATACGTCGTCATGCACGAAGTTGAAATTGGGCAGGTTGACGCGCTCCTTCACGAATTCGCAGTTCACGAAATTTGAAGGCCTCGCTTCGATGCCGACCGCTTCGCCGAAACCCATGCGGGCGAACTCGACCGTGTAGCCCCCCTCCAGACATGCGAGGTCGACGATGCGAAGGCCTTCGAACCCTTGAGGATACAGAGCATGCAAGCAGCGCTTTGCCGCGAGGAACCACGGCGCACGCGATAGTGGAAATTCGAGGTCGGGTTTGGTTTTGCTCCCATCATCGAGAATGATGTTGTGCGCCGTGAACGTCATGAGATGCACCAAGGCGATTGTCTGCGATGTCGCGCACCATTGCCAACACCTAGCGTTCGTTCCAACATAGCTGCATGTCCCACGTCGCGCTCATGTTGCCCCAGTTGCCGTCTGCGGACCGGCTGCGTCCATATCTGGAATCTATAGACCAATCAAGGCTTTACAGCAATTTCGGACCGCTCGTTGTCTCGCTCGAGGACCGGATCGCCGAACACTACGGCATAGACGAGGGAACTGTCGCAACCGTCGCAAACGCAACCCTTGGACTCGCGGTCGCAATCGCCGTTCAGGAGCCGCAGCCGGGATCCCTGTGCGTGATGCCCGCTTGGACTTTTGTCGCGTCTGCCCACGCAGCGACCATGGCCGGACTTATCCCCTTCTTCATCGATGTCGATCCGAAGACATGGGCGCTTGATCCGGGCAAGGTCCTGGACCAGATCAAGGATGCGCCTGCGCCGATTGGCGCGGTCATGCCGGTCATGCCGTTCGGCTTGCCGATGGACCTTGCGGAATGGGACGCGTTTCGCGCGCGCACCGGCCTTGCCGTTGTCATCGATGCGGCGGCTGGCTTCGATTCGCTTGTGCCAAGTGCCGTGCCGGCCGTGGTCAGCCTTCACGCGACCAAAGCTCTCGGCACGGGCGAAGGCGGGTTCGTCATCAGCACCGATCCGGCGATTCGGCGTGCGGTGCGGATGCGCTCGAATTTCGGCTTCGACGGTACCCGCCATGCCCAGGCCACCGCGTTCAACGCGAAGCTCAGTGAGTATCACGCCGCCGTCGGTCTCGCGGCCCTGGACGAGTGGCGCGAGACCCGCGCGGAATGGTACGAAGTCGCCGACGCCTATCGTCGTGCGTTTCGCGGGTCCAACGAGATCGGCCTGCAGCACGGCTTCGGCGAGACCTGGATCAGCTCAACCTGCGTGCTGAGCTTTGCGCGCTCCGCGAGCGCTCACGTCGAACAAACCCTGACAAGTCACGGCATTGAGACGCGGCGGTGGTGGGGCGCCGGTGCGCATGTACACCCCGCCACCCAATCGTTTCCTCGGACTGCCGTACCGGCGACCGAAGCGCTGGCCCTTTCGACATTGGCCTTGCCCTTTTATCGCGGCCTCGGTGCCGCAAAAATCAGACGGGTCGCTGACATCGTTCTTGCGATCGCCGCCGAGGGGCAGCCCGCCGGGTAACGATCACTCTACGTTTCACAGACATCGCACTCTGGGGACTTCGTCCCTAGGCCATTCTGGCCGGCGGCATGGCGGGGGCTTGGACCACGCAGAAAATGTCGTAGCGCGACCCCATATCAAGAGTTGCCCCGCGGCGGGAGGTCCGCGCCATGACTAGCCGGGAGGGGTGACGGCTAACGAGGACGGCCCGGTAAGTGGCCGAGCCGCTAACTAGGGGAGTTATGTAGCTGACAAGTAAATTCAATTATCGCCTGCTGAATAGATAGCCATCGCATTGGATTTTTGGGTACTCGGGCGACCACGGGCCATAATTGTTGAAGCTGTCTAATTTGAACCCGAGCCTTCTCATGGTCCCGATCAACTCGGTATCGACGATGCCCCACTGCCAGAACATGTGCACATCGCGCCACGGACGACCCAGTTCCGAACAAAAGCTATTGTGACGGGAAAACCACTCGCGCGTGCGCTCATGACCGGCGCCGACCACGTTCTTCAGATACCAATCCAAGCCACGGTCAATGAAACGAATGCTTTCATCATCGCCGATCCAATCCTGATTGTAGATGATGAAGTGGTCTACTTTGCGCGAATACCTTGCAAGAAATTCGTCCCAATCCGGGGCGACTTGATGGAGCAGCACATCGAAGATGATCGCGGCGTCGGCCCTGGGAAGTGCGGCGATGAAGTCTGCACTACCGAGGTCGCCCTCGCGTAGTTCAATGTTTGGCTTCCCGCTGGCGCGTTCACGCGTTAGATCAGTGATATGGCCGTCAAGGATTGTTGCGCGCTCAATCCCATTCGCGAGCGCGTGGAACGTGTAGCCGCCGTTCACGCCCCAGCACGCCCCGACATCGATGGTCGACTTTAGACCGTATCGATCAGTCGCCGTGGAAATGAGGTCGGCTTTAACCGCGTTGATCGGAAGATCCATCATAGCCCGATTTGTCCTGATTGAGCCCTACGCCCTCGCCGGCCCCCGATACTGCTCCAGCACGCGCTCGAGCGTATCGAAGGCGATGACACGCCCATGCTCCATCAGAACCGCCTTGTTGCAGAACCTTTTCAAAAGCTCCACCGAGTGGGAGGCGAAAACAAGAATGCCGGTTCTGGAGATGAAGGAGTTGAGCCGATCGTTCGCCTTGTCGAGGAACGCCGCGTCGCCCGCGGCGATGCCTTCGTCGAGCAGCAAGATCTCAGGATCGATGCAGGTCGCCATCGCGAAGGAAAGCCGCGCTTGCATACCGAGCGAATAGGTCCGCACCGGAAGCTCGAGGAACGACCCGAGCTCGGTGAACTCGACAACCTCGTCGAGCCGCGTCATCGTCTGCGCTCTTGAAAGTCCGAGATAAAGCCCGCGCAGGATAATGTTTTCGTAGCCGGTGCTGTCCGGATCGATCCCGAGCGCGACATCGAACATAGGGGTGACCTTGCCGTCGACCCGGACGACGCCGGCAGGCGGCTCGAAAATTCCCGCGATCACGCGCAGCATCGTCGTCTTGCCGGCGCCGTTGTGGCCGACCAGCGCGACGCGGTCGCCGTGCTCGAACTTGAGCGACACATTGTCGAGCGCCTGCACGATCAGGTGGTTGGACTGGTTTCCGATGCGGCCTCCGGTTGTCGCCGAAATCACCACGTTCTTCAGCGAGCGCGCTCCGGCGCTATAGACCGGAAAGCTCACCGACACATTGTTCAATTCAATTGACGTCATTGCGACTAGACCCAATAGGCGATGCGCGCGCGGAAGCGCGCAAAGAACAGGACCGCCACGACGCCGGCGAGAATGGTCATGCCGATCACGACGAGCCAGACCGTCGGCGGCGGCACTTCTCCGAGCAACGGCATGCGGATGACCTCGAGGACATAATAGAACGGGTTGAAGTAGATGAATTCCTCGCGGCCCTTCAGAGCGCTCGGCGTCCAGAAGATCGGTGTCAGGAAAAATGCGATCTGCGTCACGCTGTTGACGATCGGCGGGACGTCGCGGAAGCGCGCGCTCAGGGTTGCAAGAATAACTCCGACAAACGCGCCCATCACGATCACCAGCAGCAGGCCCAAGAGCGCGAGCAGCGACACCAGTCCGAGGCCGACCGGAAAGAACGGAATGATGAGGAGATAGATCAGCGCGTTGTGCGCGAAGATCAGGAGATTTCGCCACAGCATCTGGTAGACATAAAGGCTCAGCGGCGCACGGGTCTGCAGAATTGTTCGCGAGGCGAGAATGAAGACCTGGCTTGCATCGTTCGCGATCGATGTGATCAGGCCGAACACAATCATGCCTACGGCAACGTAGGGCAGATACTTGTCCAGCGGCTGCGAGAAGATCGCGCCATAGACATAGGCGAGCCCGAACACCATCACGCCCATGCTGATCGTGAGCCAGAACGGTCCGATCACCGAACGGCGGTAGCGCTGGCGGATGTCATGCCAGCCGAGCGCTCCCCAAAGCTCCCAGCGCCTCAGGCCGTCGATGAAGTCCTCGATTGCATTCGGCACGCTCGCAAGATGCCGCGCAATTTCGTCTCGTTGTTCACTTGCAATTGTCATCAGGCGTCACGGCCGATTTGGTTGTCGTTGACGGGGATTTTGGGCACTCGCTATCCAATTCGCGGCGGTTTCACAAGAAGCTGGCGGCCAGCGCCTTGGACTGAGGCTCAGTCCGGCCCGCGCTCGATTGTCCGCAGCACCGCGAAAGCCTCGGCCGCGGCCACGCCCACTGTCGCCCCGCGCGCCCGCGCGAGGTTTTCCAGCGCCCGGATTGACCGCGCGTGAGGCTCGCCCCGCATATCGAACGCGTAGAGTTCCAGCGCCTTGAGCTTGCGATCCAGCACGCTCGTGATCTCGACGAAGCGCTGCGGCTGAAACGGCGCACCAAAGCCGGGCGGCGCCCAGTCGGTACTGGACGCAACCTCGTATGAATAGAATTCGGCCACCGGACTACCCGGCACGGGCCGCAATGCCGTCGCGGCGGCCCGATAGGCGGTCTGGTGGTCGATGTGCAGGTTGCCGCCATGCGTCACGTAGACGATGGCGGGGCGAAGCTCGTTCACGGCACGCTCCACCGCCCCCACTGCATCTGACAGCGCGACCGTGTCGCTCTTGTTCTCAGGCAAGCCGGCAAAGCGCGGCGGCTGGGCTCCCAGGAGCTTCGCGGCTTCCGCGGCGGCGGCGCGGCGCTTGCCGTCCTGCCCGGTGCCATCGCCGCACAGAACCAATACATACACGGCCGAGCCATTCTGGGCGTGCAACGCCATCGTGCCGCCGCAACCGAGCACTTCATCAAGCGCGTGCGCCGCGACGACCAGAACGGTGGGCGCGCTCGCCGGCATGCTCAAGCGCCGTAGAACTCGTTCACCGTATCGGCGACGTACGTGACTTGCTCTTCGGTCAGTTGCTGGTGATGCGGCAGCGCCAGCACGCGATCCGCCTGATGCTCGGCCTGGGGGAAATCGCCGCGCTTGTGACCCATCCGCTTGGCTGCCGGATGCAGGTGCAGCGGCGTGCCGTAGTAGACCAGCGACTGCACGCCGCGCTCGGCCAGAAACTTCTGCAATTCGTCGCGCCGCTCCGATTGCGTGATCATCATCACGTAGGAATTCTTCTCGTACTGCTTGTCTTCCGGGATACGAACTTCCTTTGCCTTGATCTTGCGGCGATAGAGCTCGACGTTGCGGCGGCGCCGCCCGATCACCTCGTTCAGCCGGCCGAGCCGATACATCAGGACTTCGGCGTTGAGCGAGTCGAGGCGCGAGTTGACGCCGTACATCACGCAGGTGTCGCGGTCCTGCAGTCCGTGATTGCGATAGAGCCGGATCTTCTTCGCCAGTTCGTCGTCATCGGTGACGAGGAAGCCGCCGTCGCCGATCGCGTTGAGATTCTTCAGCGGATGCGCCGAGAACGTGCCGATGCTGCCGAAGGTGCCGCCGTGCTTGCCCTTGTAGTAGGCGCCCATGGATTGCGCGGCGTCCTCGATGACGAACAGCTTGTGCTTTTTCGCGATGTCGAGGATCGGGTCCATGTCGGCGATGCGGCCGCTCCAGTGCACCGGCATGATCGCCTTGGTGCGCGGCGTGATCTTCTTTTCGATCTCGGCCGGATCGATGTTCTGGTCTTCGCGCACGTCAGCGTACACCGGCGTCGCGCCGACATGCGCGATCGAGCCGGTGGAAGCCACGAACGAGATCGGCGTGGTGATGACCTCGTCGCCCTTGCCGATGCCGAGCGCCCACAGGCCGAGCATCAGCGCGTCGGTGCCGTTCGCGCAGCTCACGCAATGCTTGGCGCCGGTGAACTCGGTGACGCGTTTCTCGAAGTCGAACACCTCCTGCGTCATCACCAGGTGGCCTTGCGAAAGGATGCGCTCGACGCAGGCCATCAACTCGGTCTTCTCCTCGATGAAGCGCTGCTGCAGGTCGATGAACGGAACCTTGAAGTCGGTCATTGGCGCTTTCCGGAATAGAATTCCCTGACGGTGTCGATCACGTAGTCCTGCTCTTCGCGGCTCAAATGCTGGTCGACCGGGAAGCTGATCACCTCGCGGCAGTGGCGCTCCGCGACCGGGAAGTCGCCCACCTTGTAGCCGAGATATTTCAGCGCATCCTGCAGGTGCAGCGGGATGGGATAGTGGACCTTCGCCTCGATGCCGCGATCGATGCAGTGCTTGAGCAGCGCGTCGCGGTCCTGCGCGAATAGGATGTAGAGCAGGTAGACCTGCTTGGTTTCGGCGCGCCTTACCGGCACGCGAATCTGCGGGATGGTGCGGAAGCCGGCGTCGAAATAGGCCGCATTCTCAATGCGCTTTGCCACAATGTCGGGAAGCTGGCGCACGATCCATTTGCCGACGACCGCCTGCGTGGAGTCGAGGCGCGAGTTGTAGCCGAGGATTTCCATCTCGTCGCGATTGCGCAGGCCGTGATTGCGCAGCAGCCGCACATGGCGGTTCATGTCGTCGTCATTGGTGACGACAATGCCGGCGTCGCCCCACACATTGATGATCTTGAGCGGATGCATCGAGAAAGCGGTGGCGTCGCCCCACATGCCGACGCGCCGGCCCTCGTATTCGCCGAGCAGACTCTGGCAGCCGTCTTCCACCACGGGGAGCTTGTGGCGCTTGGCGATCTCCATGATGCGCGGCATCTCGGCGACGTCGCCGGTCAGATGCACCGGCACCAGCGCCTTGGTGCGCGGCGTGATCGCCTGCTCGAGCTGGTTGACGTCGATGCAGAAAGTGTCGTCGCAATCGACGAACACAGGCTTGGCGCCGACCTCCGCGATGGCGCCGACGGTGGCGTAGAACGTGTTCGCTGCGGTGATGACGTCGTCGCCCGGCCCGATGCCCAGCGCGCGCAGCGGAATCTTGATCGCGTCGGTGCCCGAGCCGACCCCGATCGCATGCTTGACACCGAGCGCGGAGGCAAACAGCGCCTCGAATTCCTGCACCGGCTTGCCGAGCGTGAAGTCGCCGCTCGCGACCAGTGCGCGCAGCTCCTCGAACACACTGTCGACCTGCGCGAACTGCTGACCGAGGGGGGAATAACGGACGCGCATGTGACCTGTCGTTCGCGAAAGCTAGGATGGCATTGAAGGGGCTAGAACGGCCCTTTGAAGAAAGGATCCGGTTGGTCGATCTGCCAGCCCTTGCGCTGCTCGTCGAGTTCCTTGAGCGCGCCGTCGACCTTGGCCTGATCGATCGAGAGCATCTTTCCGACTTCGCGCACGATCCGCTGCGAGTCCGGATAGAAGCCCGGGATCAGGCCACGCGAGCTCGGAGTGGGATGATCCGGCAGGCCGAGCCGCACCGGCGCTGCCTTCAGCGCATCGAACGCCTCGCTCGTGATGCTGGCGATGATCTCCGCGCCGAGGCCGTAATGGATAAATCCGGTATCGACTGTGACAAGGCGGCCGGTCTTGCGCACCGACACGATGATCGGCGCAACGTTAAGCGGACGCAGCACGCGCATGTCGAGCACTTCGGCCGAGCAGCCGATTTTCTGCAGCACGTCCGCGGCGCGCATCGATTCGAGCACCGCATGCGATGTCCCCACAATGGTGACGTCCTTGCCTCCGCGGACGACGCGCGGGCCGTCGAGTGGATTCTTGTAGTAGCCCTCCGGCACGTGGCCGGTCGAATAGTGGACGAAGCGGTGCTCGATGAAGATGACCGGATTGTCGTCCTCGATCGCGGCGATCAGCATGCCCTTCGCGTCGGCCGCGAAAGCCGGCATCACGACCTTGAGGCCGGGGAAATAGGCGAACAGCGACTCAAGGCTCTGCGAGTGCTCGGGGCCCTGCCCCCAGCCGCGCCCAATTACCATGCGGATGACCAGCGGCACTTTGTGCTGGCCGTTGCTGATGTAGGAGCTCTTCGCGGCGTTGTTGACGATCTGCTCGAAGGCAAGCAGCGCGAACTCGACGCGATGAAAGCTGATCACGGGGCGCTGGCCGGCGATCGCCGCGCCGACCGCGATGCCCACCGCTCCGTTCTCGGCGATCGGCATTTCAATCACGCGGTCCGCGCCGAATTTGTTGCCGATGCCCTTCAGCGTGCCCCACATCGACGAGGGATCCGAGACGCCCTGTGCGAACAGAAAGGTCGAGTCATCTCGCGCGAAGGATTCGTCGATCCCCTCGCGGATCGCGTCGGCGAGCGTGATAATGCGTTCTTGGCCCTGCACGGCTGCGCTCATGCGTAGACGTGTTGGCTGGCCTGACTCGGATCAGGCAACGGGGTTGCGCGGGCGAACGCGCGGGCGTCTTCGATCTCCGCGCCGATCTCCGCCGACATGACGCTTTCCTGCTGCGAGCTAAGCGCGCCGCCGAGCCGCTCGCGGAAGCGCCGGATCGGATCGCGGCTCTCCCAATCCCTGAACTCGTCCTCGGTGCGGTAACCGATGTGATTGTCGAACGACGGGCCGCAGTGCTCGCGCCAGCGGTAGGAGTCCAGCACCAGGAAAGTCGGCCCCCGCTCGTCGCGCGCGCGCGCAACTGCCTCGGTGGCGAGGCGGCAGCATTCGTCCAGATCGTTGCCGTCGCCGTGCAGCGCATGCATGGCGTGCGCCTTCGCGAGGTCGGCCAAAGGCCGGTCGGGCTGGCGTTGATCGATGCGCGTGTAGACGGAATAGAGATTGTTCTCGCATACGAAGATCACGGGTAGCTTGTGCAGCGACGCGAAGTTCGCGCTCTCGTGAAACACGCCCTCCTCGATCGACGCATCGCCGATGAACGCGACCGTCACCTTGCCGTTGCGCATGCGCTTGTCGGCAAGCGCGCTGCCGACCGCGACCGGAATCGAGCTCGAGACGATGGGAATGCTCGCCATCACGCCCTTCGGGATGTCCATCAGGTGCATCGAGCCGCCACGTCCGCCGATGCAGCCGGCCGCCTTGCCGCAAATCTCGGCGAACATGCGCTTGAGGTCGCCGCCCTTGGCGAGATAGTGCGCGTGACAGCGGTGCGTGCTGTAAACCTTGTCGGACATTGCGAGCGCGGCAGAGACGCCGACCGCGATCGCTTCCTGTCCGATCGACAGATGGACCGGGCAGCGCATCTCGCCCTCACCGTAATGATCCGCAATCGCTTCCTCGATCAGGCGGATGCGGAGCATCTGCCGGTAGAGATTGATCTGGCGCGCCCGATCGAGCGCGGCCGACGCACGTGTTTTGCTTGCTGCAACCTTCGTGTTCACAGGCATATCCAGATTGTCGGCGCGGAGACCGCCCACGGTCCGCTCAAAGTTCCCCACGAAACGCCATCGGGCAGGCCACGAGGCTCGCGGAAGGCGCCGCACAGTTATCCCATGTCCCTTGGGATGTCCATTCTTCATTCGGCGTCGCGAAAGGCACCATTCTCTTGTCAGATCAATATCTTACAGGCAGTAAGCGGCTTACCGCCAGACCGCGATCAACACTACGCCGGCGATGATCAGCGCGGCCGCGGCGCAGCGGTGAAACGCGCGCTTTTCGCGATATAGAGCCATGCCGATCAGCACCGCAAACAGAATGCTGGTTTCGCGCAGCGCCGTCACCGCGCCCACGGGCCCGCGGCTCAAGGCCCAGAGGAAGACCGCAAACGACAGAACACCGAGGAGCCCGGAGAGCAGCGTGCGCTCGCGTACGGCGCCGAGTTCATCCCACAGGCGTCTGCCGCGCAGAATGAACATCAGGACGACGAAGCTGCCGCTGTCGATAACGATCAGCCACACCGTGAACGAGAGCCAGTCCCCGGAGAGCCGCACGCCGTAGGAATCCAACACCGAATAGCCCGCGACCGCAATGCCGGCCCCGGCAGCCGCGAAGAGCAGCTTCCCCTGGAATGCCCGAACGGCTTCGGATGCGAGCCAACACACGCCCGTGGATACGACGACGACTCCGGCGAGCTGACCCGTGGGCGGCGTCTGTCCCAAGACCCAGAATCCGATCCCCATCGCCAAAATCGGAACGAGGCCGCGCGCAAGCGGATAGGCGGCGCCGAGATCGCCGTGTGCGTAGGCCTGCGCGAGACTGAAACGATAGCCGGAGTGAAACAGCAGCGAGACGGCAAGCACCGGCCACACGGCCGGCGGCGGAAGCGCAACGAAAGGCAAGAACAACGCCGCGATAGCCGTCGCGACCAGACTCATGCCGGTCAGCATCGTGAGCTGGTTGTCCGACGATTTCACCAGCGCATGCCATGAGGCGTGCAGGGCCGCCGCGGACAGCATCAGCACGATGGTCAGCGTATCCAGGCGAAAGCCTCAAACATTGCGCATCGCGTGCATCCAGACCGCAAAGCCGTCGTACGGCACCGTGTGCAGCTCCGTCATGATCTGCGATGCCGGAAACGCGCGCATGTCGGCACCCTCCGACAGCACCATGCGGCTCACCATCTCGGCGGTGACAGGGACCTCGTAGTATCGCCATAAAATCTTGCCGTGGATGGGAAAGTCGAACGCGAATTCCGTGAAGTAGGTCATCTGACGGAATTCCACGCCAAGTTCCTCGCGCAACTCGCGTGCGAGCGCCACCTCGGGCGTTTCGCCCGCGTCCATCGCACCGCCGAACAGGTCCCGTGGCCGGGGAAGTAGATTCCCGGAATCTCATCGCGCAGCTGCATCAGATAATTTCCGTCTTCCTGCACGATGATGCCAACGGCCGCGTCCGCGGGCTTGGGCGCGTCCCGCCGAAGAGCAATTTCTCTAGCACCCGGGCAGCATCTCGCATTGCGGGCAATTCCTCGCTCATACCGTATTCAAGCGGAATTGACACGCTGCTAGCACTTTGGCAAAGAAAATCAGCTTCCACACTTCTGAATACCGAGATGCGCACAACCGCTCGGATCGGACCATCCGACGGGAATGGTTGCGCATGCAGCACTGGATTACCGGCAGATCAACATGACAGTGAGCCGCGGGCGACAGCAATGGCATGCCGACATCGCGATGTCGGATGCGGCGCAGAAAATGCGTGACGCAAAGAGCCTAACAGAGCCGTACGAAGGCCCTATCGATCTGACGCTCTATGTCTCTTGCTACAACGAGTCCGCCTACATCGTCGAGACGCTCGACACCGTGCGCGCCGCGCTGCGCGAGGTCGGACTAAGTTACGAGCTCCTGATCATCGACGACGGGTCGCGCGACAACTCAGTCGAACTCATTCGCGACTACATCGCATGTCACCCCGACGAAAAAATCGTGCTGCGCGTCAACCACTTCAACAAGGGCCTCGCGCAGAACTACATCGACGGGGCATTCCTCGGAAAAGGGAAATACTACCGGCTGGTCTGCGGCGATCATTCCGAATTGAAAGAATCGACTGTGAAAGTGCTTAGCGCGGTCGGCCAGGCGGACATGATCGTTCCCTACTACACGTCCGCCGAGGGCAAGGGAGTTCGGCGCGAAATCATCTCGAAGTCCTACACGGCGCTAATCAATTTCATCACAGGCCATCGGCTGCATTACTACAACGGCCTGCCCGTTCATTTGCGCTACAATGTGATGCGATATCATCCGAACACGCGCGGCTTCGGCTTTCAGGCAGAGTTGCTTTGCTTGCTGCTTGATCTCGGCTTCAGCCATCAAGAGGTCGCCATGGTCGTGGTTGAACGACGGGTCGGCAGGTCGAATGCCCTCACTCTGCGCAACTTGATCTCTGTAGCCCATACCGTCGTAGAAATCGTCAGTAGGCGACTCTCACGCTATGTCTATGGCGAATACCGAGCGACGCGCCGCGCGCAAACACCTGAGTAAACGTCGAGCCGGGCTATTGCTGGAGAGTTGTGCGCAGCGTTTCGCCGGGCCCGCGAAGTGTATCTGCCGTTCAAGCGCGGGACTCTCAACGCGGCGCGGCTCTCGCGTTTGCTCGCGCTTCGTCCATGGCCTGCCAGAACACCTCGTCGATGACGGCGAAGGGGTCAGGCGCAGCCTCGCAGCGCTCCCGGGCCGCGGCTGCGCCGAACGAGTTCCGTAACGTCACATCGTGCATCAAGACGCCTCTCACGACCGGGCCGGCCCTGGGGCTCGTTCCGGATGCCCGATTTGGCCCTTGCGGCAGCGTTTCTAGGGGATTGGCCGACGCCAGTCCAGCAGCCCGGCAAGGGCAGGAAACAGGGCTGGAAATCGCCCTATTCCACGATCGTCCAGTAGTAGTTGCCGGTATAGCCGGCCTCGTTGAACAGTTCGATCCAGCCGTCCGGGTAGTAGTGCGTATGCGCGGTGAGCACCCATTCGAGGAACAGCGCCTTCTGCTCCGGCGTGCGGTAGGAATCGACCTGTACGAAGCCCTTGCCGGGCGCAATGCGCTCTATCTCGCGCAACGCTGTGATCAGGTCTGGGCGATCCAGGTTATGGATGGTGTTGAGCGAAATCACCGCATTGAAGCTCTTGTCGGGAAACGGGAGCTTCTTGGCGTTGCCGAGATGCAGGCGGCCGACGGCCTCCGGTTCGCAATTCATCAGCGCATACTCGGAGATATCGAGCCCAAACGCCTCCAGGCCCGGGCAGGCCTTCATGAAGTCCTTCACCAGGAAGCCTTTGGCGCAGCCAACGTCGAGTACGCGATCGCCCGGCTTCAAGCCGAAATGCTTGACCATGTCTTCAGCCACCGGCACCCAGCGGCCGTCGTAGCGATAGCCGCCATAGCCGTAGGTCCGCGGCCCGTCGAAATAGAGCTGGCCGTACTTGCGCGACTCCGCGATGACCTCGGGCGACTTGGCCTCCGCACGCGCATTCACGTTGCGCTTGCTGCGCGGAAGTTTGGACAGCAGGTTCACTTCGGCCATATAAGATTCCGTTCACGAAACGCGTCTGTTGGGAGCCAATTCCGAGAGGAATTGACACGTCCCCAACCCTTTGGCAACGGAACTTGCGGGCGGATCGCGCCCGCTTCAAGCCAAACGGATTCGCTCCTCCAGCTTGCCTGGTGCGAATACTGCGTCCGCGGCTCCAACACCGGTCGACCACATGAAACCCAGCCGCGGACGTCAACAATGGCATGCCGACGTTACGATGTCCGAGGCGGCCCAGCGGCTTCACAGCACGCCCGAGCTGACCGAGCCATACGACACCTGCCCGCTCGACCTGACGCTCTATGTCTCGTGCTACAACGAGGCGGAGTACATTGTCGAAACGCTCGATACCGTGCGTGGCGCGGTTCATGAGATCGGAATGAGCTTCGAGCTCATCATCATCGACGATGGCTCCAAGGACAATTCGCGCGAACTCATCCGCGACTATATCGCGCGGCATCCGGACGAAAATATCGTCTTGCGCGCCAACAAGTTCAACAAGGGGCTCGCGCAAAATTACATCGACGGCGCGTTCCTAGGCCGCGGCAAATACTACAGACTCATCTGCGGCGATCACTCCGAGCCGAAGGAGTCCCTGCTCAAGATTTTTCAGGCAATCGGCGAAGCCGATATGGTCGTACCTTATTATACCTCGGCCGAGGGCAAAGGCGTCCGGCGGGAAATAATCTCAAAATCTTATACTGCTCTGATCAACTTAATCTCCGGCCACAAGCTTCACTATTATAACGGCCTGCCGGTCCACCTGCGCTACAACGTCATGCGCTGGCATCCCAACACCCGCGGCTTCGGATTTCAGGCAGAGCTCCTTTGCCAGCTTCTGGACCTCGGCTTCACATACAAGGAAGTCTCGATGATCGTCTTCGAACGGCGTACGGGCCGGTCAAATGCGTTGACGTTCCGAAACGCGGTGTCGGTTGGTCACACCATCCTCGAGACCTTTAACCGGCGCATGTCACGATACGTCTACGGCGAGTTCAAATCGCCGGGCGGTGACGCCTAACGTCTCCTGGCGCCTCGATGGCGTTGTCCTGCGCCAACGCTCAAGCTGTACGCTCGCGCCGCCACGATAGCTGTATCAACGCGACCAGCGAGAACACGGTCCCGGTTACGAGAAGAAAGAAAGCAGGAGACGCGTACAGCGGCTGAATCACGGCGGGAGAAATCGACGTGATCGCCATGATGGTCAGAAGGCCGGCACGGGCGGCGACCAAACCCCACGATGCGAGCGCGAGCGTATAGCAGACATTGAAGGCGACGACGCGCCAGTGCCGAAGGGTGGCGAACGCAAACGCCAGAATACCCAGGCACATCAGCGGGAAGAAGAAGTAGTTGTAGTACTTCAGAATGCGAAGCCGATACCGATCGGCGAGAAGGTCCGAGAGCATCGTGGTCGCAATCGTATCCGACTGAACCCTCGTGTCGTCGACGTGCGCGTGCCCTTCCGGACCGAACGGCCAGCCAATCGGCGCGGATTTAATTTCGGCCAGCGGCCTTTCGATGAACGAGCCGTCCTTCGCTTCGATACGTATCGTGCACTGGTCGTTGCAGCGCGTTCGAATGGTAAATCGTTGGCTTGCGCCAGGCGCGAGGTCTGGACTGAACTGGCGGTCGACGCTCGAATAGGCAGAGCGTCCGGATGGGAACTTGACGGTTACGGTGATCCAGTCGCCCGTGTCCTTCTTCATGTACCAACCCGACATCACGTAGGTGCCCGCGACGACCTCGCCGGTCTGGGGCTGATACCGCGGATAATTCAGAAACTGCAGCCAGTAGGCGATCTGATCCACCTCGCCGCTACTGCCGTTGACCGGGCCCGGCATCTCGAACATCGACAGGACCTTGATGCCCCGCTTGATATCGATCCACGTTTCGCTGCGAACGTGCTCCCACGTGACCGGCGGCATCTCGTTGATCGGTTGCGGCATGCACTGGAGCTTGCCCGCCACGCACGCGTCCTCGACTTCGCTGGTCAGCTGCTTGAAGAACGATGCTGCCTTCAACGGCGTCGCATACATGCCGATGCCCGAGGTCGCGTGCCGCAACGCGAAAATGAAAAAGCCAGCGCCCAATTCATTGCATGGACCCGCGCAACTGATTTCGTTGTTGCACTGTGACTGTCCGACCGAACAGCTGATCTGGCTCCATCCCGCACCGGAGGGGCCGTCGAGGTAGTATTTGAGCAATGTGAAGGTCGGACTGACGGCGTAAATCTGCTGCCTTCCCTCGTACGTGATCGACACGTAGGGCTTTACGCCACCGGATCGGACGCTGTGAATCGCCCTTAGGGCACGTTGAAAATGCCGTTCCTTGAAGTCAACGCCAACGAACGATCCATAGTACCACCAGTTCATTGTGCGGAACGCGGCCTGGGTTGCCGTAAACACAAGAACAGCGACCACGATGACTTTGGCGAAATGCCGGAGCCTGTGCATCCCGAATGCGTTCAGCGCACCGACCGCCAGCAAAAGAACGATGGCCGGCAGAACCCAAACACCCTCCTCTCGGGTCAGCCAGAACCAACCGAAGGCAAGTCCCGCCAGCGCGGCATGAAAGTACGGCTTCCTGCCCACGGGATAGAACAGCGCTGCGAGTAATGCTGCGAGAACCAGGAGAACCTGGGTGCCGTAAATCTGCTCGCGAATGACGCGCGTCACATGCGAGCTGAGCGAAATAGGACAGAACAGAAGTAAAACGAAGAGAACCCCTGATAAAAAATATGACCTGACAAACTGATGAGCGACGACAGTAAAAAAAGAAACGACTGCAACATGGAACAACGCAACCGATACCGACAGGGGCAGCCCGGACCAACTCGTCAACGCCAGGAAAAATGGGTATCCGGGCCCCTTCATCAAAGTGTATTCGTTGTACTCGCCGAGCCACTGGCCTTCCGCCAGCGAACGGCCCAATTTCAGGAACAAAGTATCGTCGTGGGGCGCGCCGGTATAAATCGTAAGCGGCGTATGGAATTTTATGAATACATACGCGGCCGACAGCGCCAGCATGAACCATAGCCCTAGCCGCTTTTCCAGCTCTGCACGTGGCAGTCGATTGGATTCACCGGTGGAGGGACTGCTTGTCGTCATATCGCTGAGACCAGACGCTCGAATGAAAACGTGGAAACGTGCCACGTTTCTAGACGGCGAGAACAGCGAAGGCAAATTTGGACGTTGGCCTCTCCGTTGAATGTGCGCTACGCGCGTTGATTGTGGCGCTGGTTAACACCGTGAATGACATGGCGGATCAGGTCGAGGACTCAGCACAAAACCGTAGGCGTTCATGGTGCAGACGGAGTTCAGGATTGGGTTGCGCTCGATAGACGGCTCCGCTCTCCGCAGCGCCTTGAAAGCAAATCGCGGCGTGAAATTCGGGAACAGGTTGAAGCGTCTATTCACGACGGTGCGATAGCCGGCAGCTTCGAACATCGCAGGCACTTCGCTGCGGCGAAAGCTGTCCTCGCCGGCCGCCCGATATGAAGGGGTGAGTTCAAGAAGTTTGCGGGCGACGTGATTGCCGCTCGGTTCGATCACCACGACGCGGGACGCAATGCGTGCGAGAGATTGAGCGATGGCGGGAGCCTTCGCTTGACGTGGTGCAGGATACCGAGCAGGAAGGCTCCACCGCAGGACCCAAGGTCTTCGACGTTCTCGGATGTAAGATCAAAGACATCGAACGATGCGTTAGGCGCAGCTTCTTTCTTTGCTCGGTCAATACCGGTTCGAGAGAAGTCGACCGCCTTCACTGACCGATAACGAGGTGAAAGGGCTTGATTGGCGAACCTCCCGTCGCCGCAGCCTATGTCGTGAACGTGGCCACTGGGGAGGGTGCCGATCTGGTCGGCGATTGAAAGCGCCATACCCCATTATTCGCGGGCAAAAAGTGCCGCGCCAACATCGGCAGACGAAAAATATTGCTGTTCGTAGCTGACTAGGGTCCAGACTCATTAGATCCACCATACAAGTGCGGCTGCAAGGCAGACAGAGGCGAGGTAGTTGCGCGCTAACCTGTCATAGCGTGTGGCGATGCGCCTGAAGTCCTTCAATCTGTTGAAGGCATTCTCGATCCGCCAGCGAAGTTTGTAGAGACGCTTGCTGAAGCTGAACGGTTG
>JAXDNY010000209.1:0-15732 GCA_034669145.1 Hyphomicrobiales bacterium
ACGCCGGACACCCCAGCGCGCCTTGCAAGGATGGGATTGCGAGTCCCATCCCGAGGCGCGCGCGGGCGGTGATCTCAAGGCTTGCGAGGCCTCGCCACCGAACCGCTGCGCCTCCCGGCGCTCCACCCCGCAGGCAAGTGTACGTAGCCTGCGGTACAGACAGGCCGCATTGTCGGCGGCCCGCACCTGTCTCGACGGCGGGCGCTCTAGAAGCGCCCTTCGCCGATCAGGCTGACGGACAAGATAAGTGCGGTTTTGGCAGCGGGGATAACTTTTTTTCGCTACGGTGCACGCGGCCATCCTTCGAGACGCCTCACTATGCTCGGCTCCTCAGGATGAGGACCGTGCTTGTGGCCGGCCGCAACACCTCCGCCCTCATCCTGAGGAGCCCGCCGAAGGCGGGCGTCTCGAAGGATGGCCGCAAGCGAAGAGCCGACGATGAATTCGACACCCACCACGTTCGTCCTCGTGCATGGCGCATGGAGCGGCGGCTGGTGCTATGCGCGCGTCGCTGCATTGTTGCGCGCACGCGGCCACACGGTGTTCACGCCGACGCTCACGGGCCAGGGCGAGCGCGCGCACCTGCTCTCGGGCGCGATCAATCTTACGACCCACATCGACGATGTGCTTGGTGTGTTTCGCTATGAGCGCCTGAGCGGCGTCGTGCTCGCCGGGCATTCGTATGGCGGCATGGTGATCACCGGCGTGGCAGATCGCATCGCGGACAAGATCAAGGCGCTCGCCTACCTGGACGCGTTCGTTCCCGAGGACCGCCGGTCGCTGTTCGACATCAACATTTCGGCCAACACGCAGCGCTTTCTCGATCACGCCGGTGCGAGCGGAGGTTTGAGCGTGCCGGCGCCGCCCGCCGCCTACTTCGGCGTGAACGCCGCCGATGCCGCGACGGTGGACACGCTCGCGACGCCGTTTCCGCTCGGCTGCTTCACCGAGAAGCTCAAGCTCTCGGGCGCCTATCGGGCGGTGAAAAAGCATCTCTACGTTCACGGCACGGTGCTGCCACGCGAAAGCCCGTTCCGGCCGTTCTACGAGAGCGCAGTCGCGGCGGGCTGGAGCGCGCACGCGCTCGCCTGCGGCCATCACGTGATGCTCGATGAGCCGGAGAAGACCGCGGAGTTGCTGGAGAGTATGGCTTTATAGCCTCTTATCTCCGCTCGTCCCCGCGAAAGCGGCGACCCAGTTCTTGGCCCTGGATTCCCGCTGGCGCGGGAATGAGCGGAGTTGGGGGGCGAGTCGACCTTTATGGCTTTGTTGAATAGTGTGCCCTACGGTCAATCGCCGGCTCCGGCTGGCGGCGAGGGGTGGCACGTTTCTCATGTCGGTTTCGCGTATCAAGCGCCGCTTCCAGTTCGTGCTGATCAAGCCGTCGCACTACGACGCGGACGGTTACGTGGTCCAATGGGTGCGCTCCTCGATTCCGGCGAACTCGCTCGCCTGCCTCTACGCGCTGGCGCAGGACGCCGCGCAGCGCAACGCCCTCGGGGCCGACGTCGCCATCGATATCAGTGCGTTTGACGAAACCAACACCCGCATCCGCACCAAGACCATCATCGACCAGTTCAAGCGCCATGGCGGTTTCGGCATGGTCGGGCTGGTCGGCGTGCAGTCGAACCAGTTTCCCCGCGCGCTCGATATCGCACGGCCATTGCGCGCGGCCGGCATTCCGGTCGTGATCGGCGGCTTCCATGTCTCCGGCTGCCTCGCGATGCTGCCGGGAATTCAACCCGACCTGCAGCAGGCGCTCGACATGGGCATCAGCCTGTTTGCCGGCGAGGGAGAAGACAGACGCCTCGACCAGGTGATGCAGGACGCCGCGAACGGCACGCTCAGCCCCATCTACAATCACATGAACGACCTGCCCGCGCTCGAAGGGGCTCCGACGCCGTTTCTGCCGCCGCAGGTGCTGCGGCGCACGGTCGATCACTACGCGAGTTTCGATGCCGGCCGCGGCTGCCCGTTCCAATGCTCGTTCTGCACCATCATCAACGTGCAGGGCCGCAAATCGCGACGGCGCTCAGCCGACGACGTCGAGCAGCTGATCCGCGCGCATTACCGGCATGGCATTCACTGGTACTTCATCTCGGACGACAATTTCGCGCGCAACAAGGATTGGGAGATCATCTTCGACCGCATCATCCTGCTGCGCGAGCGCGATGGGATCGAATTGAAGATCGTCATCCAGGTCGACACGCTGTGTCACAAGATTGCAAACTTCGTCGAGAAAGCGGCGCGCGCGGGCGTGCGCAAGGTGTTCATCGGGCTCGAAAACATCAATCCGGCGAACCTGCTCGCCGCCAAGAAGCGGCAGAACAAGATTACCGAATACCGCAGCATGATGCTGGCGTGGAAAAAGGCCGGCGTGATCACCTATGCGGGCTACATCCTCGGCTTCCCGAACGACACGCCGGAGTCGGTGCGCGAGGATATCGAGATCATCAAGAAGGAACTGCCGATCGACATTCTGGAGTTCTTCTGCCTGACGCCGCTCCCCGGCTCGGAGGACCACAAGGTGCTTTGGCAGAAAGGTGTCTGGATGGATCCCGACATGAACAAATACGATCTCGAGCATGTCGTGACCGGGCATTCGCGGATGTCACAGACGGAGTGGGAAGGCGTGTACGCGAGCGCCTGGAAGACCTATTACACGTTCGAGCACATGGAGACGGTGCTGCGCCGCGCGGCGGTGTTCGACCTCGGCGTCTCGCATCTCTCGGGCCTCCTCTACATGTTCGGCAAAACGGTCGAGGCCGAGGGCGTGCATCCGCTGCAAAGCGGCTTGATCCGCCGCAAATTCCGCCGCGACCGCCGCCACGGCATGCCGCTGGAATCGCCGCTCAAGTTCTATCCGCGCTACGCCAAGGAGTTTGTGGTGCGCTACGGACGGGTGGCGATCGACATGCTGAGGCTCGAACGCATCCGGCGCCGGGTGCTGAAAAACCCGCAGCGCTATGCCTACATGGATCAGGCGCTCACGCCGGTGACGGCCGAGGAGACCGGGACGCTCGAGCTGTTCAGCCACAACGCCGCGGCGCGCGACGAGGTTGTGCGCACGCGCCGGATCGCCGAGCTCACGCACGGCGGGGCGGCTGCCGTGGACGAGCCGATCAGCGCGTGACGACAACGGTCGTGCCGACGCTCACCCGGCTGTAGAGATCGACCACATCCTGATTATACATGCGGATGCAGCCGTAGGAGACATAGCCGCCGATCGAGCCCGGCGCGTTGGTGCCGTGGATCGCGTATTCGCCGCCCGAAAGTGTCAGCGCGGCGGCGCCCATCGGATTGCGCGGTGAGCCGCCCGGGATCACATCCGGCAGCGAAGGCTTGTCGCGCTTGACGACCGCGGGCGGCGACCAGGCGGGCGCCACGTACTTGCCGTCGATGCGCGTGACGCCGGACCATTGGCGGCCGGCCTTGCCGACGCCGACCGGATAACGGATCGCGCGGCCGTCGCCGATCACATAATAGAGCCGCCGTTCGCCGGTGCGCACCACCACGGTGCCGGCCGAGACACCGCCGCTGAACGCCACCATCTCGCGCGCGGCGAGCGGCGATACGACAACCGACGCAATGAGCAATGCCACGCCCGCGAGCGCGCGACCGACCTGCCGCATGAAATTTCCCCTACCCAGAATGGTTCGCGCGCCCCAACGCGCAAACCCCGTCCGAAATCCATGATACCGCACGTCCCACCGTTGCTCAGCGGTGACCTGCAATCAGGGTGAAGAAACAATCAAGACTCGGGAGGGGGCGCAATCGCGTCCTAGCGCAGAAGCGGATTGACCGTCTTCAACTGCGGGAAGCGGCTGAAATCGCGATCTGCAGTCCACAGTTCGCGCACGCCATGTTGGAGGCAAAGTGCGGCGATGCGGGCGTCGTGAACGCGGGGGCCGACGATCTGTCCGACGACCAGGACTCGCCGCAGCTCCAACCAGTGCATGTCAGATTCGCTCAGGAAGCTAAGCGCCGGCGCCTCGGCCCAGGCATCGATCTGTTCAAGCACAACAGCCAGAGGGGTCGGCGGGCGAAAAATCCGCGGATGCGTCACCACTGTCAGAAATTCATGGAGGCACGGCCAGGGAATCGCCCAGGCAGATCGGCTTTCCGCAAGCTGTTCGATGCATTGCGTCGCAACCGTGTGAAACGGCGATTCTTCGCGATGTGCGTAAACGAGGATGTTCGTATCAACGGCGATCAGGTGCCACGTCCTTCGTAGCTAAGGTCGAGGATTTCCTGCCAGCTCTTGTTCGCAACATCGGGGTGTAGGCCGTTACCCTTGAAACTCGCGTTGCGCAGGCGAAACGGCTTGTCTTTCTTTTTCTCCGCCACGACCTGCCGCAGGCCCTGCTCGACCAGCGCGCGCAACGTCGTGTTCTCGCGCGCCGCGACCTTGCGGGCCTCACGCAGAAGAGGATCGGCGATTTCGAGCGTCGTCTTCATAAGGCCCATATCGATGGTTCAATCAATATGGGTACCCATATCACGATCTGCCAGCGGCTTCAACCTAGTTCATCCGCTTCCCGTTCTGCGTCACCAGATCGAGAAATTGCGAAATCTCGCGATTGAGAAAATCCACATCGGCCGGAAACGCACCGCCCGCCGCCGCGTGGCCAGTCACGGTGCCAGGATTGATGGTCACGACACGGACGTCGCGGATGAAGCGTGCGGCATCCTGCGGCTCCCATTCGGGGTTCAGCAGGTCCTTGGTGCCGGTCATGACCAGCGTCTTGGCCCTGATGGCACGTAGCGCCTTGACGGTATCGCCGTTCATGCCGGGCGTGGTGCCGACATCGTGCCGGTCATAGGCCCAGGTTTGATAGATCCAGTCATTCGCATCGAACGCTTTGATCAGCCCGGTCTCCTGCGCCTGCATCCACGGAAGGATGTCGAGCTGGTTCGGGAATTGGTCGCGCGAGACCTCCGGCGAGCGCGCCGCAAGGAAATTGAGAATGTCGCGCCACAGCCGGATGCCCTGTTCGGGGGGCTCGGCGTAGTCGCCGTTCTTCCAGGCCGGATCGAGCATGATCGCCTTGCGGGTCGCCTCCAGGACCGTGACGGTCCAGGCCGGCGTTTTTGCCAGTGGGACCAGCGAGACAAGCGAGTCCATGAACTCCGGGTGAGTGACGCCCCATTGCAGCACCTGCATGCCGCCCATCGAGGGTCCGATCACCGCGACAACATGAGCGATGCCGAGCTGGTCCATCAGTTTCTTCTGCGACGCCACCATGTCGCGGATCAGGAATTTGGGAAACTTCATCCGGGGTTGCGAGGTCGAGTTCGACGGCGAGGTGGTGAGCCCGTTGCCGATCGCGTCGGTGCAGATGATGAAATATTTGTCGGTGTCGAGCGCCTTGCCGGGGCCGATGAGAAAATCGAGGCGGTGATGATTGCCGCTGATGGCGGTGACCATCAGGATGGCGTTGGATTTTTTCTCGTTCAGCTTGCCGTGCGTGACGTAGGAGATCGCGAAGTCCTTGATGACCTCGCCACTCTCCAGTGTGAAACCGCCGATCTTGTAAGACTGATGCGGCGGCTGGTTGGGTGTGTGAGCCGAGAGCCGGTGTCGCCGTCAGCAGTGTGACAAGTGCAATGGCGCGCGCGAATGCGAGCATTGTTGCCTCCCCGTGCAGTTTTCTTTGCGGAGAGCATAGCGAACGCGGCGGGGGATGCGCCATCGCGAATCCGCACCGCCGCGCGGTCAAGCCCCCGCCTTGTCGCCGATCGCTTCCAGCGGCGCGTCGATGGTGCATACCACGCCCTTGGCCGCATATTCGATGGCGACCTTGCCGGAGAGCTGCAGCGCGAGCGAGCGCTCGATCATGCGCGAGCCGAAGCCCTTGCGCTTCGGCACCTTGACCCGCGGTCCGCCGCGCTCGCGCCACGACCAGCGAAAGCGCCCGTCCGCGACGCTCCAGCCGACATCCACATGGCCGGCCGCGACGGAGAGCGCGCCGTATTTCATCGCGTTGGTGGCAAGCTCGTGCACCGCCATCGAAAGCGCGACCGCGCTCTGCGGCGAAAGATGCATCTCGGGTCCTTCGATGGTGAAATGCTGCTCGCCGGGGGCGCCGTGCGCGCGCAACGCCGAGCGCACGATCTCGTGCAGCTCCGCGCTGCCCCAGCTTTGCTGCGTCAACACCGCGTGGACGTTGCTCAATGTGATGAGGCGGCCCTCGAAGGCGCGCTGCACGGCCGGGTCGACGTTGCTGTGGCGGAAGGTTTGCGCCGCGATCGATTGCACGATGGTCAGCGTGTTCTTCACGCGGTGCTCCAGCTCCTTGATCAGCAGATCGCGCTGCTCCTCGGCCATGCGGCGGTCGGTGGTGTCGCGGAACACGATGCCGAGGCCGTCGCCCAGGGGAAACAGCCGGTAGGCCATCCAGCGTCCCTTGATGACGATGGATTCGGTTTCGGACCGCACGGTTTCCCGGCTCGCCATGACCTCGTGGTAGAGCCGCGCAAGGCCGGTGTTGCGCGTGCCAGGGAAGGCCTCCCACAGCACGCGGCCGAGCACGTCCTCGGGCTTGCAGCGGAAATGCCGCGCCGCCTCGCTGTTGAACAGGATGAGCCGCCAGTCTTTGTCGACCGCGTAGAAGCCCTCGCCGATGCCGTCGAGAATGGTCGCGAGCCCCGCCTCGGTGCGCAGGGCGGCGAGTTTGCCGGCAATGAGGGATTTGGGATCGGGCGGCGTTGGCAATTGGGCTAGGCCGATGGAGGACCGCGCGACGCTATAGGCATTCTGTTGGGGGGGCAAACGGGCGGTCAATCGGCCGCGTAGATTTCGTCCACGGAGATCTCAAGGCCGGGGGGGTCGAGGACGATTTGGCCTTCAGTGACGACGCGGGTGAGAATGGTCTCGCCGGTGCCGCGCGCATGGTGAACGATGCTCGGCTGTGTCGGGTCGACAATGAGATAGTGCGCAACACTCGGGAGCCGGAAGTAGCCGGCGAGCTTTCGCGACATATCGACATGCTGGGTGGAGGGCGACAAAACCTCGACGACGATGATTGGGGCAGGCACCTCCAGGGCATCATTGCGGAGTCTCTCTCCGCAGTACACCTGCGCATCCGGTTCGTAGGCCGTCGTTTCATCGATCCGGACGATGACCCCGTCGGTCAAAGCATGACACTGCAGACCGCTACGCCGTACCGCCGAAACAAGAGCTGCGTAGACGGTGCCCTTGATTTGGGCGTGGCCGACTGTCTCGGGGGACATCTTGATGATCTCGCCGTCAAATAATTCCCACCGGCCGGGCCGGCCGATAGCCCAGTCGAGAAATTCGTCGACATTGGCGCGCGGTTTGGCAAGCACGTTCATGCGGAGATTATAGGCTAGGCGCGAAGGTGAAGCGAGGCCGTCCCGGGTTGGAGTCCGGGCTTCTTTGCCGGGTACCGGCGAGACGGCAATGGTATATCCTCGCCTAAGCGCACCGTGTCGAGGGCGCCGAGACAGGCCGGACCGTCATTTATTGAAAGTTCTATATAGGGGATGTAAGCTGAATGCAATTTGAATCCGTACGTCAGCTGGTCCGGATGTTCATCGAGCGCATCGTCCGCGAAACCTTTCCCGGAGAGACTGGCGCCGCGCGTCTGCAGCAGCTTGGATTGTTCGTGCTGATCTTCGCCTATGAAAGCGAGGGCAAACCGGTGACCGCGACGCTGTTGTCCGAACTGACCGGCCAATCGCGTAATCGGGTCTACAAGCAATTGGAAAAGCTCGACGAGATCGGCATCATCCAGAAGACGGAAATTTTGAGCCGGCACGGTCGCGGTCGCACCTTCCAACTTTCGATCAAGTACAATGAGAAGACCAAGAGGCTGCTCGAAGCGATCGGTGAGGCGGCTCCGGCGAAAGCGAAGGCTGCACGCAAGCGGCGGTGAAGCGATCATCCGGGATAGGCGGGCGGCATCCGTTGCCCTGGATTTCGCCGCGCTACTTGCTACTCGAGCGCTACAAAAGGTTCCTAGGTCAGTTGATCTTTTTCGAAACACCGCCATCCGTCACAAATAAATCTATCCACCCTCGCGAACACGACGGTGACAAATTGATTAGCGTCGAGACACATGTCGGAAAATGAGAATTTCTCCATCCTTGGCTGACGCTTCAAAAATAGTCTGCCATCTGATGACCCGGAAATTGGAAAGATATATCCGTGCATAAAGGCGTTCCTGTATTCAATGAATAATTTCATATCTTCGTCCGAGTGAAAGGTCTCCATGTGGTTGGCAAGAGAGCAGTTGCCTAGCGTTTTCTTGATCTCGCTGAAAGACACCGCTCTTCGCTCAATGCGAAGCTCATATAAGATATTTGCCTCATGGTAGAACGACTCAAGTGCCGCGTAAAGGTAGAAGCAGAAGTTTCCAAAAGACCATCGAAACTTGTCAAAGGTAAAGTTAGGATGGTGATCCGCCTTATCGTCAAGGCGCAATAACTTCCGAGATTTTTTGTTCTCGTCTCTTAAGTCATCCAACTCCGTTAGGTACAGCCCCGCAGTCCGGCGGCAAAAGGCTGTGTTATCAGAAAAATACCAAATGTCCCACGCAGCATCCTTTCCTCGCTTATTAAACTCGGGGAGCGGCAGCTTATTCAAAAAACGCTCATATCGTGAGTTAGGATTTGGATCGCTACGTATCGCGAGCTTTAACTCGGCGAACGTCATGGGTTGAGTCGAATGCATGTTCTATCTGCCGCAATTGCCCCTGAGCCACCCGGAAGGCTCGCGATCGAGCATGCTACGCACTCTTCCTCTTGTTCTGCCTGTTGTTCACCAGATCGTCCACCACCGCCGGATCGGCGAGCGTGCTCGTGTCGCCGAGACTGCCGTACTCGTCCTCGGCGATCTTGCGCAGGATGCGGCGCATGATCTTGCCCGAGCGTGTCTTCGGCAGGCCGGGCGCAAACTGAATGAGATCGGGCGCCGCGATCGGGCCGATCTCCTTGCGCACCCAGGAGACCAGCTCCTTGCGCAGCGCTTCGCTCGGCTGCTCGCCAGCCATCAAGGTCACATAGGCGTAGATGCCCTGGCCCTTGATGTCGTGCGGATAGCCGACCACGGCCGCTTCCGAAACCTTCACGTGCGCGACCAGCGCGCTCTCGACTTCGGCGGTGCCCATGCGGTGGCCCGACACGTTGATCACGTCGTCGACGCGGCCGGTGATCCAGTAATAGCCGTCGGCGTCGCGGCGGCAGCCGTCGCCGGTGAAGTATTTGCCCGGATAGGCCTTGAAGTAGGTCTCGACGAAACGCTGGTGATCGCCATAGACGGTGCGCATCTGCCCGGGCCATGAATCCGCGATGCACAGGTTGCCGGTGGCGGCGCCTTCCAGCACCTTGCCCTCGGCGTCGACCAGTTCGGGGCGCAACCCGAAGAACGGATTGGTGGCCGAGCCGGGCTTGAGCGGCGTCGCGCCGGGCAGCGGTGTAATGAGAATGCCGCCCGTCTCGGTCTGCCACCAGGTGTCGACGATCGGGCAACGGTTGTCGCCGACCACGCGGTAATACCATTCCCAGGCTTCCGGGTTGATCGGCTCGCCAACCGAACCGAGAAGGCGCAGCGACTTGCGCGAGGTTTTCTTCACCGGGTCCTCGCCCGCCTGCATCAGCGCGCGGATCGCGGTCGGCGCGGTGTAGAAGATGTTGACCTTGTGCTTGTCGATCACCTCCCAGAAGCGCGACATGCTCGGATAATTTGGCACGCCCTCGAACATCAGCGTGAGGGCGCCGTTCGAGAGCGGGCCGTAGATGATGTAGCTGTGGCCCGTGACCCAGCCGACGTCGGCGGTGCACCAGTAGATGTCGCCGTCGTGATAATCGAACACGAGCTGGTGTGTCATCGCGGCGAACAGGTTGTAGCCCGCGGTGGTGTGCAGCACGCCTTTTGGCTTTCCGGTCGAGCCCGAGGTGTAGAGAATGAACAGCGGGTCCTCGGCGTTCATGTGCTCGCACGGACACTCCGCCGTCACGACCGCTGCGGCGTCGTGGTAGTAGACGTCGCGCACCGGATCCATGTCGACGGCTGAGCCGGTGCGCCTGACCACGATCACATGGTCGACGCCGCCGACCTTAGCGATCGCCGCATCCACGTTGGCTTTCAGCGGCACCTTGCGGCCCCCGCGGAGTCCTTCGTCTGCCGTGACGATCACCTTGGAGGCGCAGTCCTCGATGCGGCCGGCCAAGCTATCCGGCGAGAAGCCGCCGAACACCACCGAATGGATCGCGCCGATGCGCGCGCAGGCGAGCATCGCATAGGCGGCCTCGGGGATCATCGGCATGTAGATGGTGACGCGGTCGCCCTTGTCGACGTTGCGGTTGCGCAGGATGTTGGCCATCCGGCACACCTCGTCGTGCAGCTCCTGATAGGTGATGTGCTTGGACTCGGACGGATCGTCGCCTTCCCAGATGATCGCGGTCTGGCTCGCGCGCTTCGGCAAATGACGGTCGATGCAGTTGTAGGCGACGTTGGTGACGCCGTCCTCGAACCACTTGATCGAGACGTCGCCGGGACCGAAATTCGTGTTCTTGATTTTCGTGGGCGTCTTGTACCAGTGCAGGCGCTTGGCCTCGTCCGCCCAGAAGCCGTTCGGGTCCTTCAGCGAACGCGCGTACATCTCGCGGTATTTCGCGTCGTCCACATAGGCGCGCGCCTTCCACTCGGCCGGGACCGGATAGATCTTGTCGGACATTTTCTTCCTCCCACGCGGTACGCCGCGAGCCCGCGGGCCCTGTTTTGCTGGCCGACATTATGCGCCGCCGCTTTGATAGGGAACAAGGTCGGCGCTGTCACACTTTGGTCGGGCGACGAAGCTAAACGCCCACCCAGCCGATCACCACGCCCATCAGCACCAGCACGATGAGCCAGTGGCCGGCATCGATCGCCGCAAGCCGGTAGCGACGGCCGCCGAACGAATAGTTCACGACGATCGTCGTGAGCACGAAGCCGGCCCACGCGAACAGCGCCGAGATCACCGCGCTGCGGATCGTGACGCTGCCCATATGTCCGACCAGCCCGGCGAGCACCCAGGCCATCACAAGGTCGGCGACGAACGCAAGCGCGAACGGCAGCCACGCGGCGGGCGTGCCCTTGATGGCGGCGCGATGCGCGTGGAATTCCTCCATGGTCTTGCCCTGCGCCTCGACCCACAATTTGCCGAGCGCGCTGTACCAGACGGCGCCGGACAGCCAGCCGACGACGGCGGCGATGAGGATGGCGAGAGCGTTGATCCCGGCGAAGGTCATGGGGCCTCCCAATAATCCTCATCCTGAGGAGCGAGCGCAGCGAGCGTCTCGAAGGATGGCAACAGGCACCGAGCTTGCCGCCATCCTTCGAGACGGCGGCTTTGCCGCCTCCTCAGGATGAGGCCGGAGTGTATATCAACTCCCACACCGTCGTGCGCTTGATCTCCAGATCCTCCAGCTCGCGCGTGACCGGCACGGAGTATTCGGCAAGCTGCGTGAGCCGCTCCTTCGGCAGATAGGTGCGGCCGGGATCGCCGATCAACACGCGTGCGCCGGTGGCGGCGTGACGATCCAGGAAGGCAAGGGCGCGCGCTGCGGTGTCGCGCTCATAGAACAGGTCGCCGACCAGGATGACATCGTAGCGCGGCGCGTCCTGCGCGGGCTGGTCGAGCAGGTCCTGCACCAGGACCTCGATGTAGACGTCGTTCGCCTCCGCATTGAGCGCGACGGCCGCCTCGGTGAACGCATCGATATCGGCGGCGATCACCGGCGCGGCGCCGGCCATCGCGGCCGCGATCGCCACAAGCCCGGAGCCGGAGGCGAGATCGAGCACGCGCCGGCCCGCGACAGCCTGCGGGTTGTCGAGCACATAGCGCGCGAGCGCCTGTCCGCCCGCCCAGGCAAAGGCCCAGTAGGGCGGCGGCAGGCCCATTGCGCCAAGTTCTTCCTCGGTCTTGAGCCAGAGCGGCACCGACTCGTCGGCAACGTACAGCGAAATCTCGGGCACATGCGGGACGGGCTTGAGCCGCGTATTCGTGCGGATGAAGGCTTTGCGGTCACCGATCATGCTGGCATTGTGCATACACCAAAGAGGAGAGTGTTTTGCCTGCCATCAAGCCTGACCGCCTGCTCGGCGATCTCACCAAGCTCCGCAGCTTCGGCACCTACAAGACCGGCGTCCATCGCCCGACACTCTCGCCCGAGGACATCGCATCGCGCGCCTGGTTCGCCGAGCAATGCACCGCGGCCGGCCTCGACACCACCATCGACGGCATCGGCAACATCCTGGGAAAAAGCAAGGCGGCCGGTGCGAAGGCGCTGTCGGGCTCGCATCTGGAATCGCAGAACCATGCCGGCTGGCTCGACGGTGCGCTCGGCTGCGTCTACGCGCTCGAAGCGGCGCGCGCGATCAAGGAGGCCGGAGGCGACACCGGCGTCGACGTCGTGGTGTTCTGCGACGAGGAGGGCCACTTCGGTTCGTTCCTCGGCTCGAAATCGTTCACCGGCGTGCTCACCGAAGAAGACATCGACAAGGCGAAGAACAAGAACGACGGCACGCCACTGCGCGACGGGCTCAAGACGGCCGGCTATGCGGGCCGTCCGCGTCTTGCGATCGAGCCGGAGCGCTACAAGGCGTTCTTCGAGGCGCACATCGAGCAGGGCGATTCGCTGGAGATGGGCCAGCTCAACATCGGCGTCGTGACGGCGATCGTGGCGATCTGGCAATACGGCATCACGGTGACGGGGGAGCAGAACCACGCCGGCACCACCTCGATGCTGCGGCGGCGCGACGCCGGCCTCGCGCTGATCAAGCTGCTCAACGCGATCGACAAGCGCTTTCCGGAAATCTGCGGGCCGCGCACGGTGTGGACGACGGGCCGCATCACGCTCGACCCCGGCAGCCACAGCATCATTCCGGGCCGCGCCGAGGCGCTGTTCCAGCTGCGCGATGCCGACCCGGCGGTGCTCGACAGACTGCATGCCGAACTGAACGACCTGATCGCGGCGGCGAACCGCGTCAGCCGCTGCAAGTTCGAGCTGTCGGTGGTCTCGCAGAGCACGCCCGCCGTGATGGACGAGCGGCTGATGGCGGCGCTCGACACGGCGGCCGAGCGCCACGCGCCGGGCAAGCACATGCGGATGCCGAGCGGCGCCGGACACGACGCGCAGTGGCTCGCGCGCAAGCTCCCCGCCGCCATGATGTTCGTGCCCTCGATCGGGGGTATCAGCCATCACTGGAGCGAGAACACCTCGGACGAGGACCTCGTGCTGGGCGCGCAGGTGTTCACCGACGGGATCGCCGAGGCGCTGAAAAGCTAGCTTCTGGAACTATTTGACCTGTCGGCGACTTTCCTTGTCCACTGACAAGGAACTTTTCGATGGCCGAAACAAATGGCGAACAGGCAGCGCGGAAGCTTTCGTCGCAGCTTTCGGCGCGCGCTCTGAAGCAGCTCGGCCTGCGCCATATCTCGACCGAGGAGCTGACGATCCGGCGCAAGCGGATCGGCGACAAGTTCACCTTCGTGTCGGCACGCGGCCGCACCGTCCGCGATCAGATGACGCGCGCACGGCTCAAGCGTCTCGCGGTCCCGCCCGCCTACGAAGAGGTGCTCTACGCCACCGACCCGCGCGCGCACATCCAGGCGATCGGCCGCGACGCGGCCGGGCGCCTGCAATACCGCTATCACGCCGACTGGGAGAAAGTGCGCGAGCAGCGCAAGGCGCGCCGCCTGCGGCGGCTGGTGGAAGCACTGCCGCGCATCCGCCGCGCGGTAAACAAGCATTTGGGAACCGCCGAGCCAACGCGCGAGTTCGCGCTGGCGGCGGTGATCGAGTTGGTCTCGTGCAGCGCCATCCGGGCGGGCGGCGAGAGCTACGTCAAGTCGAACCGCACGCGCGGCGCCGCCACCATGCTCAAATCCAACATCGTGGTGAACGGGGCGACTATCGCGCTGAAATTCCGCGCCAAGGGCGGCAAGAACATCGAGAAGGAGTTTCATTCTCCGCGCGGCGCGAGTGCGATCAACGTGCTGCGCGCGCTGCCGGGTCGGCGCATGTTTCAGTATCGCGCCGAGAATGGAGATATCCGCATCGTCACCGCGAGCGACGTGAATGCGTTTCTGCGCGAGATCGCGGGCGTGAAGATTTCGCTGAAAGATTTCCGCACCCTCGTCGCATCCAGCGCCGCGCTCGAAGCGCTCGCCCATATGGCGCCGGCGCCAAGCGAGCGCGGACGGCGGCGGCAGGTGAACGAAGCCGTGACGGCGGTATCCGAGCAGCTTTCCAACACGCCGACGATCGCGCGCAAGAGCTACGTCCACCAGACCGTGGTGGCGGCGTTCGAGAGCGGCAAGCTCGAAAAGTTTTCCGAGACCCTCAAAGGGCGCCGCTCGCCCACGCATCGCGAGAAATTGCTGGCGCAGGTGATTGCGAGCGTCGCGGCGTAATGTGTCCCGCACGCGGTGCATCACGAAGTGGTGCACCGCAGATGCGGGACCCCGGTTGCTTTCCCTGCTGCTGGAAAATCAAGGAACCGGGGTCCCGGGTCTGCGTCGCAGCATTGCATGCTGCGCCGCGCCGGGACACAGTGATATTCAATCCTTCACCCCACCCATCCGGCAGATCAGCTTCCACTCCTCATCCGTCACCGGCTGCACCGAGAGGCGCGGCTCGCGCGCGAGCTTCATGGTCTTGAGCTTCGCGTCCGCTTTCACGGTCGCGAGCGTCACCGGCTTGGGGAATGGCTTCACGGCGCGCGTGTCGACGCAATAGAACACGCCCTTCTCATCGGTCGGGTCCTTGTAGGCCTCGCGGATGATCTCCACGATGCCGACGACCTGTTTCTCGTCGCCGGTGTGATAGAAGAACGCCTGCTCGCCTTTCTTCATGGCTTTCAGGTTTCCGCGCGCGGTGAAATTGCGCACGCCGGTCCATGCCTCGCCCTTAGGCCCGCGCTTGACCTGATCGTCCCAGGAAAATTCTTCCGGTTCGGTCTTCAAAAGCCAATACGCCACAGGTCGCCTCCGTTGCGGGGTCGCCCATCATTGGGCAATGTACTTTCTTCGCGCATGATCTTTTCCGAAAACCGGTACCCACTTTTCGGGATCATGCGCCACAACGATAACCGGAAAGTTCCGGTCTGCGAAATAGCGAGGGAGGGCTTCATGAGACGAATGATTCTGCTTGCCGCTGCGCTGGTCGCGCTTGCGGCGCCCGCGCAGGCGCAACAATTTCCCACCCGGCCGGTGACGCTGATCGTGCCGTGGCCGCCGGGCGGCTCGACCGACATCGCGATGCGCGCGCTTGCGCAGGCGACCGAAAAGCATCTCGGCCAGACGATCGTGATCGAGAACCGGCCGGGCGCAGCCGGCACGCTCGGGCCCGGCAACATGGCGGGGAACGCGCGGCCCGACGGCTACACGGTAGCCCAGTTCCCGATCAGCGTTTTCCGCATCCCGTATATCCAGAAGACGGCGTGGGATCCCGCCAAGGACTTCACCTACGTGATCCATCTTACCGGCTACACGTTCGGCGTCGTGGTGCGCGCGGACTCGCCGTTCAAGACATTCAACGACATGATCGAGCACGCGCGGGCCAATCCCGGCAAAGTGAACTACGGAACGCCGGGCGTCGGCACGAGCCTGCACATCACGATGGAGCAGATCGCCAAGCAGAAGGGCATCAAGTGGACGCAGGTGCCGTTCAAGGGCGGCGCCGACAACATGAATGCAACGCTCGGCGGGCACATCGATGCGACGG
>JAXDNY010000210.1:0-5403 GCA_034669145.1 Hyphomicrobiales bacterium
ATCGGACGCACCCGCAACGCGCCGCGGTCGAGGCCATTCCGCCAGGCAGCGTTCTGGTGATGGACTGCCGTCAGGACGCAAGCGTGGCGTCGGCCGGCAGTATCCTGATCACGCGCATGATGGTCCGGGGCGCTGCCGGCGTCGTGAGCGACGGCGGCCTGCGCGATTCGCCTGAGATTGCGAAGCTCCCCTTCCCGGCCTACTGCCAGGGCGGCTCGGCGCCCACCAACTTGATCAAGCACCATGCGGCCGACTTGAACGTGCCGATCGGCTGCGGCGGCGTGCCGGTGTTTCCGGGCGACATTTGCGTCGGCGACGGCGAAGGCGTGGTGATCGTCCCGGCGAGCATCGCGGAGGAAATCGCGAACGAGGCCGCCGAGCAGGATCTGTTCGAGACGTTCGTCATCGAACGGGTCCGCGAGGGGCAGCCGACATTCGGGCTGTATCCGCCGGACGCCGCGAGCAGGCAGGCGTACGAAGCCTGGCGCGCGAAGCGAAAGGTGCGGGTTCCAAATTAGCTATTTCTTAACCGTGCCAGCGCGGCCGCAAGCGAATCTTCATTCCTTGTTTCTAACGTCGAACTCCGGCCCTGCGCTGCTGTCCGGAGGAATGCCGGCGAATGACGCCGACACCGAACCTGATCGACGAGATCGAGGACGCGCTCGCCTCCAAGACGGAGGAAAAGCGTGAGGCCGCGCTATGGCGCATCACCGATCTCTTCATCGCTGGTTCGGACAGCTACACCGAAGATCACGTCACGCTGTTCGACGATGTGATTGGCCGTCTCGCGGCGACGATCGAGACGAACGCCCGCGCCAGGCTCTCCACGCGCCTCGCCCGTGTGCCGAATGCGCCGGTCGGGGTCGTCCGCACGCTCGCCGCCGATGACGACATCGGCGTCGCGCAGCCGATGCTGCGCCATTCGCCGCGGCTCGACGACGATTATCTCAAGGCGACCGCGGCGACGCACAGCCAGCAGCATCTCATGGCCATCGCACAGCGCGGCACCTTGAGCGAACAGGTCACCGACGTGCTGGTCGAGCGCGGCAACGGGGACGTCGTGCGCTCCGTGGCGCAGAACAAGGGTGCGCGCTTCTCCAGCGCGGCGTTCAAGACGCTGGTGGAGCGATCCGTCGGCGACGATGTGCTGGCCGTGCATGTCGGCACCCGCCACGATATTCCGCGCCAGCATTTGCTCAAGCTGGTGGAGCTCGCATCCTCGGCCGTGCGGCAGAAGCTCGCCGCCGCTGATCCTGCGGCCGCAGCGGCGATCCGCGACGTGGTCGCCGAGATCGGCGGCAACATCCGCGCCGCCTCACGCCGTGCCTCGACCGATTACGCGGCCGCGCGCGCCGAGGTGGAAGCGCTGCATCAGGCCGGACGGCTCGGCGAAAACGAAGTTCATGATTTCGCGGATGCGCGCAAGTTCGAGGAAACCGCGGTCGCGCTGTCGCTGATGACCGGCGCGCCGATCGATCTGGTCGAGCGCGCGATGCTCGACGACAACCCGGACATGGCGGTGATCCTCGCCAAGGTCGCGGGTTTCTCGTGGAGCACGGCGCAATGCATCCTGCTGCGCGCGGCCAACCGGTCGCTCTCGGTGCAGGATCTCGATCGCGCGCTGTCCGGATTCTCGCGGCTCAAGCCGACGACCGCGCGCAGCATCATCGCGTTCTATGACGCGCGGCGTCAGGGCGCGGTACCGGTGCAGGCGGCGAGCTGAAACGGGACCGCTAGAGTCCGATTCAACTGCGTTGAATCAGACTCGTCGCTTTTTCTTTTGTTTGGGCATGATCTTGTCCGAAAACCGGTATCCACTTTTCGGGATCATGCCCTAGCTGCTGGCGGCCTTGCTCTTGCCGGAAATCTTCTTCGCCGGTTTGGCGTTCGCCCTGCGCAGATTGAGCGGCGCATTGGCGGCCGGCTTCGATTCGATCCGGGCGACGCTCGCCGCAGGCTTGCGGCTCCTTTCGACAACCTTGCTCGATCTCGATTTTGTGGCCGCAACCTTGCGCCAGTTGCCCTTTGCGGCGTACTTCCGACCGCCCTTGCCGGCCACCGACGTGCTGCGCATCGGCTGCTTGACCTCGACCATCAAGGCGCGCACCGCCGAATCGGTGTCGTTTGCGACCGTCGGTGAGACGGCGGGAAACACGGCCGTTTCCCCGGCATGCAGCGCGAACTCGTAAGGGGTCTTGCCGGGCGGCGCCAGGATCAGCGCGCCATCGGAGAGCATGTAGAGAAAGCGCTCGCGCCCCGCGGGCGAATCCACGTTCACCTTGGAGTGCGGCTTGACGTGGATTTCGATCATCCGCACGCGGTCGTTTTCCATCACGACGCGGTAGCTGTCCGGCGGCGTGACCGGCCGTTCGGGATCGGCCTGCGCGGCAGCGAATGATGTCGCGCCGATGAGTGCGCTCGCGATCAGCGGCACGACCCGGGTCAGTTTCACAATGGCGTCCATTCGATCGAGCCCTCGCGCGGCGCGCTTGGATACAGCCCCACCGCTCAGTGGCGGTTGTACGGTGACGGGCCGATGTTGCGCAATAAGGCGTCAGTTGTGGCGACATGACGGCAAATACCGTGCCGGGAGGGCGGGAACCCGGGGTTTTGCCCCTCATGCGGCGGCGGCCGGCAGGCGGGCCAATTCGTCCACGCGTTCGGCATTGCCGGCCGGCTTCGGATCGGAGGCTTGCAGCAGTTGCAGGAACGAAGGACCCGGCAGCGGCGGCGCGAACACGTAGCCCTGCGCCTTGCGGATGCCGCGTTCGCGCAGATGCTGCACCTGCTCGAAGGTCTCCACGCCCTCGGCGATGATGTCCATGCTCATGTCGCGGCCGAGGCCCACCAGCGTCTCGATGATGGTCGTGGAATATCGTTCGGTTCCAATCGCATCGACGAACATCTTGTCGATCTTGATGAAATCGACGCCGAGCTTGAGCATGTAGGACAGGCCGCTGTGCCCGGTGCCGAGATCGTCGATGCCGACATGGACACCGAGTCCTTGCAGCGCGGCGATCACGCGGCGTGCCATCGTGAGATTGTCAAGCGGCTGGCGCTCGGTGACCTCGAGCAACACTTGGTTGAGCGCAATCTGCGAGCCGCCGAAAATCTTGCCCACATCCGTGACGATCGCCTCGTCGATGAAGTGCTGCGCCGACAGATTGAAGCCGATCTTGAACTGCGGCCGCCGGCCGATCGCCTCGCCCGCTTCGTTGCACACGCGCCGCATCAGGGCGCGCGTCAGCTCGACGATCAGCCCGCTCGATTCGGCCAGCGGAATGAAGTGGACCGGCGGCACCAGCGTTCCGTCCGGCTTGCGCCAGCGGACCAGCACTTCGGCGCTCACCACCCGCGCGGTCGTCAGATCCACGATCGGCTGGTAGTACGGAACGAGCTCGCCGTTATCGATGGCGCGCGCAAGCTCGTCGGCCGGATTGCCGCGCGACCGCCACGGGCGGAACGCGACCAGCGCAAGAATCAGCGCAGCACTCGAACCGGTACCGACGGTCGCCATCATGATCAGATCGTTATGGCCGGCGAGCACGCGCGCGCGCGGCATCGATGTCGTGACGAGAATTCCGAACCGTTCGGACCTGATGCGCGCGATCAGCGACTCAAGCGGCCTGGCGTCATCGTGTTGTGCGGCGCTGCGCGCGCCGATGATCGTGCCGTCCGTCGTCGCGAGGATCGCGTTGACGGCGACAGGTCCGCCGCTCGGTGAAATGCGCGGGATCAGCAGGTCGGAGGGAACCAAGGCGGCGAGCCATGCACCGTCCGCGATCGTGCGGCGGATACGCAGTCCGTTCTCGTTGCCCCCGCCGAGCCGGATGACCTCGACTACGATCTCGCTGTGGGTGCTTTCGATCGGCCCCGAGATCACTACGCGCTGCGCCAACGGAAGCGCCAGATTGGTGCAAATCGTCGCGCCGTGGGAATCTACCACCGAGACTTCCTTGACCGGCTCGACGCGGAACGACATTTCGTTCATCGCATCGCGGTCGGCATCGGTACAGGAGCGGACGCCGCGCGCCGCGAGATCGTCGAGCCCTTGCATGACGCGCGCGAGCCGCAGTTCGGTGAGCGCGATCACGCGCTTGGCCGAAACGTTCAGGTCGCTGACGCCGTCCTGCTCGATGTAGTGGCTGAGCCATGTATGCACGGCCGCCGCTGGCACGCCCGCGAGCGCGAGCCCGAAGGGAATTGCTGCAAGCTTCCACAGCTTCGGCGAGACCACAGGCCGATCTTTCCGCTTACGAGCCTCGTTGCAGGCCTGCCGTCGCCGTGCGGCGCGCGTCCGGACCCCAGCCTCAGGTGTCGGCCCAACATGGTTAGCACTTGGTTAACGTTACGCTGCCGCAACCCTGTCCCGCGCCGCCATGAACTCGTCGACCGCCGCGGGAGTCTCGGTCGCAATTGTTCCCGACCCGAGCGGATGGGCTGCTTCCAGCAGCTGGCGGAACAACGAACCCGGCAGCGGGGGCGCAAAAGCATAGCCTTGAGCAAGGAAAATTCCGCGCTCGCGCAGATATTTCACCTGGTCGAAGTTCTCGACGCCCTCGGCGACGATTTCCATCCGCATGCTGCGGGCGAGCTCGACCAGCGTTTCGATGATCGTGGTCGAATAGCGCTCGGTCCCGATCGCGTCGATGAACATCTTGTCGATCTTGATATAGTTGGCACCAAGCTTGAGCATGTAGGACAGGCCGCCATGGCCGGTCCCGACATCGTCGATCGCGACCTTGCAACCAAGGTCCTGCAACGCGGCGATGATGCGCCGCGCCATGTCGAGATCCTCAAGCGGCTCGCGCTCCGTGACCTCGAGCACGATCTGCGACAGCCGGATCGGCGATCCGGCGAAAACCTCGCGGATTTCCTCGACGACCGCCTCGTTGCTGAAATGACGTGCCGTCAGATTGAAGCCGAATTTCACGCGCGGCCTCAGGCCCAGCACCTGGGCGAACTCGTCACGCGCCGCGCTCATCATAGCCCGCGTCATCTCCAGAATGAGCCCCGAGGACTCGGCGAGCGGGATGAACACGGCCGGCGGGATCACCGTGCCGTCGCGCTTGCGCCAGCGCATCAGGACCTCGGCGCCGACAATCGCGCCGCTGCGCAGATCGACGACCGGCTGATAATAGGGAATGAATTCATTTGCTTCGAGTGCGCGCTCCATTTCGGCGATTGGGTTCGAGCGGGCACGCCACGGCAGCACAAGCGCCAGTGCGAGCGTCAGCAAGGCCAGCACCGCGCCGATCAGGGCGCCGACGGCGCGTAGATCGCTGTGCTCGGCAAACACCGCGGCACGCGACACCGTCGCGGTCGCGAGCAACGGATAGCGCGTCGACTGGTTCTGGGCGCGAATGGTGTCGCCATCCTCCGCCGCACCCTCGCGGCCTTCAG
>JAXDNY010000211.1:0-19789 GCA_034669145.1 Hyphomicrobiales bacterium
GCTGGAGAACACGGCGACGCGGTCCGCAAGTGCGATCGCCTCGCCGAGATCGTGCGTCACGAAAAGCACGGTCTTACGCCCGACGCCGACAATCCGCTGAATCTCGTCATGCATGACAAGCTTGAGCGCGAGCGCGTCTAGCCAAGCCGCGAAGGCGTGGTTGGCCCGCGTGAGCGATTTTTCAGAAATGCTAGTTGCCTACCGAGGGCATTAGGCGTGAGAGAAAGAAAAGGAAGATTTCGAAACGTCCTCGCTTATTGCTGTTTCCTCTGTGCAATACAAGGACTCAATTCACCAGCTTTCAAGCGATGACTCGGGGGGATAGTAACTGGGAGCAAAGAAATTTAAGGGCGTCCGGCGCGAGAACAGCGCCTAGCGGAGTCGAAGGTGAACCCGCCCTGTCCTAACCAAGGTGTGCTCACTTTGAACTTGACGACTTCGGTCAGCTCGTTCCCGCATTGGGGCATTCGAACGTCCGTTCATCGTAATCGGGTTTGCCCTGAATAGAGTTGATCCGATTGAGCATCATGCGCGTGTCGCAAGCAGGACACGATGGACGCTTGATCGAAGTGAAATACGAGTCGGAGGGCTGGTACATCGTCATGGAACTAAAGGGTGCCGGGTGAGGGGTCGCCGACTAGGACGGGCCGCTCATAGCAACGCGCATGCCTATCACTTCCGATACCACGCGATCACTCAGGACTCCTGCATCCGTGACTCCGCTCCGAGCCAAATCGCTAATGCGGGCTGCGATGACTTCGCGGTCCCGGATGTGACCGTTGACGTGGAGCGCGGTACAGGTCTGGTCCAAGGCGTCGGACATGGCCTTGATGGCGGATGGTTCGAATGCGGTTTGTTCTTCGTGATTGTGGGGGATCGGCAAGGCGGGGATTCCTCAATCCAACTTGGCTCGCAAATCCGGGCTAGCGAGTTGGTAGCCGCTGCTCGCACGGCGTTCGATTGCTGACGCCGTGCTCATCCACGTCTTAGCTAGCTGCACCATGATATCGCGGGTGCTTGCGTTGTCGGCCTCTTCCGACCAGCGCAAGCAGTCGAGCGCGAACAACCGCATTTCGTCTGGAGTGACCACAGCTACGCTGCGGAGTGAGCTTCCCGCACCACACGGTCGCGAAGCGTTTCGGCCTCGATAAGACCCCTGCTGGCGAGATCGATGATGCGCGTCGCGATGACCTGTCGTCCGTGTTCGTCGCCGGCGAAGATACGCAATGCGTTGCATGCCTCATCGAAGGCTTGCGACATCACGCCGATCGCTTCCGGCTCGAATACGGTTTGGGTTTTGAGATGGGAATGAATGGCGGCCATGGGGCTCTCCATATCGTTCGATCAGTGCCCAAGTCCCGAGACCCCTATTTTGGCCGCTGTTCCTGTCCCGTCTGTATGGAACCGGGCACACAGCGAACACAATTCACGCATATATGACCAAGTACAGTCTCCGCAGCAGACGCCGTTCGGCGCGTCGCCCAATCATGTCGCGGTCTCGGCCCTTCCGAAGGGCAACGGAGTGCCGCGATGATGAGACCAGCCCCATTCGGGGAAAATCGTCTATTGAAGCAACTCGGTGCCGCCGATTTCTCGATACTTGAGCCGAACCTCAAGAAATTCGAGATGATGCAGGGTACGGTGCTGCATGAACCCGGCGGGACCATCAATCACGTCTACTTCCCGACCGCCGGAATGATATCGATCCTTGCTGTGATGAAGACCGGCGAGCAGATCGAGACGGGCATTGTCGGCCGCGAAGGGGTGGTCGGCGCGTCGGTCGGAACCTTTGGTCCGCTGTCATTCGGGCAATCGACGGTACAGATACCGGGCGCGGCGTGGCAGCTTAAGAGCGATGCTTTTGTGAAACTCTACAACACAAGCCAAACGTTCCGACAGGCGACGAACGCATTTCAATCCGTCATCACTATGCAAGCTCAACAGTCCGCCGCGTGCCACGCGCTGCACACGGTCGAAGCGCGGCTGTGCCGCTGGCTCCTGCAATCGCGCGACGTTATTGACAGCGATGTTATCCAACTCACCCAGGAATTCTTATCTCATATGCTTGGCGTCCAGCGGACTGCTGTGTCTTTGGCCGCAACGGCGCTACAGAAACGCGGGCTGGTCACGTACTCGCGCGGCAACATCAAAATTCTTGATCATGACGGCCTAAAGAAGGGCGCGTGCGAGTGTTATGAGGTCATTCGCGAGCAGGTAAACCGCGCATCAGATGATTGATACCGGCAAAAACCGGCGTAGCACGATCAGCGTCTCGACGGTGCAAAATCCCTCGGCCTGCACGCAGCGAAGGCGGCAGCGTTGCTGGTGGCGCCTGACGTAGCGCATAACAAACTGCGACCGCAGACGGTCAGAGTCTTTATTCCGTCACGGACGAAACCGGCAAAGAGGTATTCCGCACTCTTTTTCCAGCGCGCCATAAAAGAAGCCCCGGGGCGAATTTTTACCGGGGCTTCTTCTTTAGCCACCGATACGCGATGGTGGCCCTCGTTGTGCTTACCAGCGAAACAATGTTCTCCTCTGTTGTGACACATAAATAACGCGAATGCGGTGTTGCGGTTCCGGCTTAGCCCTTCCAGCCGTCCAATGAATCTTCAACTCCCGTGCATGCGCTTCGTAGGCGCTAGCCCGTGCCTCAAAGTCTCGACGCTCCGCTTCGTCCGCCGCATATAGCGCCGCTATCTTCGCGTGCCCGGCTCGCGCTCTTAGAATGACTGCTTCTCTTTCCATGAAAGGATGAGTGACAATGCCCGGCACCCTTCGGCGGCGCTCGCCAGACGCGGGCGGCAACATGCCGTTATCCACCGAGTCCTCCCTTGAACTGCGCTAAGGCTTTGCAAAGGCACGAAGGAGCCCGTCGAAGTCGCCTTGAAACCCCGAGAGCACGCCAGCCACATACAAGTCGCGGTACTTGGCCGTATGCAGTTCGCCGCAGTGAGGACATTTCAGGTTGAACGACTCATGCCAACCTTGCACCACGTCGGCGCGGCCGTCTTTAAGATCGATTGGGATCGCTTCTCGCGTCTTGGGACACCGGATAGAAGTGTGCATAATTCATACTCCGATTTCCCCTTTAACCATTTTTTTGCGCGACCGTTCCTGTGTACGGTTTCCGACAGAATTCGTTGAAGCCAATCACGCCTGCGACTCCGAGTCCGCGCTCCACGCTTGGAATGCGTAGATGCCGACGATGGCTTAACAGTCGCCCATTTTGCGGTGGTAGGGCGGCTACGTACTCGCCCGGGCTTCGGCCACGGCGCGCCTGTGCAAAACCGCAGCGTCAATGATGCCGTCGCGCGCAAGTTCGATGATCCTCGTCGCGATGATCTCGCGACCGCGCTGGTCTCCGGCAAATGCTTGTAGATCGGCGCACGACAATTCGAACGCCGTTGACATTGCTAGGATTGCCTCGGGCCCAAAAGCGCAGGCGTCACTGAGGTGCGCGTGTATCGGCGTCACCGATCCCCCATTGTCGCCACCGGCGTGTTGGATATCGCTGCCGATGGGGCAAAAACATCCCCGGGATTTACGCCGCTGTCTGCCCGCTACCCGACTCAATGCGAATAATTCGCACCGCAATTTTGAGGGCCCTACGCCACGCGCCGAGCCGGACGCGCTCTATAAAGCTTTCGCCTTCCGCCCATTCCTAAGGCGGCCTTACTTCACCACTTTCAGGCCGGGGGTGGTGGGTTCGGGGTGTACGCGGTCAAGCGCCAGCACGACCGTGGCAGTAACGACGCGTTGCCCATGTTGGTTGCGGACCTCGACTGTGACGGACCGAGCCCTCCCCGTCGGCAACAAGTCCCGGCCGATGGAGGCGGCCGCTTTCGCACCTTCCATCTCAGCGGCATTAAGGTCAGCGAACTCCTGCCCGTCTTCGTCTGGAACGAAGCGGACGCCTTCGCGAACGTCGAAATAGAAGAGCGGCATCGGGGACAAACCCCCAGGCACCAAATAGTTCAGGCAAGGACTAATGCTCGCCTTCCGACCGCTCTTGATTGCTACCTTGCGCCTTCTCTGCGGCGTCGAACTTATCCGATGCCGACTGTTCGAACCGCCTCGGCTGGCGAATCATTGCAGCCAGCCTTCGGCCACGCGCAGCCATGCGGCTTTGTCGGTGTCGCTGACTACCTTGTCCGCCATAGCTTGAGCTTCGGCGGCGCGTCTGCGGTACTCGTCATCCTTACTCATGGGTGACCGTTACACCTAAAAGTTAAACGGGACCACCCCACGGATTCAAAAGGGACCAGCGCGGCCGAAAGGGGCCCAATACCCGCCAGGGCGGTACTCTCCGAATAGCACTCGTGATTGGAACTCAGGACACTGTTGATTTTCGCCGTGCCGATTCTAGGTGTTCCAGCGTTGTCCTTGATGCGGGACACGATGATAGGGAACAGGAACGGCTCGGTTCGCTAACGTGCGAGCGTTGCGGTCAGATCATGCGACTTGTCGGCAGAGAGTCGCCGTTCGGAACACAACGCGCTGAACTTCTGACTTTTGAATGCGATTGCGGCTACGTGGCGACCGTTACAACTGACCAGTAACCTCGACAAACAGCGGAATCGCGCTACCGCGCAATGGCCAACGAGTGCGCCCAAACATCTATCCTCACCGATCCCGGGACGTCGGCACAATGGCGCAAGATTGCGTACGACAAGTTAGCGGACACCGCAGCCGAGATTGAGATACTGCGACGTAACCAGCCCTAACGGAGCGGGCTTACTCTTTGCCGCCCTTAACAACCCGGAAGGTGCGATCCGGCGCGGTCACGACCGGGTCAATCGGTTGCGTGGCGAGCGCGGCGTCAAAGACGTTCCTAATGACGAGACCGCCAACTACGGCGTTCCTACTAAAGCGCCATCGTCTCAAAAAGCTGTCCGCAGCCGCACTGAAACGTCAGCATATCGGCTTTGCCGCCCGCGCCGTTCTCCCGGCCGACAAGCTTCATTGGCTGTTTACAACCGGGACACGGGTGTCGCGATAACAACCGTTGCTGCTGCTGTTCGGCTTGTCGAGTGAAGGACATGGGGTGCTCCGCAGCCTTAATGGCGGGAGCACTGTAGCGTCTCTCAGCCACCGGCGCCTCGGGACGAGCCGCTGCCGGTAATACGAGGACAATGCGCCAGTTCGGGAAAAGGGACCAGTCTTTATTTCAAAAGGGACCAGAGGGATGGAAAGGGGCCAGTACCGAAAACGGAGCCGTCATGGCTTGGGCCTTACCCCGGTTGGAAGGTTGACCAGCGGGAGCTTGAGTTCTGCGGCGCGCCTCTCAGCCAGCTTGCGTTAGGCGGCGGCTTGGTTCTGGAGGGACTCTTTAAGCTTCAGATCGGTCGCTTCTGCGGCCATCCGTGCGAAGTGGAGTTCTTGCTCCAGATACTCGGCGACCATCTTAACGAGTCATCCCCGCTGTTCCGAGTATGGAACACCGCCGGGCGGAATCAACTGCGATCAAGTCAAAAGGGACCGGTGCTTATCGAAGGGGCCAATACCCACCGGGGCGGGGCCGTCCGAATTAGGACAGTTGTATGGAACTTGGGACACTGGTTATTGGAACCGGGAACACTGCTTCGGAGTTTGATTTTCCGAGATGCGACAACCAGAGGAGAGAGCCATGCCAGTCGTACTCTTGTGGGGACTTCCCGTCTTGTTCGTCATTGGCGGCGTCACCTACATGCTCGTGAAGTAGTCCGAAGAGAACAGTCTGGATGGGGCCCGCACTAAAGAAGGCGGGCCTTTTCTGGAGCGTTTCGGCAAGATTGTTAGTGCGGCGATGATTGCCCGGCAGCACCCGGCGGGTTGTTGGTGTAGACAGGGGGCATGATCGCCCTGAAACAACGCTGGTCAAACGCGGCCGAAGTATACCGCTATTATACTTGGCACCCGCGCCGCCGCCGTCTCAAGTGGGCGTACCAAGTTCAAGCGGCCGAGCAGCGCGGATGGTGGGTAGCCCAAAACTATCCGACTACTGCTTGCCGCCTTCGATCACCGTGAACGCTCGGCGGCGATCCGGTCACGACCGGGTCTGAAGAGTTCGGCATGATTGCCCGAGAGGGCAGTGGAAATGTGACGTGTGGTTGGTCAGAGCCAACGGCACTTGCGGCTTCCCTTCACGTTGACCAGCCCACGCGCACACGCGATGCGGCGCCCGCAAGGATGCGTTCCAGTTACGTCGTTTGAGCGTGTTCGCAGCCCAGAGCGCGTGTCGGCCGGAACACGCTCGCGTCGTTGGCTATGGTCACTCCGCCTCCTGTCGCCGCACGCCCGCGCGTTTGCTTTGGATCTCTATTTTCTCCAGCGGGTGGATCGCGGGACCGTTCAGCACCGCGCCATCGATGCCGAAGTGCGAGCCATGACAAGGGCAATCCCAGCATCGCTCGAACGAATTCCAGTGCAGGTGGCAGCCGAGATGGGTGCAGGCGGCCGAAAACGCGTGGAGTCCACCTTTGTCGTCGCGGTAGGCCGCGACTTTCTTCAGCCCATCTCTGACAATTTTACCCTCGCCCGACTTGATCTCGTCGTAGGAGCCGACCTCGCCGGGTGCGATGTATTCGGCGAAGTTCTTCACGGCCGTGATGTTCTCGCTGATGAACGTGCCCAGCGCGCTCGCGGTTTTGCGGTCGGGCGCGTAAAGCTCCTGCCAGAGATCTCGGCCCTTCATGATGGCCTCAGCGATGATCAGGCTGCCGACCACGCCATGCATGATGCCTTGGCCGGAATCGCCGGTGTGAACGTAGACGTTCTTGTTGCCGGGGTTGCGCCCGCTGAATGAGGAGTAATCGATCGTATCGAGGATCTGGCCCGACCAGCGATGCGTCACGCCGCCGAGCGCCGGAATGAGATTGCGTATCCACGCCTCCAGCGCCTCATAGCGGATGTCGGCGTCGTCGGCTTCGCCGCTCTTGTGATCGCCCCCGCCCACGATGAGAACATCATGCTTCGCACCCGGCTGGATGCGGACATAAGGGTAGGGATCGAGCATGTCCCAATAGAGAGCGTCCGGTAGCGCACCCCGCGGCAGCTCAAGCGTCATTGCGTAAGTGCGATAGGGCGCCTGTTTGGAGTGCAGCGCGACCCGGTCGTTGATCGGCGAGTTGGTGGCGATAACGGCGTGCTTGGCGCGAACGCTGCGCCCGCCCTCCGTTTCGACAGTGACGCCGTCTTTGGTTTCTTCGACACCGACGACCGGTGTGTTGGCATGAAGCGCCCCGCCGCGCGCTATGATGCAGTCCGCAAGACCGCGCAGATATTGGGTCGGATGGAAGGTCGCAAGATTGGGATAACGCAACGCCCGCGTCTTCTCATGGCCCTTGAACGGCAGGCCGGTCACATCTTCGACCGGCATTCCTGCCTGCCGCGTCGCGTCGCGCTCGTCGTCGATCTCCGAAGGTTTGGTCTTTGGTCCCGGAAACAGAAAGCCGTCGACGCGCCGGAAGTCGCAAGCAATGTTTTCGGCTTTTTGAATCGTCTCGATACGCGTGATCGCTGCGGACTGGCTGTCATAAAACATCTTGGATAGATCGACGCCGCGGCGCTGGACCATCGCCCGAAAACCGTCGTCGTTATTGGCGGTCAGATGCGCGGTCGTCCGTGCCGTCATGCCGCCGCCAATCGTGCCGCGGTCGAGCACGACGACCTTCTGACCCTGGCCGGATAATTCATAGGCAGTTGAAAGACCCGCAATGCCGCTGCCGACCACGACTGTATCGGCGCTCCCGTCTCGCTCGAGCTTCTTTGCGTCCGGAGCGACCTTAACGTCCATCCAGACCGAGCGGCTGCGCTCTTCGTTGGCGTTCATAGGTCAACTCCTTGGGTTTCACGGTCGGGCCTCAGGTACCGAAACCGCACGACGCCGCTTCCACAGCAACCTCAGTGGGCCGTCTTTTCCAAACACCGGGTCTTTCGAAGGGACCGGGACCTTCGGCACCGATCGGACGGCGCGGTCGTGTTCCTCTGGTGTTGTTCGGCAAATGTCGTACTCCCCTCGCGCCGGATAGGCGCCGACGACGAGAAAATCCTTGCTGGCCGGAAGGCATTCGTGACCAGTGCCGGCGGGGAGAACCAACACGTCGCCCGCCTTGACGTGCAACTTGCGCCCTCGTTTCCCGCCGAACTGCACGCTGGCAGTGCCGCGGCAGACAACCATGACCTCATGAACGCGCGAATGAAAATGTAGGTAATCGTAAACGCCGTCTCGCCAGGCGTCGGCCCAGCCGTTGCGTTCAAACAAATCCTCGAAGATCGCGGCAGGGTCGAAACTCTCATCAAGCTGGACTGCACCGCGATACAGAACCAGAGGCCAGCGCGGGTGATTGGGCACCACGCCATCATCCTTGAACCAAAACAGCTGCGGCTTGCGGCCCCGCACCAAGCCCGTCAGGGCGGACGGGCTGGGACGCCGCCAGCCCGTGGCCTTCCCGGCAATCTTTTTGATGCCTTCGACAAGACTCATAAGCACGTTCCCACCCCATGGAAACGAGCCGCCCGCTCCGGAGTTCCAGCACCCGTCGGCCCCGACGAACCGAGCGAGGCCACCGACCCTTCGTCTACGGTCCCACTCCCGTGGGCGGGTGATACGTCCAAGCAAGGTTAGGAATGAGGAACGGAAAGGGGCACAGTTCGTTGGGGTCGTGAAACGCAAACAGCGTTTCAACCCCCGAGGAGAGACCCCATGAAAACGTTTTCGACTATTTTGGCTGCGGCCTTCCTCGCCGGCAGCTGCACCCTTGCCATGGCCCAAGCTGGCGGAGCTTCCGGTGCAGCCGGCGCCGACCAGAGCAACACGCTGAATCCGGCGAAAGACGCTGACAAGAATCCGACCGGCGCGGCCGCCAATCCCACCGCCGGAAACCCGGGCGCCCCCGGCGCTGGCCAGAAAGGCATGAGCACCGCGCCAGTAGCGGGCACGCCCGCACCCCGCAGTGGCACCCAGAAAGACCCCGCTTCTCCCACTTCCGGTGCGGGCGCTGTGAAGTAACGTGGTTCTTGTTTGTTTCCAACGACGGCCCGGCGCATCTAAGCCGGGCCGTTGTTATTGTGTTCGCAAAGACGAGCTGTCTTTTGTAGTCGCCGCAGAGACTGGAACTCCAACGCAGTCGGGCGGTTCAGCTCACGCCACGCACCGGAGGCTCGTCGCATGCGCACGTCCGTGCTCGAAGCCGGTAGACCGACGGATGTTCAATCCTCCATTTCCGCTGAAAAGGGAGGCCTTGCCTACGGGCTCGATCTAAACACTGCGGATCGGGCGTTACTGGCGGTTGGCCAGTTTTTGCTGAGCCAAGACTATCGGTTCACTACGATATCCCCCGCAAGCCACCGCCGCGTAAACGCACGCCATTTCGGAGCGCCGACTCTGAGGGATATCTTCGGCTGGAGCCGTCCGTTTGAAAAAGACGACGTGCCCGAGACGGTCTTGTCCGATCTGCGGACCGCGGGCGCGCTCCTGGAAAGCGGGAAACTACGCAGTGGCCTCCGTTTCTCGTCCCTAGACGATCAGCTTTTTGCGCACTCCGCATTCCCTACTGACGGAGCTGATGCAGTTTTCTTTGGCCCGGATACATACCGCTTCGCACGGACGATAGGGGATGCGGTTTCATCGCTCACCCCGACGCGCAACATGCGCGTCCTCGACATCGGCGCAGGAAGCGGTGCCGGCGGCATCTATGCCGGCAAGTTGCTGAATGGTGCTTCGCCGCACATTGTGCTCAGTGACATCAATCGGGAGGCTTTGCGCCTCGGTCGCATTAATGCCGAACTGAACGGGATTCCCAACGTGCGCGTGATCGAGAGCAATCTTTATGCAAGCATCGAAGGACAATTTCAGCTGATCGTGTCGAACCCGCCCTACCTGGTTGACTCCCTCGCGCGCCTTTATCGTCACGGCGGTGGCGAGCTTGGTTTCGCGCTGAGCGTGGACATTGCCGTCCAAGGCGTGGAGAAGTTGGCGCCAGGCGGACGGCTAATTCTGTACACCGGGTCTGCGATCGTCGATGGGACTGATCTACTGCAAGAGGCATTGGCGCAAGGCCTCGCCGGCCGTGGCGTCCGCTGGTCTTATGAGGAGATCGATCCCGACGTGTTTGGCGAGGAACTGGAGGTTATGCCTTATGATCGCGCCGATCGGATTGCGGTTGTTGCCGCCACCATTGAACGGCCGTGAGCGTGCGCCGTCTGCCAGTGCATAGTAGGGTGCGGAACTAACGATGCGTTTTCTCGGTATCGGAGACTCTTGCGACCTTGGCGCTCTTTACATGCGCTTATTGGCTGAAGGCCATGACGTGAAGGTCGATATTGCGAATCCGCTATGTCATGGGACGCTCGCCGGGATCGTGGAGCGGGTCGCGGATTGGCAGAAGGAGCTTGGATGGATTCAGGCGGCCGGCGATGAAGGCATCATCCTGTTCGAGAACGTGGCAGAACAGCGCGGCTCTCTTCAGGATCGGCTACGATCAGATGGCTTCCATGTCATCGGCGGTAGTGCCATGGGGGATCGGCTCGAAAACGATCGTGGTTTTGCGCAGGATCTGCTCGCAGGCATCGGGTTGTCTATCTGTCCAACGAAGACATTCTTCGATCGTGAGGAGGCGATCCGGTTTATTCAGGATGCGCCCGGACGTTACGTCGTCAAGTTCAACGCGGCTTACGAAAGCTTTGTGGGGCAACTTCCAGACGGTCGCGATGTCACGGCTTTTCTCACCGGATTGGCGTCGCAGGGGCTCAATGAAAGCTTCGTGGTAATGAAGCATGTCGAAGGCGTTGAGATGGGCGTCGGCGCATATTTCAATGGTGAGAAATTCCTGAAGCCGTCGTGCCTCGACTGGGAGCATAAGCGTTTCTTTCCCGGCGATCTTGGCGAATTGACCGGGCAGATGGGCGAAATCGTCACCTACGACCGGACTGCGCATTTCCACACGCTTACGCTCGGGCGCATCGAGGATTTCCTTCGCGATGCCGGCTACTGCGGTTACATCAATCTCAACACGATCGTGAACGAAGAAGGCATCTGGCCGCTCGAGTTCACCTGCCGCTTCGGGTACCCGGGCTACGCCACTCTTGATTCCGTGCAGCGCACGCCCTGGTCCTCGCTATTCCATTGCTTGGTGACGCGCTCCGCCGAGACATTTGCGACCTTGCCGGGGTTTGCGGCAGCAATTGTCCTGACCACGCCACCATTTCCGTACGGGCGGCCGGAAGTTAACGCACCCATCGGCATGCCGGTGCTGTTTGATCCCTCGATCAGTGCCGAGGAGCGCGAAGATATCCACTACGGCGAGGTCGGCCTGCAGAACGGTCAACTGGTGACAAGCGGAGCGTATGGATGGACCTTGGTGGTAACGGCAGTGGCACCCTCCATCGTGGAGGCACAGCAAAAAGCGAATGATCTCGCGGCTCGGGTGACAATCCCGAATGTCCGTTACCGCCGCGACATCGGCACGCGTCTTATAGAAGGCGACTTCGCTCGTATCGTCTCTTTGGGCATGCTAGGTGACAAATAAGGGCATTGCCGTGGCCCTGAGTGCTCTGAACCGCGCACTGAAGCCGCGCCAGACCATCCACCTTCAACGTTGCTTTAGTGGACGGTTATGGGCTCCGGGGGAAGCCACGTTGGCTCTGCGCCTTCGTACATGTGTCGCCAGACTTCAATCGCGCGTTTTGCGACGATCACCGCCCACTGTTGTTCGCCGACGATCCGGCCTATGCGTTGGGGCCCCGAGGGCGGAGTGAAGGACCACTGCCACTCCCCGTCCCGAACTTCCTCAACTTCATATTGGATGCCTTCGTGCATGGCGCGTACGTGCATGCGTGCAATCCCATAGAGTAACGAAACCTCGTAACGCTCCAACCGTTTTGCGATAGACGATCGCCTCGCCAAATCTCACGCAGCTGATATTTGGAGCTCGCCCGTCCGCTGAGCCGTGTTAGCCCAGTCGGGAACAGGAATGACTTTCTTAGCCGAGGCAGAAAGACCGAATTCTTGCCGGTAGCGGTCGAAGGAGCGCGCGCCGTGCCATAGCCGCATGACCGCACCCTCGCCGATCGCACGGGCTCGACGCGGATCCTCGGCAACCAACGGACGCAGCACTTCGCGATTCCACTCCTCGGAATGCTTGATGTCCAGCACGGCATGCAGCGCGAAGTAGTGCCGCTTTTTCGGGGGAATCTTTAGACGACGCAGGCCCTTGTCGACAAACCCGGCGCGCGTCGGGGCGGTCATTTCGATGACGCCTAGTGCTCCCGCCGAGTGAAACGCATAGCGGCGATGGCGCGCGAGCGCGATCATCGTGTTACCCAGAGCAAGCGATTCCGGAACGACTTTGTCCGGCGTGGGCGCAAGGTCGAAGTAGCTTGCAAGTCGCTCCAGCATCGGGCCGTGCATGGCCTTTTCGCGGCCGCGGCCCATCTCATCCCAGAAATTGCGCGCCATTTCGAGCTTGGCCTGTACGGACATCTTCACCTGCGTCATCGCTAGCAGATCGTCGAAACCCGCCTCGCCCGCGACCTCCTGCAACAAGAACCATTTCATCTGCTCGGTATCTGCTTCCGTGGCAAGCCAGGGGAAAAGCGGATCGCCCTGCCCCGGTCCTGTTTGTTTCAATCGCTCGAACCAGGCGATGAATTCATCAGTTTGCGAGGGGATGTTCGCGACGAGTGGCGCGATGATCTTCCGCTGTGCTTCGATAAATTCGATCTCTGCGCATGCAATCGTGTGTTCGACCTCGAGATCGTGTGGCGCGGCCTCTTCGGGCAGGCGAGGCTCAAGCCGTGTGGCGTTATGGGCTGCCAGCGCGATCTGGAATTCGGAAAATCGAGGTCCCGCCAGCTCGCCCGCCCACCTCGTCCACCCGGTCGCGCTGTTGCGCATCGCACTCCTCGCTGACACCATTTTCAGCAGGGCAACGACGAGGGCCTTGGTAAGTTCCATGCCGGGCGGGGCCCGGCGTCTCCCGGCGCCGCAGGATGTAACTCCAGCGAATGCGGTTTGCGCGCGTGGGAGCGTTCCGAAGCCTTTGGGAACTTGCGAGGTAGCACGGCGTTTCGCTTGGCCGGAGCGGATAATGACGAAGCGCGTCCCTGTCGAACCGGAATTGACGAGTGGGAGCGTCGCCTGGCTGTCCGCGCAACACCAGCTCAATTTGTTTCGTTCCGGTTCACTGTCACCGGTGGACGTGCTGACGGCGCAGATCGCTCGCATTGAGCGACACGGCGCCGCACTTAACGCATTAACATATGATCATTTCGACGAAGCATTGAAGGCGGCTCGCGAGTCCGAGCGGCGTTACCGAAATGGTACCGCCCGTGCACTCGAAGGCATTACGGTCGCGATCAAGGATGAGTATGCCAAAGCCGGCTGGGTGGTAACTGCCGGATCGAAACTGTTCGAGGACGACGCCAAGGACAACAATCACCCCGTCATTGATAAGCTCCTCCAGGCAGGCGCGGTGCTTCATGCGCAAACGACGGTCCCTGAGCTTTATCTTCTTGGGGTAACGTGGAGCGATCTTTGGGGGGTGACCCGCAATCCGTGGAATCGCGAGTGCACCCCAGGAGGCTCCTCAGGCGGTTCAGCGGCGCTAGTGGCTGCTGGCATGAGTACGCTGGCGATCGGCTCCGACATGGGGGGGTCGATCCGCATCCCGTGCGCTCTGAACGGTCTTTATGGATCGAAGCCCGCCTACGGTCGGATTGCATCTCCCGACGGTAGCGCGCTCGTGCCGCATGCTTCGCCCGGCCCTTTGGCGCGGCACCTGCCGGATCTCGCGTTGTTGCAGAACATCATGATGGGACCAGCGGCTGGTTGTCCGGCGGTACTTCGTCCCAAACTAGAGTTGCCGGCGGAATATCGAAGCGAGCCGAGGCGCCTCGCACTCTCCATGGATCAAGGTTGGGCGCGCGTTGAGCCGGCTGTCCGTGCGCGCGCGATCGAGGCAGCCAAAACGTTCGAGCGCGCAGGTCATGTCGTGGAGGAGGTCGCACTCCCATTCGAAACCAACGACGTAAAACTCCGCGAAACCATCGAGGCAGCGTTGTTCTCCACTGCGATCGGAGGGTCCCTCCTTCAGCTTAAATCGAAGTCAGAACGTTTGACGTCCTACGGCCGGCGTTTCGTGGAACTTGCGGGCTCGCTAGGCCCAAGCGACGCAAACAAGGCGGCCGAGGAAACGGTACGTCTCTATAGGATCATCGAGGAAAACGTCTTCGATAAAGGATTCGATGCGCTGATTACGCCGACCGTTGCGACAACGACAATCCAGGCAGAGTTCGATCCCACGCGCGACGCAGTGTCGATAGACGGCACACCGGTCGATCCCTATTCCGGATGGTTTCTTACCTCAATCTTCAGTCTTTTAAACTGGATGCCGGTGATCAACGTGCCGGCTGGTCGCGCTGCGAATGGCGTTCCTACCGGTATGCAGATCGTGACCCCACCCTACGAGGACGTCCGGTGTTTTGAGATAGCCGGCGCGTATGCGCTGGCGACGGAGTCGCTCCCTTTCATCTCTGCGTTGAACTTAGAAGCTTGACGCGGCCGCCAACCGGCCTCCTTGTCGAACCCATGCTCGCCAGTGGCGCCGGACCTACTGGTGATAAGCGTAGTGCCCTCTCTGGCAAATGCAGACGGCGCCCCGGCCAATGGATGTCGGGCGCCTGGCATCGATACCAGTCGTTCAACTCTTGTCGCGCTTGAAAAGCGAATGAATGTTTTGACCGATCCGTGTCACGACATTCGCCCGGATCGTCTCTTCTGTTTTCCCGTTCAAATATTTTTCTACCCCCTTTGCGACCTCTGCCGTTAGCCCCGTCGTGGCTGAGGGCTGGAAGAGCGGAAGCTCATCCAGCTCGTCATCCTCGTCATCAATCACGGCAAAGCGGGTCACCTTGGGGTGCCGTTTGAGCCAGACGAGGATTTCTTTGCAGCGCGGGCTTTTGGGCATGTCCGGGCAGATGTCGATAAACGGAACGCCAAAATATTTCGCCGCAAACAGACCGGCAGGGTCGACGCGCCAGGAAGATGACAGAACGACTTTTGCCCCGGTTCGCCGGAGAAGGCGTTTGAGCCGCGCGAGCAGGCGCTTGTCCACCATGTACGGGAACCGGCGCGGGTTGGGCGTCGTTTTGCAATTCAGTACGCCGTCAATGTCCAGAAAAATCACTTTCATCCGCCGCCAGCCTTCCATATCGGAAACTTATATCGCGGGTAGCATCGTTAGAACTCCGAGGTCCGCCGAACGTTCTTCTTCACGGTTGAAACGATGCTCGAATGAAAGCTGAAAACTGCCCTCGATGAATCGCGGCTCCTCATTCTCGGAGCCCAGGTCCTGTTCGGTTTCCAGTTCAAAGCGCCTTTCAGGAGCGCTTTGCTGAGCTGCCGCCTGAGGGCCGCGGCGCTATGGCGGTGAGTCTTGTCCTCCTGCTACTCAGCGTCGGGCTGCTGATCGCGCCCTCGCTCCATCACCTGATCCGCTTTCGCGGCGAAGCCATCCAGACGCTTTGCGCGCCGCCACCTTTTTTGCGGACTGGAGCCTGCTACCGCTCACCTTCGGTCTCGGGCTTTCGTCCTACGTCGTTTTTTCCCTGCTGTTCGGAGCAGCCGCCGGTGTCGTTGCGGGCGCAGGGCGAACCTGCGAAGGCCGTCTGCGAATTCTTCGGCGAAGGCAGCTCGGCCGGACAACCGCTGCGCTTAGCGACGGTGACCGCAGTCACGGAGTGCCTCGTGACGTGCATACCAAAGACCGAAGTCGTCAGCTTGCTCCACCGAGAACCGGCGTTCTCCAAGTTGTTTATCGCGCACCTGTTAGCTCGCGCCATTCGCGTCGAAGAAGCTCTGGTCGATCAACTTTTCAATTCGAGCGAAAAACGTTTGGCCCGCACGCTTCTACTTCTCGCTAATTTTGGCAAAGAAGGGGCGCCCGAGCCAGTGTTGGCGAAAATCAGCCAAGAGACACTTGCGAATATGATCGGCACGACCCGGGCTCGCGTTAGCTTTTTCATGACCAAGTTCCGGCGATTGGGTCTGGGCGATTACAACGGCGAAATCAAGGTTCACCGTTCGTTGTTAAACGTCGTCCTGCATGAGAAGCCGGAAATTGATTCTGAATTTGGTGAACCCAGGTCCTAGCTTCGCCGCCTCTCGCCGCTTGACTTGATCGCCGCCCGCGACGCTTGCCATCTATTGTTCAAGCCGCACTGTACCCCGTTGTGGTCATACAGCGGGTGGCGCAGTGGTGCAGTTTCCCGCAGCGCATCTACAAATCAATTCAGGGCACCGGAGCCCTGGCTGTCGCCGCATCGGAAGCCAATGCTGAACTGCATGCGCAGCAGGCCATAAACCTTTGAGATTCAGCCCGGTTCCGCACTTGACCCGACTGGAATTGCCCGGCGCCAGACCTATTTCTATAAGCACCGTGACCGCAGCAACCCGCTGACGGTCTCGTGCATTCCAGGAGCCATGCCCCGTTCGTCGCTCAAAACGATCGCGCCTGCCGGGACCGACCTTTTCGGCCGCGATCCCGCATGGCCGGACGGCCTGCGCTATGAGGCCGGCTTTCTCTCGGCAGACGAGGAGAGGTCGCTCATCGATGCCTTCGCGTCGTTGCCGCTCGCACCGTTCCAGTTCGGCGCTTTCGAGGGCAAGCGCCGGGTCGCAAGCTTCGGCTTCCGCTATGACTTCTCGGATCAGCGGCTCCACGCCGCAGAGCCGATACCGGAATACGTCCGACCGTTCCAGGCCAAGGCGGAAGCATTTGCGGGCCTTACACCAAACGCGGTAAAGCATGTCCTCTTCACCGAATACGAAACCGGTGCCGGGATCGGGTGGCACCGCGACAAGGCGGCGTTCGACGTGGTGATCGGCCTTTCGCTGGGCTCGGCCTGCCCGTTACGCTTCCGCCGCAAGGAGGGAGACGGCTGGCAGCGCTTCACGCTCGATGCCGCGCCGCGTTCGATCTACCTCATGCGCGGTGAGGCGCGCTCCGACTGGGAGCACAGTATCCCGCCGGTCGAGGCGCCGCGGTATTCCATCACATTGCGTACCATGGCGAGCGACCATGCGCTTGGTTGAAATTCTTCTGCCGGTGAACGACAACGCGGGCCGGGCTTTCGAAGCGTCCAAATTTGCGGCCGTCCGAAATGGAAAAATACGGTGGCGTAACGGCTTTCACCCGCGCTCCCGCACAGGGGACCAACGACTCCGGCGGCAAGATCCAGCACGACGATATGTCATCATGGAAGTCATGACCGACAGGCTGGACCAAGACTGGTGGGCGGCTTACCGCCAGAATCTGGAATGCGAATTCGCTGAGGACGAAATCATCATCCGCGCGACCGCGATGACCAAACTCTGATCGGCCGACCAGCTCCGCGTGGAGCAAACCCCGTCGCCGGACGTTGGTGCGCTGCGAACCAACTGATTGCCATGGCCAAGACCGACACCCAGACCGTAGGGCGGCTGCTACAGGAATACGCCCGGCGCGCCGCCTTGCGCGGCGGCAACCCTTACAGCGCCAAGGCTTACGCCCGCGCCGCCGAGAACCTGACAGCACTTGCCGAACCTCTCGGTGAGCTGGTCGCCGAGGGCCGCCTGCAGGAGATTCCCGGTATCGGCAATTCAATCGCCGACATCATCACCAAGCTGCACCGCACCGGGACGCATCCAAGTCTTGAAGCCATGCGCAAGGAGGTCCCGGCTGGCGTGCTGGAGCTGATGGACGTGCCGGGCCTGCGGCCGGACAAAGTGATGAAGCTGTACAAGACGCTCGGCATCTCCTCGCTGGCCGAACTCGAACAGGCGGCGCGCGATGACCGCATCAAAGGAACCCAGGGCCTTGGCGCTTCTCTGCAAACCAAGATCCTCAACAACATCGAAATCGCCAAGAGCGGCGAAAATCGCCGTCACGTGCACCGCGCCGCCGCGTTACTCGACAGTGCCTTGAAGCGGATCAAGGCTGCCAAGCCCGACCTGAAGCGCGTCACCGTTGCGGGCGATCTGAGGCGCGGTTGTGAACTCATCGGCGACCTCGCCCTGGTCGCCGAGGCAGATCGTCTGGACGATGGCCCGAAGGCGCTCACTCCCAGTGGAGAACTTAACGTCCACCTGGCGGATCGCGAACACTACGGAGCCAGCCTGTTGTTTGCCACCGGATCGGCCGCTCATATCGAGGCGCTGAAAGTGCTGGCGGGGCGCAAGGGATTTACGCTCCATGAGCGCGGTTTCCGGCGCGGACGTAAACTCGTGGCGGCGAAAACCGAAGAGCAAATCTACAAAGCGTTGGAATTGCCGTTCATCGAACCCGAGCTTCGCGAAGACGGGAGTGAGATTGCGCTCGCCCTGGAGCGCAAGCTGCCCAAGCTGGTCAGTGACGCTGATATCAGGGGCATCCTGCACGCGCACACGGATAGGTCCGACGGGGTCGATACCCTTGCTGCCATGGCAGCGGCGACGCGGAAACGCGGCTACCAGTATTTCGGGGTCGCCGATCACTCGAAGTCAGCGCATTACGCGGGCGGATTGTCCGTGGCCGAGATCAGGGAGCAGCACCGGGAAATAAACAAGCTTAACAAGGGGTTTGGAAAGGACTTCCGCATCTTTAAAGGCATCGAGTCCGATATCCTCGAAGACGGGTCGCTCGATTACCCGAAAAGCGTATTGGCCCGTTTTGACTTCGTGGTGGCGAGCGTTCACAGCCGCTTTAAGCTTGGCCGTAAGGAGCAGACCGAGCGCATCATCCGCGCGGTAAGTCATCCGCGCACAACCATCCTTGGTCATATGACCGGACGGCAATTGCTTCGCCGTCCCGGCTACGACGTGGATATCGAAAAGGTTCTGAAGGCATGCGCCAAACACGGCGTTGCGGTGGAGATCAACGCAAACCCCTGGCGCCTCGACCTCGACTGGCGCTGGCACCGCCGTGCGCTTGAACTGGGTTGCATGATGAGCATCAATCCGGATGCACATTCGACGAACGAGATCGATCTAACCCATTGGGGCGTCCAGATGGCGCGCAAAGGCGGCGTGCCAACAGACCGCATTCTCAATTGCCTGCCACTCGCGGAATTCACGCGGTTTCTGCGTCTAAAGAAGAAACAAGATCGAACGCGTACCCGTCACGGCAGCACGCTCATGGGCGCGCGACGGCATAGCCGGAGTACAAATCGAAGCCGCACACATCGGTGAGTTCTGGGGATCACCAGATTGTTAAAAAGAACGGAAGTTCCGACAGTCCGCGGCACGCGATCGCATGTTGCGAGTGTCGCAGCCGGTTGTCCGCAAGCGAACTCGCCTGAGCCCCTCTCAAGATTTAGTCGACCGAGGCCGCAGCGTCGGCGGTCTGGCGCCGCGCAGGATAGCGCCGCGCACCGGTATGTAGGCGAGTTCCCTGTGCTCATCCACGCAGCGAAGCATGAGACCCCCACGGCTCATGTCACCCCGACCGACGAACGCCGCCGGGAAACAGAAGCTCCTGTGGAAAGGCCGAGAGGAGCACATCTACATATTTGCGTGTGGCAATGCTGCCCAGCAGAATGGGCTCGCCGCCCGGCCCGAGCGCCTGCGCAAGGGTCTTTGCGTCCTGCTGCAGGGGTTGGCGAAACTCCTTTTTAGGGTCCAGACTCATTAGATCCACCATACAAGTGCGGCTGCAAGGCAGACATAGGCGAGGTAGTTGCGCGCTAACCTGTCATAGCGTGTGGCGATGCGCCTGAAGTCCTTCAATCTGTTGAAGGCATTCTCGATCCGCCAGCGAAGTTTGTAGAGACGCTTGCTGAAGCTGAACGGTTG
>JAXDNY010000212.1:0-26962 GCA_034669145.1 Hyphomicrobiales bacterium
GAACTCTCTAGAAACGCAGCTTTCGATATAGAGTGAGTATATTGCAGCTGCCCCGCCCAAGTTTTGATCGCGTTCCGGTTGGATCACACCCAACTCGACCATTTTCATAATGATGTGCAGAAGCAACGGACGTTTGATCAGATCTGAAATGTCATAGACACTAATAAGGAAATTGTGGATTTCATCCACAGAGTAACTGATCGAGCAGTCGGCGCGGCCGATGAAGTTTGAAATGAAAGACCGAATCTTCTCATCGTCAAAAATATCGAGATAGTAGACCGCGATGTTTCTGCTTTTGAGCGGGGCTGGCAATGGTGGCGTTACCGAACCCAGCAATTTTCTTGCCCGTTCTTTCTTGGGATCCGTGCGGCGAAACAATTGGAGTAAAAGGCGCCGACGCGGTTCCGTTAAGCTCTTTAAGGTCTCCTTCAGCTCCGTGTCTGTGGCGAAATACGTTGGCCTGCAGCTTATTACGGTCGACGACTGGGGGCCAATGAACTCCAGTATCTCGAGAAGTTTCCTCGCGCGCTGGGTATCGAAATCGGGAAGCCTGAGTTCATCAAATCCGTCCAGAAAAAAGCAAAATCTGCCACTTGACCTGAGAAAAGCAAATCTGCTCTGCGACAGGTGGCGCGGCAAATCTCCGGGCAAAGCCGCCAAGAAGAAGGCTTCTGTCGTGGCATACAAGCTCGCATTCTTTAATTCAAGAAATACCGGTCGCTTGGCGTTTGGATCGAGAGTTGCAGATCTTGCCATCCTATAGTAGAGCGCGCGAAGCAACGTTGACTTTCCACCGCCAAAGTCTGCGAGAACAATCGACAAGCTGGGCTTGGCTTCGACTAGACGGCGATGAATCGCCTCATCAACCAGGTCACAATGCCCTCTATCTGCTAAACCCAGGTCTTTCAATTTTGCAGAAGATGACACGTACGTTAGGTAGATTTCCTCGTGTTCGTAATCGAAGATAGAGCTGTTGTAGAGATGGGAAAAATCAAATAGTTCGCTCTCCAAATCTGAACTGGTTTTTAGCGCAATTACAGCGTGATCCCCAACGATTTGCTTTGCTTCTTTGCTAAAGCGCGTGTTGGTGATCATTGCCCCGCCGGATATTCGTCCAAGCGAAATTAGGTTTGTGGCCAGCGCAAAAAACTTGTTTGTGTCGTCGACTCCAACACTGTCATTTGTTCGATATTTGCACTCTACCAGTATTCTAGTTCGACGAAATCCATCGATATATTTGTCACAGACTAGGTCAATCTGGTTACCACCGACATCTACATTATGAGACACCGTATAGCCCAAAGCAGCATACAAGCTGGCAACGTAAGCTTCGAATTCCTGAAACGTCGTTACTTGTGTTTTCTTTTGAAAAGCCATGTAACTTTACGACTTGTTCTGTCACCGGCTGAAGCATGAGCATCGATTGATATGAAGAGCAGCCATGTGAAGCTTCGACGCATCTGGTTAGTGTACCACGGGCCCTTCTAGTTGGCGAATGTCGGCTCCGGGTCAAAAGGCGACGTAGCGGCATTCTCGGGCCACGTCTGCTTTACTCCCCGACAGTGGGCATGCCTGCGGGTTTATGAGTACACGCCTTGGCCGTTCGACGTACTATTGAATGACTTCGCGCGGCGGCGGAAGCTGCGGCAGCGGCTCAGTGCTCACCGACGTGGCGGCCGCGCCGAGACCCAGCACCTGGCGCGCCGAGGCGACCGCCGCGTCGGCCATCGCGGCATGGCCTTCGGCGGTCGGGTGCACGGCGCCGCCGTAGACGGCGCTCACCACGCCCCAGGTCGCGTCATGGATGTCGGTCGGCTGCAAGGTCGACGGCAACCCTTCGGGAAACGTCATCGCGACGAAATAGCTGTCGTTGGCGGTACGGATCCAGCGCGCGCGCGGCGAATAGGCGCGAAACTCGCCGGCCGAATACCGGCATGTCATCGGCTCGACCGCAGCCTCGACCGGGCTCGCCGTAAACGTCTTGCCGTCTGTCGCAAAGCAGGCGCGATCGAATTCCGGGTCCTGGTCGGAGCGCGCGCAGACGCCGTGGCCGAGAAAGGCCTGCTGATGCGCATCGACGAAGGTCATGCGATCGGGCCCGTTCTGCACGATCGACTTGAGCTGCGGCAGGAAGCGTGCGCTCACGAAGTCGGCAACGCGGCGCAGCCGTTCTCCATCGAGCTTGAACGACGGATGCACGTCGAAACCCACCTGCCCGCCGCCGCAGGGTGTGCCGTCCTGCCGCAGCGCCGGGTGACCGTATGAGACGAACACCACGCGCGACAGGTCGCCGCCGACCATCGGCTTGAGCGCCGTGCGCAGCTTGGCAAAACCGCCGGGCAGGTTTTTCGTCAGCGCGCTCTCGGCACTCTCCACCGACGAGATCACGCTGCGGCCGAACAGCACGCGCTCGGCCGTGGTGTCGATGATGACGTTCGCGACCAGGCCGGAGAAATCGATGTCGTTGGCGCCGACCGTCAGCAGCACGAGATCGAGATTGCGGCCGGGCCGCGTACGCCGCGCCGTCGCGAGGTACTGCTGCAACTGCGTGACCTGCGCCGGCACCATGCTCGGGCAGCTTTTGTCCGGCGTGCAGTTGAGCTCGCGCGCGCGCTGCGTCCCGAGCAGGCCGTTGTCGATTGTTGCGCCGGTGCAGGCGAGCGGCAGGAACGTCACCGCGACATGCGGGTTTTCCACCGCGAGCGCGAGCGCGGCGCGAAGCTGATAGCTGTAGAGCGAACGGTGGCAGGCCTGGCTCATCCAGCGCGCGCCGAGCCGCGTCCATTCGGCGAGATTTTCTGTCGCGGTGCTCGACTCGCACGTCCGGTCGCCCTTGAACGTCGCGCGGCCGGGCCGGTAATATTCGCTGCCCGTTCCGAAACGGCGGAAGCAGAAGCCTTCATCGGAGAGCGCGACCGGCCGGTCCGGGTTGCCTTCGCCCGCCGCGATCGAGTCGCCGAGACCCGCGATCAACAGGTCGCGCACCGCGACCTCGGCGGTGGCGCGCTGCGGCGGGGCATTCGGCACCGTGACGTCGACCGTCACGATGGTCGGCTTGCCGTAGGCGAGCCGGATACGCACTTCCTCGCCGCACGAACCGGAATAATTGCGCGGCTGGCCGTCGCCCTCGTCGAACACCCAGGCGCAGGCGTTTTGCGGCGACGTGCCGATCAGGCGCATCTCGATGCGGTGATCGGCCGGTGCCAGATAGGATTCGCGCGCGCCGTCGCGCTCGCAGGTCGCCTGGATGCCGCCCATCGGATCCACACAGAGATTGCCGAGCATGGTGCGCGCCCAGCCGCGTCCGTCGGTCTCCCCTGTCATGATCTGCTCGGCGGCGAGCACGCTCTTGATGCTCTGCGCCGCGACGTGGCGTGCGAAGTCCGCCTCCTTGCGGAACAGGCGGAAACGGTTCTTCACCTCCCAGACGATACGCAGGTCCGGCGAGAGCGTCGGCGGCAGGATCTGCAGTGGCGCGGAGGGCGCGGGCGTGATCGGCGGCTGGATAACGGTTTGGGCCGCCGCGGGCACGAAGCCCAGGGGCGCAACGGCGCATACGAGAAGAATGGATCGAAAATGCATGGGGGTTCCGCGTTCGGTTATGGTCCTAGAACCCGCTCGCGGCAAGATCAGGGCAGATCGGCGGGTGCCGTAGGGCGGGCAAAGGAGCGCAGCGACGTGCCCGCCGCCTTCCCTGATCAATATGGCGGGCACGCTGCGCTTTGCCCGCCCTACGGTCCCGGCTAAAGTCACCCCATGTTCGTCCAATTCTTCACCGAGCTGAAGTCCGCCGGCGTCCCCGTGACCCTGCGCGAATATCTCACGCTGATGGAGGCGATGGAGGCCGACCTCGCCGGCCGCCGGGTGGAGGATTTCTACTATCTCTCGCGCGCCACATTGGTGAAGGACGAGCGCAACCTCGACAAGTTCGATCGCGTGTTCGGCCACGTGTTCAAGGGTCTCGACCTGATCGAGCAGGCGCTCAGCGCCGAAATCCCCGAAGAGTGGCTGCGCAAGATCTCGGAGAAATATCTCACCGAGGAAGAGAAGAAGCAGATCGAGGCGATGGGCGGCCTCGACAAGCTGCTTGAGACGCTGCGCAAGCGCCTCGAGGAACAGAAAGGCCGCCACCAGGGCGGCAAGAAATGGATCGGCACCGGCGGCACTTCGCCATTCGGCAACGCCGGCTACAATCCGGAAGGCATCCGCATCGGCGGCGAGAGCAAGCACAAACGCGCCGTGAAGGTGTGGGACCGGCGCGAGTTCAAGGACCTCGACGACCAGGTCGAGCTCGGCACGCGCAACATCAAGATCGCGCTGCGCCGGCTGCGCAAGTTCGCCCGCACCGGCGCGCCGGATGAGTTCGACCTCGACAACACCATCAAGGGCACCGCGCACAAGGGCTATCTGGACATCCACATGCGCCCGGAGCGGCACAACACCATCAAGGTGCTGGCGCTGTTCGACATCGGCGGCTCGATGGACTGGCACATCAAGCTGGTGGAGGAATTGTTTTCGGCCGCGCGCACCGAGTTCAAGCACCTCGCGCATTTCTACTTCCACAATTGCCTGTACGAAAAAGTGTGGAAGGAGAATCGCCGCCGCTTCCAGGAGACGACGCCGACCTGGGACGTGCTGCACAAGTATCCGCACGACTATAAGGTCGTGATCGTCGGCGACGCCTCGATGTCGCCTTACGAGATCACGGCGCCGGGCGGCTCGGTCGAGCACTTCAACGAGGAAGCGGGCGCCGTGTGGCTGGAGCGCGTCACGCGCACTTACCCGGCCTGCATCTGGCTCAATCCCATCCCGGAGGAGCAGTGGGACTATACGTATTCGATCCGCATGGTGCGCCAGATGATGAGCGACCGGATGTATCCGTTAACGTTGGCGGGGCTGGATAGAGCGATGCGGGAGTTGGTGCGGTGAGAGCTTGATTTGAGCTGTAGGGTGGGCAAAGGCGCGAAGCGCCGTGCCCACCAGACGTCGCTAGCTCTGACGATCATGATGGGTTTCGCTATGGCGCTAAGAAATGTTCACACGAATAAGAAAACGAGAAAAAACGTCCACGGGCAAGGCGTTGAAGCCTTCCGGAAAACAATTGGCGACCAACGGTTTGATGCGATAAAGAATTGGATGCTTGATCAATTCGATCAGAGTGAGTGGGTCAATACTACGTTTGTCGCGCCGACTAAATGGGGAGATACTCCGCTCGAAGTCATTTGGGACTACTTCCATCTCATTTCAGACCACGACGAGCGACACCGCCAATCCGCTATAATGTACGGCTGCATCTTTTACACTGTTTTGTTTGGTCAGCCTGAAACGTATCTTTTTCATCGACACGAGGGCTTGCACTCTGATGAGACCACTCCCTATGGCTTAACGTACCGACGAGAGCCATGAGCGCGATGGCGCACTACATCGCCCTGATCCACAAAGACGCCGACAGTTGCTACGGCGTATCATTCCCGGACGTGCCAGGCGTGATCACGACCGGTGACACGATTGATGAGGCCATGCGCAAGGCGGTCGAAGTTCTTACCTTCGCAGCGGAGGATTGGTCGGACCTTGCCGGTGAGCGCTTCCCCGCCGCGCGAACCATCGATGAATTATGTGCCGATCCGGAATTTGAAGCGAGCGCTGTTGACGCAGTCGTCGCTGCGATCCCATTCGACGCCAAAATGGAGGTTGCGGCGGGATGAGCAGTGAGGTGAGACTTGATGACCTGCGTAAGCAATTTGCAGGCGCCAAATTTGGCGAATTGGTACTTCATCACTATCGCAAGTCGGACAATCAGCTGATAATAAAATCACTTTTGGGCACCAAATCGTAGTCCTGAATTTCGCGTACACATGCCATCAGCACAAATCAGGCCGAATGTTCATTCAAAAGGCACTGGGACAGGGTCTATTCCGACGGTTTTTCAATTGGACTTAGCAAGCGGGTGAGCAAAGGGCGCGAAGCGCCCGCGCCCACCGCACAGACAGCGTCGGCAGAGAAGTGGTGGGCTTCGCCGCGCTCAGCCCACCCTACGTTTTGGCGTCGGCGGCCTCCGCCTCTCTTGATCCGCGGCAATTTCTTTCAATGCGGCCTGCTCCGTCTCGATCAGCAGACCGTCCTTCTCAAGGAATTCATCGAACGTTTCGCTGTGGTCGATGTAGCCTTTCTTTTTCTTCACTTCCTGCTCTCCCGGCCGCGCCTGCGCGTCTTCAATCGCAGTCCGGGCGCATCGCCGTTCATGAACTCGATCCCCGCACCCTCGAAAGCCTTGCGCAGGTCCCTGATGGTGCGGTCATAGGGCGTCCTCGTCCCGCGCTCATAGTCGGCAATCGTCTTCTTTCCGACCAAGCTCTCTTTGGACAGATCATCCTGAGTCCAGTTCAGGAGGCCGCGTGCGGCCCGGCACAGGTCCGGGGTAATATAGAACACTTTTGGCATCATATGGCACTATTGATGTTGACTTGGCCGGCAGCGTGGGGTATTTGATTCCCATCAGGTTGTATCGGGAGCCTACCATGCCGAACGCACGGGTTGCGGCAAGCGCTATTGCGTTGCCGTCGCTGACCCGCCGCAGCCTTCTGGTAGGCCTCGCCGCAACACCGGCAAGCATCAATCCCTTGGTCTCCCTGCCCGCCCCGGCCATTCAAGACCCCGACGCCGCGCTCGCCGCCCTGATGCGCGCGTTCGAGCAGGCCCGCGCCGCCTACGAGACCGCGCAGCGCCATTACAACGACTGCGAGGGCCGCTACTTCGACCACAAGCCGAAGGCGCCGGAAGCACTCACCGTCCGCCGACCGCTCGGGCATCTGCAGAGCAGCCAATACGACATCTGGCGCGCCTGCGAATTGCGGGCGTTGCTGAAGGAGGAGGAATTGAGCGAGCTATGGGACGACGCGCGCGCTATGCTGCCGCTCGCGCGCCGCTACGAGGCGCGGCTGCAGCGCTTGAAGCGCGCAACCGATGTCGCCGCCGCCGAGGCCGCGCAGAATGCCGCGCTCGACCGCGTCGCCGACGTGACCGCCGCGATGCTCCGCGTCACGGCGCAGTCGCTGTCGGGCCTCGCCGTCAAGGCGCGCATCGTCAAGCACTGGGGCAAGCCGGATTGGTGGGACGACGACGGCGACACCTACGAGTGCCTCGCCGCGCAGATCATCGACGCGGTGATCGCGGCGGATGCGTAGCCCGGGCGACGCGCAGCGAAACCGGGGCCGGACCTCATATGCGCAATCCCGCATTTCGCTTCGCTCCATGCGGGCTACACCCTCAATCCCCCAGCGGCGGCTTGTCGACGCTCTCCGCCGCCGTGACAAGCGGGCTCCAGTTGAAACGCGCGCCCGCAATAGCCTCGCGCAGTCTGCCCTCGTCCACATGCGGCAGGATCAACTTGGCGAACGCGCGCCGCAGCAACGACCACTCGTCGCCGCAGTCCTTCGCACGCCACGGCGGCAATCCCGGCGGGAACGTGTAGCCGAACAGCGCGGAATCGGCACCGTAGGCGAGGCACAGCACATTGAAATGGCGCTGCGCGTTCATGCCATGCGGGCCGGCGAACATCGGCGGCCGCATCTTCCCTTCGAGGTCCTGGCGCCCCTCGCTTCCCATCGTGAACGCGACGCCCTCGATCAGGCGTTTCGCGTCCTCGGGGGGAAACTGCAGCATGAGATAAACCGAGAAAAAGTCGGCCGCGTCCTCCTCGCGTCCGAGCACCGGGATGTCGAGCAGCTCGATGACGCCATGTCCGGTCTCGTGCAGGATGGTGTCGAGCACGGAGCCGACGATCGCGTCGGCGCGCGCCACGCCGCCGGGCGTGGCGATTTTGGGCGAATGCCGCTGGATCAGTTCGACGTACTCATAACAGAAGTACGCCGTGCCATGGGCGTACCACGCGGTCTCGCGGCCGTTGCAGCCTTGCGCTTCCACGGTGAGCTCGCGCGGCAGCCGGAAGGCGTTCAGCAGCGCGGCGACCGTTTCGAGGATGCGCCGCTCCTGCATCGCCTGGCGGATCGGCAGGTGCTTTGCGTCCAGCGGTTCCGCATAGACCACGCGAACCTGATCGGTGCGCGCCGAGGGGTCCGGTTGCGCCAGCACGGGCGCGGCGCATGCCCAGCCCAGCAAGGCAGCCCCGAGAGCGCGCGTTCCCATGGACGGCATTGCCATTGAAACGACGCGCTGCCCCATTCGTTCCTTGACCGTCCGCTAGTCGCAGTATTCGAAGCGGCCGTAGCCGAGGTCCTCGACGCAACGGCCAAGCCCGCGCGCCTGATTGAGATTCGGGTGATAGCCGAACGACGGATCGGAGCCGGTCCAGCCCGACGGACCTTCGCCGCGGTAGGACTGCTGATATTGGCCTTGGTGGCCGCGAGCGTGGGTGGTTTGCGCGAGCGCGGGCGACATTGTGAAAATGGCTGCCGCGGCAACGAGGGGAGCGAACGCGAGGGTACGTATCATAACGTAAGGCCTTTTTGTTTTTCGCGCCCTTGCACACGCACATAGGAGGCAGCAGCCGCGTTGTCCGCTCACAATCATGTCAACAAGACCACCGCCAGCGCGATTCCCGCCGGCAGCGCCTGCAACAGCCAGATGCGCTTGTTGGCCGTGAACCCGCCATAGATGCCGGCGACCAGCACGCAGGCGAGAAAGAACAGCGCAAGCTGCGTCGCGTAGCCCACCGGCGCGATCAGCGCCCAGATCAGGCCGGCGTCGAGAAAGCCGTTGTAGAGCCCCTGATTGCCGGCGAGCACCTTGGTCTGCTCGGCCTGCTCCGCCGTCATGCCGAACGCCTTGCGGGTGCGCGGCGCGGTCCAGAGAAACATCTCCAGCACCAGAAAATAGATGTGCTCGAGCGCAACGAGTGCAATCAATATCTTTGCGACGATCGACATGTGGGGCCCCTGTGTCCCGCGTCATGCCCGGGCTCGACCCGGGCATCCATTAGAAAAAACATTGCGGACGAGATGGATCGCCGGGTCAAGCCCGGCGATGACGAAGGGGGTGCTACTCCGCCTTGATGCCGGCGCCCTTGATGATCGGTCCCCATTTCTCCATCTCGGCCTTGAGCAGCACCGAGAGCGCGGCCGGCGTTTGCTGGTCGGGGGCTGGGATCTCCTGGCCGAGATCGGTGAGCCGCTTTGCGACCGCGGGATCGGCGAGCGCCTCCAGCGCCGCGGCACTGAGCTTTGCGGTCGCCTCGGCCGGCGTGCCCTTCGGCGCCCACAGGCCGAACCAGGTCGAGATATAGACGCCGGGCGCGCCGGCCTCGTCCACCGTCGGGATGTCGGGCGCGGACGAGAGCCGCGTCTTGGCCGTGACCGCATAGGCGCGCACCTGCCCGTTGCGCACGAACGGCAGCGCGCTGATCGCCTGGTCGAAGGTGAGATCGATGTGGCCGGCGACGAGGTCGCGCATCACGTTGGAGGAGCCGGCGCGGTAGGGCACGAAGGTGAACTCCGTGCCGGTCGCCTTCTGGAAGTACACACCGCTCACATGCTGCCCGGTGCCGGCGCCGCCGGTCCCGACCGACACCTTGCCGGGATTGGCCTTGAGGTACGCGACCAGCTCTTTCAGATCCTTCGCCGGCAGGTCGTTTTTGCTCACCACGATGTACGGATTGTTCGGCATCTGCGCGATCGGCTCGAAGTCGGCGAGCACATCATAGGAGATCGTGTGGGTCATGCTGGCGACGACGAACGCCGGCCAGTTGCCGAGAATGATCGTGTACCCGTCCGGCGCGGAGCGCACCACGCGCGCGATGCCGACCGTGCCGGACGCGCCGGTGACGTTCTCCACCAGCACGGTCTGGCCGAGCGAAGTCGACATGCGCTGCGCCACGATGCGCGCGAGCGCGTCGGTCGGCCCGCCCGCGCCGAACGGCACGACCATGGTGACCGGCCGCGACGGAAAAGGCTGCGCCATCGCGGCGGCGATCATGGCGGCGAACAGGCAACCGGCAGCGAGCAGTCTTTTCATCGTTGAAGCTCCTCATGGAAATGCCGCATCTGACCCTCATCCTGAGGAGCGCCCGCAGGGCGCGTCTCGAAGGATGGCCGCAGGCTCGGTGCCTGTTGCCATGGTTCGAGACGCGTCGCTTCGCAACGCTCCTCACCATGAGGTCCCGACCGTGCACGAATGATGCCAGAAATCTGCACTCCGCGTCTTGCCCGCGTGGCGGAGCCGACGCATAGTCCGCCCCGACCCGCCAACTCATTCAAACCGACCACTTAAGGGGAGAAACGTTTCATGAAGCTCGTCCGCTTCGGCGCGCCCGGCCGCGAAAAACCCGGCATCATCGACGACCAGGGCCGCATCCGCGATCTCTCCAAGGTCGTGCCGGACATTGCCGGCGAGACGCTTTCCGCAAAGGGCCTCGCGAAAATCAAGAAGACCGACATTACCAAGCTGCCGACCGTGAAGGCCGGCACGCGGCTCGGTCCCTGCGTCGGCGATACGCGCCACTTCATCGCGATCGGGCTGAACTACGCCGACCATGCCGCGGAGACCGGCGCGCAGATCCCGAAAGAGCCGATCATCTTCCAGAAAGCGCCGACCTGCATCGTCGGGCCGAACGACGACACCATGATTCCGAAGGGCTCGACCAAGCTCGACTACGAATGCGAGATCGCGATCGTGATCGGGAGCCGCGCGCGCTACCTGTCGAAGAAGAACGCGCTCGATGTCGTCGCCGGCTACTGCATCTGCAACGACGTGTCGGAGCGCAACTTCCAGGCCGAGCGCGGCGGGCAGTGGACCAAGGGCAAGGGCTGCGAGACGTTCGGGCCGCTCGGCCCATGGCTCGTCACCAAGGACGAGATCAAGGACGTGCAGAAGCTCGACATGTGGCTCGACGTCAATGGCGAGAAGCGCCAGCGCGGCAACACGAAAACCATGATCTTCGGCATCGCGCACATCGTCTGGTACTGCTCGCAGTTCTTCGTGATGGAGCCGGGCGACGTCATCACCACCGGCACGCCGCCCGGTGTCGCGCTCGGCATGAAGCCCGATCCGGTGTGGCTGAAGGCCGGCGACGTCGTTAGCCTCGGCATCCATGGCCTCGGCGAGCAGAAGCAGAAGATCGTGAAGTTCAAGAATTGACGCTGGCGCGTTTTCGCTCCCCGCGCTCGGTGCCCACCCTCCCCTGGAGGGGGAGGGTCGACGCGAATGAAATGAGCGTCGGGGTGGGGTGAATTTTCTGCGCGAAGACTCACCCCACCCCGGCTCGCATTCGCTTCGCTCCTGCTTGCCGACCCTCCCCCTCCAGGGGAGGGTATTCGAGCCTGCGGCTCGCTCCGCGCATCCCGATTCAAATTTCAAACAGCCAACGCTCCGCCGGCCCGATTAGCAGGGGGCGGGTGCCCCTCGTCTGTTTTCCGCTCCCCGAAAAAATGAGGGGAGCAGAGCGCCGACAGGCGCTGGTGCGGAAGCGCCGCACCCGTGACCCGCCTCGCGGTCGGGTCGATCTCCGAGAACGCTCAGAGATCACCGGCCACTGACGGGGGCCGGCGCGCCTCTCGGCGCCCTGCTGCGGCGTCTTCCTTACGGCGACGGGCCGCGCTTTCAGCAGCGCGCTGTCGCGCTGCCATCAGCCAGCTCCTGGCAGGGGATCGTTGTGTCCCCGGGCGGAGCCCCGACGCCGCCCGAGTGCGAGGGTGCGAACCTCGCCCGCGGGCGCCGCACCAGCCAAGGCCCGGAATTGCCGGGCGCCGGCTGCCGGAAAGCGTCATGGGCCGAATCTCCAGCCCCGCTTTCCGGCCTGCTCCACCACCAAGACGCCTCTCGAGTTGCGCCCCTCAGTGAGCAAGGCGCGAAGAGGATAAGGCCGGTTTTTCGAGCGGGGATAACTTCTGCGATCACGAATGTGTGAATGAGGTCCTAGAGCGGGGATAACTCGGAGCCGCAAGACTTCCGTGTGCCCGATCTCGGCGACGCCGCGGACCGTGTCGCTGCGCGCGACGGCCCGCCTCGGCCGTCAGACCGTTACCGCGGCCGCAGCGACAGGCTGACGCGCGTGACGATCCCGTCCCACGCGCGCTTTTCGCTCAACGGATACTGCAGGTCGACGCAGTGGATCACCTCGCGCACGAAATTGCAGCGGCGGTAAAGGATGCGCTCGCCTTGCGCCGGCTGCGAGACCGCGAAGAAGTTGCGCGCGACGCGTTGGTAGGTGAGCCGGCCGCGGTCGCGCGGGAAGACGCGGGCGAGAAACTGCGCCGGGCTTTCGCCGCGCTCGTTGCGCACCGTGAAAACGTGCAGGCGCGCGCGGCCCTCCGGCGTCGCCAGCAGCCGCCCCTTCGGATCGCCTTCACCGGCTTCGGCGGCGAACACATCGCGCGGAACCTGAACGATGGCGCCATCGTGGCGCAAGGTGGCCCAATCGTGCGGCGCCGCTTGAGCGGGCGGCAGGGCGAGGCCGAGGAGACCGAGAGCGAGACAGAGGGCGCGCGGGTTTGGCATGGAGGCTCAACGCGATGACGGCGCGTGCGTTCCCCGGGCGCAGCGCAGCACACAGTGATGCGCTGCAGACCCGGGGTCCCGGTTGCTGGCGGCCGGCGTGAGCCCGAACGGCACGGTGGTGAAGAAGCCGGCTGCTTGCCCTGCCAGAAGAACGAGGCGGTGTGGCCGATCTCGGCGACGCCGCCGCCGACCGCGTCGAGCACCTCGAAGGCGGGCACCACTTCGCCCGCCGCCGACACGCTGATTTACAGGAGGCCGCCGGAGAGCGCCGCGATGCGCTCGGCGGCGCGCTCGGCCGACATGCCCGGCCCGGGCAGGCGCTTCGGCCAGGAGGTGACCACTCCGGCACCGCACATTTCACTGAATTTGCGCATGTATTTCGTCAATAACTTTGTACGTGGCAATCTCCTCGGCCAACGATGGGCTCGACCGGCCGCCGCTAGCGATCGCAGCGAAAAACTCCTCCAACTCTCCCGCATATCCCGCGAGCTTGTGGCCCGCTTCCAACGGCCTTGGCGTCCACACTTCGGACCAGCGTCGTCCTTTGATCGATAATCCTTTGCACCATACCGACCGAAGAGAATCGATATGAACGATCAACCCTTCCGAGGACATCGCCCATGCGTCGAATTGAAACGACGTACCAACGTCCCCTATCACTATTGTAGAAAGCCGGCCGTTCGGAAAACTGAGCCGGCCAGAGACTAGCAAGCCGCCGTTCTCGAAATGGCAAGCGTTCGCGGACACCGCGACCGGCTCACCAAGCGCGTGCAAAACGAGATCCACCACATGGATAGCGTGGGACAGCAGGAAGCTTCGTATCGGTGAATTTAGATTCCACCGATCACCGCGCGGACCGGAGGTAATATATCTGACATCAAAGATCGTGGCTGTGCCCGGATCCACCACGTTGCAGAGCTCCAAATAGGCCGCAGAGTGGCGCAGATTATGCCCCACCTTTGTTATGATATTCTTTTCAGCCGCCATACCAGCCAATCGAGTCAACTCCGGTGTGCTCGCGGCGGGCGGTTTCTCGACGAAAACATGTACCCCGCGGGCCATTGCAAGTCCCGCAATATCGGAATGCACTTGCGGGGTGGCCGCGACCACGATGGCGCCTAAGGACTCCCTCTCCGCTAGCAGGACGCGGTAATCTTGATATGTGAGAGCTCCCCTCACGAGGGCAGATGTCGCTGATAAATGCTTTTCATCAGTGTCGCAGATCGCGTCAATTCGTACGCCTTCGATTTGTGTAAGGCACGGGAGGAGGTCTAGCCGTGCATGATCACCACACCCGATTAAGGCTACGTCTATGGACCAAGGATCAGACCGCTGCATTGTTGCCATGGCAAGAGCATCTCAAAGTCGACCGACTACGCATGTCGAAAGTCACTGCGCAAATCAGAAAAGACCTGCCCGGCGGCTTGGATAGTCGCGCGGATGTCGGCCGCCGTGTGCGCAACCATGATGAAATTCATGTGATCTCGGAGGAAGAGATGGCCCCGAGCAGCCATTGTTCTGAAAAACATATCCTTTCGCGCAGCCCCAGTGCCATGATCGCGAAACTGGATGTAGGGCATGCAATTCCACCGATAAGGTGTTACTTCCACTCTTTCGTCCAGGTCTAGCGATCTGAGGGTCGCATTGAGCCCCTGTATCAATTCCGCGCCGCGATCTTCCAGATACTGAACACCACCAAGTCTCTCGAATTCCTTTATCGTGGCGATTGCTGCCGCAATCGATCCAAGCTCAGAATTGTACGTTCCTTTCAACTTCGATTTTCGAATAAGGGGAATAGCCCAATCAGGCCCCAGCACAACGGCCAGCGGCAAACCATTCGCGATTGCTTTGCCGAGGACCACAATATCCGCCCAGACGCCGTACCGGCCTTGCACTCCCGACAAACCAGTCCGGAGCCCTGTTTTCAACTCGTCAAGAATGAGAAGTACGTCGTATTCGCGGGTCAGTTCTCTTATCCCTCGGAGATTCTGCGCTATCGGCTCGCGGAGCTGAACGGGGTCCACAATTAGACCTGCGACCCCATTCTCATTCGCTTTGAGCAAACTAGAGAGGACGTTGAGGTCTCTTCCGTCCCAGGCAAAAACGTGACCCGCGTCGGGCGGAAGGCCCAGCACGGGGTCCGGCTCTCCCGAGAAAGCATCGGCGATGTGCCAATCCCTGTATGGCGCCACCATTTGGTCATGCCAGCCGTGAAACCCGGATCGAATGATGATGTTACGGCCCGTGTGTGCGCGCGCGAGCCGAACGGCCGATGCGACGGCCTCTGAGCCAGTTTTCACGCAGCGCATCATCCTCATCCCGGGGAAGAGTTGTTCGAGCCGCGCGTGCAGATCGTCGATTAGGTCGCTGTCGGCAGGAAACAGCAGCCCACGCTCAAGCTGCTCACACACGGCGCGATTAACAGCTTCATTCGCGTGCCCCAGGATAACGGGGCCATACCCGCAAATATAATCTATATATCTATTCCCGTTGACATCCCAGCATATGCAACCTTTTCCCTTCGCAAACCGAAACACCGGAATGTTCGAAGGTATGTTGCCCTGCGAATTGGGCTGCATGGCCGGGGGGCCGCTTGGCAGATTCATACAGCACGCTCGAAATAGGGGCGACTGCCATACTTTTTCTTATACAGTTGCAGGAAACGAAATGTAGACCGGCTCAGCTCCGCCTCAGGCAAGCAATGCGCCTCCTCAATTGTAAACCACCGGACCTCGCTGGTGCGATTCTTGTCGACCGCGCGCGGCTTACCCGAAACAAGCCGGCATAAGTACGACACGACGATCCAATCTTGAGGTCCGCGGCCTTCCTCCTCGAAAACGACCGGCCGAACTTCGAACAAGGTATCGATATTGACGACCACGCTTGCCCCGATCTCCTCGGAGATTTCTTTCCGCAGGCAGCCGTGCAAATCATGCATCTCGACTTCGCCGCCAACGCCTTCATACTTGCCACGCTCGTCGCGCGCCTTCGGCCCGCGCTTCTGCAGCAGAAGCCTGCCATCCGCGTTGAAGATATTGGCCTCCACGGCCAGACGATATTCAGATGGGTCCATCCCCTCAGATTTAATGAAGTCCAAGAGCTGGGAGCGCGAATACATCTGCGCAGGCGCTTCAGGCAGCTTGCGCAGCGGGACCGTATACCGGGGGCTGGTCGTGGTGGGCCCCTCGCGCCAGATGCCATATGGCTTCCAGGTGGCCTCGATACCGTCGCGGTATCGAGATTCGACGGTAATCGCATTGTCTTCAATTCGGAGAAGGTTGTACTCCCACGGTGTTCCGGTTGGTAATTCCTTTGTGGGCGCACCGAAAGTGCCAGTGGCGATCAACTCCATTCCTCTTTCGGAATCGTATCGAAGCCATTCTGCCCCTTGCCTGTGAACATGTCCGTGAATTCCCACCCGGAATTGGAACTTCGCAAGCCTGTCGACGAACGTAGCGTCTCTTATTCGGTCGTCAGCGGGGCTGTGAATTGGATGATGCCACACGGCTACTTTGCGATATGACACTGAATCGGGGATATTGGAAATCTCCTGCAGCATTCGGTTTATCGCTCGCGCACGAATTGATGGAATTCCTGGCCGCAGATGATCAAGTGGCCAGGCAGAATTCAGCCCAACGAATATAAGTTTTTCTCTCTCGAACCTGAGAAAAGTACACTGAAGGTCGTATTCGGAAGAATAGGGCTTTCCTGTTACCGCTTCATAGTACGCGCGAAACTGATCGAAGCGAGCCTTGTATTGGGTTGGATCGCAGATTTGAAGAGCCTTCCCTTTGCCTAGATCGCAAATATGCTCCGGGTAGGGAAGGCTTCCCGCATCTTTGCGCGCAATCTTTTTGAACCCGGCTTTTGTTACCGCCCAATCGACATCGTGATTGCCGGGGACGATCAATACCGCCTCGGGCGGGACTTTGAACTCCTCCATAAGCCTTTTGGTAAAAGCAGTGGCCACGTCGTACTCTTTAGGAAGGCAAAAGTTCGCGATGTCGCCGCCAAGAATAATTCCGTCGAGCTTGAAGCAATCAAGATCGCCGCGCAGATCTTCAGCGAGTAGCGAAAACTGGGTATCGGCGTCAGCCGTGGCGCTGAAGTGCAAGTCGGACAGATTGAGCACGTCCATCACGTCCTACCCAACGATCTAGCCGTTCAGTCTCGCCAGCAGCATTGGTGTTAGGTGATGGATCGACAGCGCATTCGGAAAGAGACGCTACTACTTCGTTTAGCAAGCTGGAGTTGGACGCCGCGATGAGCCCGCCCGCTCGCAATATGTCGTCCCGGTGGCCGTCCAGCCCTGCTACCACCCCCCCTGCTTCTTCGACGCACGGAATGAGTGCGGCAATGTCCCAAGGTTGCATTATGGTGTCAATCGCTACCTGGATTTTGCCCCGGCAGAGGAGTGCATACTGCAGGCAGTCGCCGCCGAAATAGAACTCTCGCGCGCTTCGGGCGACGTCGGTTAGATTATATGCCTCTCCACGCTTTCCGGGACGCAGCATGGTACCGTGGATTCCCGACGCGGAGACCACTGAGTTGCCAAGTGTGGCGATTGACTTGACATGCAGCTGATACGGTGTGCCGGATTGGCGTCGATACCAGCACCCGAAGCCCCTGGCGGCATAGATGGTCTCGTCGGCAATCGGAAAATGAATGACGCCAAGGGTTGGCTCGCCTCGTTCGACGAAAGCAATCAAAGTACCGAAAATTGGAACGCCCAATCCAAACCATCGGGTTCCGTCGAGGGGATCGATGCACCAGAACGACGCTTTTTCGGGGCCGACCCGTCCGAGTTCTTCTCCCCAAATCCCGTAGTCTGGAAACTCACGGGTCAACAGCCCTCTTAGCAATTGCTCGGCTTCGATATCCGCTGCGGTAACCGTGCTTCCATCAGGCTTCAATTGGGAACTCAGCTCGTCCTCGCGAAAATATCGAGCTAGCAGATCGCCAGCGGATCGCGCGGCTCTGACAGCGAAGTTCAGACGGTGTTGGTGCTCTTGCATATGGGCGCCGCTCTTCGTGGTACGCACGTCCGATACGACCCAAGGTGCTAGGCTATCTCGTAATCCGGCGATTCTCCTCAACGTTTCGGAGTTTTCCCAAATCTGCACAACTTACATAGAAGCCGAGATCAAACCGGCAGCAACTCAAATTGAAGCTAGAAAGGCCGCAAGCTACTCAGATACCAGAGCATTCTGGATTTCGGATGCCGCGTACAATATACTCTTACCCCTCCCTTGCCTCCAGCACCGCCCTGATCGACACCCTTGACCACGGCCCGGTCCGCTCGCGGAACGTCACATATGAGTCGTGCACCTTGCGCGCCATGTCGCTCCGCGCCGCGACCTCGCCCAGCACATCGGCAGCCACGCGCCGCGCCGCCGCCACGACCTCGCCGGGAAAGCTGCGCAGCGCCACATTGTGCCGCTCGGTCAATGCGGCGAGCGCCTCGGCGTTGAGCCGCTCCATCTCGGAGAGCGCGAAGCCCGCTTCCGCCGCGCAGGCATGCGCGACGATCGCGCGCAGGTCGGGCTCGAGCGCCTCCCACGCGCGCAGCGACACGATGCATTCGCCGGTGCCGTTCGGCTTGTTGAAGCCCGGGCCGTAGTAGTTCGGCGCCACGCGATACAAGCCCAGCGAGATGTCGGTGCCGGGGCCGACGAATTCGGCGGCGTCGAGCACGCCGGATTGCAGGCTCGTGAGAATCTCGCCGGGCGGCGTCGTCTGCGGCGTCGCGCCAAGCCGGCGATAGACCTCGCCGCCGAGCCCAAGCGAGCGGATTTTCAGGCCGCGCACGTCGTCGAGCGATCGCAGCTCGCGGCGGAACCAGCCGCCCATGCACACGCCGGTGTTGCCGCCCATGAACGGCTTGACGCCGAACGGCCGGTAAAGCTCGTCCCACAGCGCTTGGCCCCCGCCGGCCTCGACCCAGGCGACGTGCTCGTTCGGCGTGAGCCCGAACGGCACGGTGGTGAAGAAGTTCGCGGCCGGCTGCTTGCCCTGCCAGAAGAACGACGCCGTGTGGCCGATCTCGGCGACGCCGCCGCCGACCGCGTCGAGCACCTCGAAGGCCGGCACGACTTCGCCCGCGGCGGAGACGCTGATCTGCAGGCGGCCGCCGGAGAGTGCAGCGATGCGCTCGGCGACGCGCTCGGCCGACATGCCTGGCCCCGGCAGGCGCTTGGGCCATGAGGTCACCATGCGCCAGCGTTTTGTTTGCGCGCGCGCGATGGAAGGCGCGGCGATGGCCGGCGCGAGCACGGCGGCGCCAACGAGGTTGCGGCGTGTGAGCTTTTGCATGCTGCGCTCCTACCACCAGGCGTGGAAATGATGCACCGGGCCGTGGCCGCGGCCGATGTCGAGTTCGTCCGCGGCGGCAATCGCCGCGGTCACGTAGGCCTTCGCGTCGGCCACGGCTTCGGCGAGGCGCAGGCCTTTGGCGAGCCCGGCCGCGATCGCGGAGGAGAGCGTGCAGCCGGTGCCGTGCGTGTTCGCGGTGTCGATCTTCTCCGCCGTGAAGCGCGCGACGGCGGATGGCGTGACCAGGAGGTCGGTCGCGTCGGCGCTTTGCGCGTGGCCCCCTTTGATCAGCACGGCTTTTGCGCCGATGGCGAGCAGCGCTTGCGCTTGTGCGCGCATCTCGTCCTCGTTTTGCGCGAGCGGCATGCCCGTGAGCGCGGCCGCCTCGTGCAGGTTCGGCGTCACCACCAGCGCGCGCGGGATCAGCTCGCGCTTGAGCACCTCGATCGCGTCGGGCGCGAGCAGGCGGTCGCCCGAGGTCGCGATCATCACGGGGTCGAGCACGATCAGGCTTTGACGCCAGCGCTCCAGCCCGGCCGCGACCGTGGCGATCGCGACCGGTACCGACAGCATGCCGATCTTCACGGCGTTCACCGCGAGGTCGGAGAACACCGCATCGATCTGCGCGCCGATGATGTGCGCCGGCACGTCGTGGATCGCGGTCACGCCTTGCGTGTTTTGGGCAGTGATGGCGGTGACCACGCTCGCCCCGTACACCCCCAGCGCCGAAAACGTCTTCAGGTCGGCCTGGATGCCGGCGCCGCCGCCAGAGTCCGAGCCCGCGATGGTAACGGCGATCGCGGTCATCGTTGCGCCAGCGCTTGATCGACGATGGCGCGCAATTGCCGCGCGGCGGCCTGCGGATCGTTCTGCATCGACAACGCGGAAATGACCGCCACCCCATCCGCGCCGGCGGCAATGACGGGCGCCGCATTGCTCGCGTCGATGCCCGCGATGCCGCAAACCGGCAGATCGCGCCTGCGTGCGCGCAACGCGGCCACGATGTCGCGCAGGCCCGCGAGTCCGATCGGCGGATCGGGATTGTCTTTCGACGTGGTCGCATAGACGCCGCCGACGCCGACGTAGTCGAGCTGGTCGAGCGGTGCCGCATTCGCCTGCGCCACGGTCTTGATCGACAGGCCGACGATCGCCCTGCGCCCGAGCAGCCGCCGCGCATCCTCGACCCGCATGTCGTCCTGGCCCACGTGCACGCCGTCGGCCTTAGCGGCGAGCGCAACATCGACGCGATCGTTGATCACCAGCGGCACGCCGGTTCCGGCCAGCGCCGCACCGATCGCGCGCGCCTCCTCGATCATGCGCCGCGTCGCGCCGTGCTTGTCGCGCAACTGGATCAGCGTCGCGCCGCCCGCCACGACCATTCGCGTCAGTTCGGCGAGCGGGCGCCCGTTCGCGCGCTCGGGGTCGACGATGGCGTTGAGGCGCAGATCGATCATGTGACCAGCGCCTTTTCGGTCAGCGTGTGCTTGTCGAGCGCATAAAGCGCATCGAGCAGCGCGGCCGGAAAACTCCCCGGCCCGCTCGCGCGCTCGCCCGCGATCCCGCCCGCGATGCCGAAGCACAACAGCGCCCCCGCGGTCGCGACGAACGGATCGCTTTCAACGCTGAGGAACGCCGCGTTCAGCGCGGACGCCGCGCAGCCCATCGCGGTCACGCGCGCCATCAGCGGATGGCCGTTCTCGATCGAGACGACCTGCGCGCCGTCGGCGATGCGGTCGATGGTGCCGGTCAGCGCCACCACGGCCTGCGTCTCGCGCGCATAGCGTGTCAGCGCGGCATCGTCCGGTTCGGCGCCGCTGAGCGCGGTAAATTCGGCACGGTTGAGCCGGATCGCGTTCGGATTCCGCGCGACGAGCGATTTGGCATACGCGGCACGCGGCGCGGAGCGATCGATGAACACCGGATCGAGCACCCACGGCGTGCGCCGTTCGCCGACCACGTCGAGCGCAGCAGCTGTCGCCTCACGCCGCTCCTCGTCGAACGTGCCGAGATTGATGAGCAGCGCGTCGGCGCGCGCCACGAACGCGCCGATCTCGTTCGCCGCGAGCGTCATCGACGGAATGGCGCCGGCCGCGAGCAGCGTATTCGCCGTGAACGCCTGCGCCACCGAATTGGTGATGCAATGCACGCGCGGCGCGCGTACGCGCAGACGCGCTAAAATGTCGGCCGTGATCTGCGGAAGCTCAGCAACCCGCATCTCAGCTCCCTCCGCCGGCATGACCCGGATCAGGTTCGATGGGTTGGCGAATGCCTCTCAGCCTGACGCAAGCCGCGCCGGGCACCCCATTGAGATTGCGCCGAATAGGTAGCGCCGCCGGGCGCGGGGTTCAAGGGGCGGTCGGGCGCGGGGTACCTCTGCCGCGGCCTCGTGTAAAACAGGCGAAAGGCGGAGACCCTCATGCATGTCTTGATCTGCGGCGGCGGTGTCATTGGCGCGTGCACGGCGTATTTCCTGGCGCGCCGCGGGATCGACGTGACCGTGGTGGAGCGCGTCGAGGTGGCGTCTTCCGCCTCGGGCAAGGCCGGCGGCTTTCTGGCGCGCGACTGGTGCGCGGGCAGCCCGCTCGATGCGCTGGCGCGGCGCAGCTTCGCGCTTCACGCGAGCCTGCACGAGGAACTTGGCGACTGGAGCTATCAGCGCGTCTCGTCGTACAGCGGCCTCGTCGTTCCGGAAGGCGACAGGCGCCGGCACACCGCCTCAAAGCTGGGATGGCTCTCCGACGGCGTGATCATCGGGGCGCAACTGAGCACGACCGAAACGACCGCGATGGTCAATCCGCGCGCGTTCACCACAGGCATGATGCGCGCGGCGGAGCAGCACGGCGCGAGCGTGCGTCATGGCGAGGTCACCGGCCTCACCCGCCGCGGAGACATGATCGTGGGTGTCGAGGTCGATGGCGAAACGATTGCGGCAGATGCGGTCGTCATCGCGCTGGGGCCGTGGTCGCTGCGCGCCGCGCAATGGCTGCAGTTACCCATAGTCTTCGGGCGGCAAAGTCCGAGCCTCGTCTATGATACCGTGCGCGTCCCGGCCGAGGCGCTCTTTCTCGACTATGAGGAGGAGCAAGGGATCGAGGTCTTCCCGCGCGCCGACGGCAGCACGCACATCGCCGCTTTCTCGGCCCAGATACCGCTTCCCGTTAACCCGGCCGACGTGAAGCCCGACCCTCTGGCGATCGAGAGGTTGCAGGCATTCTGCGAGCGGCTGTCACCGGTGTTCCGTTCGGACAGGATCATCGCCCGGCAATCCTGCTTTCGCCCCGTCACGCAGGACGGACTCCCGCTGATCGGAAAGGTGCCGGGCAGCGTGGGCGCTTACATTGCGACCGGGCATAGCGTCTGGGGCATTCTCAACGCCCCCGCCACGGGCGAGGCATTGGCCGAACTGGTTGCCGACGGCAGCGCGGAAACGACCGACCTCACACCCTTCGACCCCGCCCGGCTGCGCCCACTCGATCCGGCGTCGATCCGCATGGCTTAGGATCACGCCTCCTCGGTTTCTTCCTCAGCACCCATGCGCGCATCGTGCACCGCGAACCAGGCGCTGAGCGCCGGCGAAGATCCCTCGCTCGCCTTGAGCTGACGCAGCGCAACGCGGATGGCAGCCTGCGCATAGCGATCGTCCGGCATCGCGATCGCTTCGGGGCCCGCCCCGGCGATGAGCGCCTTGGTGACATTGCGCTTGAGCCTGACATGCTCGATGTCGCCGTAACGCGAGAGCAGCCGCTGGAACGCCGCGTAGCGCGCGCCGTCGAACGCGATGGCACGGCCGTAGCCGTCGCGCAGCGGATGCGCCGGATAAAGATGCGCGCAGGAAACGAAGCCGCGCGGGATCGGCTCGGTCGCCGCGTGGGTGCGCTTGTGCGCGAGCAGCTTCGGCAACACGTGCGTATGCGGCCCTTCGGGCGCCGTGCCGCCGGGTGCCGGTATGCCCTGATAGACCTCGGCACGTCCCGCGCGCGTCACGAACACGCGGTGCGGGCTGTGGGCCAGGATCAATCCCATCGCGGGATTGCCGGGCTCGAACAGCGAGCGGCCCACGTGCGCGCGCAGGCCTGCGATCAACACGGCATCCGCCGTTCGGATGCAGCAGTCGACCTGCATCGCGCCGAGCCCGAGGTCGAACCGCATCGCGTCACGGTCCTGCGGGCGCAACGCCTGCGCGTCAGGGCCGACTTCGGTCAGCACCGCGCGCCGGTTCATCGCGCTCTCCGCCTCGGGCAGGCAGAATGCGACGCGCTGGCTCCATGCCTGCGTGGTGATCGTCTCGAACGCGACCGGCCGCAGATTGGGCCGCACCTCGAGCCGGATGCCGCCGCGCGGCGTCACCACCGACATCCAGGTTTCGCCGCGTGCGATGTCGGCCGGCTCGTCCGCATCACGCATGAACTCGGCGATCGCGCCGAAGGTGCCGAGGCTCCATTGCGCGTCGGGGTCGGCAAGCTGGCCGGCGATGAGATCGAACGTGGTCGAGACGTCGGGCTGTGGCATCAGTTCGCCTTCGCACCGGACTTCGCGGCCACATCACGCCACTTCTCCGTCTCGCTGCGGATGAAGGCCGCGAAGCGTTCCGGCGTCATGGGCGCGGGTTCGGCGCCGACCGCGATGATGCGCTCCCGGACGGCGGGATCGTTGAGCGCACCCACGATCGCCGCATTGAGCTTGGCCACGATATCGGCAGGCGTGGCGGCCGGCGCGACCACACCAAACCAGCCGACAGCCTCATAGCCGGGCACTCCGGATTCCGCGATGGTCGGAACGTTCGGCAACGACGACGTGCGCCGCACAGTCGACACGCCGAGCGCTTTCATCTGCCCGCTTCCAATCAGCGAGATTGCCGAAGGAATGTCGGTGACACCGAGCGGAATATGCCCGGCGAGCACATCGCTCGCGACGGGCTGCGAGCCGCGATAGGGAACGAGAGTGGGATTGATGCCGGCCATCTCGCCGAGAAGCTGCGCCGAGAGATGCATGGCGGTGCCGTTTCCGCCATGACCGATCGAAAGCGCCCTTGTCCTGGCGAGCGCGACCACATCGCGAACCGAATTCGCCTCGAAGCTCGCCGGCGCGATCAGGACGAACGGAATTTCGGCGAGCAGGGAAACCGGCGCGAGGTCCTTCAGCGGGTCGTACGGCATCTTCTCGCCGGAGGCGGGATTGCCGAACAGCGCGCCAGCCCCGGCCAGAGCGATGACATGGCCGTCCGGCGGCGATTTCGCGACCGCATCCACCGCGATCATGCCGCCGGCGCCGGTGCGGTGCTCGATGACGATCGGCTGGCCGAGTTGCCGCTCGAGGTGCGGCTGGATCGCACGCGCGACGACATCGGCGCTGCCGCCCGGAGCGAAACCCAGAATGAAGCGGATCGGCTTGGTGGGGAACGGATCGGCGGCCCAAGCCTGCGGCGCAGCCAAGAGCGCCAAAGCCAGCAGGCAAGAACGCAGCTTCCCCATGTTCCCTCCGATTCGCGCCAGTCGCCGCGAGCGGCGATGATAGTGCGGCTTTGCGAAATCGGGTACCGTTGAGACGGACAACCCGCCCGCCGAGCCCCCGGATGGACATCGCAACGCCTTCGCGGCTCGACCGCTTGCTGCACCCGCGTTCGGTCGCCATCGTCGGCGTTTCGCCGGAGCCCGGCCACCCCGGCAGCACGGTCCTCGCCAATCTGGAGCGCTGCCGCTTCGAAGGCGCGATCCATCTGGTCAGCCGCTCGCGCACCGAGTTCAACGGACGGCCGTGCGTGGCCGGCATCGACGCGTTGCCGCACGGGGTCGATGTGGCGGTGCTGATCGTGCCGCAGACCGCCGTGATCGATGCCATCGCGGCGCTTGGCCGGCGCGGTGTGGGCGCGGCGATCGTGTTCGCGTCGGGCTATGCGGAGGTCGGCGACGCGGGCCGCGCCGATCAGGAGAAACTCGCAGCGGCAGCGCGCGCCGCCAACGTCGCGGTGCTCGGGCCGAACTGCATCGGCATGTGCAGCTTCGCGGTCGGCGCCGCGCTCACCTTCGAGTTCAACGTCGAGCGCCCGCCGGAAGGCGCCAAACCGAAGATCGGCATGGCGGCGCAGAGCGGCGCTATGGCGGCGATCATGCGCATGGCGTTCCTCGCCAAGGGGCTCGGCATCACGTTCTATATCTCCACCGGCAATGAAGCCGATCTGTCGGTTGAGGATTTTCTCGACGCGCTCGTCGACGACGAGGAGACGAGCGTCGCGGCGCTGTTTGTCGAGCAGATCCGCAAGCCACAAAAATTTCTCGCGGCGGCACAGCGCGCCCGCGCCATCGGCAAGCCGATCGTCCTGCTGCTGGCCGGACGCAGCCAGCGCGCCCGCACCTCCGCGGCCTCACACACCGGGGCGCTCGCCGGCGACTATGCGACCACGACGGCACTTCTCCGCCACGCCGCCGTCAATGTGGTCGAGACCGTCGATGAGTTGATCGACCTCACCGAGATGCTGGCGCGCTGCAGACCGGCGGTGAAAGGGCCCGGTATCATCACCAATTCGGGCGCGGTCAAAGGCTTTGCGCTGGATTTCTGCGACCAGGTTGGCCTCGACGTGCCGCGCCTTGCGCCCGCGACAATCGACAAGCTCAAGACGATGCTGCCGGCTTTTGCCTCGTTCGACAATCCGCTCGACATCACCGCGCAGGTGCTGCGCGACGTATCGCTGTGGCCGCGCACCGCGCAGGCCCTGCTGGCCGACCCCGGCATCGGCAGCCTGTGCCTGCCGATGGTCGCCGGCACGCTCCAGTATGCGATGGCCAAGGTCGACGCCCTGCTGCCGGCGCGGCGCGCCGGTGGCAAGCCGGTGGTGGTCGGGCTGCTGGGCGACGAGTTCCCGGTGCCGCCGGAATTCATGGCAGCGTTTCGCGCCGAGGGCGTGCCGGTGCTGCGCTCGACCGAACGCGCGTTGCGCGCGCTCGCGCATTTCACCGCATATGGACAGAGGCTGGCATCCGAAGGCGGCAAGGCGGCAACGATCGAGGCACCGCCCCTGCCCCGGCGCGGGACGCTGCCCGAACATGAAGGCAAGGCTTACCTAGCGGCACTCGGCATCGCGGTTCCGAGCGGCGCGCTCGCGCGCGATGTCGCCGAAGCAAAAACGATCGCGCAGCGTATCGGCTATCCGGTTGCCTTGAAGGCGCAGGCCGCGGCGCTCGCGCACAAGAGCGATGCCGGCGGAGTCGCGCTGAACATCGCGGATGCCGACGCGCTCGCCACCGCATGGGCGCGCATGATGGAGCGCGTGACGACTGCGCAGCCGGGCCTCGCGCTCGACGGCATCCTGATCGAGGCGATGGGCGCGCCCGGCGTCGAGCTGATCGTCGGGGCGCGGCGCGACGCCGAATGGGGGTCGATCGTGATGGTCGGGCTCGGCGGCGTCTGGACCGAGGCGCTCGACGACGTGCGTCTGATGCCGGCGGATTTGCCGCGCGAGCGCATTATCGCCGAAATCGGCCGCCTCAAGGGCGCGCGCCTGCTGCACGGCCTGCGTGGCTCGGCACCGGTGGACGTGTCCGCCGTCGCCGACGTGGCGATGCGCGTCGGCGCGCTGATGCGCGCCCGGCCCGAAATCCGCGAGATCGACATCAATCCGCTGGTTGCCACTCCGCAGGGCGTCCTGGCGCTCGATGCGCTGATCGTGACCGATTGAGCTGTGTGCTTGCCAGCGGCCTGCGATTTTGCTGGATTGGCCCACCGCCTCGAGGAGACCGCCGGATGGTTCCGTTTTTCGTGCAGATCAAGTGCCATCTCGGCAAATCCTACGCGGTCGCGAACGCCATCGCGGATGCCGAGATCGCATCTGAGGTCTATTCCACCGCGGGCGACTTCGACCTCCTGTGCAAGTTCTATGTCGAGGACTCCACCGACATCGGCCACTTCGTGAACGAAAAGGTGCAGGTGATCCCGGGCATCCAGGACACCCGCACGATCATCACCTTCAAGGCGTTCGGGTAGCGGCCGCCACGCCACAGTTTCGCGCCACATCGGCGCGACGCTTTCGCGATGGCAATTCCTGGCATCTACACGATCCGCGGCATCATGGGCGTGTGCCATCTGCTGGTGGATGGGCAGCGCGACGCCGTGCTGCTCGACACGGGACTGGTCGGCGAGCCGTGGCAAATCCGCTGGCGCATGCAACGGCTCGGGCTGAAGCCGGAGTCCATCAAGGCGATCCTGC
>JAXDNY010000213.1:0-37029 GCA_034669145.1 Hyphomicrobiales bacterium
TGATCTGGGCTACTTCGATGACGAGACATGCAGACTCGAACCGATCGGCAATCCCTTCGGTCCAAAAGTGTTACCCATGTCTCCGGTATGAAACGTAACCCATGTGTCCGGAACGGACCCATGACTAGCTGGCGGAGGAAGCAGTCAGCTGCGAACCCGTCTCGTCCCGCGGATTCCCTGCTAACAGGGAAAAATACAGGGTATTTCTACGATTCCGAGCCCGGCAAGCAACTTCATCGCGCAGATCGCCATGTGAACTGGGCATATCTGGTCGAATTCCCTACGAAACGTAACAGCGTATTTTTCAGTAAGATCAGGGTACGAAAAATCAGGATCAGGGACTGGAAGACGATGGCATCCGACTATAATCCCTCGTGACTTCATTTTTCTGGAAGCGGATCCGCAAGGGGCCAAGGAACCGCGCCATTCGCCGTCACTGCCGGACGGCTACTCTGCGGACCGCGCGGCGTAAGAGGTCCGCTAGCCCGCGCGGGGCAAATATCAGGAAGAGAATAATGACGGACCCGAAAAGTACTTGATTGAGAGCAAACAAGGTGATGATTCCAGGGTCGCCGGGATTGCGCGCGATAAGCGGCACATAAGGGGAAAAGACCTCGACGCCGTATGGAAGGATCGTAATGACCAGCGCGCCGATGATCGACCCCGCGACCGAGCCAATGCCGCCCACGACAATGACCGCCAGGTATTGGACCCCGAGTAGGATGCTCCACTCGGCTGGGTTGGTGTACTGCACGAAGGCTCCATAGAACGCGCCTGCCACACCTCCGATCCCGCTTGAAATCGTAAATGCGGCGATCTTGTAGTAGGTGATGTCGATGCCAATGACATCGGCAGTGATCTCGCGATCCCGGACCGCCATCAGCGCTCGGCCGACCCGGCTTCGAACCAGATTATGAGTGAGGTAGGCGATGATCGCCACAAAAGCCCATATGACGAGGAAGTAGACCTTGTCGCGGCTGATCGCCTGAAGGCGTGTCACGTCCCAGCCGAAGATATCGAGACCGATTTGGATCGGGCGGCCCGCTGCGCCATTTGTGACCGCCGTCCAATTCTTGAACACATGCTGCCCAATCAGGACGAGCGAGAACGTCACGATGACGAGATAGTGTCCTCGCAAACGCAAGGCGAATTGCGCGACAATCGCTCCGAAGAGCGCGGGAACGACAATGGCGGCCGCCATCCAAAGCGGGAACGGCAGGCCCATGTTTTGGCCGACAAAGCCCGCGGTGTACGCACCGATGCCCATGAAGAATGGGTGCCCGAGAGACAGTTGCCCGGTGTTGCCGGTGAGTAGATTGAGGCCGATCGCGCCGATCGCCGTAATGCCAGCATAAATCAATATCTTGAGCCAGAAGTCCTGCGTCACAAGCACGGGAATAAGCACGTATGCCGCGAACAATGCGGCCCACAACCAGCGATGATGTGCGGCGTCGACCTTCATCGTTTTAGTATCGCCCATGCATCACACTCTCCGGCCGCCCGCCGAGCCTAACAATCCATAGGGCCTCACCATCAAGAGCACGACGAGAATGACGTAGGGCAGGACCTGATGAAAGTTGTGGCCGAGCCATGGCATGTAGGTCATTCCGAACGCGGCGGTCATGACCTCGGCAATTCCGATGATGAGCCCTCCCGCAACGGCGCCCGCAGGGCTTTCAATGCCGCCGAGGACGACTGCGGGAAATGCCAGCAAGGCCAGCATCGAAAGCTCCGGGCTGATGACCCGTGCTCCCCCGCTAAGCATCGTGCCGGCAAGGCACGCCATTGCCCCTGCAATGAACCATGCGGTGGCGAAGACCAAGCCAGGGCTGATGCCCTGCGCGATTGCCGCCTCCTGATCGGAGGCAGTCGCCCGCATCGCTACGCCGAGAAGCGTGAAGCGAAAGAATACAAAGAGGACCACCACAGCGACCGCGACGAAAACCAGGGTCCAAAGGTCGATCGTGAAGACAGGGAGGGACCCAAGCTTCGTCATCGCGATGCCCCACGGATCTCCAAGGTTGACGATATCATGGCCCCATAGGGGCGGCGGAAGCTGCTCCAGAATGATGAGCAGCGCCCAGGTCGCCATGATGACGGTAAAATCCGGTCGTCCGACCATGTGCCGCAACACGAGCTCCTCGACCACGATACCGAGAAGTCCGGTCAGGCACATCGCAATCAGAAGAGCGATCGGGAAAGGCAGGCCAGTATTATTGATGAGATGATAGGTGAAATACGCGCCCATCATCAGCAATCCGCCCTGCGCAAAATTCAGGACGCCAGTCGATTTGTATATGATCACGAAGCCGAGGGCGACCAACGCATAGTTTGCTCCAAGCGCCAGCCCGGCGAACAGAAGCTGAAGGAATTGGGCCATCGGTTGCCAAACCTATGCTGCGACGCCGAGATATGCCTCGATCACGCGAGGGTCGGATTGCACCTCGCGCGGCTGGCCGCACGCGATCGCTTCCCCGAAATTGAGAACCAGCACCCGGTTCGCCAAGCTCATCACGAAAGACATGTCGTGTTCGACGAGCAATATCGTCGTGCCGAAGCGCGTTCGGATTTCGCGAATATGATGCGCCATGGCCTCGCTCTCCTCGAGGTTCATGCCGGCCACCGGCTCATCAAGGAGGAGCAGGCGCGGTTCCAACGCCAAGGCTCGGCCCAGCTCAACGAGCTTGCGCACACCATATGGCAATAAGGCGCAGTCCTGTCCGCGATAGCGATCAAGTCCAAGCATGGCCGCGATATCCAGGGCGGCCTCGCGATGGCGTGCCTCCTCGGACACCATGTCCGGCAGGCGCAGCGCGGCCCCGATGAACCCCGCGGTCATCAAGGAATGTCGGCCCAGAAGTATGTTGTCGATCGGATCCAAATGTTCGAACAGTCCGAGATTTTGGAAGGTCCGCGCCACCCGCATCTGCGCCAGCACCGTGGCGCGAGAACCGACGATCTCGTGCCCGTTGATACGAATCGATCCCTTCTGCGGTCGACAGATGGTGGAGAGGCAGTTGAACAGCGTGGTTTTTCCCGCGCCGTTCGGGCCGATGACTGCGAAAAGTTCACCTTCCAGTACGGAGAACGATAGATCGCTCAGCGCAATTAGACCGCCAAAAGCAACTGTCAAATTGTTGACGTCCAGATGCGGTCGCGCCGATTTCATCGCCGGTTGCCCGATGGAGGCATTGCAGTGTCGTCTGCCCGGTCAACGCTGCCCGCCATTCCGAGATACACCTCACGAACTTTCGCGTCTTGCTGTAGCGCGGAGGACGCGCCGCTTAGCGCAACCCGTCCAGTCTCCATGATCACGGCCTGGTGTGCGATGCGCAGTGCCACTGCTGCGTTCTGTTCGACCAGCAGGATGCTTGCGCCTTCCGCGTTGATCGACAGGATCGTTTCAGCAATCTGCTCGACGATTTTTGGCGCAAGGCCGAGCGAGGGCTCGTCAAGTAACAGTAGGCGCGGGCGCGACATCAACGCTCGGCCGATGGCGACCATCTGCTGCTGGCCTCCCGACAGATAGCCCGCCGTTTCCGCACGGCGCTCGCGCAGGATCGGAAACATGCCATAGATGCGCTCGAGTGCGTCGCTGCGCTGTGCCCTTGATCGCACCGTGAAGCTGCCGGCCACCAGGTTCTCTTCGATACTCAGATCCTGAAAAATTCGGCGTCCTTCCAGCACCTGCGATATGCCCCCGCGGACGCGGGCCGACGGAGTTGTTGGAAGAGGGACGCCATCGAAAAGGATGGAACCTTCCGTTACACGTCCGCCGTGATACTCCAGAAGTCCGGACACCGCGCGCAACGTCGTCGTCTTCCCCGCTCCGTTGGGACCGAGCAGAGCGAGGATCTTTCCCACGGGCACCTCAAGCGAGACCCGCCTGAGGGCAAGCACCTTGCCGTACTGCGTCGTCACGTCCTGGAGCGACAGTAGCGGCCGGGGTGCGGTCATAGACGCTATCGTTGCATCCCGATGTCCATCGAATCGCGCACCTTCCTCCGGCGGGCGAAGCGTCGTTTGCACGCTCGTTTCACGCCTTACAGGCTGGTCGGGCCGCAACAGCATCAGTACTTGAACGCCTTAGCGGCGGCCGACTCGACGTTCGTCGCGAGCGCCTTGAGGCCGAAGGGCTTGTTGCGATCGATGGCAAAGACCGAGGTCGCGCGCGGCAATTCCCGCTTGGCGATCGATCCGTAGACATGCGGGCCAGTCAGGCCGCCAAAATTAACGTTGGGCATCTGATCGAGCGCCTTCACGATGCCCTCACGCGACAGGTCGTTGTTGGCGACAGCTTTTTCGAGCAGCGCCGTTACCGCACGGGCCTGGTTGTAGCCATAGGTGAACCAGATGTCGGGCTGCTGATCGGGCTTGTACTTGCGCAAATCGGTCAAGAGCTCATGCATGCCGGGGACGTCTTCGTCTCCCCATTCGGGCCCTTCCCCCGCTAACCAGACGTATTTCTCGATATAGTCGATCGCCGGGTTCTTGATCAAAACCGAATGCCAGGATGGCCACTGGGCAATCCACCTGGGCGTAAAGGTAACACGAGCAGCGTTGGCGGCGATACGCGCCAGTTGTCCGGGCACCGCCGTAACGAACACGAATTCGCAACCAGCATTCTGCAATTGCGAGATCGGGGCAGTGAAGTCCTGGTCCGTCAGCGCGAACGAAACTGTCTGCGTCAGCTTCCGGCTGGATTTCTCGAGCGCAAGCGAGATCCCTTCTTTTCCTGCATCCCCATAAGGATTGTCCTGGATCATCGTGCAGAGCTTGGTCGTCGGCTTTGCTTCCATGCGGAGATAATAGTCGAAAGCATTAGCGGCCATGATCTGATAGGTCGACCCGACCGGAAGCAGGTGCGGATCGCGGACCCACAGATTATCGAACGACGTCGGGGCCAACACGATGTTGTCGGTCTTGAGCTGCGGTTGGACGGCGCTCGTCGTCGGTGTCCCGAACATTTGGGCGAAAAGAACGACATTGTCCTTGATTTTTGCGTATCGCTGCACCGCTTGCGAAGGGACGTTGGTATGATCTTCGATCACGAGTTCTACTTTGTATCGGCCAGCAATCCCGCCGCGGTCGTTTAACTTGCGAAACCAGACCTGATTGCCGGCGACGACGGGCGTTCCCACGCTCGCCACAGCACCGGAGAGCGGACCAACAACGCCGAGCTTGATCGTCTTTCCGTCAAAGCCGGGCGCGGCCGGAGGCTCGGCAAAGGCCATCGGCGTCATTGCTCCCGATAACCCGAAGCCCAAAGCTATGGCAGTGACGAGACGACGCATATATTCCTCCCTCGCGTTTCGTTGCAGCAAGGCGGCCGCGCCAAGTATGGCCTTTGGCGGTTGCGGACGTCAGAAGCTGGCACCGGCCGCTCCATCGGCGCCTCACTGGAGGCCACGACAACCATGTTCGCCGGTCAAGCGTTTCTACCTCCTTGAACATATATTCCCCCAATGTGTAATTTGTCGGCGGATACACGTTGAAAGTTGACGTTTGTAGCGCCGTCCGGTTGGGACGATGCGGCGTGCCCTGAGACCTCGAAAGCCGCTTTGCTAAGAGCTGTTGACGCCGCGTGCGCCGACGAGTCGATGAGCCGTGTTCTTCGATACGCGCGCGCCCTCAATTTCTAAAAATGTGTAGTACTAAGGCTGTCCACGACGGGCCGTTACTATCGCAACGCGAGCAATGCGAAGGCTGAATTCACAAGATGGAGCGCCAATTCGGCAGCACCGCATCGTACGACAGCGCGTCCATCGTTGCATCCACGCCTCGCAAGAACGGCGCGTCGATCTTCATGAGCGCCGCGAGCGTCGCGGCGTGCTTAATGTCCTTGTGACATATATCGACGATCGTTTTGATCGAGTCCGAGCTCTCGCAAAAGAGGCTGAAGTTATGCTTGGACTGCTTCCAATCTTTGGTGAAGAAGCTCCGACCTCCTCCATCATCCATCAACGCAATCAAGAATGGAACGTCGAGGCCATAAGCCCTACCGATATTCAGCGCTTCGCAAATCATGAAGAGATTGGATACGGCGATCATGTTGTTGACGAGCTTCGTCACCTGACCGGTCGTCAGTGGCCCGGTGTGTGCGACCCTTTGACTGAACGCCTGAAATGATGGACGCAGCTTGTCGACATCGGCGGCCTCACCGCCGGCGAGCACGATTAGCGTTCCCGCCTCCGCGCGCGCCGGCATGCCCATCACCGGCGCGTCGATGAGGCCAATGCCCTTGGCGCGACAGGCGGCGAGTAGGCCTGTCAGGGTCTCCGGTTGCACCGTGCTCATGACGGCAATGACCTGACCCGTGTGCACGTTCGACGCGGCGACGATCTCACGGACGACATCTCGCACTTCATCGTCGAATGCGACCATGATCATGATGGCCTCGCATTGCGCGCATTCGGCGACCGAACGGCCGATCCGCGCCTTGCCGGCAAACGCATCAAGCGCCGATTGATTGCGATCGAACACGGTAAGTTCGTGGCCTTTGGCCAAAAGATTTTCCGCCATGGGCCGGCCCATTGTACCGAGACCGATGAAGCCGACCTGCAGGCCCCCGCTCTTTGCTTGAGACTCAGACATCGATCAGCGTCCTATATGCCGCAGTAATTGCTTTGCCTTCCCGGCGCATCCCGGGTCTGCGCAGCGCCAGCCGCGACAATCTGGGGATCAGGTCGAGCTCCTGCGCGCCGCTTCCACGATCTCGCGCAAAATCGAGCGACGGACCTTGCCCGTGGCGGTCAGGGGCAGTTCATCGATCTCGTGGATGACCTCCGGCAGCTTGTAGTCAGCCACCTGTCCCTTGAGAAAACCGACCATCTCATCAAGCTCAAGGTGACAGCCCCCTTTGGGCACCACGCAGAGGCAATTGCGTTCTCCGAGACGATGGTCCGCGATGCCTACCATGGCCGCGTGAAGAATCTTCGGATGGCCGTACAGCAGTTCTTCCACTTCGCGCGGAAAAAACTTCTTTCCTCCGCGATTGATGATCTCTTTGCTGCGTCCGGTGATCCTCACATTCGACTGCTCGTCCACGAACCGGGCGAGATCGCCGGTACGGAACCATCCGTCATCGGTGAACGCCTGTTCATTGGCGGAGGAATTGTTGTAATAGCCGAGATGGACCGATGGACCGCGCGCGAGGATTTCACCGATTTCGCCGAAAGCGACGTCCTGTCCGGCCCCGTCGACAAGCCGGAGGTCCATGCAATCCACGACACGGCCGACCGTTCCGTTCACTTTGGTGGGATCGTCCGACAGTCGCGTGTAGGAGTGAAAGCCGGTCTCCAGCATACCGTAGAGATCCAGCAGGTTACCCTTGATGCGCTGCTGGTAGGCGCGGATGGTCTCGACCGAAGCGGATGCGCCGCCGCTGATGACCACGCGCAGCGACGACAAGTCATATGAACCAAAGTCGGGAACGTTGAGCATCGCGACCAGCGATGCGGGCGCGGTTGGAATATAAGTTATCCGCTCGGCCTGGATGGCCGCCAACGAGGGCTTGGCAGAAAACTGCTCCATCAGCACGGCCCGGGCACCAGCCATGATTGTTTGAAGCAAAGTGAGATAACCCCAATTCAGGCCGACCGGCAGGTAGATCAGCAGCACATCGTCCTGAGTTACTTCCATATCGCGGTTGATCTGATGGATGGTGCTGAGTGTCGTATTGAATGAATGCAGCACACATTTCGGATCGCCGGTGGTCCCGGACGTGAAGGCCATCCGATAGACCTCATCCGGGTTCATCGCAACGCGCACGGTCTCAGCCATCGGCGGCGATGCGCGGAGCCCCTCATCGAGATCGAAAGCGCTTTCGGCTTTTCCACCCGCCACGATCAGATGCGTAACCGCGGAATTAGACGCCTGCAATGCTTTTGCCATTCCCACGTAATCGAAGCCCTTGAACTCGCGCGGAATGACTAGCGCGCGGCTCCTGGAAAATTTCAGAATGTATTCGAGCTCCCGCATCCTGAAGTCGGGATTGACCTTGTTGGCGATGGCGCCAACGAGCTCCAGCGCGCAGACGACAATCAGAAATTCGATCCGATTCGGAAGCTGGATTGTCACGACATCCTCACGACCGATGCCGATACGGTGGAAGAATTCCGCGCACCGCTCCACCTTCTCCTGAAAATTCGCATAAGTGATGCGGCTGCGCGCGTCCGTGAAAAGCAACCTGTCAGGATGCGCAGAAGCGCGTGCACGCAGCACATTAAATATGGTTTCGTCGCGCCACCATCCGAGTTCACGAAATCGCTTTGCCTGTGCTTGATCGCTGCGGGGCCCGAACATCTTCAAGTGCTCCTATCGAACTGCTCTGAGCAAGCCACCATCGACCTGGATGGTGGTGCCGGTGATGTAGCTGCCGCGGGGTGAGACAAGCAGAGCGACGAGGCTTGCGATGTCGTCCACTGTGCCGAGACGTCCGAGCGGAACTTCGTTCGTTAGCCGCTCGCGCATGGCGGCAGGGCCTTGGTCGCTCGACGCGAAAACTTTCTCGAGCCTGCTCGTCTCGATGTAGCCTGGGCAAATGGTGTTGACGGTAATGTTGTGGGCGGCGACTTCGAGCGACAGCGTCTTAGCGAAGCCGATGACCCCGCTCCAGCTCGCGACGGATAGGCCGAATCCAGCCATCGGCTGGATCGCCGAAAGCGCAGTGATATTGAGAATGCTGCCGGCGCCTCGTGCCCGGATATGCGGCAGAGCGGCGCGCGCCATTCGCACGACGTACATGAGGTTCTGATCGAGCGCTTTGCGCCAGATTTCGTCGTCGAAATCCTCGATCGGCCCGAGCGGTGGGGCCCCGTCGTTGTTGACGAGAATGTCGATTCCGCCGAAGGTCTCGACCACGGTGGAGACCACGCGGCGACAGTCGTCGGCCAAACGACAGTCCGCGGTGATCGGGAGCACATCAGCGCCTGTGGAACGGCGTATGTCGTCGGCGGCGCGCTCAAGATCGGCGGCCCTGCGCGCGCTGATGGCGATCTTGGTCCCCTCGCCGGCCAGCGCCTTGGCGATGCCAAATCCGATCCCTTGGCTTCCGCCGCCGACAATGGCGACCTTGTCGCGCAGAAGAAGATTCATGAGCGCGACAGCTTGCGAAGGAACGACTCGGCATTGCGATGGAAGACGCGCTCGAGAATGTCGTCCGAGTAACCTTCCGCGCGCCACTCCCGCGTCAGCCGCTCGTAAGTGAAAAGCGGAAAATCCGCACCGAACATGATCCGGTCCTTAAGGCGCCGAGCGATCTCACGTTTGAGTTCCGGCGTGTGATATTTCGGGGACCAGCCGTGCAGCTCGTACCAGATGTTTCGCTTGTGCATGAGCACGGCGATCGTCTCCGACTGCCACGGCCAACCGGGACGCGCCGCGACGATCGTCAGGTCAGGATAAGTCGCCGCCACCCAGTCGAGGTGGCGCGGATGGCAATGATCGAGCAGAACGCCGCCTCCACCGGGCAGCCCGGCGCCGAGCCCTGTGGTTCCCACGAAGACGAGCGCCGGGAGGTTCGCATCGATGCAGAGGCGATAGTAGGGATCATAAGAGGCATCGCTCGCCGGCGGAGAGTTCGAGCCTGATACGGCAAACCCAAGAAAGCCGACGCGCCTGTCGATGCAGCGCCTCAGTTCGGCGAGCCCCCCCTCGGTCCGCGGGTCGATATGCAGCCAATGACCTAGGATGACGTCCCGATGTTCCTGTTCTGTGGCAAAGCCGTAATCGTGGACGCGCTGCATCTCTTCGAGAGGAAGATACTTCGAGAAGCCAAAATCCAGAATGACCTGCACATTGTTGGTGCGAAAATGATCGGCCATCTCGACTTCACTGAGATATGTCGGCTGCGAATTCCACGTCGCCTTCTGCTGTGCCAGCTCTTCTTCGGTGCGCAGCGGGAATCCGCGCTTTGTTCCCCAATGAGAATGGACGTCGATGATCCGCATAGCCTGGTCAACTCCCTTCCTTGTCGCGTGTCTCGCTGCCTAAGCCATTGGCCACGCGCGAGACGGCGAGCTTTCTTCTTGCTCAGATCAAGGCGACGCTGCTCCGCCGCTCGTCTTGGAGGCGCGCGAACTCGACGACTTGCCGGCCAACCGTCTCGAGTTGATACTGGACGGAAGGGTCAAGGCAGTTGCCGAGGTCATCAAACACTTTGGTTGAGGTATTGAGGATCGCACCGAGCGGTGTCGGCCAGCCGCGCAACGCATGAGCGATCGCGCGCAGCGTCGCGAGTGTCTGGCCCGCGGCCTGCCATCCGCTGGCGCACGCAAGGCAGCCGACTGCTCGTCCGTCCAGATAGACGCGTTGGTCCGTGCGGAGATCTTCGGTGTAATCGAGCGCGTTCTTGATGAGCCCGGAGATCGAACCGTGATAGGCCGGCGACGCGATGATCACTCCATCGCAGCGGCGGAACGCTGCGATCAGCCGCTGAACCTCGGCGGTGCGATGTGTGTCGTCGGGAATGTATATCGGAAGTACGATATCCGGACCGGAGATGAGCAGCGTCTCGGCCCCTTCGCTCCGCGCGGCTTCCAGACTGATGGTGAGCGCTCGCTCGGACGAGGAGCCGCGGCGTGGGGTGCCGCCGATGCCGACCACAAACGGACGTCTGTTCAATTCCGTCTCCTCATGACGGCGACAATCCGCTCACGACGCGCGCTGAGCGGCGCCGCGATCCAGAAAATCAAGCAGAATTCTGTTGAACTCCCCGGGGACTTCGATCTGCGGACAGTGCCCGGCTTCCTCGACGACATGCAGCGCCGCGCCCGGCACCTGCTTTTGCAGTTTCTGTCCAAAGCCGGGGTCGCGCAGGCGGTCCTGCGCCCCCGTTACGAGAAGCACGGGACACTTGATCTCCGAATAGTCCGGAGGACGCGGCATGCCTTGAGACTCGCGCCATGGAGCCTTGAAGCGCATGGCCGCGGCACATTCCCAGGCCCCGTGCTGCCGGGCGAGTTGCCATCGGCGCTCGACGTAAGCCTCCGTGCGGAATTGTGGTCGCGCGAACATGACTTCGACGATTTTCCGCATATGCGCACGCGTACCGTCGAAACCGTTGAGAACCTCGCGCGCTTCATTCTCCGGAACGGCTCCTCCGCCCGCGATCACAACGATCTTGTCCAACGGCCAGATGGGCACTTCCATCGCGGCGACGCCCAGCAGAAGTGTCCCGCCCATGGAATTGCCGACGAAATGCGCAGACCCGATACATGCAGTGCGGAGAAACGAAGTGATGTGCCTAATCCGGTATTCCCACATATCGTCGAACGAGAAGATCTTCTCGGTGCGACCGTAGCCGACCCAGTCCGGTGCGAAGACGTGATAGTGGCGGCTGAGAGCTTCTATGTTGTGCTCCCAACTCAATTCGGCGCAACCGCCGAACTCGCCGCCATGGAGCAAGACCACAGCAGGTCCGCTGCCGGCTTCGAGATAATGAGTCCTTATGCCATCCACCATGATGTGGCGGCTGGAGGTGCTCGTCATTCGACTACGCTGCTTTGGAGCTTAGGTGGTATTCCTTAAGACGCGGCAGCACCTCATTCCCGAAAAGCTTGAGGCTCTCGGCGGTCTCGGCATGAGATAGGGTCCCTCCCTGCATCATGAGCAGCATGTGTCCGATCCCCCCGACGGCTTCGCTGAAGCCGATCATTTGCTTGTAGACTTGATCAGGCGTGCCCGCGAACAGCAGGCCGGCCTCGACGAGATCTGTCATTGGCGCCTGCGTCGCCTCGAATGACCGGCCGGTCGGCGTCGTCGCAACGAGGTATCCCGCGCCTTTTCCAGCCTTCAGCCGTTTCGCGTTGTCGGCCGGAGCAAAGTAACCAGGCGGCCTGGCGAACGGTTCCGGCACGACCGTTGCCGAGCGCAGATAGCCGGCGATCTTGTCAGCTTTCGCAAGCGCTTCGGCTTCGCTGCCGGCGACCGAGCAAATTGCCGAGTAGGCGAAGCGATCCCTCGGCGGAGGAGAATTCCGCAATTCGGTCCACGTCTTCGTGTATGCGGCAAACAGGTTCTTCGCGGCATATCCGGTCAGAAACGTCGCGATCACATGGCCGCGCTCGGCAACGGGCGCTGCACTGCCCGGGCTCATCGCCGTGATCCATACGGGAGGACGCGGTTGCTGGACTGGGCGCGGCCATATGTTCACGTTCCGATAATGAAAGTGTTCGCCCTCCCAGTTGAACGGACCTTCATGACTCGTCATCGCTTTCAAGATCAGGTCGTGCGCCTCCCACAGCCGGTCCATCATCCGGACGGGATTCGCGTTGGCGGCAGCGACCTCGTAGGGCACGCCTTTGACGAATCCCATCTCGAGGCGACCGCCCGAGATCACATCGATGACAGAGAGTTCTTCCGCCACGCGCAGCGGATCGGGGCGGTTGGCGAGTGGCACTCCGAGCGCGAGCAGGCGCGCGCGCTTCGTGATGCGAGCCAGTATCGCCAAGGTAACGTTTGCTGAAGCCGACAAGCAGGTCGCCGTGCTGTGGTGTTCGTTGACCATGATGTCCAGGCCGAGCTCATCGGCCATCACCCATTCGTCGAGATAACGGTTGATCAGCGCCGACGCGGTTGACGGGTCGCAAAGCCTGTTGGGTAAAGTGATGCGGTATGACTTTAGGCCCGGCAGCCATGCGTCCGGATACGGCTGCTCGGTGAAATGATAGACTCTCATGTTCGCGTCTCCATATTCTCTGGGGCGCTCAAAACTGGTGCTGCGGATTGTCGATGAAGGCGGCGACCTGCGAATGAAAGGCCTGGGGCTGTTCGACAAACGGGTAGTGGCCGGCGTTCTCGATGAGTTGGAACTGCGATCCGACAATCTCGGCGCTGAAGGCTCTCCCGTAATCCGGAGACACAATGCGATCCCGATCTCCCCACAAGACCAGCGTCGGTACGCGGATCCGCCGTAGGAGCCCGCGCAGCTTCGGGTCGTGCATGTAGGGTCGCCACGCCAGATAGGTGAATGTCTCCTTGTTACGCGCGAAGATTAGCGCGTCCTCGTCGGAGAAAGACGAAAAGTCAGGTCGGTGCTTCTCAGGGGCACTGTAGATCAAGTCGAAGAGCTGATCGTTGTCGACCGCATGCATGTCGACGATGTCGCGGGTTTCCCGGTCGCCGACCTTGATTCCTACTGTATCGATGAAGACGAGTTTGCCGACCCGGCTGACGCATTTGACTGCCATCTGCGCCGCGATCCATCCGCCGAATGAGGCGCCGAGCACGACCGTGTCCTGAAGATCCAGCGCGTCCATCAAATCGAGATAGAAATACGCGAGGTCGTCGACGCTCGAGATCGAGGCTGGTAACTGACTGTTGCCGAAACCCGGATGGGACGGGACGATCACGCGGCCCAGTGTGGAGAGTTGCTTGAGCGCGACGCCGTTGCCGCGCAACCCCTCCTCGGTGTGGAGAAAGAGAAGGGGGCGTCCCTCGCCGCGCGTCTGTACCTCGGTGCGAATGCCGTGAACATCGACAAAGGTTTTGGTGAATTCCGGCAATGTCAGCACGAGGCGCCTCTTTCTTGGTTCGTCGATCCAGAGATCGCCGGCTTGCCAAACAAAGTGGGTCGTTCGACGCGTTCGCTCGGAACGCCGATGAAGCTTGGAGCCGAGAGCCTTGTGAGCACACGTTCTCTCGGTGCTCTGGAGAGACGATCATTTTCGTAAGAACGTGAGCGAAGCAAGCGCTTACAGGTTGACGGATTTCATTTCCATAAATATGGAAAAATGCAGCGCGGACCTTTTTTCCGCAGGAGGCGTCAAATTCGCAAGGAACTGGTGAAGTCGGCAGCGCGCGTTTTTGAGATGCTCGAGTATTTCAACGAGCGTCGCGCGCCGCTGCGGCTGAAGGATTTGGCGGAGCACCTTGGCTACCCAACCTCGAGCATCGCGGCGCTGCTGAAAAGTATGACAACGCAAGGATTTCTGACGTTCGACACGAAAACGCGGTGCTACTTGCCGAGTCCCAGGCTGGCTGGGCTACTAAGCTGGGTGCCGGTCCGGAAGTTCGAACAGGACGTCGTGCTGAAAGCGATGCTCACGATCCAGCGCACGACCCATGAGCTTGTCGTTCTCGGCATTGAGCAGGGAATTCATCTGGAATACATCGAGTCCATCCGATCCACAGAGGGGATGCAACTCTACATTTCACCCGGGACCCGGCGGCTGTTGGTGCAAAGTGTCATGGGCTGGCTTCTGCTGAGCCGCTATTCAGACGATCACGCGGAGGAGATCTATCGGGCGACGATCGCGCGTGGCGAGTTGACGGAACAGGAGTTCTCGCTCGATCAATTGATGGTTCGCGTACGCAAGCATCGTGAGCTCGAGCTATCCTTCGTCAAAGCGCGCGACCTTGTGCGGCCGGCCGCGCACTGGGGCGCGGGCATGGTGGTTATGCTGGTTCCGGTGCCGGAAGGGCATCGAAAATTGGGCATCGGCATCGGTGGGCCGGCGGATAGACTCGAGCACAAGCTGGAACTGATATCGACGTGCCTGCGAACAGAAGCGTTGGAGATCAGCCGGCTGATCGGTAAGGAAATGAACCTCGCCAAGTCCGCGCCGCAATGAGCCGATGCCTCGCTGTCAGCATTTTCCGTAGGCGCTGACCGCTTGGCCTGCGCCTTTTTCGATCTTGATGTCGAGCGCTTTCGTGATGCGCGATGCTGCTGTGTAGAATCCGGCGGTAATTGTGAGTTCGACGATTTCCTGCGGATTAAAGAATTGCGCCAGCGCCTGGAACGCGGCGTCGGAAACACCTTTCTCAGCGGCTACTTCATCAGCGTAAGCGAGCACCGCGCGTTGGCGGGCATCGAAACTTGAGCTTTCGCGCCAGTTCGCGATCGCGTCGATCTGCGCAGGTGACATTCCGCAGCTAAGCGCCATCGGCCGGTGCTGCACGAACTCGTATTCTCCGCCGCTGAGCTGGACCGTGCGCAATATGATCAGCTCGCGGAATTCCCGCGCAACGTCGGCGGAGGAGCGGAGGGCGTACGCAATATCGACGTATGCCTTGAATATCTTCGGCGCATTGCCGAGAACACGATGCATGTTTAATGGCTCGCCGCCGCGAGCCCTCACCCCATCGAATAGCGGTGCCAGGATCGGATCCGAAGTATGCGAGGGAACCGGCGCCACTCGCGCCATCCGCTCGTCTTGTGCCAGCCCCTCGGTTGACAGAAGCAGCAGGACAACCAAGCTTGTCCACACCGACCTCATCGACATGTCTCCCCCCGAAGCGTTGGCAGCCGGCTTTGCGACGCCGCGTCAGCTCGCATCGCCTGAACTTCGGTGCAGGGACACTCTGGGTCAACCGATTCACAGATAGCACATCGAGATTCCTCCAGTTTGGAATTCCTTCGCCGAGCCTTGAAGGGGTAATTCGCCCGCCACGCCCCTCCGCGAAGGTGCCGACGCACAGCGCATCGGCTCGAAATCGGCGCGACAATCCTTTTCATGGCGAGACCTGCCGTCGACTTCGGCACGTCATCATTCGTCATGCGTACTGATCGATCGATCAGTTATTGTTGACTGGGCGATCGATTTACACGATAACCTGAAATGAAAGCTGTCCGTGGCGGCCGAACCCTCGCGTCGGGAGGACCAGCCGTTTGCGGTTCGCCAGATTGTCGGAACGACGCTTGGCCGGGCGCGTTCGAGCACGGCAATCATTGGTTGGTTTACAACGAGGCGCTTCCTCAGGTCGCAGATGAAACGGTTGGCTGGTTCGGAGAGCACGTCCTGCCGCGCGGCGGGAGAGGAGCTTGACGATGGTTTACGGGCTGCGCATCTACAATTGCGTGCTCGGACGGATGCCGGACGTCCTCGCGCGATTTGAGTCGGCCGCGCTCGGGTTCTTCAGAAGCATGAGATCGAGCATGCGGGCTGGACCGTGCGCGTCGGGCAGTCCAGCCAGCAGATCTATTATCTTCTCCGCTGGAGTTCGCTCGCCGATCGGGAAAAGAAGTGGGCCGCCTTGCAGGGAGATGCGGACTGGCTGAACACGCGCCGCGATACCGAGCGGAACGGCCCGATCGTTGCCTCCGTGACCAATGTCCTGCTGACCCCGACCAGATACTCCACGCTGCAATGATGCGCTGACGCTCCCGAGGCGGCCGTCGATCCCACGGGTGTTCGCGTGACATGTGTCGTCACTGGCGGCCCGCAAGGTCGTCCGGGGACGCCGTGTCGAGCCATCGACCGGCAACACCAGCCCTGAGCTGCCTGATCGCGCGCTCAATTTGGTTGATCGATCGATTTTCGCGCTTTATCACACTATCTACAGGTGTGCTATTGCGCGATGATCGAATCTTGGGGGAACTGGCCGTTGGCAACACGCGCGAATCTACGAGGCCCATCGGCAGCCGCGCGGCGGGTCCGGCTTGTTCCGGGAGCGGACCGGCCGGCTTCCGAAGGAAGCGAGAACGGCGACCGTTATGAGGCGATCATGGATGCCGCGGAGCATTTGTTCGCGATGAGCGGGTTCGCTGGAACGGGCATGCGGGCCATCGCAGAGCAGGCCGGCGTCGGACAGTCTCTTTTGCATTATCACTTCGGGACGAAGGAGCAGCTGTTCGAGGCGATGTTTGCGCGCCGCGCGGTCGACTGGAACAGGCAACGTCTGCAGCGGCTTGAGGCCCTGCTCGCCGAAAGAAAGCCGAAGCTGGAAGAGATCCTGGAAATCCTTCTGCGTCCGACTGTTGAACTCGGTCGTGACGGCGCGAAGGGAAGCGAGCACTTCGCGCGGTTGATCCTCGCGACGGCGCTCGGTCATGACGATCGCGACAGGAATCTCATCAAGAAATACTACGACTCTTTTGCACGCCGGCTGATTGCGGTGCTTCGCGATTGCCTGTCTGGCATTTCGCAGCAGGACGCGGTCTGGGGCTATCTGTTCGCGATGGGGGTCGGAATCACCATGATGGCTCCGAACGATCGCGCAAATGTCTTGTCCGACGGCCTATGCGACGATTCCAACGCCGAGGACGTGCTGGCGCACGTCGTCGAGTTCGCCGCGGCGGGATTGCGCAGACTCGCGAGCAAAAAGGCTGACCGCAGAGGGGGTGCGGTCGGCGGCCGAGACAGCGCGCGCAAGAGAGCGAAGAGAGTACGAACGGCGTGACGCATCCTGCGGGTTGCTGTCGGCCAGGTTGACCCACAGCCCCGGCGGAAGAATGTACTTCCAGCTCCTCTCCGCTGAGTTGCCGGCGCGCTGATTTTCAAATCGACGGATCGGTCCGCGCCGTCGCGCGTCTACGAGCACGCCAATCGGGCAATGCGGCACGGCGCCACCAAGGAAGAGCTGCTGGAAGCGTTCGAAACGATGATCGTGCCAAGTGGTGGACCAGCATTTGCGACGGGTCTCGCAGCGCTGATCAGGATCGAGGAAGACGAAAAGAAGCAAAACCAGGCGGAGCGATCATCTTCGGCGCTACCTCCGGCATCATAACTTGAGCAAAGCGGCGGCATTTTCGCCTGCGATCATCGAAATGCTGGCGTGATCGAGGGCTGTCGAGGCAAGATGGCCGACCGGATCATACTCGCCCATGTCATACGGGTAGTCCGTTCCCATCAGCAGATGGTCGGCGCCAAAGACGCGCGCAAGGTATTCGATCTGGTGATCCGCGAACACAATGCTGTCCACGTAGATTCGCCTGAGATATTCGCTTGGACGCAGGGGAAGTTGTGCGCGGCAATCTGAACGGGCACCCCATGCGTGATCCATTCGACCCGAATAGGCGGCGAGATAGCCTCCACCATGCACCGCCAGGATCCTCAGCCCGGGATGGCGTTCCAGCACGCCGTCCATGATGAGGTTATGCAACGCTAGCGTAGTCTCCAGCGGATTTCCGATCACATTGTTCGCGTAGTATCGCGACAGTCGGCGCGCTTCCGTAAATCCAGTTGGGTGTATGACGACCAGCGAACCAAGTTGCTCCGCCTTGGCCCAGAATTCCGCGATGCTTGGGTCCGAGAGTTCCTTTCCGGCCACGTTGGTCAGTACCTCGACCCCCTTGAAGCCAAGGACGCGGCTACATCGCTCCAGCTCGGCAGCAGCGCCGGCGCCGTCCTGCAAAGCGACTGTGCCGAACGGAATGAAGCGATCAGGCCGTCGCGATGCATATTCGGCAAGGCCGTCATTGACCATGCGTGCAGCCGTCGCACCAATATCAGGCGGCACCGAATAATAACATTGCGCCGGATTGGGCAGGACGACTTGGGTGTCGATGTTCATAGCGTCCAGTTCTGCGATCCGCTGATCGATCTCTACCATCCGCGAGAAGCGATCACGTTCTTGGTTGGCGTTGACCCGCTTCGAGTCTTCGGACGCGAAATGAAACAGCGGGATCGCCGACAGGTCTACATAAGGCCGCATGTATTCAATCGCTGCCGGCACCGTAGCATGCGAATGGATATCGATCGTGCGGCCGGGAGCGCGGATGTCGGACCCAGCCTTCCCTGCCTCACGCGCGGCTGATGGCCCATAGCGGCTCCAATCGTTGGTCATCTTCAAATTCCCCGATCGCATCGTTTTTGCCGAAGCCGCGAGGCTCACCGCTTGGTTACCCAGTCTTGCGTGCCAGTTGGATCGTCTCCCACACGCGCGCCGGAGTCGCCGGCATTTCGATGTCGGTCACCCCCAAAGGCCGAAGTGCGTCGAGAAGCGCGGTGATCATTGCTGGCGGCGAGCCCACCGTGCCAAGCTCCCCGCACCCCTTGAGGCCGAGTGCGTTCGTCAGGCAGGGCACTTCAATAAAATCAGTCGAAAAGTTGGGAAGATCGGCCGCCCGCGGCATGGCGTAGTCGGTAAAGCTTCCGGTGATCAATTGCCCGGTATCTCGCTCGTAGACCACCGACTCCATCAACGCTTGACCAATGCCTTGGGCGAGCCCTCCGTGGATCTGCCCTTCTGCCAACAGTGGGTTCACCAGCCGTCCAACGTCGCTTACTGCGATGAGTCGATCGACGCATACAAGTCCGGTGGCGGGGTCCACTTCGACTTCACAGACCTGACAACCGTTCGGGAACGTTGGCACTTCAAATCCGAAAGAGCCGGTCGCGGCGAGACCGACAACCTGATCCGGCGGCAAGGCGCGCATGTTGCAGCAAGCCTTGGCAACCTCCGGCATTGAGATCATGAGGTCAGTACCCGTCACACGAAACGTGCCAGCATCGAACTCGATATCCGCTACGCGAACCTCCAGCATCTCAGCGGCCATACCGCGCGCCTTTTCGATAATCGTTTCGGCGGCTCGCTTCAGCGAATTTCCGCCTGCGACGGCGCTACGCGCCGCATAAGTTCCGCGCCCGATCGTGACCTGGTCGGTGTCTCCCTGCACGAAACGTATGGATTCGAAAGGAATTCCGAGCCATTCGGAAACCATCTGCTTATATGCGGTTTCGTGGCCCTGGCCGTGCGAATGAGTGCCCGCAAGAATCGTCGCGGTCCCGCTGGGGTCGAAGCGTATTTCCATGGCCTCGTTGAGCAGCCCGGCGGCCTCAAGGCAGAAGACCGCGGCACAGCCGCGAAGTAATCCCCGCGCCTCGGAAGCCGCGCGCCTGTTCCCGAAGTGCTCCCAGTCGGCTATCTCAAGACTTCGATCAAGCAGCCGCGCAAATTCTCCAGAGTCATATTTATAGTGCGTTGCAGTCTCATAAGGGAATGCCTGTGGAGTAATCAGATTGCGCCGGCGCAATTCAAGCGGGTCCATTTTCAACTGAGCAGCTGCGTGATCCAGCAGCCGCTCGATCATATAGTTTGCCTCAGGACGCCCGGCACCGCGATACGCACTCAGCGGGCTTGTGTTGGTGAATACACCCCTGGTTCTGACGTCCACTGTCTTGATGTCATAGACACTCGGCAGAACCTTGATCGAGTATTCGAGCGGGGCAAGCACCGCAGCAAAAACGTATGCCCCGACGGCATGGAGTCCCCGTGCGCGCAATGCCAAGACTCGTCCTTCCGCGTCCAGGGCGAGCTCACCGATCATCACTTGATCTCGCCCGTGCGTGTCGCGCATCAACGCTTCTGAGCGCGTGGACAGCCACTTGACCGGCCGACCGCAGCGGCGTGATGCCAACAAGACCAACGCGTCTTCGGCGTAAGCTTGCGCCTTCATGCCGAACCCGCCGCCGACATCTGGCGAGATGATCCTGAAGTTGCTTTCCGATTGTCCGAACACATCGTTGGCGAGAGTCGCCCGAACTCCGTGCGGCCACTGTGAGTTCGTGTGAAGCGTGTAGCGTTCGTCGGCCAAATTGAAGTGCCCAATTGCGGCGCGCGGCTCGATCGGATTTGCCGAGACCCTGTTGTTCACCACCTTGAGCGAAACGACGTGTGTGGCACGCGCAAAGGCCCGAGTGGTCTCCTCGGGATCGCCGTGGGCAAGTTCGAAGGCGATATTGTTGGGACAAACATCCCACAGGATGGGTGCGCCTTCACGGAGAGCGTCTTCGACGTGCACCGTCGCAGGCAAAGCCTCGTACTCGACTTCAACGAGGTCAGCGGCATGTCGTGCCTGGAGCGCAGTTTCGGCTACGACGAAAACAAGGGGGTCTCCAACGTATCTCACTCGCTCCCTGACAAGGACAGGCGAGACCGTGCTCGGCCCGCTCATCCCTGGCGGCATGATCATCGGGAGCAGGCCCCCCACGCCGTCGGCTGCCAGGTCGTCGGCCGTCAGAATGCAGACAACTCCATCCGCCGCCTTCGCAGCCTCGATGTCGGTGCGTACGACGCGTGCGTGAGCGTGTTGTGATGCCACCAGAATGCCGACGCATTCTCCAGGGATGACAGTGTCCGCGACGTAAGAGCCGTGGCCTGTAACGAAGCGGCGGTCTTCCACGCGTCTGACATGCTGTCCGATCCCGAACTTGGCAGGGGACGGCTGGTTCTGGCGATGCATCGTTTCATTCCGGTCGGCGACCGCGGGTGCTCGCATGCCGGCCGCCGGCTCCGAACCAACCTGTGCTGATCATTCGATCAGTATTGACTGATCGATCGATATCGTCAACGATATGGCAACAACGCGGACGGAAAAGCGCGCTGAAAAACGTAAATCGCAAGTTGAAAAAGCTTTACGTCGTCACGGCCGCTGCTTGTCGAATGGGAGGGAGCAATGAAACTTCGGGCGTTCGCACTATCCGTGCTTGGACTTCTCGCATGTAGCGTTCCGGTCAGGGCCCAGATTTCTGACGATCTAGTCAAGATCGGTGTTCTCGACGATATGTCCGGCCTCTATGCGGACGTCAGCGGCGTAGGCGGTGTCGTGGCGGCGAGGCTCGCGGTTGAGGACTTTGGCGGGAGCGTCTTAGGCAAGAAAATTGAAATCGTCTCCGGCGACCACCAGAATAAGCCCGACATCGGCGCGTTAATCGCGCGATCCTGGTATGACGTCGAGAAGGTGGATATCGTCATCGGCTTGGGCAATTCAGCCGTCGCATTGGCTGTGCAGGCGCTCGCTCGCGAACGAAACAAACTCAATATCGTCACCGGCGCAGGCGCGACCGACCTGACTGGAAAGGCATGTTCGCCGAATGCGGTGCAGTGGACCTGGGACACCTACGCACTCGCCAAGGGTACGGCCACCGCGATCGCGAGAACCAGCAATGAGAGCTGGTTTTTTCTCACAGCCGACAACAACTTCGGGCATTCATTGGAGGAGCACGCGTCTTCCGTGGTGAAGTCGTTCGGCAGGCAGATAGTCGGCGCGGTGCGCCATCCGCTCGGCGCTCCTGATTTTTCGTCCTTTCTGTTGCAAGCCCAATCCAAGAAGGCAGGGATCGTCGCGCTCGCGAATGGTGGTGGCGACACTGTCAACTCGATCAAGCAGGCAAGCGAGTTCGGCATCACAAAGACGATGAAACTTGCGGGCATGCTGGTTATGATTACCGATGTTCACGCGATCGGCCTCAAGTTGGCGCAAGGCCTTTTATTCACGGAAGCCTTCTATTGGGACCAGAACGAGGAGACACGCGCCTGGTCGAAGAGGTTCATGGCGCGCCACAAGAACGCGCCGACGATGGTCCAAGCCGGGGTCTACGGCGCCGTGACGCACTACCTGAAGGCTGTGCAGGCGACCGGCACCGACGCGCCGCAGGCCGTCATGGCTAGAATGCGCGAGACGCCGGTCAACGACTTCATGACCAAGAACGGAAAGATTCGCCCTGACGGCCGCCTCGTACGCGACATGTACCTTATGCAAGCTAAGTCGCCGTCGGAATCCAAGGGGCCGTGGGATTATATGAAAGTGGTCGCAACCATCGCCGGAAATGAAGCATTCCGACCGCTGAGTGAGGGCGGATGTCCGCTTGTGACGCAGTGACAATGCGTCCAGCATCACGGAGGCGCGCCGGGTAGACGATCACGAACGCTGATCACCCGAAAAATCATCGCGCCTCCCATCGCCGCGAAATACGGCGGTATTCTTTGAATCAATCGAACAGGGTCCGGTTACAGCGGCCAGTGGGCGACATTGTCACGTGTCAATTATCGCGACGGCTCGCGTCCATCCCCCTGAGGCGCCACGGATCTTGACAGGAAAGCAGGAAACCATGAATCCCGTGGATGGGAGCTTCTCAAGATTGTACATCTTCTCGATATGGCTGTAGCCAATCTCTCGGCCAGCCTTGTGGCCTTCCCAGATGATCTTCGGATCTCGGGTCTTCAACCACTTTTCTTTCGTGTATTTGAACGGTGCGTCCCACCCCCATGCGTCGATGCCCGTAACCCGTACTCCGCGCTCAAGTAGATACAGCGTTGCTTCGCGGCCCATGCCGCAGCCACTCTCAAGATAATCGTCGTGTCCATAACGAGTGCCGGCGCTGGTGTTCACCACAACGATATTGAGCGGCTGGAGTGTGTGGCCAATTCGCTTCAGCTCAGCCTCGACATCGGCGGCCGTCGCCACATAGCCGTTGGGCAGATGCCTGAAGTCAAGCTTCACGGCGGGCTGTAAGCACCATTCGAGCGGTACCTCGTCGATTGTGTAGGCACGCTCGCCGCCATTCATGGTCGAATGATAATGGTATGGAGCGTCGAGATGCGTTCCGTTGTGAGTTGAGATTTGCACGAATTCTATTGCGAACGCCTCGCCGTCTGGAAGATCGGCTGCGGTCAGTCCCGGAAAAAACTCCGACATTGCGCCAACGGTTTCGTGGTGGTTCTGGTATTTGATCGAAACTTTTTGGAGCGGCGGATCAACGGGCAGGTCGTTCTCGAGCGGGACCGAAAGGTCGATGATGGTTCGCGGCATCGGCTTCTCCTTGCGTATGGGCTAGTTGACATTTTTCCACGCCAGCATGCGCCGCTCGACCTGACGGAGGCTAAAATCCCCGGCCAGCCCGATCAGCCCGAGAAACAGCATGCCTGCGAACAGTTCGGCGGACCGAAAGGACCGCGCTGCCTGGAGGATCGCGGTGCCGAGGCCGATTTGGCTGGCAAGCATCTCGCACACCACGGCCAGGATCAGGGAGATCGTGAGTGACAGGCGCAGGCCGGCGAAGATATCCGGCAGCGCGTTGGGGATTCCGATCTTGTAGATGAATTGGAGCCGCGACATGCGGTAGCAGCGTGCCACTTCCCGTAACCGGACATCCACGGTGGCGAATCCATGCACAGTCGAGAGCAGGGTCGGCCAGATCGAACCGAAGATGATCACGGAAAGCGCCATCGGCGACGAGAGGCCGAGGATTGAAATGGCGATAGGAATGACCGCGGACGCAGGAAGGGGCCGCAGAAACTCCAGTGTTGGCTGCAAGTAGGCGCGGACAGTCGCGGAAATCCCAATCATCGCTCCGAGCGCGACGCCGACAAGACCCGCCAGAAGCCAACCCTGAATCATCCGCCACACCGTCGCGGCGAGCTGCGCCCCAAGGTCTCCACCGAGCAAACCATCTGCCGCTTCCCGGAAAGCATCCACTGGATTGGGAAAGAACGCGCGCGGAAGTACCCCGGAAATGGCGGCGAGCCACCACAGCAGGATCAGCGCTGCGATCAGCGCGATCGATCCGATCCGCGTCGCCGTGGCTGATGCCGTCATTGTGTGCCCGCCGCGGCCAGTCCCGATTGGGCCGGAAAGAACCGCTTCTCAGCTTGGAGCAGCAGCAAGTTGATGCTCCATCCGAGGATGCCGGTCCACAACAGCATCGCCAGCATGAGATCGGGTCGCAGCGCCTGCTGCGCAGCCATAAGTGCGTAACCCATCCCCTGCGGATTGGCGGCGATCTCGACGGTCACCGCGACCACCAGTGCAAGTCCCGCCGCAATTCGAAAGGCGACGAACAGCCTCGGCATGGCCGAGGGCAGGATGATCTTGGTGAGTCGAGCCAGCGGGCCGAACCGCAACACGCGCGAAACTTCGAGCAGTCGCGGGTCGACCTGCGCCGCGCCCGCCTGGGTCAAAATAATAGTCGGCCAGAAGATCGCGAAGGCGATGATAAGGATCTCCATCCGATAACCGAAGCCATAGATAAGCAGGGCCAACGGAATTAGAGCAACCGATGGAAGCGGTCGGACTACCTCGATGGCCGGCCGCGTCAGCTCCGTAGCGAGGCGCGACAAGCCCAGTATGAGACCGCACACCACCCCCGTTCCAAAGCCGAGGAAGAGGCCCGCCAGCACTGACGACATTGTCTGCGCGGTAGCGTGGATCAGCGTTCCATCAACCACGGCCGCGGCGAAGGCCATCAGGGCGGCGCTTGGCGGAGCCAGCGTGTCGGAGACAACGCCAGCCATGGCGAGCTCGCAGAACAGCAGCGCTGTCACCGGAAATACCAATGCCCGCAATGCGTTCACTTGTGGGTTTCGGTGATGAAGGCGAACAGCTCGCGGCGCAGACGCAGAAAGGTTGCGTCTTCGCGCGTGGTGAGTTGATTGCGCGGTCGGGGGATCGGGACCTCGACGACACTCGCGATGCGGCCGGGATTGGGGCTGAGCGCGACAACCCGGTCGCCAAGATAGAGTGCCTCTTCGAGATCATGCGTGACGAACAGGACGGTGGTCGCGCTGTCGTGGATCAAGCCGAGCAGTTCGTCCTGCAGCGACTGGCGGGTCATGGCATCGAGCGCTCCGAACGGCTCATCCATCAGAAACAGCTTGGGAGTCTGCGCAAGACAGCGGGCGATCTGCAGGCGTTGCTGCATGCCGCCGGAAAGCTGCGCGGGATATTTGCTGCGATGTCCGGCGAGCCCAACCTTGCTCAGGAGCGATTCTATGCGAGCAGACCGCTTGGCCTTCGGTACGCCCATCGCTTCGAGGGCCAGCGAAACATTCCCATAGACGTCGCGCCACGGCAGCAACGCCCGGCCATAATCTTGAAAGACGAAGGCCGTTTCAAGCGACGGGACGAGCTCGCTGTGTCCGCCGACGGCCACAGTTCCGGAGGTGGGTGCGAGAAGACCGGCCGCAAGCCGCAGCAACGTCGTCTTGCCACAGCCAGATGGACCGATGATGCAGACAAACTCCCCCGGCCGCACCGAAAAGGAGATGTCATCCAGAACCGGTTTTCCGTCAAATTGCAGGTGCACGTGATCGAAGTTGACGGCTTGGCCACCCGCGGGGAAGGGACCCGCCGCAGACTCCTTTGCAAGGGCACCGCTGACAGGCGAGTCCAACGACGTTATCGCCGAGGTCTCGGTGATCATCTGCTGAACAACTCGCCTGAATTCAATGTGAGATACCGCGGTCGAGCCGGCGAAAGATCCGTCAATTCTCGATATCTTGGCGTACTACCTGGTTGCGCAGCACACCGATTTTTTCGATTTCCAGTTCGATAATGTCACCATGATCCAGGAATCGATCGAGCTCCAAGCCGCTGCCGCTTCCGACGGTGCCAGATCCGAAGACTTCGCCGGCCTGCACGGTCTCGTCGCGCGAGGCGTGCACGATCATCTGCTCGAATGTATGGATCATGTCGGCGCTCGTTCCCACCGAACGCGTCTCGCCGTTAACGCGTGCCGTCATGGTCAGCGAATAGGGATCGCCGATCTCGTCGGCCGTGACGATCCACGGACCGAGCCCATTGCCGGTGTCAAAGCTCTTTGCCTTGCCCGGCCCCATGCCCGAGGGCATCTCGATCGTCTGGGTATCCCGTGCCGAGAAATCGTTAAAGATCGTGTAGCCAAAGATGTGTTCGCGTGCTCGCTCGAGGGGAATATCCGCCCCGCGTTTGCCGGTGACCATGCCCAGTTCGAGCTCGTAGTCCATGATCTTGCTGTAGCGCGGCCAGCGCACCGTCGCATCGGGCCCGACCACGGAGAACCGATTGGTGATGTAGTTGGTCGGGTGACTGCGATAGACGGCAGGCACCTCCGCCAGCGGCCCTGCGGCCTGCGCCGCCTGCGTGTCTCCCTTTGCAAGTGCGAGCAGCCGTTGAAGCCCGCCGAAGGCTTGTTTGATGTGGGTCTCGAAGACCATGAAATCGCGCATTTGTCGCGGCTCGGGCATTGGCGCGAGCAGGCTCGCGTCGCCGAGCGCGACGATGAACTCTGGCTCATCGCGGCCGCGTTCATACAGGCGCCGAGCTTGATCAAGTCCGCGCTGGCCCGCGTCGATTAGGTTCAACACGGAAACAAAGGCTTGTTGCGAATTATCAACCCGTTCAGCGGCAAGTGTCAGGTTGAACAGCTTGTTATCATTCCCGTGAACCAGACCGACCGAAATCCGGCCGCCACGCTCGAAGGTCGCGAGCTTCATTCTTCCTCCGTGGAATCTGTCTTTATGTTTGTAGGCGAAGGTCGAGACGACCCCTGCGTCTTGTGACCTCGGATGCCACGCAATACGCTCCACCAGTTATGCGCAAAATCGAGCGCCATGGCAAACAACCAATAAGGGGGGGAGGATAGTGAACAACTTTCTTATGCGTGCGGTCGCGGGTGCGACTTTGGTCGTGAATTTCGCGTCGATCGCCGACGCGCAGACCAAGATACAGGCGGGCTACACGGCGAGTGGGGAAAGTGGCACCGCGTACGTCGCCGTTGACGAGGGCTTTCTCGCGAAACGTGGCCTCGACGTGACTCTGGCGTTGATTGGGGTGAACTCGACCATCCCGCAAGCAATGTATGCCAACTCACTTCAGACGGGAATTCTTACACCCTCAGTGTTTCTGCAAGCCGTCGACGGTGGCCTTGACCTAGTGGTGATAGCGGGATCCAGCATGACGACGCCGGAAGCGATGAAGAACTTCGGCGTTGTGGCGCGCACAGGTGCAGGCATTCAGGCCCCGCGCGACTTTGTCGGTAAGAAGGTCGGAGTTCCGGGCTTCGGCGCGTTCCTCCACGTCCTGTTCCGGCAATGGCTGATGGAGAACAACGTCGACACAAAGGCGGTGACTTACGTCGAGGTAGGCTTCCCCAATATGAATGACGTGCTGAAGGGCGGGACTGTCGATGCTGTTGTGTCCGCCGAGCCCATTATGGCGCGCATCATCGGGGCGGGTAATGGATATCTCGTGCCTTATACCATCCCGGCTAACCAGCTTGTGAGCGTGTGGACGGCGACCCGCGAGTGGGCAACCAAAAATCCCGCTGCAGTAAAGGCCTTCCGGGAGGGTTTGGCGGAAGCGATCGCCTTCACAAAGAAGGACGCAGCCAAGACTCACGAATACATCGCTAAATACACCAAGCTTCCCGCTGACGTCGTAAAGACAATGGCGCTGCCCGGGTACAACAGTGACGTCACCCCACAACAACTCGCCTGGTGGGCGGACGTCATGAACAAGCAGGCGATGCTCAAGACCAAAATTGACATGTCCAAGCTCATCCACCCGTGACAGCGGTGCAGGCAAGAGGGACCTCACTCACCCACCGCGACGCACGCCGAACACTTTGGATGGGGAGGCGGTGATGCTCCACTTCGATGAGGCGACGTGGCTGATTACCGGCTGCTCTAGCGGCCTTGGCCGCGCACTCGCCGAAGCAACGTTGGCGCGCGGTGAGCGGGTCGCCGCCACCGCACGCAAGCACCAATCCCTCTCAGATCTAGCTGCGGCGTATCCCAGGACCTGTTTGACGCTCCCGTTGGAGATCAGTGACTACGGGCAGATTAAGTCCACGATCGAACGGACGGAGCAGACGCTGGGTCCGATCAATGTGCTGGTGAACAACGCTGGCTATTTGCGATTAGGTGCCATCGAGGAGACAACGGACGCCGACTACAAGGCGGTGTTCGACACGAATTTCTTTGGCCCGATGCAGATCATTCGCGAAGTTCTCCCGGGAATGAGAAAACGGAGGCAAGGCTGCATAGTTAATGTTACGTCAGTCGGCGCGTTCAGCCCGCCGCCTGGAGCCAGCGCCTACTCAGCCGCGAAGGCAGCTCTCGATGTCGCATCTGAGGCACTTTCGTTAGAGATTGCTCCCTTTGGCATAAACGTGATCATCGTTGTGCTCGGGGCATTTCGCACCCGCGTTATGGAGTCAATGACATACGCGGAGAGCGTGATCGATGACTACAAGGCAACGGCTCACGCGACCCGCGATCGTTTCGAGACGATCTCAGGTCATCAAGTCGGCGATGTTCACAAGGCAGCATCAGCAATCATCGACGCCGTAAACCAGGAGAATCCGCCACTCCGCATGCCTCTTGGACCCGATTCAGTTGAGCGCGTGCGAGCGAAACTCGCCGATGTGGCAAGGGAAATGGAGGTTGGTGCGACGACCGCCGCTTCCGTCACCTACTACTAGAATCAGATCGTTGCGGTCGCCCTGCAGCGCCAAACGCGGAGTAGCCGTCTTTATGCGAACGCTCGTCGCCTTGCCACGATACCGCCACGTCTCTTCGCTGGCTCCGACGGCGGCGGCGCACGCTGGGCCACCGTCTGTTCCCTTGTCGCTCCGCAAGTGGCATCTTCGCCGGCGTCTTCGTGCTCGTGATCTGCAGCGTCACGATGACCGTGCTGATCTCGCGCGCCGAGAAATTCGTCCTGCATTGGCGCACCCGAAGGGGTTGCCGCATGCGCATCGCATTCGTTTGGCTTGGCCAGATGGGCCGGCCCACGCCGAGAATCTGAGTGGATAAGTGACGAACTAAGAATATCAATGCAAAACATCGCCAGGGAGCAAAATCATGAACCTGAAAATCCTACGTTGTCTTGTCGTCGCGGCTGCTGTCGCCGCCATATTTTCCGAGTCTCCAGCCCGCGCCGCAAAAAAAATCACGATAACCATCGGCGGCGAGGCAATGCACTATTTTCCGGTTTACATCGCGCGAGCGGCCGGTTTTTTCGCTGCGGAGGGTCTCGAGGTCGACTGGGTTCAAGTCAACTCGGGTGCGCGCCAAGTGGCATCCATTAGGGATGGCAGCGCCGACGTGACTCCCGACTCTCTTGGAAACGTCATCAAGGCGGCGGGTGGCGGCGGAGGCATGATTGCTCTCATGTCCGTTTTCGACGTGGTCGCGTTGCCGCTAGTGCTTTCGAGGGAAGCTATCGATCAGACCGGAATTACATCCGCGCTCCCGGTCGACGAAAAGATCAAGAGATTGAGGGGACTTCGCTTCTGTATCACGTCGCCGGGAAGCAGTACTGATACTTTCATTCGTTCCCTGTTTGTCGCGCGAGGAATGAATCCAGATATCGAGGTGAAGTTGTTGCCGATGGGTGCGGGTGGATCGATTCTGGCTGCCTTCGAGAATAAATTGTGCGACGGGTTTGTCTATCCGAGTCCAATCCCCGAAATTGCGAAGCTCAGAGGGCTCGGTGACACGATCATTGATCCGTTTAATGGCGACGTTTCTGAAATCGTCGGCGTTCCTTATGTCGTTTTGGCCACAAGTCCTCAAACGCTAGCCACGAAGCCCGACTTAGTTCTTGCCGCAGTACGCGCGGTCACCAAGGCATTGACGTTCACGCACGAGAAGCCGGAGGAAGCCCGAAAACTCATGCGGCAGTATTTTCCGGAAATAGAACAGAGCGTCTTCGACTTGGCCGTGGAAGCGTATAGGAAGGCAACCCCAAAAGAACCAACGATCACCGAGAGCAAGTTTTTGAAAACATTGGCTTGGCTGAACATAGGATTGGCAAAGCCGATGGTTGTTCCCTACGAGACAGCGGTGGTCAATGGCCCAGTTGAGCAGATCTTAAAAGAGTTGGGCCATCGTTAGGTCGTTCGTTGGCCTAGAGCCGCCCCGTCGGGCAAATTGAAGATTATTGTTGTCCCCAGCTCGTAAAGCACCTCCTGGTCGGAGGAGGCGATGTGAATCGTTGGTGAAGGAACTGGAATCATGTGCTCAATACGGGTTCTTCCCCTTTCGACCCATAGCCAGACCTCACGAGGCCACGAGCATCGATTGCCCGCAATATGCGACGCAAGATGCAGCTGAGCATTCCGGTCGCGCGACCCGCGGTCGTTTCGAGAGGATCTCCGGTCATCAAGTCGGCGATGTTCACATAGCAGCGTCAGCGATCATCGACGCCGTAAACCAGGAGAACCCGCCACTTCGCATGCATCTTGGGCCCGATTCAGCGAGTGCGAGCGAAGCTCGCCGATGTGGCTAGGGAATAGAGATTGGTGCGATGACTGCCGCTTCCGTCACCTACGGGTAGGATCGGATCGCCGCGGTCGCCTCCAGCGCCAAACGCGGAGCAGTCGTTCCATAACGCGCCATTATGTGGCGGCCCAGGGCCCCGCCAGCGCCGTGATCGCAGCCGGTCGGCGTTTTTGAACCGATGCGACTGGCATTCAGAACCTCGATTTGGATTCGACGTGACGCGGCGGGCAAAGCAGCTTGGAATTCGCACCGTCTTACTCATCGTCGATGGCAGTTCACACCGGCTGCTCTAACGCGGTTGCGTCGATCGGCAACTTCCGCAGGCGCTTGCCGGTTGCCGCAAATGCGCGCCCATCTCTAGCGTGAAGACGTGCTTTCGCGTTCGACAATACAAAATCCAACGTCAATCGGTTTGATGCGTCCCACCTCACCATTGAGCCGACGGTGAATGAGATCGGCGGCAAGTTCACCTATTCGATAGCGCGGAATTTCGAGTGCCGTGATCGGAGTCTCGAATTGTCGTGAGATCTCCCAGTCATCGAAACCTGCAATGGCAACGCGCTGTGGAACAGGCCACCCGCGGCGACGGCATTCCATCATGGCGCCAATAGCAAGTACGTCGCCGGCAAAGAAGATGGCGTCTGTATTTGGCTGCGCCTCCAGAACCTGAACGACGGCTTGCGCGCCGGATTCGAACCCACCTTCCGTCTCGAGAAATGACGCCTCGCCGCTGAGCCCAGCTCCCGTCAATGCCTCAAGATAACCTCGGCGGCGTGCTTTCACGCGCTCGTTACCCGCGAGCTTGAGACCCACAAACACAATCTTTTGATAGCCGCGATCGAGCAGGTGTTCCGTCATTGCTTTAGCGGCTTCGAAATTCGAAAAACTGACCATCAGATCAATCGGCCGCGCAATCAAGTCCCCAACCTCAACGATAGGAATGCCGGAATTCTGCAAGAGCCGCCGCGCCCCAGCCGTGTGCGTAGAGTTGTGCAAGACGAGCCCGCAGGGGCGGTGCGCTAGAAAAGCGGCGATCAGCGCCTCTTCCTCAATCTGGGAATATTGGCTGTCGCCGAGCATCAAATTGATCCCGCTCTTGCGGAGTGCGTTGGTCAGCCCTTGAAGTGTGCCGGCGAAAAGCGAGTTTCTGACGCTTGGGACGATTGCTGCCGCCAGTTTCGTCCGCGTCGCTTTCAAACCACCAGCTAGTTGATTAGGGACGTAACCGATATCGCGCACCGCCTTCTGCACGCTCCGCAACGTCTGTGGGCTAACCTGATCGGGAAATCGGAGCGCACGCGAAACGCTCATGGTCGACACCTTCGCGCGCAATGCAACTTCGGTCATGCGGGCGTGCCGGCGCGGAAGACGTTTTTTTCTGGCCATTCGCGAAACCGGCTTGACGAAGCTAGGGCACTTCTACTTAACTGTTATCGATAACGATAATCAATGGTATCGATAACGGCTGGGAGGAGCTAGTGGGCTTTACCGCCACTGAGAAGATCCTCGCGCGCGCCAGCGGGAAAGATAAAGTTTCTGCTGGGGAAACGGTGACCTGCAAGGTCGATTTGGCGATGGCCAACGACATGACCGCGCCTCTCGCCATCAAGCAATTCCTGGGTGCCGGCGCAAAGCGGGTGTTCGATCCCGACCGCATCTGTATCGTAGCGGGACGCCACATGCCGTTCCGCGACGAAGCGTTCGCGAAGGCCGTCGGCGGCGCTGGCGAGTTCTGCCGCGCGCAGGGCATCGAGCGATTTTATGCGAACGGCGAAGGCATGGACCACGCGCTGGTTCCGGATCTCGGATTCATCAGACCTGGAATGCTGGTGTGCAACGCCGACTCGCACACATGCACGTACGGCGCCCTTGGCGCGTTTGGTGTCCCGATGGGATCGACCGATATGGCCTACATTTTCGCTTTTGGCGAGACATGGCTCCGCGTGCCAGAAACGATCCTGGTTCGTTACCGCGGCACACCAAGCAAGTACGTGACCAGCAAGGACTACGTGCTTGCGACTGCGGGCATCCTCGGTGTGGATGGCGCACTTTACAAGACGATCGAATTCACCGGCCCGGCCATCGACGCATTGTCCGTCGATGAGCGATTCACCATCACCAATATGGGAATCGAGATGGGAGCCAAGGCCTCGTACATGGCTCCGGATGACAAGGTGCGAGATTATCTCTCCTCGCGGACCGACGTGCCGTGGACAGCCTACGAGTCCGACGCTGATGCCGAATACGAGCGCACGATCGAGATCGATATCGGCGAGCTCGAGCCGGTCGTGTCGAAACCGCACAGCCCCGCCAATGTCGTGCCGGTTTCCGAGGTAACGGGCATACGCGTCACGCAAGTCAACATCGGCACCTGCACGAACGGTCGGATCGTCGATCTGCAGCAGGCGCTAGAGGTTCTGCGTGGTCACAAGGTTGCCCCGGGGGTGCGGCTCATCGTGACGCCAGCGACGGACAGAATCACGCGTGAAGCCGAACAATTAGGGATTCTCGACGAGTTTCGGGCGGCGGGCGCAACGATCAATCCGCCGGGATGTGGCCCTTGTGCGGGCTGGCATCAGGGCGTGCTGGGGAAGGACGACGTCTGCGTCGCGACACACAACCGCAACTTTCCCGGGCGGATGGGTAGTCCCACGGCGCAAGTCTATCTCAGCAGTCCCTATGTCGCGGCGGCGACCGCGGTCGCGGGTGAAATCATCGCACCGAAGGCCATTACGCCATGATCCTGAAAGGCCGAATTCATCAGGTCGGAGACGACATCGACACCGACCAGATCATCCCGGCGCGTTATCTCGGATCCTTTGATCCGGCGGTCTTGGCGCCCGGTTGCTTCATCAATCTCATCCCGAACTTTTCGCAAGGCGTGGCCGCGGGTGACATCGTGGTTGCCGGCGACAATTTTGGCTGTGGAAGCTCGCGGGAGCATGCGCCGATCGCGATCAAGGGGACAGGCATCAGCTGCGTCGTCGCGCGGAGCTTCAGCCGGATCTTCTATCGCAGTGCAATCAATGTCGGTCTCCCGGCGGTCGTATGTCCTGCTGCCGTCGCATTCGCCAAGGAGGGTGAGTTGATGACCGTCGATTTCGACCGCGGCCAGGTCGTGAGTGGCAGCCAATCGGTGCCATTTGCGCCATTTGGTCAGGAGATTCTCGCGATCATCGCGGCCGGCGGGCTCGTGCCGTTCATGGCGCGGCGTCTCTCGACGCAGAGCGCGTCAGCATGAAGCCCCTCATTATTTGCGCGGCCGTCACGGGCGGCTCTCCAGCAAAGTCCAAAACGCCGCATCACCCCGTCACGCCGCAGGCGGTCGCCGACGAATCGGTGGCTTGCTGGCGTGCCGGCGCCGCCATGGTGCACATCCATGCGCGGCTGGAGGATGGCGGCACCATCATGGAGGTCGGCGCGTACCGGAATATCGTCGACCGCATTCGGGCCACGGGGTGTGACGCTATAATCAATCTCAGTGCCGGCGATGACGGAGGCAAGGCCGATCACAAGATGCGGCTGAGCATTGCGGATTCAGACGTCGAGATGGTCTCGCTCGATGCCGGTCCGATCAATATCGGCAATCGCATCTACAACAATTCGCTTGCCTATCTCGAGGAGATGGCGGGCCGGCTGAAAAAGAGAAACATCAAACCGGAAATCGAGATTTTCGACGCTGGGCATATCCAAGCGATCGGCGCTCTGATCAAGAAGGGGCTGCTCACGCCGCCCTATTACATGCAGTTCGTGTTCGGCGTCCCCGGCGGGATGCCGGCCGATCCACGATTCCTACCCCTGTGTCTCGCGCACGTTCCGGAGGATACCGAGTGGGCGATCTCGGCGCAGACCTCTGACCCCGACACCTACCTTGCACTCCAGATGCCGGCCTTCGTGCAGGGCGGCCACGTTCGATGCGGTATGGAAGACTACGTCTACCTGCGCCACGGTGAGCTTGCGACCAGCAACGCACAATGCGTGGAGCAGTGGACCGAAACGGCAAGAATCTGGGGCAGGCCGGTGGCCTCGCCAAACGATGCCCGGAAAATTCTGGGCATAGGCTAAGCAAAAAATCCTTGTGGAGGAAACGATGCGAAAGGCTTTCTTGGCCGCTCTGGTCGCCGCTGTCAGCTTGATCCTAGTAGCCGACGCGTCGGCGCAGCAGAAGCTGGAGAAGCTGACCATCACGTCGGGCGGCGACGGCATGCACTACTTTCCGGTTTATATCGCACGCGGTGGCGGGTTTTTCGCGAAAGAAGGAATCGAAGTTGACTGGGTCAATGTGAATTCCGGAACGCGTCAGGCCGCATCCATCGCCGGCGGCAGCGCCGATATGACGCCGATGGCGTTTTTTCACGTTATCAGGGCGCGGGGAGAAGGCGCCGACCTCGTAGCGGTCGGCGATATCTTTGACGTGTATGGCATGACGATCGTACTTTCGAATGCCGCCATCGAAAAGAACGGCATTAAGCTGGATATGCCGATCGACGAGAAGGTCAAGCGGCTCCAAGGACTGAAGATCGGAATATCGTCGCCGGGAAGCTCGACCGATGCCCTGATCCGCAGCGTGCTCGTTGCGCGCAACTACGATCCCGACAAGACGGTCAACCTTGTGCCCTTCGGCAGCGGAAGTTCGATCCTGGCGGCGTTCGAGAAAAAACTGACCGACGGCGTGGTCTACGTCGCTCCGGTTCCCGAGACGATCGAACAGAAGGGCCTCGGGAAGTCAGTCATCAACCCTTTCCAGAACGAAGTGCCGGAACTTCTGAACGTTCCCTTCGTCATCATGGCAACGAGCCGCGAAACTCTTGCAAAGAAACCAGCCCTGGTTCGCCGCGCGTTGCGCGCGATGGCGGCCGCGATGGAGTTTGCGCACACACACCCCGACGAAACCGCCAAGATCATGCGGCCGTATTTTCCGGACCTTGAGGACTCCATTTTCAAGACGGTCGCCGAAACCTATCGCAAGGCATCCGCTCGGTCTCCAGTGCTTACGCGCGAGCAATTAGACAAGACTGTCGCCTGGATGAATATCGGCGCGAAAGAAAAAGTCGAAGCAAAGTTCGAAGAGGTCGTCGACGACGTTCTTGCCAAAGAAGCAGTTGCGTCTCTGAAAAAATAACGATGTCCGCACCGAATTCCCAGAGGTGGAATATCGCCTTCTGGCGCTGCGTAGTGCTTGTGGTTCTGCTGAGCGGCTGGGAACTCTACGGTCAGTTCGTCGATGACACCTGGTTCAGCCGCCCATCACTGATCTTCGCGCGAATCATCAAATTGACCGGCGAAGGCTTGGCGTTTCAGATCGTGACGACCTTCGCTGAGATGTTGGCAGGACTTCTGATCGGCGTGCCGCTCGGCACGCTCCTAGGTCTTATCCTTGGCCGTCTGCCGGTCATCGCGGGATTGGTGCGCCCGATCATCTTCGGACTCTACAGCATTCCGCTGGTGACACTTGCACCTCTCTTCATATTCTGGTTCGGGCTCGGCCTGACGCCAAAAGTGATTCTGGTCGCATTGGTAACGTTCTTCCTACTTTTCTTCACCACGTTCGCAGGCGTGCAGACGATCGATCGTGAAATGATCGATGGCTACCGGCTGCTCGGAGCGACGCGGGCTGAGCTGTTGCGGAAGCTCATCGGGCCGGCATGCATAGTCTGGATCTTATCGGGCCTGAAATTAGCGCTGCCTTATGCGCTGATCGCGGCCGTCGTTGGAGAAATGCTCCTTGCGCGCGCAGGACTCGGTTACCTGCTTATGAGCGCGAGCCAGCAGATCGACATGACGGGGCTCTATGCTTCGCTGATCATTCTGATGGTCGCGGGCGTACTCGTGGGAGAGTCAGTCAACTGGGTCGAGCGGCGCGTATTGCGCTGGCGCACGGTATCCGGCTGAGACGCCATGTCCGACGATTTCATAAAGCTCGATAAGATCGCGAAGTCCTTCTACCGGGACAATGCAGAGATACCTGCGCTCTCGCCAACAACGCTTTCGATACAACGCCAGGAGTTCGTTGCGCTTGTTGGCCCGAGCGGATGCGGCAAATCGACAATCCTGAACATGGTGGCGGGGCTTCTGAAGCCAACTCAAGGCAGACTCTTTTACAATGGCGCGGTTATCGGCGATCTCAATCGCCGCGTGGGTTACATGACCCAAAAGGATACTCTGCTGCCTTGGCGAAGCGTGTCGGACAACATTGGTTCGCCGCTCGAGCTCGCTTGCCACAAGACGTCGAAGGGCGAACGAGCCGACAGAATCCGTCAAATGATCGAACTCGTCGGCCTCGTTGGCTTTGAAAGACACTATCCAAACGAACTGTCAGGCGGCATGCGCCGACGCGTCGCGTTGGCGCGCATGTTGATCTATGACCCCGAGACCTTGCTCATGGACGAGCCGTTCGGAGCGCTCGATGCGCAGCTCAAGCTTGTCATGCATGACGAGATTCAGCGGATTGTCGGCGTCGGGCGTAAGACCGTGCTTTTCGTGACGCACGATCTCGGCGAGGCGATCGCACTTGCGGACCGCGTCGCCGTGTTCTCCAGC
>JAXDNY010000214.1:0-14954 GCA_034669145.1 Hyphomicrobiales bacterium
GCGCGTCTCGAAGGATGGCCGCGCGCTCGGTGTATGACGCCATCCTTCGAGGCTCGGGCTGCGCCCTCGCACCTCAGGATGAGGACGGAGTCACTTCACCCACAGCCACGGATTCCAGCGGTTGCTCGGCTTCGGCTGCTCGATTTTCTGGTGCGCGTAAAGCTGCCGCGGCTTTGTAATCCACGCGCGCGCGGCTTTTGGTTGTTCGTCCGCGGCCGTCATCGATGATCGCGCGGGACGTTCGTGTTTGCGCGGCCCAAGCGATTTCCAGCGCCGCGCCAGCACGCGAAACAGCGGGATTTGCTCCGTACCTTCGTCTTTGACCGCGCCAAGCATGGGCTCCTCGCATCCACGGCCTCACTTGGGTTGAGGCCGAGCGTCCATGATGCGGCTTGAATCTGAAACAGAGGTAAAATGCGGGGTGCGAAATTTAGTACGAGTTGAATCGAATGCGAATTATTCGAGCTCGCTCGCTATGCTGCTTTCTTCGTCACAGGCGCAATCTTTTCCAACTCCTTCGTCAGTCCACGCTCCGCACATCGCAAATCATACTGAGATTGTAAGCCCATCCAAAATTGCGGCGTCATTCGAAACAGACGGCCAAGGCGAAGCGCCGTATCCGCAGTGATCGGAGTTTCCTCCCGAGCCAAGCGTTCGATTCGGGTTCGAGGTATTCCGCATGCTCTTGCCACCGCATAGGCGGACAATCCAAGCGGGACGAGAAACTCTTCTCGCAGCACTTCGCCAGGATGCATCGGCGGCAACCGCCGAAAGGCTGGATCGTGATCAGTGGTAGTCGACGACTTCGACGTTTTCGGCATGTCCTTCGCTCCAATTGAAACAGATCCGCCACTGGTCATTAATTCGAATTGAAAACTGGCCGCGCCGGTCTCCTTTCAATGCTTCTAGCCGGTTTCCCGCAGGATTTCTCAAGTCGTCCAACCGCTGCGACTGATCCAGCATCATCAGCTTACGCCGGGCGACGGCAAACACATTTGGCGGAAAGCCCCGTGGAAGCACATCGTTGAAAGAGGCGCAGACCACTTCCCTTGAAACTGCGGATCGCCATCCTGCTTATCCAGCACGTCGCTACGTATCATAACATGATACGTTTGGCAACGGCGCCTATCCGCCAATCCCGTACGGCTTGCCCCATACCAGGCTGTCCACCGTCGGCCCGCCCGGGCCGTATTCGGCGCCGACCCAGCCCTTCCAACCCATGTCGTCGATCGCGTCGAAGATCACCGGAAAATTCAATTCGCCCTTGTGCGGCGGCACCCGCGTCGGGGGACCGGCGAACTGCACGTGCCCGATCAGGGCCAAGTGCCTCTCCATGCGCTTGAGGACGTCGCCCTGCATCACCTGCACATGGTAGAAGTCGTACATGATTTTCAGGTTGGGCTTGCCGACCTTGCCGATGATGTCGGCGATGTGCTCGATGTGCGAGACGAAATAGTCCGGCCGGTCGCGCTGGTTGAGCGGCTCCAGCATCAGGAAGATGTTTCTCGCCGCCGCCTCGTCGCAGGCGCGCGCGAGATTTGCCGCGATCACCTTTTCGGCGGCGGGCCGCTCGTGCGGGGGCACGATTCCCGACAGCACATGGATCGACGTGCCGCCGATCGCCGTCACGTAATCGAGCGCCTTGGTGAACAGCGCGGCGAAGTCCTTCTCGCGGCCCGCGACGGCCGCGAGCCCCGGCTCGCCGCCCGGCCCCTGCGGCGAGTTGATGTTCAGCATCGTGAGACCATGCCGGTCGATTTCGGCCTTCACGGCCGAGGGCGCGAGCTCATAGGGAAGCTGCAGCTCGATCGCCTTGAAGCCGGATTTCGCTGCGGCGCCGATACGCTCGATCAGCGGGAGTTCGACGTAGAGGTGGCCGAGATTGGCCGAGAAACGCGGCATGGGCGGCTCCCGAGAAGGACGCACGATCTTGCACAAGGGGCGCCGCGATGGCCACACACAGGCGTCTGCCCACTGAGGCGACAGTTTGGTGGGCAATAGCCCTCAGTAGCGCCAAACGGCGCCCACTCAGAAGGCGAAGTTACTTCACTTAGCGGTCAAAGTTGACTTCCCCACACATTCTGCCCACCAAATCAGTGGGACCGTTTGTGGTTGACCGCCATCCCGCGGCTTGGTTCGCTACCCACAAGCTCACGCCACGATGAGCCGCTTGAGGACGCCGCCCATGAACGATGCGCTGCTGCAGGAAATCTCCGATTTCTGCCGTCAGGCCGGCCTCGCCGAGTCCACCTTCGGGCGCCGCGCCGTGAACGACGGCAAGCTTGCAAGCCGCCTGCGCAACGGCGGGCGCATCACCACCGAGACGCTCGACCGCATCCGCGGCTTCATGCTGAGCCATCAGGGCAAGCCCGCGCTGTCGCGTCCGCTGGTAATCGAGCGTTCGCCCATGCTGCGCGCGCCGCAGCGCTCCGAGGGGCCGGTCGCGATTGCGCCCGGCGCCGACGACCCGCAGCGCAATTTCCGCTTCTTCGACAACCGGCAGAAATATCTGCTGTTCGTGAACACCTGCTCCGAGAAGTGGGTGGTGGCGAGCCGCGTCTCGCTCGAGCTTGCCAACATTCATCCGCGCCCGCCGGCGGTTCGCGTGTTCGATGCGGGCGTCGGCGACGGCTCGGTGCTGGTGCGCGTGATGCGCTCGATGCACGACCGCTTTCCGCACATGCCGTTTTACGCGGTCGGCAAGGAGATCAGCCTCGAAGACATCCGCCTCACCTTGCAGAAAATGGCGGATCGCTTCCTCGAACACCCGCAGACCGTGCTGGTGCTCACCAACCTTGCCTACGCGGACGCGCCGTGGCTCGCGGTCAAATCCTTGAGCGCCGCCTCCAGCATGGTGTGGCACGAACTGCCGCTGGCGGGATCGACCGCGCACAAGTTCGAATCGCAGATCATGGATCTCGAGCCGTTCCTCGCCGAGAACTGGAAGGCGGGCGTCTCACCGAAGACCGGCAATCCGGTCTACGAGCGCCCGGTCGTGATGGTGATCTATCGCGAGGATCACAAATTCCTGCTCGACCCGATCATTCCCAAGCCCGGCGGCACGGTGGCGAATTACGATCTCGTGATCGCCTCGCAGCCCTATCGCGCCCGCGCCTCGGTCGATTTCAAGGCACGGCGCGTGATCGCGCCGCTCGCGCGCGCGCTGGGCCCGGGCGGGCGGATGCTGGCGATCCATTCCTACGGCCACGATCCCGGCATGGAGATCATCGAGAAGGTCTGGCCGGGCGACAATCCGTTCACCACCGACCGGCACGAGATCCTGAAAGCCGTGAAGCAGGAGCTTGGAGCCGCGGGCCGCGATCTCAACTTCAACGCCTATGCGGATAACCGCTCGCTGTTCCGCTACGAGATGCACACGCTGCCCTCGGAAGTGTCCGAGTCGATCGGCACCTCGACGGCGTTCGCGGCGTGGAACGCCGCAATTTATGTGGCGCAGATCGAGGACGACCGGCTCGGCGACGTGGTCAGCGACGGGCGCTATCTCGACGCCACGCGCGAGGTGCTGCGCAAGCACAACGGGCTGTGGTTCTACGACGAGTCGTATGTGATTTCGCGGCGACGAGACTAATTCCACGTGTCCCGCGCGCGGTGCAGCGCGCTAGCGATGCACCGCAGATGCGGGACCCCGGTTACTTCCTTGTTAAATTTAAAAGCAGAAACCGGAGTCCCAGGTCTGCAGCGCATCATTTCATGCTGCGCCGCGCCCGGGACACGCGGCTAGTTCATCCCCGCAATCTTCCTTGCCTCGCCCGTCACCTCGAGAATGTGCATCCCGGTGTTGGCGCGGTCGACCACATAGATGTAGCCGCGGTCGTCGGTCTCCACATTGTTGCTCTGGATCGCAATCTTGCAGCGCTCCTGCTCGTACACCTTGATGCAGCGCTTGTCGGTCGCCTCAGTGATGGCCGGGATGAAATAGCCGGCCTCCTTCGGCGCGTAGGGATTGCGGACGTCGATCGCGCGTACGCCGGCATTGAAGAACGTCACGAAGGCGAGCTTGCCGTAGAACACCGGCGCCATGCTCTCGTTCGACGAATGCGCGCCGAAACGCCCGCCGCGCTCGCAGAAATTTCCCGCCGCCGGCGTATAGTTCGACACCACCATCGGATATTTCTCGATCGTGGCATCGACAAACCACACCATCTGCCGCGACTCGGCCGAGCCGCATTCATTCACCAGCGACTCGTCCACGATCATCACCATGTCGCGTTCGGCGCCGGCCTTGTCGTTGGCGAATTCCGGAATGCGGATCTTGCCGAGCGGGAATGTCGTATGCGCGCCGACCAGCGGCGACATCTGCAATTCGCCGATCACGGGCGCGCGCAGGTTGTCCGGCGTCGGTTCCTTCGGCCCCTTGATCAGCTTCTCGCGATCGATGATCTGCAGCACGCCGCCCTTGTTGGTGCCGTAACCGACATAGATGCGATTGCTCTGCGGGCCGCTCGATATCATCCCGTGCAATTCGGTCGGCACGGTGCCCGCGGAGCCCGGCTCCTGACCGGGGAGCCCGAAGTCGCGGATGTGCACCGGCTTTGCGGGATCGCTCAGGTCGTAGACCTGCGTCATACGGCGCACACGCCAGCCCGGAATTCCGGAGACGAGGTACGCGATGCCGGTGTCGCACTCCCACCAGTTCTTGTGCGTGTCGCGCCCGCTTTCCAACCGCGCCAGCAGCGCGGGATTCATCGGATCGCTCACGTCCCAGATCTCGTGCGCCTTTCCGCCGAACACGCGCAGCATGTAGGTCTTGGCCGGATCGCCCTTGGGCAGCGAACGGCCGTCGCAGACGCGCACCATTTGCGCGCCGCCGTCCTCGTAGTTTCCTTCCAGCCCGGGCAGGTGCTTGAGGTATTTCGGACTGGCCGGATCGGTGACGTCGAGGATCGAGGTGCCATTGAACTCGGCCATCCCGGTCATCTTGTTGATCGGCTTCGGCACATCGGGCGTGCCGCCGTGATGGCCGATGTAGGCGATGTAGCGCTCGCCCTGTTTGTGGATGGTCGGCTGATAGGCGCTGCGCGCCTGCAGGTCGCTCATCCCGACGAGGCGCATGTTGGAGGCCTCGGGCGGATCGCCGACCTTGGGTGCTTGGGCGAGGGCGGGAGCGACGAGAAGCGGCATCAGGGCAAGCGCGAGCCAGCGGGCCATGGCGAGTCCTCCACGTGATTGTTGTTGTGTCGCGACGAATCTATCCCTCCGCTCATTCCCGCGAAAGCGGGAATCCAGTTCTTGGCCAAAGCACTGGGTCCCCGCTTTCGCGGGGACGAGCGGAATCAGAATTTCAGTACGCGAAATCCGAGTGCGTCAGGACAATCCAATCTTGCGCACGATTTTCACCAGGCGCTCGCTGTCGACGTCGAGAAAGCGCGCAAACTCCGGGCCGTCGAGGTAGGAGACCTGGCTTCCGGCCAGCCTGAACCGTTCGACCACGGCCTTGTCCTGCATGAACGGCCGGATTGCGTCGCGCAGAATGCGCGTCACGTGCTCGGGTGTCTTCTTCGGAGCGAACACGCCGGCCCACAGGATGTAGACGACGTCGGGATATCCTGCCTCCTGGAACGTCGGCGCATCGGAAAAATTGGCGAGCCGCTCGGTGCCCCACTGCGCCAGCACGCGCAAATTGCCGGCATCGAATTGGCCTTTGCCGATGGACTCCAGTGTAGGCACCACCGGAACCTGATCCGATATGAGCGCGCTGAACGCAGGGCCGCCGCCCTGATACGGCACATGGACCATCTTGAGTCCGGCCGCGTTCAGGAACATCTCCATCGCAAGATGCACGGTGCCGAGATAACCGGACGTGCCGTAGGCGATCTTTCCCGGGTTGGCTCGCACGTCCTTGATAAAGTCGTCCAGCGTTTTCCAGGGCGAGGACTTCTTCACTGTCAAAAGCGTCGAATCCGCGAACATGCGTGCGAGGGGCACGAACTGGTCAATCTCGTAAGTGGCGGGCTTGCCTTGCAGCTTGTTGGCTTCCGGGATGACGGCGAGCGACGACAGCGCGGTCATGATCGTATAGCCATCGGGTTCGGCGCGGGCCACATAGGCGTGCCCGATACCGCCTCCAGCGCCACCCTTGTTCTCGACCACAACGTTGCGCGCGAGCTCTCGGCGAGATGCGCGGCCAGTGGACGGGCTGCGAAGTCGGCCGTTCCGCCGGGAGGAAACGGCACCACCATCGTGATCGTGCGGCTCGGCCAGGCTTCCTGCGCGTGCAAGTTGCCCGCGGACACGAGCGAAAGACCGGCTGTCAGCTTGAGCAATTCACGGCGGCTTACCATGGTCGTCCTCCCGACTGCCGGCCCATTTTGTCGAGCCAGCCTGTCCACGCTCCATCGTCTATTCGGATCGCAAAGCCCCACTCCCGTTCATCGCGCGCCAGATGCGCTCCGGAGTGGCCGGCATCTCGATGTGGCGCACGCCGAATTCCGAGAGCGCATCGACGAGCGCATTGGCGACCGCGGGAAGCGCGCCGACACAGCCGGCTTCGCCCGCACCTTTGACGCCGATCGGATTGGTCCTGGTTGGCACCGGATGGCTCTCGACATCGATGTCGCCGACGTCGCTGGCGCGGGGCATGGCATAGTCCATGAAGGAGCCGGTGATTGGCTGGCCCGAGGTATCGCGCTGGATGTCCTCCATCAGGACTTGTCCGACGCCCTGCACGACACCGCCATGAATCTGTCCATGGAGCAGCAACGGATTGAGAACCGTCCCGACGTCGTCGACCACGGTGTAGCGTGCGATTTCGACCGCGCCGGTCTCGCGATCGATTTCGACTTCGCAGACATGGCACCCGTTCGGATAGTTCTCGACGTCGGCGCGATAGACTGACGTTGCGGTGAGGCCACCCTCCATGCCCTGCGGGAGCTTCGCCGGGTCGGCCGCAGCTCGCGCGACCTCTTGCATGGTCATCGTGCGGTTGGTCTTCGGGCTGGAGAAAATGCCTTCCTCGAATTTGAGGTCGGCAGCATCGACCCCGAGCACGTGCGCGGCAAGCGTCGTCGCCTTGGTGGTGATTTTTTCAGCGGCGCCGTGGAAAGCCGATCCGGCGAGCGTCGCCGAGCGCGAGCCGCCGGTTCCCTGACCGAAGAACACTTTGTCCGTGTCGCCCTGAATGTACTCAGCCTGATCGGGATGGACGCCCAGAGCGTCACAGACGAGCTGCTTGAACACAGTTTCGTGGCCCTGCCCTTGCGTGACGCTACCGGAGAACAGCGTGAGCGCGCCCGAGCGATCGAACCGCACCTCCGCGCCTTCGAAACCGAGCGTTCCCGCCCGTTCAATCGAATAGGAAAGGCCCAGGCCGCGCAGCTTGCCACGCTTGCGCGAGTCCGCACGGCGCTTGGTGAATCCAGACACATCCGCAAGATGCATTCCCTCATCGAGGACCTTTTCAAACTCGCCGCAGTCGTACGTGAAGGTGAGCCCGGTCTTGAACGGCATTGCGGCGGGCGGGATCATGTTGCGCCGGCGCAGTTCGGCCGGATCGATTCCGGTTTCGTCCGCCGCAAGGTCCACCAGGCGCTCGATCACGTACGCGGCTTCCGGACGCCCATTGCCGCGATACGGCCGCACCGGATTCGTGTGCGTGTACACGGCCGTGACGTCGGCATGAATGGCGGGCGTGCGATAGACGCCTGCGAGCGTACCCAGATTGTTGAGGAAGTTCGGCGTGCCGTTTTGCAGGTGCGCGCCCATGTTGGCGATGGTCTTCACCCGCATGCCAAGGAAGGTGCCGTCCTTGTCGAGCGCGAGCTCGGCATCGGTCACGTTGTCACGCGCTTCGGCATCGCTGAGAAAGGCCTCCGAACGCGTGCTCAGCCATTTGACGGGGCGGCCGGTGAGCTTGGAAGCGAGCAGCACGAGCGGCGCTTCGTTGAAGATCGCGGACTTCATGCCGAAGCTGCCGCCGATGTCCCCCGCGATGACGTGCATCTTGCTCTCCGGTGTCTTGAGCACCTGCGTGGCAAGGTCGGAGCGGAAGACGTGCACGCCCTGCGGCTGCGCATACAGCGTGTAGTGGCCGCTCGTGGCGTCGTAGTCACCGATGCAACCGCGCGGCTCCATGGTGACGGCGGTAACGCGGTTGATCACGAACCGATGATGGACGACGTGGGCTGCGCGCGCGAAGGCCGCGTCCGCGGCTGCCTTGTCGCCCGCAAGGTGCACGAAGCAGATGTTGCCGGCGCAATCGTCCCAGACCAGCGCCGCGCCGGAAGCCGTCGCATCGGCGGTCGAGGTGACGCAGGGCAGCGGCTCGTAATCGACTTCGATCAGTTCGGCAGCGTCGGCAGCCTGAGCGTAGGTGTCCGCGACGACAAAGGCGACGTAATCCCCGACCCAGCGCACGCGTCCCTGCGCCAGAGCGGGATACGGAGAGCGGTACATCGGGCTTCCGTCGCGGCGCTTCTGGCCGCCGGGTACGGGCAAGTCACCCCACCCGGAGCGCTTCCAGTCCTCGCCGGTCAAAATGAAGACCACTCCGGGCGCAGCCCGCGCGTGCGTTGTGTCGATCGACCTTATGTTTGCGTGGGCGTGAGGCGAGCGCAGCACGACGCCAAACGCCATGCGCGGCAGGACGATGTCGTCCACATAGCGCCCGCCGCCCCTGAGCAATCTCGGATCCTCGAATCGCGCCACGCCCTGACCAACCGCGAACTCCCCCACAGAAGCATCCTTTCTGGCATTCCCGTAACCGCGCACCGGCGAGGATTCACCAGCAAGCGATGGTTCCGGTCAAGGCGCGCGTTCGATGCCGGAACGCAGCCTTAAGTATTCACATTCCCGCCGTCGACCGCGATGGTCTGGCCGGTCACGAAGTCGCTGTCCGCCGAGGCGAGGAAGATCAGCGCGCCGAGCAAGTCCTCCGGCTGCTCGTCGCGCTTGAGCGCGCGCGAGGCGATGGCGCGGTTGCGTGCAGTTTCCACGTGGCCGGGATTCTCGTTGACGATGGAGTCGCTCAGCGTGAAGCCCGGCATCAGCGTGTTGACGCGGATGCCGTCATCGCCCAGTTCGCGCGACATCGAACGCGTCATCGCCATGATGCCGCCTTTGGTGGCGACGTAGTGCATCATCCACGGGATGCCGCGCACCGCGGTCCCTGAGCCGATGTTGATGATCTTGCCGTATTTCCGCTCGGCCATGCGCGGCGCGACGTGCTTCGCCATCAGAAACGTCCCGCGCAGGTTCACCGCCATCACTCTGTCCCACAGGTCGACGTCGATCTCGGTGAATTTCTGCTCATGCAGCGGCGCGTAGAGCGCGGCGTTGTTCACCAGCACGTCGATCTGGCCGAACCGCTCCATCGTCGCTGCGACCAGCCGCTTCACGGCGCTTTCGTCGCTCACGTCGCAGATTTCGGCAGCGACCGAGTTGGCGCCGTGCTTGCCGGCGATCTCGGCCGCGACCGCGGCGCCATCCACGATGTCGGCGATCATCACCCGCGCGCCCTCGGCCGCGAGCGCGAACGAATAGTGCCGCCCGATGCCCTTCGCGCCGCCGGTCACGAGCGCCACGCGGCCGTCCAGTCTGCCCATTCGATCTCTCGATTCGTCATCGCCGGGCTTGACCCGGCGATCCATCGCCTGAAAAACATCGATGCGTTGGATGGATGCGCGGGTCAAGCCCGCGCATGACGAGTGAAAGGGCTGCGATGACCAATGAACTTCTCGACCGCCTCACGATCCGCCAGCTTGTCGAGGACTGGGCGGTGTTGCGCGATGCGCGGATGTGGGAGCGCTTCCGCGCGGTGTGGCACGACGACGGGCGGATGATGGCGACGTGGTTTCAGGGCTCGCGCGACGAATTCATCAAGGTGAGCGAGGAAGGCTATGCGCGCGGCGTGCGCATCCTGCATTTCCTTGGCGGCTCGACCGTCGATATCGCCGGTAACCGCGCCATCGCGCAGACCAAGATGACCATCTCGCAACGCGCCAAAGTCGACGACGTGCTGTGCGACGTGGTGTGCACCGGGCGGTTCTACGACTTCTTCGAGAAACGCGCGGGCCGCTGGGGCCTGGTGCTGCGCCAGCCGATCTACGAGAAGGACCGGCTCGATCCGCTCGACCCGTCGGCGAAGCTCGCGCTCGACCCGACGCTGCTGGCGCGCTTTCCCGAAGGCTATCGCCACCTCGCCTATCTGCAGACGCGCATCGGCTACACAGTAAAGCCCGACATGCCGGGGCTCGATGGGCCCGAGGTTGCGGCGCTCTATGCGCGCGGGAAGGGGTGGCTCAAGGGAGAGAAGCTCTGACCTGTGTCCCGCACGCGATGCAGCGCCTCTTGGCGGTGCATCGCAGATGCGGGACCCCGGTTGCTTCCTTGATCAAGAAACCGGGGTCCCGGGTCTGCAGCGCATCATTGCATGCTGCGCTGCGCCCGGGACACATCAACCAAACCGTCCACGATCATGTTTCGCTTCGAAATCCAGCGCCGGCCCCAACGGGACAATACCGCTCGGGTTGAGGTGCAGCATGCTCATGTAATAGTGCCGCTTGATGTGATCCATGTTCACTGTCTCAGCAACACCCGGCCACTGATAAAGCTCGCGCAGATAGTTCGACAGGTTCGGGTAGTCCGCGATGCGGCGCAGATTGCATTTGAAGTGGCTGTAATAGACCGCGTCGAACCTCAGGATGGTGGTGAACAGCCGCCAGTCGGCTTCGGTGATGCGGTCGCCTGCCAGATAGCGTTGCGTTGAGAGTTTCTCTTCCAGCCAGTCCAGCGTGGCGAACAGATCGAGGAAGGCTTCCTCGTAGGCCTCCTGCGTGCTGGCAAAGCCCGAGCGATAGACGCCGTTGTTGACGCTCTCGAACACGCGCTTGTTGATGGCGTCGATCTCATGGCGCAACTCGGCCGGATAATAATCGGTGCGCTCGTTGGTGAACGCATCGAACGCCGTATTGAACATGCGGATGATTTCCGGCGACTCGTTGTTGACGATCGCGCGCTTCTCCTTGTCCCACAGGATCGGCACCGACACGCGCCCGGTGTAGGCGCGGTCGGTGAGCGTGTAGATCTCGTGCAGGTGTTTCTTGCCGTTGACCGTATCGAGGTCCGCGTCGGGGCCGAACTGCCAACCCTCGTCGCCCATCACCGGCTCGACCTCGCTCATCGAGATCACGTCTTCGAGTCTCTTCAGTTTGCGAAAGACGACCGTGCGGTGCGCCCACGGGCAGGCGAGCGACACATAGAGATGATAGCGCCCGCGCGCCGCCGGAAAGCCGCCGGTCCCGCTCGGGCCGGCGCTGCCGTCGGGTGTCACCCAGTTGCGGAATTTCGGCTCGGTGCGCTTGAAGCGCCCGCCGGTCGCCTTGGTGTTATGAAACCGGGTGTGCCAGACACCGTCGATCATTTCGCCGTGGGCCATGAAGTTTCCATTCTCTCCGCGTCATTGCCGGGCTTGACCCGGCAATCCATCGCAAGAGAGTTCTGTCTGATGGATGCGCGGGTCAAGCCCGCGCATGACGATTTTCAAATCCACGGCCAAGCATGGACCTCTCAGCCTCCAAATGCTAATTCGCGGCTCACCTCATGACCGACCTTTCCGTCACCATCCTGACCGAAAAGCCCGACGACGCCGCGGCGATCGAACGGCTGCACGAGCGCACGTTCGGCCCCGGCCGCTATGCGCGCACCGCCTATCGCATCCGCGAGCAGCTCGGCCACCGGCTCGATCTCTCCTACACGGCGCGCATCGGCACGCTGATGGTCGGCTCGGTGCGCCTCACGCCGGTGCGCATCGGCGAGACGCCGGCGCTCCTCCTTGGGCCGCTCACCATCGAGCCGCCGTTCCGCGACCGCGGCATCGGCAAGGCGATGATGGAGCGTGCGCTCAAGGACGCCAAAGCGCAGGGCTACAAACTCGTCGTGCTGGTCGGCGATGAGCCGTATTACGCGCGCGTCGGATTCAAGCGCGTGCCGAAGGGCGCGATCAGCATGATGGGCCCGGTCGATCCGGCGCGCATGCTGGCGGCCGAACTGGTTGAGGGTGCGCTCGCAGGCGTGACTGGAGTCGTTCGGCCGGATTGGGATATTCAGTACACTGTCATCCCGGGCGAGCAAAGCGAGACCCGGGATCCATAACCACCGGCCTCACGATATCGCGAGGATCGTGGTTATGGGTCCCGGATAGCCGCTGCGCGGCTTCCGGGATGACGAGGGAAGGGTTGGCAAATGAACGGCGCGGAAAGTCTGGTGCGAACGCTGGTCGGCGGCGGCGTCGATGTCTGCTTCTCCAATCCCGGCACGTCGGAGATGCATTTCGTTGCAGCTCTCGACCGCGTCGACGGCATGCGCTGCGTGCTCGCGCTGTTCGAGGGCGTGGCGACCGGCGCTGCCGACGGCTATGCGCGCATGAAGGAGACGCCGGCCGCGACTTTGCTGCATCTCGGCCCCGGCCTGGCGAATGGCTTGGCCAACCTGCACAACGCCATGAAAGCCGCAACGCCGGTGGTGAATATCGTCGGCGATCACGCCACCTATCACCGCGACTACGACTCGCCGCTCACCTCCGACATCGAGACCGCCGCCAAGCCATTCTCCGGCTGGGTGAAGACATCGCCGAGCGCGAAGACCGTCGCCGAGGACGGCGCGGCCGCGATCGCGGCCGCCATGAAGCCGCCCGGACAGGTCGCGACCCTGATCCTTCCCGGCGACACTGCGTGGGACGAGGGCAGCGGCCCCGCGAAAGTTCCGGCAATCCCGGAGCGCGCCAAGGTGAGCGAGGACGCCGTCAAGGAATCTGCGCGCGTGCTGCGCTCCGGCGAGCCCGCCGTGTTGCTGCTCACCGGGCTCGCGTTGCGCGAAAAAGGACTGGAGCTTGCGGGACGCATCGCCGCGAAAACCGGATGCCGGCTGCTGGCGCAGACCTTCAACCGCCGCATGGAGCGTGGCGCTGGGCGCGTCTCCATCGACCGCATTCCCTATCCGGTCGATCAGGCGCTCAAAACGCTCGAAGGCCTCAAGCACATCGTGCTGATCGGCAGCCGCATTCCGGTGGCGTTCTTCGCCTATCCGGACAAGCCGAGCCTGATGGCGCCGAAGGATACGCAGTTCACCACGCTGTCGACGCTGGACGAAGATTCGGTGCACGCGCTCGAATGGCTTTGCGACGAGCTCGGCGCGAGCGCGCAGCCGATCGAGCCCGCGAAATACGGCCCGATGGAGTTCGCCACGGGGAGCAAAATCGACTCCCTGACGCTGGCGCAATCGATCGGCCGCCTGATTCCCGAGAACGGGATTGTGGTGGACGAGGGCGTTTCGACCGGGCGCGGCTTCTTTCCCTCCACGCGCAACGCGCATCCGCACACCTGGCTGCAGAACATGGGCGGCTCGATCGGTCTCGGCATGCCGATGGCGACCGGCGCGGCGGTGGCGTGTCCGGACCGCAAGGTGCTGAGCATCCAGGCCGACGGTTCCGCGATGTACACCATCCAGTCGCTGTGGACGCAGGCGCGCGAGAACCTCGACATCACGACAGTGCTCCTGAACAACAAATCCTATGCGATCCTGCGCATGGAGCTTGCCAACGTCGGCGCGCAGAATGTCGGCCGCAAGGCGCTCGACATGCTCGACCTCTCGCGTCCCGACCTCGATTTCGTGGCGCTAGCGCGCGGCATGGGCGTGCCGGCCGAACGCGTCGACACGATGGACGATTTCAACACCGCGGTCGCGCGCGGGCTCGCGCACAACGGCCCGTATCTGGTCGAGGTGATGCTTGCCTGAATCGGCCGCGCCCGCGACTGGCGGCGCCTCGCAGCAGCTCAAATCGATCCAGCTGCTGCGCGCGGTCGCGGCGCTCGGCGTACTGACGCTGCATGCGGCGACCGAGAAGGTCGCGTATCTCGGCGGCGAGCCCGGGCCGTTCAAGAATTTCCTGCTCGGTGCCGCCGGCGTCGATCTGTTCTTCGTGATCTCGGGATTCGTGATGGTCTATTCATCCGAATCCCTGTTCGGGCGCGCTGACGCACCGCGCAAGTTCCTGCTGCGCAGGCTCGCCCGCATCGCGCCGCTCTATTGGGCCGTGACCATCGCGATCATTGCCTACATCTACGCGGTGCACGGCGCGAAGCTGTGGGAGATCTATTCGCCCGCGAGCCTTGCGGCCTCATTCCTGTTCTATCCGTACCCACGGCTCGATGGCCTTGCGTTCCCGGTGCATCTGCTCGGCTGGACGCTGAATTACGAGATGTTCTTCTACGCGGTGTTCGCGGTGGCGATCCTGCTGCCGCGAAGGCTCGCGGTGCCGGTCGTGACGGCCGTGTTCGTCGCGCTGGTGCTGCTCGGCCGCAGCGTGACGCTCCCGCTGCCATTCGCTTTCTGGGCGAACTCGATCATCTGGGAATTCTGCCTCGGCATGCTGATCGCGTATGCGTATCGCGAAGGCGTGCGCTTGCCGCCCGCCGCCGCATGGGCGCTCGGGATCGCGGCCTGCCTCGGCCTTGCCGCGATGCACAATCCGCCGCAGGCGTGGGGCGAGTGGCGGGTGTTTTTCTGGGGCCTGCCGAGCGCCGCGCTGGTCGCGTCGTGCGCGCTGTCGGAAAGCACGTGGCGGCCGCGACCGGCCGGGCGTTTCTTCGGGCTGCTCGGCGATGCCTCGTATTCGCTCTATCTGGTACACCCGCTGACGTTCCCGCTGGTGCGCTGGACCGTCGGGCGCGGAATCGATTTTTCGAGCGTGCCGTGGGTCTATGCGGGCATCGCCTTCCTGGCGGCGATCGCGGCGTCGATTGCCTGCTATTGGGTGTTCGAGCGGCCGATCACGCGCGCGCTGCAGCGGCGGCTGCGCGAGGCGCAAAAATCGCCTGCGCGGTGAGGATCAGCGCCGGCAGGACGAACAGCGGGCCGAAAGCGAGCCCGGTCAGTTTCGCCAGCGGGCTCGCCAGCAGCGGAAGCAGCAGGATCGACGCGCAAGCGATCTGCGTTGCGGG
>JAXDNY010000215.1:0-9459 GCA_034669145.1 Hyphomicrobiales bacterium
CGTTCCTGCACGACCGTCATCGCCGCACCCGCAGTGGCGGCGGCACGTTCGAGCGCACGCTGCAAGGAATGCGGCGGCTGCACGACCACGGCATCGACTTCAACACCATCACGGTCCTGACCGCGGATTCGCTCGCCTATCCGGACGAACTGTTCGATTTCTTCGTCGAGAACGGCGTCACGTCGGTCTCGTTCAACGTGGAGGAAATCGAAGGGCCGAACGTCGCCTCGTCCCTTGCCGGCAACGGCACCGAGGAGCGCTTTCGCCGCTTCTATTCGCGGTTTCTCGATCTCGTCCTTGCGGCCGATCGGCCGATTGAGGTTCGCGAATTCAATACCGCGCGGAGCGCGCTCGCGCATCGCCTCGACCCCGGGTTCCGCACGCAGGAAAGCCGGCCCTTCGCCATCCTCAACGTCGACTGTGAGGGCAACTTCTCGACCTATTCGCCCGAGCTCTTGGGCTTGAGCGGTCCGCGCCATGGCAGCTTCGCATTCGGCAATGTGGCGCGCGATTCGCTTGCGGCGGTGCTGGCGGAGCCGCGTTTCATTGCGCTCGACGACGAGATCCGCCGCGGGGTCGAGCGCTGCCACGAAACCTGCAGCTATGCGCCGTTTTGCGGGGGCGGACCCCCGGGCAACAAGTTCTTCGAGAACGGAGACTTCGCCACGACGGAAACGCTGTCATGCCGCCTGCACAAGCAGGCGACGTTCGATGTGGCACTGACCAAGCTCGAACGGCTCGCAGCCGCCCAAGAAGGGCTTGCGGCGGCCCAATGAAGCCGGCCTTCGCGATTGCGTCGAACTTTCATCTCGATGGCGGTTGGTTGGATCGGCTGCTTGTCACCGCGAACGAGGGCTGGCGCGCGCCGAGCGCGGACGAACTCGCGAGCCTTGTGGCGGAGGCGCCGGGCACGGATGGCGCGGCCTCGCTGTTCGTGCTTCCGGCCCACATGCGCGAGCGCTTCTGGGCGATGCTGGGCGAGCAAGCCGCCGAGGGCACTGGCGACTTCGTCACTTTCGCGGAGGAATTGCGGGAATTCCTCACCTTCAAGGCCCTGCCGCCGCCGGCCGAATCCGTGTTCGATCTCCTGGTTCAGGACGTGGGCGGCACGGTGGATGTGGCCGGCCTCTGGGCGCTGGTCAATTTCGGCGACGAGCCGCTTCTGCTCGACTGGCCGGGTGTCCGGCTGCGCCTCGGTCCGGGCGAAGGATGCCGCATCGATCCGCAATCTCTTCCCGGCGTCGTGCCGCCTGCGGAAGAGCCGAATGCCATGGTCGCGGTCCGCCAGGGTTCGGCGGAAGACCGCGCGGACAAGCTCCAGAGCTAAAGCGAAAAGCTCGTGCCGCAGCCGCAGCTTGCGGTCGCCTTGGGATTGTTGATCTTGAACGATTGCCCGATCAGGTCGTCGACAAAGTCGATCTGCGACCCCGCCATGTAGTTGACCGACACCGGGTCGATCAGCACCACGGCGCCGTCGCGCGCCAGCACCAGGTCGTCCTCGGCCTTGGCCTGCTCGATGTCGAACTTGTATTGGAACCCGGAGCAGCCGCCGCCCTCGACGGACACGCGCAGCATGGCGCCTTGCGGCTCGGTTTTCAGGATTTCCCCGATCCGCCGGGCCGCGCTCTCGGATATGGTCACGCTGGTCATCGAGTCTTCCTATCCTGCCGGGATAGTTATGTATCCGATCGGCCCCGGTCAATTGCGGGATGTTCCATGAACGCGCGCGCGCCTTACGCGGAGGAGCCTGGCCAAAGCCGCGGCCGGCTGTTTCCGGAAGCCCCGAGCGCCGGCCGCAGCGCATTCCGGCGCGATGCCGACCGCATCATCCATTCGACCGCGTTCCGCCGTCTCAAGCACAAGACCCAGGTGTTCGTGTTCTACGAAGGCGACCATTACCGCACCCGCCTGACCCACACGCTGGAAGTGACCCAGATCGCCCGCGCGCTCGCCCGCACGCTCGGCCTCGACGAGGATCTGGCCGAGGCGCTGGCGCTGGCCCATGACCTGGGCCATCCGCCGTTCGGGCACGCGGGCGAGCGTGCGCTCGATTCCTGCCTCGCGGACTTCGGCGGCTTCGATCATAACGCCCAGACCCTGCGGATCGTCACCGCGATCGAGCGCCGCTACCCGGCCTTCGATGGGCTCAACCTGTCATGGGAAACGCTCGAAGGCATCGTCAAGCACAACGGGCCGCTGACCGACCCGGAGGGCAACCCGATCGGCAAATATCTCGAGAACGGCGTGCCGCAGGGCATTGCCGACTACGATGCGGCGAGCACTCTCGCGCTCTGGAGCCACGCCAGCGCCGAGGCGCAGGTCGCCGCGATTGCGGACGACATCGCCTATGACGCGCACGACCTCGACGACGGCCTGCGCGCGGACCTGTTCTCGCTCGCCGATCTCTCCGGCGTGCCGGTCATCGGCGGGCTGATGCGCGAAGTGCGCGACCAGTATCCGGGGATCGATCCGGCGCGCCTGACGCATGAGGTCGTGCGCCGGTTCATCGGCCGGCTGATCGAGGACGTGGTCGGCGAAAGCCGGCAGCGTCTCGGGACCGCGGCGCCGACCTCAGCCGACGAAGTGCGCGCCGCGGGGTCTGCGATGATCGGATTTTCGCCGATGATGGCGTCGACCGACCGCGCCATCAAGGAGTTCCTGTGGACCTACATGTACCGCCATCCGCGCGTGACCGATGTCATGTCCCATGCCGAGGAGGTGGTGCGCGACCTGTTCGCGCGCTTCTTCGTGCAGCCGCAGGACATGCCGGGGGATTGGGCGCACGGGCTTGACGCAGCGGACGCCCCGGCGCGCGCGCGCCGCGTCGCCGATTTCATCGCCGGAATGACCGACGGCTTTGCGCTCTCCGAGCACGCGAGGTTATTTCCCAAAGCCTCTGCCCAGACAGCTTTGACTTGACTGGCGTTTCTTGCGATAGCGCGCGCTCACAAAAGCCGAAAAATCCGCTATGGCCGACACGTCCAACATCTTCGCGACCGTGCTTGCCCGCGTGCATGCGGCGCTTGGCGCGCTGACGGCGTCCGGGGCGCTCCCGGCGCTCGACGCAGCGCGCGTCGTGGTCGAGCCGCCGCGCGATGCCGCGCATGGCGACATGGCGACCAATGCCGCGATGGTGCTCGCCAAGGATGCCGGCAAGAAGCCGCGCGAGCTCGCCGAACTGATTGCCGAAAAGCTGCGATCCGACGAGCTGATCGCAAAGGTCGACGTCGCGGGGCCGGGCTTCATCAATCTCGCGCTCAAGACGCCCGTGTGGGCAGACGCGCTGCGCAGCGCGATTGTGGCCGGCAGCGATTACGGGCGCGGCACGGCCGATGGTCACGAGGTGAACGTCGAATACGTCTCCGCCAACCCAACCGGCCCGATGCATGTCGGGCATTGCCGCGGCGCGGTGTTTGGCGACGCGCTTGCGAATTTGCTCGACCTCGCCGGCAACAATGTGACGCGCGAGTATTACATCAACGATGCCGGCGCTCAGGTCGATGTGCTCGCGCGCTCGGCTTACCTGCGCTACCGCGAAGCGCTCGGCGAGACCATCACGATCCCGGACGGATTTTATCCGGGCGATTATTTAAAACCCGTCGGCGAAGCGCTCGCTGCCGAGCATGGCGCCGCCCTCAACCAGATGCCCGAGGAGCGCTGGCTGCCGATCGTGCGCTCCCGCGCGATTGGCATGATGATGGCGATGATCCGCGAGGATCTTGCCGCGCTCAGTGTCAGCCAAGACGTTTTTTTCTCCGAGCGCTCGCTGATCGAGGGCACTGATCAGGTCCGCGCCACCATCGAATGGCTGCGTGCGAAAGGCGATGTCTACGAAGGCCGTCTGCCGCCGCCGAAGGGTGCGCCAATCGAGGATTGGGAGGATCGCGAGCAGCTTCTGTTCCGGTCAACCGCTTACGGCGACGACATTGACCGCCCGCTGATGAAATCGGACGGCAGCTACACCTATTTCGCTTCCGACATCGCCTATCACAAATCCAAGTTCGATCGCGGCTTCGCCGACATGATCGACGTATGGGGCGCCGACCACGGCGGCTACATCAAGCGCTTGCAGGCGGCCGTGAAGGCGGTCACCGGCGGCGCCGCCGCGCTCGATGTGAAGATCGTGCAGCTCGTGCGGCTGCTGCGTGCCGGTGAGCCGGTCAGAATGTCCAAGCGGGCAGGGGACTTCGTCACGTTGCGTGAAGTGGTGGATGAGGTCGGCAAGGATGCCGTCCGCTTCATGATGCTCTACCGCAAGAACGATGCGGTGCTCGACTTCGACATGGACAAGGTCAAGGAGCAGTCGAAAGACAATCCGGTGTTCTACGTTCAGTACGGCCACGCCCGGGCGCATTCGATTTTCCGCAACGCCCGCGAGGTGGTTCCAGACCTTCCCATGGAGGACGCAGGCCGCGCCAAATACCTCGCCGGCGCAGCCCTCGAATTGCTCGACGACTCTGCCGAACTCGCATTGATGAAGAAAATTGCTGCGTACCCGCGCCTCATTGAAGCCGCGGCGGCGGCGCATGAGCCCCACCGTGTCGCCTTTTATCTCTATGAACTGGCTAGCGAATTTCACGCCCAATGGACGCGCGGGGGCAAAGAATCGCCCCATTTACGGTTCATTATCCAAAGTGATCCAAGAGTGACGATGGCGCGCCTCGCATTGGTTCAGGGCGTCGTCACCGTCCTTGCTTCCGGGCTCGCCTTGCTCGGAGTTGGGGCGCCTGAGGAGATGCGTTAATCTCGCTCGGTGCCATTGAATGCCGACCACCCGGGGACGATAGGTCGGCTTAGATTTCACCGAGTATTTAGGGGACCGGTGGCAGTATGAGTATGGCCGAAGACACGCGTAAGCGACCTGATTTTTCCAGCGATTATTCTTCCGCCCCGGCGCGGGACTCCGCCAGCGATCCATTGGCCGAACTCGCGCGCCTGATCGGGCAAAACGATCCATTCAGCGATGGCGCCAAGCGTTCGCAAAAGCCGCTGGATGGCGTGAAGAACAGTGACCGCCCGGCGCCCGAATGGCTGGCGCGCCCGGCCCCGTCATCCGACCACGATTACGCCGAGGAGCCGCACGCCCTGGCTTACGTTCCGCCCGCGAGCTACCGCGCGGAGGACCACGACGCTGCCCCGCCGCATCAGGCGGCAGCACCACAGGATTATCGCGCCGCGCCAACCGGCTTTGCCGATGACGGCGGCCACGCGGAGAGCAACCGTTACGCGGCCGATCACGCGGCGCACGATCCGCACGCGCATCCGGCGGAGCACGGTGGCGCTGCGTACCAAGCCACGGATGACGCCTATCAGTCCGACGACCGCTATCGCGTCGCGCTCCCTTCCGGACAATACGAAGGCGACGGCTACTATGCGGACGATGGCCATATGCCGCCGCAAGGCGACGACGGCGCGACGCGCGTCGGGCGCCGTGGCGGGATCATGACCATCGCGGCCGTGCTCGGGCTCGCCGTCATCGGAACCGCCGGCGCGTTCGGCTATCGCGCCTTCACGTCGGGCTCCGGCACGTCGTCCAATCCTCCGGTCATCAAGGCCGATCCGACGCCTGCGAAAACCGTACCGGCTCCTGCCGCGACCGCGAGCGCGGACCCGAGCAAGCCGTTCCAGGATCGCATCGGCGCATTGGCGGCGCCCGAGCGCGTCGTGCCGCGCGAGGAGCAGCCGGTCTCATTGCCGGTTCCGCCGGCTCAGCGCGTGACCGCGCCGCAGCCTTCCGCACAGGCGGCGGCGCCGCTTGTTGCGCCGCCCCCGACCTCGGTCAACGAGCCGAAGCGGGTCAAGACGATCGCGATCCGGCAGGATGGCGGCAACATCGATACCGGCACGGTCGCGGCCCCGCCGGCGGGAGCGGCTCCTGCCGGCTCCGCCAAGGCGCCAACGACCAAGCAACAGTCGGGCTCGGGCCCGATGGCGATCGCGCCGCAATCCGATCCCGCCGCACGCACCAAGATGGCGACACGCACGCCGGCTCCGGCTCCCGTGGCGAGCGGCGCCTACGTGGTGCAGGTTTCGGCGCAGCGCAGCGAAGGCGAAGCGCAATCGGCCTATCAGGCGCTGCAGACCAAGTACCCGGGCGTGCTGGGCGGGCGTAACGCCAACATCAAGCGCGTCGACCTCGGCGACAAAGGCGGCGTGTTCTACCGCGCGCAGGTCGGCTCGTTTGCGACCTCCGAACAGGCGACCACGTTCTGCAACAGCCTGAAGGACGCCGGCGGCCAGTGCATCGTGCAGAAGAACTAAGCTTTTGATTGCTTGATCATGGGCTCGGTTTCGCCGTCAATAGGCCATTGCGTACGCTGGGATGATGGGTGTGATGCTTCATGTTGCGGCGAGGGACACACTGGGACTGCTGAGGGTATGATGAGGCCCGAACTGTATTTCCTGTATGGAATTCCGACGATGTTTCTCATCGTGGGGCTTATTGCCTACGGAATTGCCCGACTGGACGCTTACCGACACCCGCGTGTCCCCAAGCAGGCCAAGGATGAGGGTGCGGGTCGCGACGCTCGCGCTTGACCCCCTCCCGCGGCGCAGATAAGCCGCGCCGATGGCAAAGGCCCTGATAACCGATGTCACCGGCCTCTCGATTACGGCCGAGGAACGCGCATTCCTGCGCGACGCGGACCCGTGGGGCTTCATCCTGTTCAAGCGCAATGTCGGGACACCCGACCAGGTGCGCGTGCTGGTCGATGCGATGCGCGAGACGGTCGGGCGCGCCGATGCGCCGGTGCTGATCGACCAGGAGGGCGGCCGGGTGCAGCGGCTCGGGCCGCCGCATTGGCCGAGCTATCCGCCGGGGGCGCACTACGGCCATCTTTTCGATCGCGACCCCGAGGAGGGGCTGGCGGCAGCGCGGCTCGGCGCGCGGCTGATCGCATCGGATCTGGCGGCGCTCGGCATCACGGTCGACTGCCTGCCCATCGCCGATGTGCCGCTGGACGACGCCGATCCGGTGATCGGGAACCGGGCCTATGGCACGAAGGCCTCCAAGGTCGCCACGATCGGCACCGCGGTTGCCCAAGGGCTGATGGCGGGCGGCGTGCTGCCGGTGCTCAAGCATCTGCCGGGCCACGGCCGCGCGACGGTGGATAGCCACCACCGGCTCCCTGTCGTCGCCACGGATCGCAAGACGCTTGAGTCAAGCGATTTTGCCGCGTTCCAGCCGCTCGCCAAACTTCCGATGGGGATGACGGCACATGTTGTGTTTAGCGCGATCGACCCCGTCGCGCCGGCCACGACTTCGGTCACAATGGTGGCGGAAGTGATTCGCGGCTTTATCGGATTCGACGGCTTGCTGATGAGCGACGACCTCTCGATGAACGCCTTGTCGGGCACGCTCGCGGAGCGCGCGCGCGCGACGTTCGCAGCGGGTTGCGACGTGGTGCTTCACTGCAACGGCACGCTCGAACAGCGGCGCGAAGTCGCCGACGCGTGCCCGCCACTGAGCGGCGAAGGCAAGCGGCGCGCCGATGCGGCGCTCAGCAGCCGGCGCGAGCCGGAGCCGTTCGACGTTGCGGCGGCGCGCGAGGAATTCGCCGCCATGAGTGCCAGCGCATGATCGAGAGTTTCGAGACCACGCTGTCGCCCGAACTCGCCTCCGACGAGCCGGCGTTGATCGTCGATGTCGAGGGCTTCGAAGGGCCGCTCGATCTCCTGCTGATGCTCGCGCGGCAACAGAAGGTCGACCTCGCGAAGATTTCCATTCTGGCGCTCGCCGACCAGTATCTCGCGTTCATCGAGGAAGCGCGCAAAGTGCGGCTCGAGCTCGCCGCCGACTATCTGGTGATGGCGGCATGGCTCGCGTATCTCAAATCGCGCCTGCTGCTGCCCGAGGCAGCAGGCGAGCTTGGACCGAGCGCGGAGGACATGGCGACCGCGCTGGCGCTGCGGCTGCGCCGGCTCGAAGCCATTCGCGTTGCCGCCGATCAGCTCACCGCCCGGCCGCAGCTTGGCCGCGACGTGTTCGGCCGCGGCGCACCCGAGCCGATCGCCGACATCAAGCGGCCGGAATGGACCGCGACGCTGTACGACCTGCTCAGCGCCTATGCGGCGCAGCGCCAGAAGTCGGCGCTCGCGCATGTGCGCTTTGCGCCGCGCACCGTGTGGTCGCTCGCCGAAGCGCGCGAAGCACTGGAGCGGATGGTCGGCCTGTCGCACGACTGGGGCCGGCTCGACGAATATCTCATTTCGTACCTGGTCGATCCCTCGATGCGCGCGACCGTGATGGCGTCGAGCTTCGCCTCGGTGCTCGAAATGGTGCGCGAGGGCGCGCTCGATGTGCATCAGCAAGGGGCATTCGCACCGATTTTCCTGCGCAAGCGCGCAGACGAACCGGGCGCGCAAACGCCCGGCACGGCGTAAGGGGAGAGTAACGCATGGGTCTGGCAAAGGCGCTCGACGACACGTTGACCGAGGACGAGTCGAACGAGACCCCGGTGGAACGGCCGGAGGAGTTGCGGCTGATCGAGGCGCTGCTGTTTGCCGCCGGCGAGCCGCTCGACGACAAGACCCTGCGCTCGCGCCTGCCCGAAGGCGTCGACATCGCGAGCGCGATGCGCCGCCTGCAGGCCGAGTACGCGCCGCGCGGCGTCAACCTCGTGCGCATCGCGGGCAAATGGACCTTCCGCACCGCGAACGATCTCGCGTGGCTGCTGGCGCGCGATTCCGTCGAGCCCAAGAAACTGTCGCGTGCCGCCAACGAGACACTCGCCATCATCGCCTATCACCAGCCGGTGACACGTGCCGAGATCGAGGACATCCGCGGCGTGACGGTGTCGAAAGGCACGCTCGACGTGCTGATGGAGACGGGCTGGATCCGTCCGCGCGGACGGCGCAAGTCGCCGGGCCGCCCGCTCACCTTCGGCACCACGGAAGCGTTCCTCGCGCATTTCGGGCTGGAAGCGATCGGCGATCTGCCGGGTCTCGATGAGCTCAAAGGCACCGGCCTGTTCGACGGCCGCTTGCCGGCCGGGTTCTCGGTGCCGCTGCCGTCCGACGATACGGCCTTGCGCGAAGACGAGGACCCGCTCGAGCCGGGCGATCTCGATCTCGGTCTCGCGCCCCGTCCGCCCGAGGAGTAGATGCGTTCGCGCACGCCCGCGGCGATCGCTGCGCGGCTCACGTATCAAAGCGTCACGCACCGCTACGGCGGAACGGAAGCCGTCTCCAATTTCGATCTCGATATCGCGCCGGGCGAAATCGTCTCGCTGCTCGGGCCGTCCGGTTGCGGCAAGACGACGCTGCTGCGGCTCGCCGCCGGCGTCGAGCGCCCGACCACGGGCCGCATCCTGATCAACGAGCGCGAGGTCGCGGGCGCGAACTTCGAGCCGCCGGAGCGGCGCGGCGTCGGGCTGATGTTCCAGGACTTCGCGCTGTTCCCGCATCTCTCCAATCTGGCGAACGTGATGTTCGGGCTCAAATCCATGCCGACAGCGGATG
>JAXDNY010000216.1:0-27642 GCA_034669145.1 Hyphomicrobiales bacterium
ATGCCGAAGACATCGCCGACGCGAAGGCTTCCGGCGCGACATCGGCCTTCCTCGACCGGCTCTCGCTCGACGGCGAACGCGTCGCCGCCATGGCTGACGGCGTCGAAACCGTGCGCGATCTCGCCGACCCGGTCGGCGCCGTGACGGAAAGCTGGACGCGCCCGAACGGCATGACGATCGAGCGCGTACGCGTGCCGCTCGGTGTCATCGGCGTGATCTACGAAAGCCGACCCAACGTGACGGCCGACGCCGCCGTGCTCTGCCTCAAGGCCGGCAATGCCGTGATCCTGCGCGGCGGCTCGGAGAGCTTCCGCTCGGCGCGCGCGAGCCATGCGGCGCTGGTCGAAGGCCTGCGCGCCGCCGACCTTCCCGACGACGCCATCCAGCTGGTGCCGACGCGCGACCGCGTCGCGGTGGGGCTGATGCTCGCCGGGCTCGACGGCACCGTCGACGTGATCGTGCCGCGTGGCGGCAAGGACCTTGTCGCGCGCGTGCAGGCCGAGGCGCGCGTGCCGGTGTTCGCGCATCTCGAAGGGGTGGTGCACGTTTACGTCGACAAGGCAGCCGATCTGGAGATGGCCAAGGAGATCGTGCTCAACGCCAAGATGCGCCGCACCGGCGTGTGCGGCGCCGCCGAGACTCTGCTCATTGATCGCGCCGCCGCGCCGACGATGCTTAAATCCCTCGTTACCATGCTGCTCGATGCCGGCTGCGAGGTGCGCGGCGATGCCGACGTGCAGACATCCGACGCGCGCGTAAAGCCCGCATCGGAAGAGGACTGGCCCACCGAATATCTCGATTCCATCATCGCGGCGAAAGTCGTCGACGGCGTCGATGCCGCGATTGCCCACATCGAGCGCTACGGCTCGCACCATACCGACGCGATCGTCACGGCGGATCAAAAGGCCGCCGAGAAATTCCTCAGCGAGGTCGACTCGGCGATCGTGCTGCACAATGCCTCGACGCAGTTTGCCGACGGCGGCGAGTTCGGCTTCGGCGCCGAGATCGGCATCGCGACGGGGCGCATGCACGCGCGCGGGCCCGTCGGCGTCGAGCAGCTCACCACGTTCAAGTATCGCATCCGCGGCAGTGGGCAGGTGAGGCCGTAGCTGCCACGCGCTCGGTGCAACCCTCTCCCCTTGAGGGAGAGGGTGGTACGTTGCGAGCACAAGCGAGCAGCGTACCGGGTGAGGGGTCACTTCTTCCTTGAGCAAGCAAATCAAGAACCCCTCACCCGGCGCGCTGCGCGCGCCAGCCTCTCCCACAGGGGGAGAGGGTGACGGAGCCCGTGGCCCGATCCGCCTGCCGCCGCATCCGGGCGGCCTCCGCATCGGCCTGTTCGGCGGCACGTTCGACCCGCCGCACGCGGCGCATCGCGCGGCCTGCCTGCTGGCCATGCGGCGGCTTAATCTCGACCGCATCTGGTGGCTGGTGACACCCGGCAATCCGCTCAAGGATACGCGCGGCCTTAGCCCCCTGTCCGAACGCATCGCCGCCGCGCAGGCCCTCGCCGCGCATCCGCGCATCGTCGTCACCGGGGTCGAGGCCGAGATGCACACCCGCTACACGCACGACACCGTCCGCACACTGATCGCACGCTGCCCCGGCGTGCATTTCGTCTGGATCATGGGCGCGGACAACCTGCGCAGCTTCCATCGCTGGCAGAAATGGCGCGGCATCGCGCACATTGTGCCCATCGCGGTGGTCGACCGCGTCGGCCCCAGCCTCTACGCCACCGCCGGCCCCGCGGGCCAGGCGCTCGCCCGGTTCCGCATTCGCGAATCGGCCGCGAAATCATTGCCGCTTCGCCGCCCGCCCGCCTGGGTGTTCCTGCATGGGCTGAAGTCGCCGCTCTCATCGACGGCCCTGCGCGCGCTGCGCAAGCCGAAAAGTGTCACATAAAGGTCGCGCAAACCCCGGAAAGTGGCGTTGCGGAACGTCGGCCGGGTTGAATCCGTTAACCGGGCACGCATATGCTGGTTGTAGGCCCCGGGCAGGGTGTCCGGGGCTTTGAACCGAAAGGATCACAGCCCCTGTCCATCACTGCGCTCCCTCGGGCAGCCCGGTACAAGCCCGATCCGGTTTCCAAGGCGCCAAGCCCCGAGGAAACCCTTCGCCACGTCCTCGTCAGCCTCGACGACATGAAGGCTGAGGACACCACCTCCATCGATCTGCGCGGCAAAACCACCATCGCCGACACCATGGTTGTGACCTCCGGACGGTCCAATCGTCACGTCGGCGCGGTCGCCGATCGCGTGCTCGAAGACCTGCGCAAGGCCGGCTTACGGAACCTGCGGGTCGAGGGCATGCCGCATTGCGACTGGGTGCTGATCGACGCAGGCGACGTGATCGTCCACGTCTTCCGGCCCGAGGTCCGCGACTTCTACAACCTCGAAAAGATGTGGGAGCCGGGCAGCACCCGCGGCAAACGCGCGAGCTGAGTTTCGGGGCTCGCCTCTGCTAGTCTGCGGCGATGCGCATCGTTGTCGCCGCCGTCGGACGGCTCAAGCGTGGCCCTGAGAGCGATCTCGCAGAGCGCTATCGCGAGCGCGCCGTAAAGTCAGGACGCGGGATCGGCCTGCGCTCGCTCGAAGTCATCGAAATCGCCGAGAGCCGCGCGCGCGAGACGCAGCGGCGCATGCTGGAAGAATCGATCGCGCTCGCCAACGTGATTCCGAAAGACGCCGCGACCGTGCTGCTCGATCCGCGCGGCGAGACCGTCGACTCCAACGCCTTCACCAAGCGACTGCGCGGCTGGAACGATGGCGGCCGCGACGTCGTCTTCGTGATCGGCGGGCCGGACGGTCTCGCGCCGACGCTCTCCGACCAAGCCGACCTGCATCTTGCCTTCGGGGCGCTCACCTGGCCGCATCAGCTCGTGCGCATCATGCTGCTGGAGCAGATCTATCGCGCGACCACGATCCTCTCGGGGCACCCGTATCACCGGGAGTAGGGGCGCGGGCTCATTAACTCGCAGCCATAGCTGCAGGTGCGGCTGCCGAAGGTCTGCAATCGGGGGGGGTGCTAAGCCGCCATGATCAGCGCATCCGCCGGGCGTCATTCGCAGCCTCGGCCACGAGCCAATCGCGAAAGGTCGAAATCTTGGGAAGATCGGCAAACGGTGCCGGGCAAACGATCCAATAGCCATAAGACACATCTAGCGCGAGCGCGAAGGGCCGAACAAGACGCCCTGCGATGAGGTCGGAAGAAACAAGCGCCGTCCGCGCCAGTGCGATGCCCTGGCCGTCCACGGCAGCGTCGATTGCCAGGCTGGTTTGGTTGAACACCGCCCCGCGCGAGAGGTCGACGCCCTTTACATTCGCCGCGTCCAGCCACTTGATCCAGTCGCGCCGGTTGTCGATATGCAGCAAGGTATGGAGCCCGAGGTCGGCAGGCGCGCGCAACGCCTTCCGGCCACGCGTCAACTTCGGACTGCAAACCGGGAAGAGTTGCTCAGCACATAGTCGTGTCGCCATGAGGCCGGGCCAGTGTCCGTCGCCGTGACGGATCGCGAGGTCGATGTCCTCGCGCGCAAAATCCATGTGCTCAAGCGAAGCGGCTATTCGTAGATCGATAGTGGGATGTGCCTCGGCAAAGCGTCCGAGCCGATGCACAAGCCACTTGGCGGCGAAATTCGGTGACATGCTCACGGTCAGCACACCGGCATTCTGCCGCTGCAGCAGGCGATCGGTTCCGACGGCGAGACGGTCGAACGCGTCGCGTACCACATCAAGATAAGTCCGCCCCGCATCGGTACTCAGCAAGCGCTGATGCTCGCGGCGGAACAATCGTAAACCCAGCTCGATTTCCAGCGCCTTGACCTGGTGACTGACTGCGCCTTGCGTGACGCCGAGTTCCTGCGCCGCCTTGGTGAAGCTCTCGTGGCGTGCGGCGGCTTCGAAGGCCTTGAGTCCATTGAGGGCAGGAAGCCGACGCTTCATGGCCAGCTCCGATCAACATGAGAAAAACTAAGGCAGCGTAGAGAAACGATACTTTGCGAACAAGTCGAAAGTTCTCCATCTCCCGAGTGATAGTTGGCAAATCAACATCGCCAAGGAGCATGAAAAATGCTGAGGACAGCCCCTATTCATATCGGCGGCGGGCAAAGCGTGAGCGCGTGGAGGTTGTTGAAACTTGAATGGTGGCGCGCGCATGTGGGATCCTTGGCTCTACTGGTTAGTTTGTGGCTTGAGCGCACCCACACCCGACGCGTACTCGCCGAACTCGATGAACATCTCCTGCGAGACATCGGCCGGACCTCGGTCGAAGCGCAACGTGAGAGCGCACGACCGTTCTGGAAACCTTGGCCGCCTCTTTGATAGTTCCCCAACCCCTGAGGTCCGCCCGGGAGTAGGTTCATCTCAGGGCCGCCGCTATCGCATTGTGTTTGCACGCGCAGCGTCGCATCATTGCGCGAGGCGCGGCGCTCGGCCACGCCACAAGAAAAGTCTATCGGGATCCCGGGGAGGACATCGTGAACGCTTGGATCATTCCTGCAACGCGCCGGTTCGCGTCCAAAGCATTCCTGACCGCCCTCTTTGGCCTCGCGCTGCCGCAAGCCGCCACGGCGCAGGAGACGCTCAACGTCTATTCGATCTGGCCGGAGAACTGGGCGCGGCCGATGCTGCAGGAGTTCGAGGCGGCGAGCGGCATCAAGGTGAATTTCCTGCGCTTCTCCTCGGGCGAAGCACTCGCCCGCATCATCGCGGAGAAGAACAATCCGCGCGTCGATGTGCTGTTCGGCGGCCCGGTCGAAACCTTCGCGGCCGGCATCAAGGAGAGCGTGTTCGAATCCTACAAGCCTCCGTCGGCCGCCGCGCTCCCGGCGCGCTTCAGACACGCCGACGGCCAATGGACCGCCATCGCCGACGACCCGCTGGTGTTCATGACCAACGCGAAGTTCCTCGCCGAGAACAAGCTCAATCCGCCGCAATCGTGGGACGATCTGCTCAATCCCGCCTACAAGAGCATGTTGCAGATGGCCGACGCGCGCACGTCGGGCACGGCGGTGACGCGCATTTTCTCCGTGCTGGAAGTCAACGGGCGCGACGAGGAAAAAGCCTTTGCGTTCATGAAAAAGCTGCGCGCCAACATCCAGCTTTACACCAAGAGCGGCGGCGGCGGCACGTTGCCGGTCGGCCTCGGGCAGGCCGGCGGCGGCATCTTCTTCATCGTCGATGCGCTCGACACCAAGGCCAAGGGCTATGACGTCGTGATCAGCTTTCCGAAGGAAGGCATCGGCACGGCCGCGGAGGGCATTGCGCTCCTGAAGGGCGCGAAGAATCCGGCTGCGGCCAAGAAGCTGATCGACTGGGCGACCAGCCCGGCGATGCAAAATCTCTACGCCAAGCACAAGATCAATTTCGTGCCGGCGCACCCGGACGTGCAGACCGAGCCTTCGTTGGCGGCAATCCTGAAGGATGCGAAGATCTTCGCGATCGACGACGCCTATGCGGGCGCGAACCGCAAGCGGATCGTGGACCGCTGGGTCGCCGAGATTCTGCCGTGAGCGCGTGACGCGCGCGCCATGACGGGCGCGGCTCGCCCACGTTTGGCGCGCGACCCGGCGCTGCTCGTCACCGTGACGGTGCTGTGGGTCCTGCTGGCGCTATTCGTCATCTACCCGTTGCTGATGCTCGGGGGCACCGCCTTCTTCGAGGAAGGACGGCCGGCGCTCGGCCCGCTGCTCGGCGTGTTGCAGAAGCCGGGCACGCAGCGCGCCTTCGTCAACTCGCTGCTGCTCGGCACACTGGTCGGCATCATCGGCACGGCGCTCGGATTCCTGTTCGCCTTCACGGTCAGCCGCGCGAACCTGCCGTCCGGCTGGGTGCGCGTGATCGATGCGATGACCCTGCTGCCGCTGATCTCGCCGCCGTTCACCACCTCGATTGCCTTCATTTTTTCGTTCGGACCGCGCGGGCTCATCACTTACGAGCTGCTCGGCATGCGCGGGACGAACGTGTATGGCCTGCCGAGCACGCTCGCGGCCGAGGTGCTCACCTATTTCCCGATCGCCTATCTGGCGCTGCGGCCGGTGCTCGCCGCGATCGGCGGCAATCTGGAAGAGATGGCGTTCAGCCTCGGCTCGTCGCGCTTCAACGTGTTCAAAACGGTGACCTTGCCGCTGGCGTTGCCCGGATTGGCCAACGCATTCCTGCTGCTGTTCGCCGCTTCGCTCGCGGATTTCGCGACGCCGCTGATCCTCGCCGGAAACTCATTCCCGGTGCTGCCGACCGAGGCCTACCTGCAGATCACCGGCCTGTTCGATCTCAAGGGCGGCGCCGCGATGTCGCTGCTCCTCCTCGTGCCGGCCGCGCTCGTCTATTTCGTGCAGCGCTATTGGGTGGAGCGCGGGCACTATGTGACGATCAGCGGCAAGGCCGGACCGCAATCGACCATCCGCAGCGTGACGCCAGCCATGCGCTGGGCGCTGATCCTGGTGTGCCTCGCGGTCGCGTTGTTCATCGCCTATCTGTACGCGCTGCTGCTGCACGCCTCCCTCGTCGTCGCCTTCGGCGCCAACCACACGTGGACGCTCGCGCACTACCTCGTCATCTTTACCGAAGGCCGCAAGGCGATCATCGACACCATGACCATCGCATTGATCGGGATGCCGCTCGGCGGCTTCTACGGAGTACTCACCGGCTATCTGGTGGCGCGCAAGGAGTTCGCGGGCCGGCGCACCATGGAAGTCGTTTCCATGATCAACTACGCGCTGCCCGGCACCATCGTCGGCATCGCCTATCTGATCGCCTTCAACGACCCGCCGATCGCGCTCACCGGCACGGCGCTGATCATTATTGCCTGCTACGTGTTCCGCTATTCGCCGACCGGCATCCGCACCACGGTCGCGCTGCTGCATCAGATCGACAAATCGCTGGAGGAAGCCTCGAAAAGCCTCGGCGCCCGCAGCGTGACGACGTTCCGCCGCATCACCCTTCCGCTGGTGATGCCGGCCTTCTTCGCCGGCGTCGGCGTGGTTTTCATCCGCTCGATGACGGCGATCAGCGCGACCATCTTCCTCGTCTCGATCGGCTGGACGCTGATCACGGTGCGTATTCTGGAAAACATGACCGAGTTGTCGCTTGGGCCTGCTGCCGCATTCTCGGTGTTCGTCATCGTGATCGTCATGGCGGTCACGACTTGCGTGAACGCACTGCTGCGCCGGCTTCCGGCCGCGGCCGCCGAGCAGGCGCAATGGGGCGTCGGGGGCGGCTGACATGGACGGGATTCGTCTCAAATCGGTGTCCGCGCGCTTCCGCCATCAGGTGAAAGGCGACATCGCGGCGGTGCGCGATGTGAGCCTCGATGTTGCGCCAGGCGAACTGATGACGCTGCTCGGGCCCTCGGGCTGCGGCAAGACCACGACCTTGCGAATGATCGCGGGTTTCCAGCAGCCGAGCGGCGGCGAGATTTTCATCGGCGACCGCGACGTGACGCACACCGAGGCGAACGAGCGCAACATCGGTTTTGTGTTCCAGAATTATGCGCTGTTTCCGCATCTTTCGGTGTTCGAGAACGTCGCCTACGGTTTGAGGATCAAACGAATGGACGGCGGCGACATCGCCCGCGCCGTCACCGATGTGCTGGCGCTGGTCGGGCTCGCCTCCTATGAGCGGCAGATGCCGCATCAGCTCTCGGGCGGCGAGCAGCAGCGCGTCGCGCTCGCGCGCGCGATCGTCATCAAGCCGCGCGTGCTGCTGTTCGACGAACCGCTCTCCAACCTCGACGCCAAGCTGCGCACGTCGATGCGCGGCGAGATCCGCGATCTGCAGCGCCGTCTCGGCATCACGACGGTGTACGTGACGCACGACCAGGAAGAGGCGATGGCGATATCCGACCGCATTGCGGTCATGAACCGGGGCCTCATCGAGCAGCTCGGCACGGCCGAGGATCTTTATCGCCAGCCGGCCTCGGTGTTCGTCGCTCGCTTTATCGGACGGTCGAGCCTGATCGAGGCTGCGGTGACGGCTGTCAGCCCGGACCGCGTCGATCTGACCATCGCGGAAGAGCCGCATGCGGTCGAAGGCGCGGGCGCGAACGTGAAGGCCGGGCAGACCGTGCTTGCCAATGTGCGTCCCGAGGCGATTGCGATTGGCGCGCCCGGCAACGGCCTCGCCGGGAGGGTCAAATCCCGCACCTATCTGGGCGAGAAGATGGAGTACGAGGTCGATGTAGCCGGCCAGACCGTGCAGATCGTGCGCTTCAACCCGCCGCCCTCCGAGCGGTTCGCGCCGGGCGATGCGGTCAGCGTCCGGCTTCCGCACGAAGGCGTTCAATTGCTGGCGAAAGAAGGACCATGATGCACCGGTTTCTTGCCGCCGCCGTGTTCGGCATTCTGCTTGGCTCCCCGCTCGCCGCACAGGACACGCGGGTGCATGGCGAGAATTCGACCTTCACGTCGCCGAGCGTCAAACTGAGTTGGGCGGTGAAGCGCGGCGCGAGCGAGGCCGATACGCTGGTCGTCATCCGGATCGTCGCGGACGCGAGCCATCGCTTCATCCGCCTCGACGGCGTCGATCCGTTCACCAAGGACCACAAGGTGTTCGCGGCGCGCCCGCTCGACCGCGAGACGGATCTTTCCATCCCGCGCGCGAGCTTCGCCGATCACCCAAGCACGGAGTTTCATTTCTTCGCAAGCGCCGAGGATGCCGCCGCCAACCGGCCGAAGCTCACGGTGTTCTATCTTGGGGTGCCGGACACGACCCCGGAATTCGCGCTGCCCGGCGACGCGGAAGCGTATCTCGCGCGCATGCTGGGGCGGAAGGATTAGCGCTCATGCCACCGCGGCGCTCGCCACCGGCATCTTGCGCGGCAGGCACGTGACGAGCGCAAGAATCACCGTGGCGGCGCCCGACAGCACATAGAACAGCGTGTCGAAGCCCCAACGCTCGTACACGAACGCGATTAGCGGCAGTGCGGCCGCGAGCGCCGTGAAGCTCACAACATAGCGGATGCCATAGACGCGTGCGCGCGCAGCCCCGCTCGCCATCTTGCCGATCATGAAGTCGTTGATCGGTATCTGGCCGAATGCGCCCAGCATGAAGCCGAGCGCGAGCACGAGTGCGAGAGCCTCGCGCGAACCGGCCATCAAGGCGAAGAACACAAGCTGAACCACGGCCGCGCCCATGAACACCGGACGCGCGCCGAGCCGATCGAGCAGGCTGCCCACCACAAGCTGCGCCAGCGAGGCGATCGCGAACACCGCGAAGGCGAACATGCCGACCATCGTGGCAACGTCGGCGTTGCCCGCAAAGCCGAAGCTCTTGAGCCACGCGGCAGCGGACGACGCGAGTCCCTGAAGGCGCTCGTCGAAAATCTTTGGCAGCGCGAAGGTCGTCGCCTGGAAGATGATGCTGGAAACGGCCGTTGTCATGAACACGATCAACGACACGCGCAGCAGCAGCGCGTTGCGGTCCATCGCCTGCGCAACGCTGCCGGACGCCGCCTTTGACGTGGCGCGCTCAGTGGAAATCTCCGCGCGCCGCGCGAGCCAGTACGCGAGCCCCACCGCGATCGAGAGCGCGCCGGGAATGATGAACGCCATGCGCCAGCCGCCGTTGTCGATCAGGTAACCGGTGACCAGCGCGGCGCTGGCGACACCGAGATTGCCCCACACGCCGTTCACGGCCAGCCGCATGCCGGTGTTCTTCCATTTCGCCGTCACCATCGCGAGGCCGACCGGGTGGTAGATCGCCGCGAATACGCCGATCGCAAACAGCCCGATGCCGACCTGCAGCGGCGTTTGCGCAAACCCCGTCGCCATGGAGGCAAGCCCGATGCCGGCGAAGAACAGCACCATCATCCCCTCGCGGCTCCATTTGTCGGCGAGCCAGCCGGCCGGATAGGAGAACACCCCGAATGCGAAGAAACCGGGCGTGGCGTACTTGAGCAACTCTCCGTAGCTCAGGTTCCATTCGCGCGTCAGCGCCAGCGCCGCGACCGTCGCGAAGATCAGCGTGAACAGGTGATCGAGGAAGTGCCCGATATTCAGGAACAGGAAATGCGTGCGGTCGCGGTTCATGGATGCCCTATCCACCTCGGCCGGCGCGGCGGCCCGGCCAGCCTCAACGAAGACAGGAGACCATACAGAAGGATCCCCACCGCGCCATCGGGATTGCCTAACACCCAATATCACCGGGAGGAGGGGGCGGCCGAGCGCTGTCCGCGACGCCCCTCCCTCAACCAGCCAGCTTTCTTCGATCCGATTCGGCCAAACTTAACTCAATTTTATGGAACTTCGGGGTCGCAATACTTCCTACAGGCTGTCTGCGGTAGCGTGCCGCACGATCGGCGGAGGCTTCCCTTGTCCTTCGATAAATTCATGCTGCGCAGCGCTGTCAACCTCCGCACCGGCGGACGCTACAGCCTTTCCAATCGCCGCGACATGCAAGGCAACCGGCGCGAGTTCGCGTGCCGCACCACGCGCATCTCGCCGTTTCAGATGCTGGTCGCCGCGCCGGTGCTTGGGCCGCGCGGCGAGCGCGTCATCTCGTTTTTCGGAGAACTTGGCAAGCTGGACGGCTGGATAACCGACGTGGTGGAGGGCGGCTTCCTGGTCGATATCGCAGTGACGCGACAGGCGCGCGAAAGCCTCGCGAGCAAGCTCAGCTGGCTCGAAAAGAAACAGCGCGATGCCGTTGTGGACTTGCGGCGGCAGCAGCGCCTCATACCGGAAGATCCGCATACCAATCTGATCTTCGCGGACGGGACTACGCTCAGCTGCTTCGTGATCGATGTCTCGCCTTCCGGCGTTGCGGTATCCGCCGATGTCGACCCGGAAATTGGAGCGCGTCTTTCTGTCGGGCGCGCCGTTGGTCATGTCGTGCGGCGATTCAATGAAGGGTTCGCCGTCCAGTTCGACCGCGTGCATGAACTGGATTATCTCGAGCAGGTGATACGGCCCCCGCGAGACCTGCCGGTATACGTGCCGCGGCCGCCGTGCTCTCCCTTGCCGCCGAGTTCGGGCGACCGAGCGCCCGTGAGCGGCTTGACCGGCTGCGTGGCGTCGCTGCCGGAAGAGAATGTTTGGCTCGTTGACTAGCCGGCGTTTCCGGTGAACTCGCGCGTTATTTTCACATCAGTCACGCGCCGGTTTCTGCACCCAGAACACGTACATGCTCTGGAATGTGTGCGGGTTGTCCTGCTCGAAGGCATGCCAGCCGTCGAAATCGGTCATCCCCGCGTCGGCGGGAAACCGCGCCGCGTAGCTCCGTGCCGTCGCGCGGTCGAGTTCCAGCCCGAGGAGTTGCAGGCGCTCCTCAGCGAGGAAGGCTTTGATCTCGGGGAGAGTCATGCGGTGTTCCTGGGTGTGGAACACGAGGTCGCGGCACTCGCTCATGCTGTAGAAGTCGTTGAACCGCAGAATATCGCGCGCCGGGCCATCGCCTGCTTGCATCAACTCCAGCCGGAAGCGGCGGATTTCCGAGGGCGTCGAGCCGTAGCCCTTCCCGGCGACCAGCGCGCGGGCGGCCACGACACCGCGCCGGGCGATCTCGCTGTAGAGACCGATGCGCATGAAACCCCCGGGACGTAGCAGCGGCAGCAGCACGCGCCAGCCCGCATACGGATCGGCGAGATGATGCAGCACGCCGCCCGACTCGATCAGGTCGAAGCGGCGCTGCAGCGCGCCGAGCCGCATGATGTCGGCCTGCGCATATTCAATATCGAGTCCGAGTGCGCGCGTCTTGCCCGCCGCGTAGGAAAGGCTCGCGCGGCTGAGGTCGATCGCAAGCATGCGTGCGCCTTCGAATTGCTGTGCCGTGAGGATCGCCTGCTGGCCGGTGCCGCAACCCGCAATGAGAATGTCGAGGCCGCCGGCTTTGCCGGGCGCGCGGAGCGTCGCGGACGGAAACCGCTCGCGCAGATACGCATCGACGCTGGCATACTTCTTCGGCGCGGCCGTGCTGATCCATCGCGGATACGGATTCGCCTCGTACTGCGCCTGCACGGCTTGCGACACCTCGCCTTCGATGGGTGTGAGTTGCCGGATGCTGTCGCGCAATGCGGCCTGCTCCTGGGGCTCGCGGATCTGCTGGACGAGGAGCGCCGCGATGGGAGCGGGCCAGGATCGCGCCAGCAGCGACGGTGCTCCGGCCAGCTCGTGCAACGGAAAATACGCCGCAACCGTCGCGACCCACAGCGGCGGCACGGTCTCGCCCGCCGCCAGCGCCGCTTCGACGCGGTCGCGCAATTGCCCTGCGCGCCCCTCCTCGGCCGCGGCGGCCGCGTAGACATACTCATTGATGAAACACTGGCGCGCGAGCGCGCACGCAACATCCAGCAGGGCGGCATCATCGGACGGCGCGGCTTCGGCGGCTTCGAGCAGCGCAAAACGGCAGGCCGCGAGGAACTTCTCGAGGTCGGCGTCGGCGACCGCGGTCCTCGCCATCAAGGCTTGCAGCAGGGGATCGTTCAGAGCGAGGCCCGCCGCTCCGAACAACTCGGCCGGCAACCGCGCGGGCCACGCCCGCGCGGCACGCGCGATGAGCGAGCGCATCGGGCCGTTACGGATCAGCCCAATGCAGGCGGGCGCAAACGCCGCCGGCGCATTCCAGCCCTGCTCCAGCGCACGCAGCAGGAAACGGCGCAGTTCAGGCTCGTCGCGCTCGACTGCGATTCCGATGACAAGTCCCGCGAACAAGGTCTTGTTCTCCGGGGTCTCGCGAATATCGATGCTGCGCATCGTGAGCGCGAGCGCCTCGCCGGTTTCGCCGCGGTTCGAATGCGAGATCGCGAGGTTGAGAGTGGCGTCGATGAAGTCCGGCTGCAGCGCCAGCGCGCGGCCGTAATGGTGGATCGCGTCCTCGTCGCGTCCGGCCTTCGCGAGCGACAGGCCGAGGCTGTTGTGCGCCGCCGCCGATTGCGGTTGAAGCTGCACCAGCGCGCTGTGCTGCGCGATCGCTTCGATGAAGCGGCGCTCTTCGCGCAGTGCATTGCCGAGATTGAGCCGCGCTTGGGCGAAATTCGGATTGAGCCTGACGGCACGCGTCCAGTGACGCGACGCCTCCTCGCGGCGATTGAGCGCCCAGAGCGCGAGGCCGAGATTGTAGTGAAAATCCGCAACCTCGCCGTTGAGCGCGATGGCGCGTCCGATCAGCGCGACCGCCTCTTCGTTGCGTCCGGTCGCGTGAGCGAGCACGCCGGAGAGATGCAGCGCGTGCACGTGCTGCGGCTCGGCGGCGAGCACCTGGCGATAAAGGCGGTCGGCTTCCGCGAACTGGCCGGCCTGATGGTGGCGGACGGCGGCAACGAATGCGTCGGATTGCATGCCGCCACCGAAGCGCGACGCGCCGGCAAAATCAATCCCAAGCCATTCCCCAGACGTGCTACATGCAATAGCCTCAAGGCTGCGGCGATCCGCGCGAACCGGGGGTGCGTGATGGGCGATGCGACGGCGGCTGGCGAGCCGGGCGCCACCAGGCAGGAACGGATCGATTTCCTCAAGCAGGCGATGGCGTTCTCGGAAGGGAACGTGCGCGCCTACGATATCAAGGCGCAGATCTCGCTCGCGGCTTTCGTGCTGTCCGGCAATCCGCTGATGGCGGCCATCAACGGCGCGTGCGGGCCGAGCGCGCGCCATGTGCTCGTCATCGCGCTCGTCGTCTTCATTGTGACGATCCTTGCCTATCTCTGGGTGCTCTGGCCGGTCGCCCCGCCTTTACAGAAACTGACCGACGGCGTCGGCGCAAAAAATCTGTTCTATCTGCACGATCCACTCGGCACCAGCGCTGCGCAGTATGCCGAGCGGCTCAAGGGGCTCGTTGTCGAGCCCGAGCTGACGGCCGAGGCGGTGAAGCTCTCCTGCATCCGCAAGATCAAAGCACAGCGCTTCAAGAACGCGCTGATCGTGACGGTCGTCGCCTATCTGGTGCTGGCGGCGGCGTTCTTCGCTGTCGGCCGCTGCGCGTTCTGATGGACGCGCCTGCCGACCCGCGCAGCCGGGCGCTAAAAGAGGCGCTCGAACGAGAGTCCGCGACGGCAGAAATTCTGCAAATCATCGCAAGCTCGCCAGCCGACACGCAGCCGGTGTTCGATGCGATCGTGCGTACCGGCTTGCGGCTGTTCGCCGACGCCGCGATCAGCATCGGGCTCCCGGAAGGGGACAAGATCAGGGCCGCGGCCGTTGCCGAAGGCGACCCCGCCCGCGCGGAAGCGTGGCGCAACCGCTTTCCGTTCCCGCTCAGCCGCGAATACATGCACGGCATTGCGATTCTCGACGCGAAGATCGTCGACATCCCCGACGTCGCGAACGCGCCGGCCGAGGTTGCGCCCGGCGCACAAAATTTCCTGGCCAGCGGCTACCGGGCGATCACCATCATGCCGATGATGCGCGGCGATGCCGCGATCGGGGCGCTGAGCGTACTACGACACACGCCCGGACCGCTCTCGGACGAGCAGCTTGCCTTGCTCAAGACCTTCGCGGCGCAAGCCGTCATTGCGATCGAGAACACCCGGCTCGTCAACGAGCTGCGCCAGCGCACCGACGATCTCTCCGAGTCGCTGGAGCAGCAGACGGCGACTGCGGATGTGCTGCGCGTCATCTCGAGTTCACCAAGCGACCTCGAGCCCATTTTCGACGCGATCGTCGAAAGTGCGCCCCGCCTGTGCGATGCGACCAACGCCTCGCTCCACCGCGTCGAGGGCGATCTCATGCGGCAGGTGGCGAGCCACGGTGCCATCGATACGCTTAAGCGCGGCGAAGCAAGGCCGATCACACCTGGATCGCTGAGCGGTCGCGCGATCATCGGCCGCAAAACCTTTCATGTGGAGGACGCGCTCGCCGTCGTAGAAGCCGAATTCCCCGACAGTGGGGACGTGATTGTGCGAGAGGGCATTCGAACCGCCTTGGCAGTGCCGTTGATGCAAGGTGAAACACCGCTGGGCGCCATCGTCATCAGGCGAACCGAGGTGCGGCCCTTCTCGGACAAGCAGATTTCATTGCTCAAGACCTTTGCCGACCAGGCCGTCATTGCCATCGAGAACGCGCGCCTGTTCAACGAACTGCGCCAGCGCACCTACGATCTCTCCGAGTCACTGGAGCAGCAGACCGCGACGTCGGAAATCCTCTCCGTCATCAGCAACTCTCTCAGTGACACGCAGCCGGTGTTCGACGCCATCGTACAGAGCGGGTTGAAGCTCTTTCCGGGTGCTCTCGTCAGCGTCGCGCTCAGGTACGAGGACAAGATCAACGCCGCGGCCATCGCCGCGCCGGATCCTGCTCGCGTCGAAGCGTGGCGGCGCACAATAAATTCCCGTACCCCCCTCGCGCGGGATTACATGCACGGCGCAGCTTTGCTTGATCGCAGGATCGTGGACATTCCCGACGTGGCGGATGCCCCGGCGGAATTTGCCGCCGGGGCCCAAAACTTCCTGACCAGCAGCAACCGCGCGATCACGATCATGCCGATGATGCGCGGCGATGAGGCGATCGGCCTGCTCAGCGTCGTGCGGCTTGTGCCCGGGCCGCTCTCCGACAAGCAGATCGCAGTGCTGAAAACTTTCGCCGCTCAAGCCGTCATCGCGATCGAGAACGCGCGCCTGCTGAGCGAGGTGCGCCAGCAGGCGAGCCAGTTGGAGGCGCAGTCGCAGGAGCTGCGTACCCTGAACCAAGGACTTGAGCAGCGCGTCGACGAGCAGGTCGGCGAGATCGAGCGCGTGGGAAGGCTACGCCGCTTTCTGCCGCCGCAGGTCGCCGACCTGATCGTTTCGTCCGGGACGGAGAAGCAGCTCGAAAGCCACCGCCGCGAGATCACGGCGCTGTTCTGCGATCTGCGCGGCTTCACGGGCTTTTCCGAGACCTCGGACCCCGAAGACGTGATGGCGCTCTTGCGCGAGTACCACAAGGCGATCGGCGAGATCATCTTCCGCCACGGCGGCACACTGGAGCGCTTCGCGGGCGACGGCGTGATGGTGATCTTCAACGATCCGGTGCCGCTGCCCAATCCGGCGCTCTCCGCCGTGCAGATGGCGCTTGAGATGCGCGCCGCGATCGGCGGACTGATCGAAAAATGGCGCCGCCTCGGCCATGAGCTAGGCTTCGGCATCGGCATTGCGCACGGCTACGCCACGCTCGGCACGATCGGGTTCGAGGGCCGCTTCGACTACGCGGCGATCGGGACGGTCTCCAATGTGGCCTCGCGCCTGTGCGACGAAGCGCAGCCGGGGCAGATCCTGGTCAGCCCGCGCGTGCTGCTCGCGGTCGAGGACGCGGTCTCGGTCGAGCCGGTGCGGGAAATGGCGCTCAAGGGCATCCGCCGCCCGATGCTGGTGCACAATGTGGTCGGGGCTGGGACGGGAAAACCGTAGCGTCCACGCTCGGCTCGGCTATCCGACCCAATTGCGCCGCGATCCGAATGGTTAATGCTTCGTCAATGAACTTGATGCCTATTTGGGGTCGATGACCCCGTCCGCCGCAGGCCGGCTTTGCGCCGGCGCGCTTTGCGCGAGCCTGTTTTTGCTCGCAGCGCCGGGACGTGCCCAGCAGCCGCTCCAGATCACGCCGGCGCCCGCAACGCCTGCAACAACCTCACCCGCCGCAACCGCGGTTGCGCCCGAGGCCGCCAAGGGTGCCCGGCAGGAGGAACTGGAGAAAATTCAGGCCGAGCAGAAGCGCGCGGCTGATCTCGCCGCCAGGCTCAAGGCCGAGCTTGATTCGATCGGCGAGGACCGCCGCAAGCTGAATGCGCTGCTGATCGGCTCGGCCGCCAACATCCGCGCCCTCGAGGAGAGCATTGCCGCCGCCGAGGCCCGGCTCAACGCGCTGGGGAACAATGAGAATACCGTCCGCCGCTCGCTCGCCAGCCGCAAGGCGGTGATCGGCGAGGTGCTGGCCGCCCTGCAGCGGGTCGGCCGCCACCCTCCGCCCGCGCTGCTGGTGAGCCCGGAGGATGCCCTGCAATCGGTGCGCACCGCGATCCTGCTCGGGGCGGTGCTGCCCGACATGAAGGTCGAGGTCGATACCCTCGTCGCCGATCTTGCCGAACTCGTGAAAGTACGTACCGAAATAGCCGCCGAACGGGAGGTGCTCGGCCGTGATCTCGCCGCAGTTACGCAGGAAAGATCGCGCATGACCGTGCTCGTCCAGGAGCGCCAGCGCAAACAATCCGAGACCGAGAAGGCGCTCGACGCCGAGCGCGCCCGCTCGGTGCAACTGGCCCGGCAAGCCGACAATCTCAAGGACTTGATCGGCAGGATCGAGCAGGAGATCGCCTCCGCTGCCCGTGGGGCAGCCGCGGCCCGCGCCGACAAACCCGCGACCGATCCGAAAAACAGCCTCGCGGCGCTGCAGGACCCCGGCCGGCTCTCTCCGGCGATTGCATTCGCGTCGGCCCGGAAATCGCTGCCGCTGCCGCTAAACGGCATCAGAATTCGCGAATTCGGTGTACCGGATGGCTTGGGTGGAACCGAAAAAGGCCTGTCGATCGTCAGCCGGGCCGGCGCGCAGGTCACGGCGCCCTGCGACGGCTGGGTCGTCTACGCGGGACCGTTCCGTTCCTACGGACAACTCTTGATCCTGAACGCCGGCGGCGGGTATCATGTGCTGCTAGCGGGGATGGAGCGAATCTCGGTCGATCTTGGCCAGTTTGTGCTGACCGGGGAACCAGTGGCGATCATGGGGGGCGGGCCACAATCGGCCGCGGCCGTTGCGACGGGTTCTAGCCAACCGGTCCTGTATATCGAATTCCGAAAAGACGGCAGTCCCGTCGATCCCAGCCCATGGTGGGCATCCGACAGCGAAAAGGTTCGCGGATGATACGCAAGACTTCTCTGGTCCTCCTCGGAGCGGCAGCCGGTGTGGCCATCACGCTCGCCGCCACTCAGCCGCGCCTCGCCCTCCTCGGTGCCAGCGCCAAGGCGGCGGCCGCCGACACCTACCGGCAGCTCAATTTGTTCGGCGACGTGTTTGAGCGCGTGCGCGCCGACTACGTCGAGAAGCCGGACGACGCCAAGCTGGTGGAGCAGGCGATCAACGGCATGCTCAACGGGCTCGACCCGCATTCGAGCTACATGGACCCGAAAAGCTTCCGCGACATGCAGGTGCAGACGCGCGGCGAATTCGGCGGCCTCGGCATCGAGGTCACGATGGAAGACGGCCTCGTGAAGGTCGTGACCCCGATCGACGACACGCCCGCCGCCAAAGCCGGTGTCATGGCGAACGACGTCATCACCCATCTCGACGACGAGCAGGTTCAAGGCCTCACGCTCAACCAGGCGGTCGAGAAGATGCGCGGGCCGGTCAACACCAAGATCCGGCTCAAGATCATGCGCAAGGGCCAGGACAAGCCGATCGAGGTTTCGATCACGCGCGACGTCATTCGGGTGCGCTCGGTGCGCTCGCGCATCGAAGGCGACGATGTCGGCTTCCTGCGCATCAGCCAGTTCAACGAGCAGACCTCGGAAGGCCTGAAGAAGGCCATCAGCGACATCATCGCGCAAGTGCCGAACGACAAGCTCAAGGGCTACGTGCTCGACCTGCGCAACAATCCGGGCGGATTGCTCGATCAGGCGATCTCCGTGTCCGATGCGTTCCTGGAACGCGGCGAAATCGTCTCGACGCGCGGCCGCAACGCGGAAGAGACCCAGCGCTATTCGGCGCGCGCGGGCGACCTCACCAAGGGCAAGCCCGTGATCGTGCTGATCAACGGCGGCTCGGCCTCGGCCTCCGAGATCGTCGCCGGCGCGCTGCAGGACCACAAGCGTTCGGCCGTGCTCGGCACGCGCTCGTTCGGCAAGGGATCGGTGCAGACCATCATCCCGCTCGGCAACAACAACGGCGCGCTCCGCCTCACCACGGCGCGCTACTACACGCCGTCCGGCAAATCGATCCAGGCCAAGGGCATCGTTCCGGACATCGAGGTGCTCCAGGACGTGCCGGACGACCTCAAGGCGCGCTCCGACACCAAGGGCGAGTCCTCGCTGCGCGGACACCTGAAGGCGCAGGAAGGCGAGGAGCAGACCGGCTCGCAGTCCTACATTCCGACGGATGTGAAGAACGACAAGGCGCTCAACATGGCGCTGGAGCTTCTGCGCGGCACCAAGACCAACCCGGCCTTCCCGCCGAACACCAAGGCGGCGCAGGCGCCGCAGCAGTAATCGGCAACCGTTGCCTCGATTGACGGGGCGGCCTGCGGGCCGCCCCGTTTGTTTTGCGGCGGGTCGAACACGGTAAACGTTCGGTTAACGCCTGCGGCTTAGGCTGTCCGAGACATTGAGTCCGGAGCCGTTCCGTGTCCGCTGACGAACACACCGACGACTTGCAGAAGCCGCTCGGGCAAATCCCGAAAAAGAAGAAGCCGTTCGTGCTTCCGGTCCCCGTGGTGACGCGGGCGATCGCCGCTGCGCTCGGACTGTGCGTCGCCGTGCTGGCCGGCTGGATTGCCTTCGTCAACGACCCGTTCGGCGGCGAGCCGATGGCGGTGGTGAGCGCACAGCCGAACAAGACGGCCGAGCGCGCGGCGCCGTCCGGAAAGCCCGAAGCTGCGCCCGCCGCACTTGCCGATGCCGACAAGCCGGCCGGCAAGACCGTGACCATCATCGACGGCTCGACCGGAAAACGTCAGGAAGTCAGTGTCGGCCAGCTGGGTATTCCCACCGCGCAAAAAAAAACTGAACTGAAGACCGAAGCACGGCCCGAGGCGAAACCGGGCGCCTCAATCGATCAGCGTCTGCTCGACACCTCGCCTCACGGCGCGATCCCGAAGATCGCGCCCGACGGCGCACGCCCCGCGGACATCTATGCGCGCCCCGTCAAGCCGCAGGCCGGCCGCGCCGACGCACCGCGTATCGCCATCGTGATCGAAGGGCTCGGCATCGGCGCGACCGGCACCGCGGAAGCGCTCGCGAAACTTCCCGCGCCTGTGACGTTTGCGTTCGCGCCCTACGGCACCGATCTGGAGCGCTGGGTCGCGCGTGCGCGCGGCGAGGGGCACGAGGTGCTGCTGCAGGTCGGCATGGAGCCGTTCGATTATCCCGACAACGATCCCGGTCCGCAGACGCTGCTCGCATCGCTGACGCCTGAGCAGAACATCGACCGTCTGCACTGGTTCCTGTCTCGCTTCCAGGGCTACGTTGGCGTCACCAGCCTGATGGGCGCGCGTTTCACCGCGACCGATTCCGCGCTCGGCCCCGTCATCCGCGAAGCCGGCAAGCGCGGGCTGATCTGGTTCGACAACGGCACGTCGCCGCGCAGCGTGGCGGGGCAGATTTCCGGCGCCGCGAACGTCGCATTCGCCAAGGCCGACGCGGTGCTCGATGCCGTGCCGACCGCGGCCGAGATAGACAACGCACTGGCGCGCCTTGAGGCGACCGCGCGCAGCCGCGGGCTGGCGATCGGCGCCGCGAGCGCGCTTCCCGTGACGATCGAGCGCATCGCGCAGTGGGCCAAGGCCGCCGAAGCGCGCGGCGTGATGCTGGTCCCGGTGAGCATGGTGGCGAATAGAGCGAAGACGGGGAGTTGAAGCGGCGAATAGCGAATAGTGAGTAGCGAATAGAACGCTAATGCACTAACTACTCGCTATTCGCTATTCGCCACTCCTTCTCTGCCATTCGCTATTCGCCCGGTCCCCATGCCCCCGCACGCCTCCCTCCCCTATCGTCCCTGCGTCGGCACCATGGTGCTCAACCGCGATGGACTTGCGTTCATCGGCCGGCGCACCGAGGGGCCGGAGCACGTCGATCTCACCCATGTGTGGCAGATGCCGCAGGGCGGCATCGACAAGGGCGAGGACCCTTGGCCCGCGGCGCTGCGCGAGCTGGCCGAAGAAACCAGCATCACGTCGGTGAAGAAGCTCGCCGAAATTCCCGAGTGGCTCGATTACGACCTACCGAAGGACGTCGCGAAGCACGCCTGGAAGGGACGCTATCGCGGGCAGACGCAGAAGTGGTACGCGCTCGCCTTCACCGGCGACGACAGCGAGATCAATATTCTGGAGCCGGCCGGCGGCCATGAGCCCGAATTCGTCGAATGGCGCTGGGAGCCGATGCGCAACCTTCCCGATCTGGTGATCCCGTTCAAGCGCGAGGTCTACCAGCGCGTGGTCGATGCGTTCGCGCATCTGGTGAAATGACGGACAAGCCTTATCGCCCCAACGTCGGCGTCGCGCTGTTCAATGCGGCCGGCCGCGTGCTGATCGCCAAGCGCTTCAAGGACGACGGGCCGGAAATCATCCTGCCCGGTTTCGAATGGCAGATGCCGCAGGGCGGCATCGATGCAAACGAGGACCCGCGGCCGGCCGCGCAGCGCGAGCTTTACGAAGAGACCGGCGTGACGAGCGTGGACTATCTCGGCGAAACGCCGGACTGGCTCACGTACGAGTTTCCGCCTTACGACGGCCCGCCGCATCGGCTCGCCGTGTTTCGCGGCCAGCGCCAGAAGTGGTTCGCCTATCGCTTCACCGGCGACGAGCGCGAGATCGTGGTGGCGGATGTGCGCAACGGCCAGGAGCCCGAGTTCGACGCATGGCGCTGGGAGAAACTCGCGCGCGTGCCCGAACTCGTGGTGCCGTTCCGGCGCGCGGTCTATGCGGCGGTGGCGCAGGAGTTCGCGCGGTTTACGCCCTAAACACCGGCGATGCAAAAATACCACACCCGTTGGCGAGGCGATTTTAACCCAATTCAAGTGTTGCCACGCCACATGGCGAGTTTCTAGCATAAGGTGCGGCGCTCGAAAGGCAGTGAGGGAGTACATGTTCAAGTCTGTAACTGCGCTGGCTGCTGCACTCGTTATCGGGTGGACCCTGGTCGGCTCCGCGGCCGACGCAAACGCACATCATCGCCGCGGTCACGGTTGCGCGAATTGCGGCCCGTTTCCGCCGTCCTACACGCACAAGACCAAAACGGTGCACAAGTACATCACGAAGTATCGTGACGTGCATCGCACCAAATACGTGAAGCGCATCAAGCCGATCATCCATGTGACCCGGATCCAGCCGGTGGTCCATGTTCACAAGGTGACGCGCGTGCACACCCGGCTCGTCGGCGTGCCGTACCCGGTGCATCGCCACGTGACGCAATGGCTGCCGCCCGTGAAGCATGTGACGAGCAGCGTCGTCTATCTGCGGCCGCAGTGCGGCTGCGCCTATTGATGCTCCGAGCGTGACGGGCCGCGGCTGACACCGCGGCTCCAGAACGGACGAAGCGGGGGCTCGCGCACGCTGCCGGTCGGCATCGTGTCCACCGGCGGCCTGCCGTCACGCGCAACCGGCGTGGGCGTCAGACACGCGGCTGGGCAGACCGGCGCGCGCCCGAGGATCTTTTGCACGCTCGCCTGCGGCCCGCGCTGGCAGAACTGCCGGATGAAACTTTTATCCTGAGTACCGAAATTCGGGATGCCGCACGAGGACGCCATCACGGTTTCGGCGCGCCCCCACAGCTCCGAGACGGTCTTTGCGACGCGCGGCGCAAGCAAGCCGCTCCAGGTCGCGGGCTCGCTCTCCTCCGCCCGCTCGGCATAAAGCGCGACGAACGCCATCAGCGCAGCGAGCCCGTCGCGATGATCGACCTCATCCCCCTGCTCGACGGGACGGGGCGTACGGCTCAGCGCGACCGCCGTGGCAAGATCGTGCGTGTAGGCATTGAGCTCATCGAGCAGATAGAGGAAATCGGCCGATGAGCTGGCACGGCCCGGCCGCAGATAGGTCGTCACGAAATCGTTCGCCTTGAATTTTCCTGCGATGAGCGACGGCGCAAAGAATGCCGAGACTTCATGTGGCCGCTTCAACTGGCCGCCGTTGGTGAGCGGAAACGCATCGGTCTCCGCCGTGAGGTAGTGCACGGATTCGTGCACCGCCGTCGGCAGGCCGAGCTGCGCCTCGTCGCAGCTGATCCAGTTGAGAAAGAACGTCTTGTCCGCGATCTTCTGGTAGACGGCGAAGCCCTCGGGCGCGAAGGCACGCAATCGTTCGATCGCACCCTGCCGGCAATCAGCGGCCTTAGCCGGATGAAGGCCGGCGCCAAGAGGCATGCAAGCGAGCGCAAGGGAGATGGACCGTAACAGCCGACGCATGATCGCCGCTCACCTTTGGTGCGTGACGACAGAGTCGGCCCAAACGGTTAATCGCTGGTTGCGGTTTGTAACTCCGCCCTCATCCTGAGGAGGGCCGAAGGCCCGTCTCGAAGGATGGCAACAAACGCAGCGCCTCGGGCCATCCTTCGAGACGCCCGCTTCGCGGGCTCCTCAGGATGAGGACCTCTAGTGCAGCGCCGTGCCCTGCAAATGCTGGTCGATCTGCCGGAACTGATCGAGCCGCTCGATTGCCTTGTCGAGCGCGGAGCCTGTGAGCTCCTTGACCTTCTCTTCCTGCGTCGAAATCTTCTCCGCGAGAACGCCGCGGTCGAAGTCTTCCACCGAGTCCGCAAGGTCGGCAAGCACGGTCAGTTTGCCGTCGGCCGAGACTTCGGCAAAGCCGCCGAGCACGACCATCTTCTGCGCCTGCCCGCCGACGAACACCGTCATGATCCCGGGCCGCAGCGCCGACACGGTCGGCGCATGGCCGGCGAGCACGCCGAAATCGCCCTCGGTTCCCGGCACGTCGACCTGATCGACCTCGCCGGAGAACAGGAGCTTTTCGGGAGAGACAAGATCGAAGTGGAAGGTCATGGTGTTTCAGCGAATGGCGAGTGGCGAATGGCGAATGGACGTTCGCCGTCGTCAGTTCATCAATCCGCTACTCCCTATTCGCCATTCGCTATTCGCCGGCCGCCGTCAGGCGGCCTCAGCCGCCAGCCGCTTGCCCTTCTCGACCGCCTCTTCGATGGTGCCGACCATGTAGAAGGCAGCCTCCGGCAGGTGATCGTACTTGCCGTCCACCAGGCCCTTGAAGCCCTTGATGGTGTCGGCAAGGTCGACGAGCTTGCCGGGCGAGCCGGTGAACACTTCGGCGACGAAGAACGGCTGGCTCAGGAACCGCTCGATCTTGCGCGCGCGCGACACGGCGATCTTGTCCTCTTCGGAAAGCTCGTCCATGCCCAGAATCGCGATGATGTCCTGCAGCGCCTTGTAGCGCTGCAGCACCTGCTGCACGCGGCGCGCGATGGCGTAATGCTCCTCGCCGACGATCAGCGGGGTGAGCATGCGCGAGGTGGAGTCGAGCGGGTCCACCGCCGGATAGATGCCCTTGGCGGCGATGTCGCGCGACAGCACGGTCGTGGCATCGAGATGCGCGAACGAGGTCGCGGGCGCCGGATCGGTCAGGTCGTCGGCCGGAACGTAAATGGCCTGCACCGAGGTGACCGAGCCCTTGTGGGTCGTCGTGATGCGCTCCTGCAGCGCGCCCATGTCGGTCGCGAGCGTCGGCTGATAGCCGACCGCCGAAGGAATGCGGCCGAGCAGCGCCGACACTTCGGAGCCGGCCTGCGTGAAGCGGAAGATGTTGTCGACGAAGAACAGCACATCCTGGCCCTGATCGCGGAAGTGCTCCGCGACGGTGAGCCCCGAGAGACCGACGCGGGCGCGCGCGCCGGGCGGCTCGTTCATCTGCCCGTACACCAGCGCGCATTTGGAGCCCGCGGCCGAGCCGTGGTTCTTCTTCGGGTCCTTGTTCACGCCGGACTCGATCATCTCGTGATAGAGATCGTTGCCCTCGCGCGTGCGCTCGCCGACGCCCGCGAACACCGAGTAGCCGCCGTGCGCCTTCGCGACGTTGTTGATCAGCTCCATGATCAGCACGGTCTTGCCGACGCCGGCGCCGCCGAACAGGCCGATCTTGCCACCCTTCGCGTAAGGCGCAAGAAGATCCACGACCTTGATGCCGGTGACGAGAATTTCCGCCTCGGTCGACTGATCGGTGTAGAGCGGCGCCTCCTGGTGGATCGCGCGGCGCTGCGCGGTGTTCACCGGACCGGCCTCGTCGACCGGATCGCCGACCACGTTGATGTTGCGGCCGAGGCACTCATCGCCGACCGCCACCGAGATCGGAGCGCCCGTGTCGGTCACGTCCTGTCCGCGCACCAGGCCTTCGGAGGTATCCATCGCGACGGTGCGCACCGTCGACTCGCCGAGATGCTGCGCGACCTCGAGCACGAGGCGGCCGGTCGGATTCGCGGGACTCTTCAAGCCGTCATTATTCGTCTCCAGCGCGTTCAGAATCGCCGGCAGATGGCCCTCGAACTGCACGTCCACGACGGCGCCGATGACCTGGGTGATCTTTCCGGTAGCTACAGCCATGTCGTCCTCTTTCCCGAAACTCTCTCACGCCTCGATCAGATCGAGCCGTTTTTCAATTCGCGACAACCGCTCGTCGAACCGATCCATTCGCTGGTTCATCGTTCCCAGCAGGGTCATGATTTGACCCGTGGTCTGCTCCAGCGCGGAGACGCGGCTTTTCATTTCACCGATGTCCAATTCCATCCGTTCCTGCGAGGCGCGGATGCGCCTCAGGTGCTCCAGAACGAGATTGGTGGTGTCCTCAGTCATGTCCCGAATATAGCCCTGCGAGAGGGTTGTTTACAGCGCTTCCGCGCCCGAGATGATCTCGATCAGTTCCTTGGTGATCATGGCCTGGCGCGTGCGGTTGTAGGTGAGCGTCTGCTTGCGGATCATTTCGCCGGCGTTGCGCGTCGCGTTGTCCATCGCGCTCATCTGCGCGCCGTAGAACGATGCGTTGTTTTCCAGCAGCGCGCGGAAGATCTGCACGGCGAGATTCTGCGGCAACAGCTCGGTGAGGATGTCCTCCTCCTCGGGCTCGTATTCGTAGGCCGCGACCGGCGCCGCGGCGCCCTTCTCGGGAAACACCGCCGGAATGATCTGCTGGGCGGTCGGGATTTGCGCGATCACCGACTTGAAGCGCGAGAAGAACAGCGTGGCGACATCGAACGCGCCCTCGTTATAGAGCGCGATGACCTGATCGGCGATTTTCTGCGCGTGCGCGAATTGCAGCACGCGCACGCCGCGCAGCTCGATATGCTCGACGATCTGTTTCTCGTACTGGCGGCGCAGCTGCTCGTAGCCCTTGCGGCCGACGCAGAAGAACTTGACCTGCTTGCCCTCGGCGGAGAGCCGGTTGGCATGTTCGCGCGCGAGCCGCACGATCGATGAATTGAACGCGCCGGAAAGCCCACGCTCGCCGGTGCACACCAGCAGCAGATGCGTCTTGTCGGCGCCGGTGCCGGCGAGCAGCTTCGGGGCTGAGGCAACATCGGTCACCGACGACGCGATATTGCCGAGCACGGTGTCCATGCGCTCCGCATAGGGGCGCGCGGCCTCGGCGGCCACCTGCGCGCGGCGCAGCTTCGACGCCGCGACCATCTGCATCGCCTTGGTGATCTTCTGCGTCGCCTTGGTGGAGGCGATGCGGACGCGCATGTCCTTGAGGCTGGCCATTCAGTCTATCCCCGCGGCGCGGCCGTCACGCGAAACTCTTGCCATAGGCGTCCAGCGCCGCCTTGAGCTTGGCGGCGGTGGCGTCGGTGAGGTCGCCGGTCTTGCGGATGTCTTCGAGGATCTCGGCGTGCTTGGTGCGGATCAGGTTGAGCACGCCGTCCTCGAACGCGCGCACGCGCTCGACCGGGATCGGATCGAGATAGCCGTTGACGCCGGCGTAGATCACGACCGCCTGCTCTTCCATCTTGAGCGGCGAGAACTGCGGCTGCTTCAGCAACTCGGTCAGGCGCGCGCCGCGCGCCAAGAGCCGCTGCGTGGTCGCGTCGAGGTCGGAGCCGAACTGCGCGAACGCCGCCATCTCGCGGTATTGCGCAAGCTCGCCCTTGATGCGGCCCGCGACCTTCTTCATCGCCTTGGTCTGCGCCGCCGAACCCACGCGCGACACCGAGAGGCCGACGTTCACGGCGGGCCGGATGCCCTGATAGAACAGGTCGGTCTCCAGAAAGATCTGCCCGTCGGTGATGGAAATGACGTTGGTCGGGATGTAGGCCGACACGTCGTTCGCCTGCGTCTCGATCACCGGCAGCGCCGTGAGCGAGCCCGCGCCCGCCGCGTCGCCCATCTTGGCGGCGCGCTCCAAGAGGCGCGAGTGGAGATAGAACACGTCGCCGGGATACGCCTCGCGGCCCGGCGGGCGGCGCAGCAAGAGCGACATCTGGCGGTAAGCGACGGCCTGCTTGGACAGATCGTCGTAAATGATCACGGCATGCATGCCGTTGTCGCGGAAGTATTCGCCCATGGTGCAGCCCGCGAACGGCGCGAGGAACTGCATCGGCGCCGGATCGGAGGCGGTTGCCGCCACGATGATCGAGTATTCGAGCGCGCCCTGCTCTTCCAGCACCTTCACGAATTGCGCGACGGTGGAGCGCTTCTGCCCGACCGCCACATACACGCAGTAGAGCTTGATCTTCTCGTCGGTCTGCGCATTGAGCGGGCGCTGGTTGAGGATGGTATCGAGCGCGATTGCGGTCTTGCCGGTCTGGCGGTCGCCGATGATCAGCTCGCGCTGGCCGCGGCCGATCGGGATCAGCGCGTCGATCGCCTTCAGGCCGGTCGCCATCGGCTCATGCACCGACTTGCGCGGAATGATGCCGGGCGCCTTCACGTCGACGCGCTTGCGCTCCTTCGCCGTAATGGGTCCCTTGCCGTCGATCGGATTGCCGAGCGCGTCGACCACGCGGCCGAGCATCTCCTTGCCGACCGGCACGTCCACGATCGCGCGCGTGCGCTTGACGGTCTGGCCTTCCTTGATCTCGCGGTCG
>JAXDNY010000217.1:0-5193 GCA_034669145.1 Hyphomicrobiales bacterium
TGGTGGTGTCCTTCTCGAGGTCAGCGCCAAATGCGTAGTCGGCGGTCAGGAAGAACCAGCTGTCGAGGCCCTGCTTGACCGCGGCATAGCCGGTGGTGTTGGCCTGCGCAAAGGTGTCGAACACGTAGTGCACGCTGTAGGGACCGCAGGCCTCGTTGGTGAGGCGGATCGAGCCGGGCCCGTTGAACATCATGATCTTGTTGCGCGCTTTCGAAATCTCCAGCGCCGCCAGCGCCGTTGCCGACGCCGCGACGTCCCAGATCATCTCGACACCCTGATTGTCCAGCATGTCGCGGGCGATGCTGGCGGAGAGGTCGGCCTTGTTGAGATGGTCGGCGGCGATGATCTCGATTTTGCGGCCCAATACCTCGCCGCCAAAATCTTCCGCCGCCATTTTTGCGGCGGTCTCGCTGCCGGCGCCGGTGATGTCCGCATAAAGGCCCGACATGTCGAGGATGCCGCCGAGCTTCAGCGGCGGTTTCGATTGCGCCACTGCTGCCGAGATGGCCAACACCGACGCCAGCAACCCAAGCGCAATTCTCTTCATCGCAACCCTCCCGTGAGTTTGCCGCATCGTCTCCGACGCGGCTTTTCATTGTTGATGCGATCATGCCGCAAGCCATGTGCAGCGGCAAGCGGCACTCCATCCGCGTCATTCCGGGATGGTCCGAAGGACCAGACCCGGAATCCAGCAGCTCGCTCTGGATTCCGGGTTCGTCGCGGAGCCTGTCATCGGGCCGCGCTATGCGCGGACCCGTTGGCGCGCCCCGGAATGACGGCTTTCGCAACTTTCCGCTTCGCGGAAAGCATGGCCGCGTGACATCATGCGGCATGACCGGAAGTTCGAAACTTCGCGCGGTGATTTCGTTTGGCGCGATCATGCTCGCTGCCGCTCCAGCGCGATCCGCGGCGGCTTCGGCCTGCGGTTTCGAACCGCAGGGCGAGGGCCGCGTCGGCGCGATCATCGACGTGCGCAGCTTTCGCATGGATGACGGCCGCGAGGTTCGCCTTGCCGGCATCGAGCTTGTGACCGACAGCACCGCGGCGTTGGCATCGCTCGTCATGGGCGAGACCGTGACTTTGCACGGCGAAACCGACGCGCCGGACCGCTATGGGCGGCAGCCTGCGTTCGTGTTTCTCGATGAAGCCGACAAGACCGTGCAAGGCATGCTGCTGGAGCGCGGCGAAGCGCTGGCCTCGGGAACCGTCTCCGACAAGGCGTGTGCCGCGGAAATCGCCGCCGCGGAAGCCGTGGCGCGCCAGGCCGGACGCGGGGTTTGGGCAGAGCGTGCGGCCATAAAAAACGCGGAAAGTCCCGACGATATTCTGGCGAGGGTGGGGCAGTTCACGGTGGTGGAGGGCAAGGTTCTGTCGGTGCGGCAGGCCGGGTCTGTCACCTACGTCAATTTCGGCCGGCGCTGGACACGCGACTTCGCGGCGACTATTTCAAGGCGCGTATTGCCGCTGGTTGAGGCGGCGGGGATACCCGTTAAGACCTTGGAAAACCGACGAATTCGCGTCCGCGGCGTTGTCGATGGCCGCGGTGGACCAAGGATCGAAGTGCTCCGGGTGGGACAGATTGAAGTGGCCGGCCGTTAGATCAGGCCGGTCGGGCGGAGGCAGATGACGACCTTCAGAGGGCGCGCGCGACGAGGCGGAGGATGCATCAGCCGCCCCAGCCTGGTCGCGCCTGTGCTGGTGGGCGTGGCGGTGATGCTCGCCGGCTGCGGCGATTTCAGCCGGTTCGAGACGCCGTCCGCGTCGTCTTCCGCTACGAAACCGGTCCGAACGCTCGCGCAGACCCCTGCCGCCGAGCGCGAGCACGAGCGCATCCTGTCGTCCTATGGCGGCGCCTATGACGACCCGCGGCTGGAAGCGCTGATCGGCAAGACCGTCGACCGGCTGGTCGCCGCCTCCGACCGGCCCGACCTCGCCTACAAGGTGACCATCCTCAATTCCGGCGCGGTCAACGCCTTCGCGCTGCCGACCGGCCAGCTCTATGTGACGCGCGGCCTGATCGCGCTGGCGAGCGACACGTCGGAGCTGTCCTCGGTGCTGTCGCACGAGATGGCGCATGTGCTGGCCAAGCACGCTTCCATCCGCGAGGACCAGGCCCGCCAAGCCGCCATCGTGACCCGCGTGGTTACCGACATGGGCAACGACCCCGACCTCACCGCGCTGGCGCTCGCAAAGACAAAACTGACGATGGCGAGCTTTTCGCGGGCCCAGGAATTCGAGGCCGACGGCATCGGGGTGGGCATTTCGGCCCGCGCGCATTTCGATCCGTTTGGCGCGGCGCGCTTCCTGACTGCGATGGAACGCAACGCGGCGCTGAAAGCCGGCAAGAGCTCGCTCGACCCCCGCTCGCAGGATTTTCTGTCCTCGCATCCGGCTACTCCCGAGCGCGTGCAGAACGCGCAGGCCAATGCCCGGCAATACAGCGCGCCGCAGGGCGCCGACCAGGATCGCGAGACGTACCTCTCCGCGATCGATAACATGGTCTATGGCGAGGACCCCAGCGAAGGGTTTGTGCGCGGCCGCCGCTTCCTGCACCCGAAACTCGGTTTCACCTTCCAGGCGCCGGAAGCGTTCACGCTGGACAACACCGCGCAGGCCGTGATCGGCGTGCGCGACGGCGGCAGCCAGGCGATGCGCTTCGACGTGGTGCGGGTGCCGGCGGACCAGTCGCTCGGCGACTATCTGAATTCCGGCTGGATGGACAACATCGACAAGAGCAGCACCGAAGACATCACCGTCAACGGCTTCCCCGCCGCGACCGCGCTCGCGCATGGCGAGCAGTGGCAATTCCGCGTCTATGCGCTGCGCTTCGGCAGCGACGTCTATCGCTTCATCTTCGCCGCAAAACAAAAGACGCTGGAGAGCGAACGCAATGCCCGCGAAACCGTCGGCTCGTTCCGCCGCCTGACGCTGGAAGAGATTCAGGCCGCGCGCCCGTTGCGCATCAAGGTGATCACCGTGCAGCCCGGCGATACCGTGGAATCGCTATCGCATCGCATGATGGGCGTCGACCGCCCCGCGGAACGCTTTCGCGTGCTCAACGGGCTCGAGCCGCACGCCCAGGTCAAGCCGCGCGACCGGGTGAAGATCGTGGTGGATTGAGGAAGCGGCGTCATTCAGCCCTCGCCCATCACGCGATCGAACGCCTTCCCCATCTCCAGCGTTGACGGCTTCAAACCGGTAAACAATTCGAACGCATCGGCGGCCTGATGGATGGCGAGGTCGCGTCCGGTCATCACCCGCGCTCCTGCTGCCTTTGCGGCTAGCAACAACGGCGTCCATAGCGGATAATAGACGGCGTCGGCGACCCACAATCCGCCGTGCAACAGCGTTTCCGGTACTGGACTCTCCCGGCCCGGAAGCATCCCCATCGGTGTCGCATTGATAAGTCCGGTGGCGCCGCGAACTGCCTCCTCGACGCTGTCCACGACAACGGCTCCGATGAGCGAGCCGAGGAGCATCCTGAGATGCTGAGCCTTGGCGGGGTCGCTATCGAAGATGCGCAGTTCGGCAACGCCAAGGCCGGCCAGTGCGAATGCGATTGCCTTGCCCACGCCGCCCGCCCCGATCAGGGCCATGCTGCCGGCTCCGAAGTCTCCCGCAATATCGGCGGCGGCGCGCGCGAAACCTGTGCTATCGGTATTGTAGCCGATCAGCCGGCCCTCCCGCAGCACGACCGTGTTGACCGCCCCGATGGCCCCGGCGTCGCGCCAGAGTTCGTCCAGCAGGCTTACGACCGCCTCCTTGTACGGATAAGTGACGTTGACACCGGCAAAGCCAAGACGGCGCACCTCATCCAGCACTGCGCGCAATTTCTCGCGGTCGGCGCCTGCTACCTCGATCAATTGATAGTCACAGTGCACACCGAGGTCACGGGCCGCCTGCTCGTGCATCGCCGGCGCGGCGGAATGCGCGATCGGTGCGCCTATCAATCCGGTGAGAAAGGTCTTTGGCACTAGCCGAAATCTGCGATGCGGGCATCGAGTGCGAAGATGCCATGATAGATTTCCGGATCGTCAACGCCCGATAGCACGTGCGGCGCCAGTTCGGCGGCTTTGCGCAAGCCGCCACGCAGCGACGCCTCGTCGAGCGCCTCGATGATTAACAGCCCACGGAAAAACCCTTCCTGTTGCCGCATGCCTTTTTCCGCGGTCGGCACCGAGGTCCGCGCCTGGTCGGTGGTGCCGATCTGCACGGCCGCGAGGCCGTCCAGCGCGACAATCGCATCGGCGAACCGACCGGGCTGCTCCGGCAGACGTTCGATGCGAAGCGCGGCAATGATGGATCCCCCGCCTCGGCCCGCGCGGGTCGTCATGACGCCGCCGCCGCGGATGAAATTGCCGAGCTGCGGCATGATGCGCTGCGACCATGGCGTCGGCGCATTGAGCCGCGCCAGATAGGCGGGGCCGTCGAGCACCTCGGGGGCTTCCAGCTCGTAGAGGATGAAGAAGCGGTTGATGTCGGATCGGTCGGCGCGGAACACGCGGGCTGCAAGAAACCCTTTGGTGGTGACGCGTTCGGTAGTGTGCTCGCGCGTCAGCCAATGCCGGTAGTCGGTCAGCGCTGCCGGCGCGATATCGCTCCAGATCGCCAGAAAGCCCGCGCCGCGCATGCTATATTCCTTCTCAAGCCTTGCCGCTCGCGCCGATGCCGTGCAGCGAGGCCGGAAGGCGGTCCGGTAGCTTGCCCAGCCTCTGCACGACCGCGAGGATTGCGGCGAGATAGCCGTAGGGACCGAGGCCGCAGATCACGGCGGTGGAGGCGCTCGAGGTGATCGAATGGCGGTGCAATTCGTCACGCGCGTGAATATTGGAAATATGCACCTCGATCTTCGGCCCCTCGAATATCTTCAGCGCATCGATCAGCGCGACCGAAGTGAATGAATAGGCCGCCGGGTTCATGATGATCGCGTCGGCAGTCCGGTGTGCCGACTGGATCAGATTGACCAGTTCGCCCTCGAGATTGGACTGATGAAACGAAATCGAGACGTCGAGGTCGCTCGCGAGCTTTTGGCAACTCGCCTCGATTTCCTGCAGCGTGGTCGAGCCGTAGATGTGAGGCTCCCGGATGCCGAGGAAATTCAGGTTGGGCCCGTTCAGGATCATGATGTTGGCGGCCATCGCGCCTTCCCCTTTCGTATCGGTTCCGTCGCCGTCATTGCGGGCGACACCGCGC
>JAXDNY010000218.1:0-15583 GCA_034669145.1 Hyphomicrobiales bacterium
GGAACTCCTGCTGCGGATGCTTGCGGCCGCCTTGCGGCGGCACGGAAGCGATCGTGCCTTCCATGATCTTGAGCAGCGCCTGCTGCACGCCCTCGCCCGACACGTCGCGGGTGATCGAGGGGTTGTCAGACTTGCGCGATATCTTGTCGATCTCGTCGATGTAGACGATGCCGCGCTGCGCGCGCTCGACGTTGTAGTCGGCCGACTGCAAGAGCTTGAGGATGATGTTCTCGACGTCCTCGCCGACATAGCCGGCTTCGGTGAGCGTCGTCGCATCCGCCATCGTGAACGGCACGTCGAGGATGCGCGCGAGCGTCTGCGCGAGCAACGTCTTGCCCGAGCCGGTCGGACCGATCAGCAGGATGTTCGATTTCGCCAGTTCGACGTCGTTGTGCTTGGTCTGGTGATTGAGCCGCTTGTAGTGATTGTGGACCGCGACCGAGAGCACGCGCTTGGCATGCTGCTGACCGATCACGTAGTCGTCGAGGACCTTGCAGATTTCCTTCGGGGTCGGGATGCCATCGCGCGACTTCACGAGCGAGGATTTGTTCTCCTCGCGGATGATGTCCATGCACAGCTCGACGCACTCATCGCAGATGAAAACCGTCGGCCCGGCAATGAGCTTGCGCACCTCGTGCTGGCTCTTGCCGCAAAACGAGCAGTAGAGCGTATTCTTCGAATCGCCACCGCCGACCTTGCTCATTCCCATCTCCGTGGCGCCCGAAGCGGAAGAAGGGCGCGTTGCAAACCTGTCACAAGAGTCCCGGAACTAACATCCCCTTTCGAACGACCCGGACATCCGTTCGATACCAGCGAAGCATGCTAATGGCCGGACAATCAAGAATTCATTAACGATGAATTCCCCGGTCATCAGGGCAAATGCGGACCGCTCTCCGGCCCCCACTGCGCACACGATTGTGCGAGTTACCATGGGGATTGCGGCGCGGAAAGGGCACCCGGCGCCGTCCGTGTTCCACCGGATGGGCGCCACGCCCGCAGCCTAAGGCTTGGGCTGAATGCCTCCGCCCAGGTCCTCGGGCCGCTTTTCGATCACCTTGTCGATAATGCCAAAGTCCTTCGCCATGTCCGCCGTCAGGAAGGTATCGCGCTCCAGCGCGTCTTCGATCTTCTTGAGCGTCTGACCCGTGTGCTTCACGTAGATCTCGTTCAGGCGCTTCTTGAGATTCAGGATCTCCTGGGCGTGGACCATGATGTCGGTGGCCTGTCCCTGGAAGCCTCCTGAGGGCTGGTGCACCATGATGCGCGCGTTCGGGAGCGCGAAGCGCTGATCCTTGGCACCGGCCGCGAGCAGCAGCGAGCCCATCGAGGCCGCTTGCCCCACGCACAACGTCGCCACCGCCGGGCGAATGAACTGCATCGTGTCGTAGATCGCCATGCCCGACGTCACCACCCCGCCCGGCGAGTTGATGTACATCGAGACTTCCTTTTTCGGATTGTCCGCCTCGAGGTACAGGAGCTGCGCGACCACCAGCGTCGCGACGCCGTCGTCGATCCCGCCAGTGATGAACACGATCCGTTCCTTGAGCAGGCGCGAGAAGATGTCGTAGGCGCGCTCGCCCCTGTTGGTCTGCTCGACCACCATGGGGACGAGATTCATGTAGGTTTCGACGGGATCGCGCATTGATTGGCCTGTCTCGCTCAAGGATCGGCCCCGGCGGGACGCCGGAACCGGTCACTCATCTAGTGATGGACGCGCCGAAAGAAAGGGCGGCGACTCGCAGCCCGGCTTATCCCACGATTCGCCGCGCGTCAGCAGGGTCCGGCGAAGGATCGCCAAGTCAACTCGCCAAGTCAGCCGGCAGGCGTCGCGGCCGGCTTGCCCTCGTCGTCTTCCTTGTACAGCTCCTCGCGCGTCACCTTCTTCTCGGTGACCTTGGTGAGCTCGACCAGGAAGTCGATGACCTTTTCCTCGTAGATCGGGGCGCGCAGGCTGGCGACCGCCTGCGGATTGTTGCGGTAGTACTCCCAGACCTGCTGCTCTTGTCCGGGGAATTGGCGCGCACGCTCGACCACGGCGCGTTGCACCTCTTCGTCCGTCACCTTGATCTGATTCTTGTCGCCGATCTCGGCGATGACGAGTCCAAGCCGCACACGGCGCTCGGCGATCTTGCGATACTCGGCCTTCGCCTCGTCCTCGGTCGTGCCCTCATCGGTGAACGTGCGGCCCTGCTGTTTCAGGTCGTTCTCGACTGTCTGCCAGACGTTGTCGAATTCTTGGGCGACCAGCGTCGGCGGCAGATCGAACTTGTGGCGCTCGTCAAGCGCATCGAGCAACTGGCGCTTCAGGCGATTGCGGCTCGCGCCGGCGTGCTCGCGGACGATGCGATCCTTCACGGCATCGCGCAGCTTGGCGAGCGACTCCATGCCGAGCTGTTTGGCAAAATCGTCGTCGACTTTCACGTCACCCGGCGCCTCGATCGATTTCGCCGTGACCTCGAACGACGCCTCTTTGCCGGCAAGGTCGGCCTTCAGGTAGTTCGGCGGGAAGGACGCCTTCACGGTGCGCGTGTCACCCGCCTTGATGCCGACGAGTTGCTCCTCGAACCCCGGGATGAAGGAGTTCGAGCCGATCACCACGGCGATGTCCTCGCTTGAGCCCCCCTCGAACGGCGCGCCGTCGATCGTTCCGGTGAACGAGACATTGACCTTGTCACCGGACGCCGCCTCCGCCCCCTCGGCCTTCGGGAGGAACGGACGGTTCTGCTCGGAAATGCGGCCGACCGCCTCGTCGATCTCGGCATCCGCCACCTCGGCGGTGAGGCGCTCTAGCTTGATGTCCTTGAAATCCGCCAGCTCGATCTTGGGCAGGATCTCCATCGCCACCGAATAGTCGAGATCGGCCTTGCCCTCGACCACCGCGTTGATGGCGTCTTCCTCGGTGGGGAGCTTGACCTGCGGCTCCATCGCGAGGCGCAGATTGTTGTCGGTGACGATCTTGGCGTTGGCGTCACGCACCGCCGCCTCGATCGCTTCCGCCATCACGGAGCGGCCATACAGGCGCTTGAGATGCCCGACCGGCACCTTGCCGGGACGGAAACCGTTGATGCGCACCGTGTCCTTGAGCTCGCCAAGGCGCGTGTTGACCTTCGAATCGAGGTCGTTGGCCGGGACCACCACGCGGAACTCGCGCTTCAATCCATCGGAAAGTGTTTCTGTGACCTGCATGTCCAATCGTACTCGTCCGTTGCGCTTCGCGTCGTTCCGCGGGGTGCTTGAGGGGCTCGAAACCGTCGCGGCAGACGCCGCGTGGTGCGGGCGGAGGGACTCGAACCCCCACGACTTTCGCCACTGGAACCTAAATCCAGCGCGTCTACCAATTCCGCCACGCCCGCAAGGGCATCGCGCGCGCCAGGCACCCCAGGCGGCGCGGCTTATATCACGCTGTTGCGCAGATGCACCATAGAAATGGGTAACCGAAAATTCACGGCAAGCCGCGACATGGCAACGCGATCTCGTTTTCAGGGTCGCTCAGGGCGGCGCGGGCGGGTACGAAGGAGAAATGAGGCGGCCGCAGCTTCCGATATCGCGCAGGACTGTGCTCACCGGGATGGCGGTTGCTACCATCGCCCCTGCCCCGTTGGCGGCGCAAGCGGACGGGTTTCGCGTGATCCGCGCCCGCTCCGGCACCGCAAGGTTGCGTGGCGAGGATGTCACCCAGATCCGCGGCTTTAACGGCACGGTTCCGGGCCCGGTGCTGCGCGTCAAGCGCGGCGAAGAACTCAAGGTGCGGCTAGTGAACGAGTTGGTCGTCGACACGGCGATCCATTGGCACGGCGTGCGCCTGCCCAACGCAATGGACGGCGTCCCGGGCCTGACCCAGCCGGCGGTCCATCCGGGAGAGAGCTTCGACTATCGCTTCACGCCGCCCGATGCCGGAACGTTCTGGTACCACGCGCTTTCCCGCTCGCTTGAGGATCGCGCGCTCTACGGTCTCCTGATCGTGGATGAGGCCGAGCCGGTGCCGGTCGATCGGGACGTGTCGCTGATCCTCGATGCCTGGCCGCTTGGCGTCGACGGACGGCTCGTCATGGACGGCGCACCGCATTTCACGGTGAATGGACTTCCCTCGCTGGATATCCCTGTCAGCGCCAACGAGCGCGTGCGGCTGCGACTGCTCAACGCCGCGCGAGATCGCCTCATTACGGTTCGCATCGACCGGCATGCCGCAACCGTCATGGCGATCGACGGCCAGCCGGCCGAACCGTTCATGGCGCGCGACGGCCGCGTCATCCTTTCGCCCGGCAACCGGATCGACGTTTTCCTCGATGCGGTGCTGGCCCCCGGCAGCACGGCGGCGATTTTCGTCGGGTCGGACGGTCGCGAAGTGCCGGTCGCACGTCTGATCTACGACGCGAGCGGGCCGGGCCGCAGCGCGATCCGCCCCGAGGCAAAACCGCTCCCCGCGAGCCCGTTGCCTCAACGCATGAATCTTTCATCCGGAATCAAACTCGAGATTTCACTCGACGATCCGCGCCACCGGCCGGCCGACGGCGTGTTTGGCCGGCCGCTGTTCACGACCGTGCCGCGTCAAACGATCACGCTCGCGTTCAAGAATCCGACCGACCGCGCGCACGCCGTGCATCTGCACGGGCACCATGTGCGCCTGCTCGATGCGCTGGATGACGGCTGGAAGCCGTTCTGGCTCGATACCATCCTGGCGCCGCCGCAACGCACGACGCGGGTCGCGTTCGTTGCCGACAACCGCGGCAAGTGGCTGATTGAATCCGACGTGCTCGGCGCGGACGGCGGCATCCGGGCGTGGTTCGAGGTGACGTGAGTTAGGGCCGCGGTAATTCGGCAAACAGCCGCCGATAGATTGCCGGCAGCGCTTCCGGCAGGTCTTCCGAAATCAATCCCGGCCCGGCCTCGTTTCCGGCCTCGCCATGGAGCCACGTGCCGGCGCAAGCCGCCTCGAACGCCGGGATGTGCTGCGCCAGCAAACCCGTGATGATCCCGGCCAGCACGTCGCCGGAGCCCGCAGTCGCGAGCCAGGGCGGCGCATTCTCGTTGATCGCCGCGCGGCCATCGGGCGCCGCCACGACCGTATCGGGGCCCTTGAGCAGGACGGTTGCTTCAGAAGCCTCTGCGGCGGCACGCGCCGCAACCAATTTCGAGCTTTTTTCAGATGGTTGCGAGATATTCTTGAACAATCGAGAGAACTCACCCTGATGGGGCGTCAGCACGACCGGTCGGTCGGGACGCGCAGCGATGGCGGCGAACAGCGCGGCGGGCTCGTCCGCAAAACTCGTCAGTGCATCGGCGTCGAGCACGACGGCGCGCTCGCCATCGAGGGCCAACTCGACAAGCGCGCGGGTGTTTGCACCGACCCCGAGCCCCGGCCCCAGCGCGACGGCATTCAGACGGCGGTCGGCGAGGAATTGGCTAAGCTCGTCCGGACCGTCGGCCGCCCGCACCATCACGGCTAGGTTCGCTGTTGCGTTGACGGACAGGGCCGTGCGCGGGCTTGCCAGCGTGACGAGGCCCGCCCCTGCACGCAAGGCTCCGCGCGCGGCGAGTCGCGCTGCGCCGGTTGAGGAAATATCGCCCGACATGACGACGGCGTGGCCGCGCGAGTATTTATGCCCCTCGAGCCGCGGGACTGGAAACGCGTCGCCCCACAGCGCCGGCGCGTTCGCAAAAGTCCTCGGCTGCACGCGCTCCAGCACGCTTTCGGGAATGCCGATGTCGGCGACACGCACATCGCCGGCATGAATCCGTCCCGGCAGCAGCGCATGGCCCGGCTTGCGTCGGAAGAACGTGATGCTTTCCTGCGCCTTCACGGCCGCGCCCATCACGGCGCCGCTCGCGCCGTTGATGCCGCTCGGCAGGTCGACCGCGACGATCGGCGCGCCGCACGAGTTCATCGCCTCGATCATCGCGCGCGCGACGCCCTCGACCATGCGGTTGAGGCCTGCGCCGAACAGCGCATCGACGATGACGCCCGCCCCCGCCACCGCATCCGGCTTGGCCGGCTCGATCGTGCTGCGCCACATCCGCGCGGCTTCGGCCGCGTCGCCGCGCAACGCTCCAGCGTCGCCCAGCAACAGCACGCGCACCGGATAGCCGCGCTCGGCCAATATGCGCGCCGCCACGAAGCCGTCGCCGCCATTGTTGCCCGGGCCCGCAACCACGACCACGCGTGTCCCAAGCGGCCGACGTGCAACCGCGTCGGCGACCGCGCGGCCGGCCGTTTCCATGAGCGCGATCCCCGCGACGCCGCCCGCAATCGCGAGCCGGTCGCACTCCGCCATTTCGCCAGGCGTCAAGAGTTCGATCATGGAAACGCGACCCTACCGGGCGGGCAGAACAGCGACAATCCGGCACGCCTGGCTTTGCCCGGCATCGCAAGGATTGCCGTAACAGCATCCACCAACCGCTAACTCTAGGCACTGACCTCAAATTAATCAGGTTGCCTATATTTTGGACAAATCCTGGAAACGACCTCAGCGGCAGCGGCCCAAGAACAGCCAGAACTCGTTCAAAAACCACGTTTTTCGGGCTGTCCGCCGCCTTGGCATGGACCCTGCTAACCCGTGGCGCGGCTCCGGAGTTGGCGGGTTCGCCTTGGGGTCCGGGAGGCAAAGAGACGCAATGAAGAAACTCGAGGCGATCATTAAGCCCTTCAAGCTCGATGAGGTGAAGGAGGCCCTTCAGGAAGTCGGGTTGCAAGGGATTACGGTCACGGAGGCCAAAGGCTTCGGCCGTCAGAAGGGTCACACCGAGCTTTATCGTGGTGCCGAATACGTGGTGGATTTTCTCCCCAAGGTGAAGATCGAAGTTGTTCTCGGCGACGACATGGTCGAAAAAGCTGTCGACGCGATCCGCCGGGCTGCGCAGACCGGCCGGATCGGAGACGGCAAGATTTTTGTCTCCAACATCGAAGAAGCAATCCGGATCCGAACGGGGGAATCCGGATTGGACGCCATCTGACGCGCGGGCCCCGCGCTATTCCCCGATTTGGTTTTGAAGAAAGGGTACCGGTTCCATGACGACGGCCAAAGATGTCCTGAAGATGATGAAGGACAACGACGTGAAATACGTCGACTTCCGTTTCACCGATCCGCGCGGCAAGTGGCAGCACGTCACCTTCGACAAAGGCATGATCGAAGAGGACACGTTCGCCGAAGGCCAGATGTTCGACGGCTCCTCGATCGCGGGCTGGAAGGCGATCCACGAGTCGGACATGTGCCTGATGCCGGATCCGGCGACCGCCTGCATCGATCCGTTCTTCGCCGAGACAACCCTTGTGCTCACCTGCGACGTGATCGAGCCGACCACCGGTGAGCCCTACAATCGCGACCCGCGCGGCATCGCCAAGAAGGCCGAGGGCCTGGTCAAGTCGATGGGCATCGGCGACACGATCTACTTCGGCCCCGAAGCTGAGTTCTTCGTGTTCGACGACGTGCGCTACAGCGCCGAGCCCTACAAGACCGGATTCAAAGTCGACTCGAGCGAATTCCCGACCAACTCCGACACGGCTTACGAGGGCGGAAATCTCGGCCACCACATCGGCACCAAGAAGGGATACTTCCCGGTGCCGCCGCTCGACTCCGCGCAGGACATGCGCGGCGAAATGCTCGCCGCCATGGCCAAGATGGGCGCCAAGGTCGAGAAGCATCACCACGAAGTGGCCTCGGCCCAGCACGAACTCGGGCTGAAGTTCTCGCCGATGACCTACATGGCGGACAACCTGCAGGTCTACAAATACTGCATCACCCAGGTCGCGCAGATCTACGGCAAGACGGCGACCTTCATGCCGAAGCCGATCTACGGCGACAACGGCTCGGGCATGCACTGCCACCAGTCGATCTGGAAGGGCGGCAAGCCGGTGTTCGCCGGCAACAAGTACGCCGATCTCTCGGAGACATGCCTGCAGTACATCGCCGGCATCATCAAGCACGCCAAGGCGATCAACGCCTTCACCAACCCGACGACCAACTCCTACAAGCGGCTGGTCCCTGGCTTCGAGGCGCCAGTGCTGCTCGCCTACTCGGCGCGCAATCGCTCGGCCTCGTGCCGCATTCCCTACACCACCAACCCGAAGGCCAAACGCGTCGAGGTGCGCTTCCCCGATCCGCTCGCCAATCCGTATCTCGGCTTTGCCGCGATGCTGATGGCCGGCCTCGACGGCATCAAGAACAAGCTCGACCCAGGCCCCGCGATGGACAAGGACCTCTACGATCTGCCGCCGAAGGAGCTAAAGAAGATCCCGACGGTGTGCGGTAGCTTGCGCGAGGCGCTTGCCAACCTCGACAAGGATCGCGAGTTTCTGAAAACCGGCGGCGTGTTCGATGACGACTTCATCGACAGCTACATCGAGCTGAAGATGACCGAGGTGATCCGCTTCGAGCACACTCCGCATCCGGTCGAATACGAGATGTACTACTCGGCGTAACTTCCTCCCAAACGCCGCGGCGACGCGGCCACCTTCAAGGGGCGCTCCGCAAGCGGCGCCCCTTTTTCATGTATGGCGCGGCGGACGGTTACAACCTCAGGGCCTCACCTCCCCTGCCCTCAGAAAACATGTTGCGTCGATGTCACACGGGCCGGGATTTGTTTCTGAGAACAATGAATTCGCCCAAACAGGCAGCAGTTGCATTTTCTTTGTGCTCACGGCTCCGACAATACCTGACGAATATGGGTCCAAGGGCGATTTGGTACAGCGTTCGTAAGTGCCACGGGGTTGCGTGAAGCCGGAATCATTTGGGGCCACTAACCGCGCGGGCGGGGGACAACATGAAACTCACAAATACCATCGCAGCATCGTTCGCCGCACTGGCGCTTCTGACCACCTCGGCTCTGGCAGCCGATATCGTCACCAAAGCACCAAAAAAGGTCGTCGAAGCAGCTCCGACGTCCTGCTTCGATCTGGCCGTCGGTGGCGGTATCCAGAGCGACTATAACTTCCGCGGCATTTCGCAGAGCGACAAGGGCCCGGGCGTCTTCGCCTACGTGGAGCCGCGCTGCAATCTGACCAAGGACGTCCAGCTCTATGCCGGCCTATGGGGCTGGAGCACCAAGTTGCCGACGCAGCCGACCGGCGAGTTCGACATCTACGGCGGCATCCGGCTGACATTCGGCCAGTTCGCCTTCGATTTCGGCGGGATGTACTACTGGTATCCGCGCGAGACGCAGCTGTTCTTTGCCGATCCGACGCTGACCACCGTCAGCCCGAGCAACTTCGGCTTCGGCCAGTTCACCGTGCGCGACACCGACATGTGGGAGGTCTACGGCAAGTCCACCTGGACCGCGACGGATTGGCTGGCCCTCAGCGGTTATGTTTATTACACGCCGAACTGGCTGGGATCTGGTGCGAAGGGCACCTACGCCGGCGGCACCGTGAAGCTCACGGCGCCTTCCGCCTGGTTCCCGACCGACTGGGGCATGTACGTGTCCGGCGACGCGGCGCATTACTGGCTCGGCAATTTCACCGCCTTCGGCGTTCCGTTCGATCTTCCCGACTATACGCAGTGGAACATCGGCGTCGCGGTCACCTACAAGATCTTCACTTTCGACCTGCGCTACTACGACACCGACCTGTCGAAGCAGAACTGCTTCCTGCTCACCAGCGACCCGAGTGGCGTCGCGACTGGCCAGTCGAAGTGGTGCGATGCAACGGTCATCGCCAAGTTCTCCTTCGATCTGACGGCGATGACGAACCTGAAGTAAGCTTCGCTGAGACGCGACAAACGAAAGGGGCGCCGCGCGACGCCCCTTTTTTCATGTTCGACTGCGCCCGCGAATCAGAACAGCAGGAAGACGAGCGCCATCAGGGCAACGAGCGCAGCCTCCCGCAACGAGTAGCGCCCGCGGTTGTCCGCGCGATAGGCGCCCTGCTCGCGGCGCACCCGCACGACCTCCGCCTCGAACTCGTCGGACGTCGAGAACAGGCAGGCGAGCGCCGTGCCGGCCCGCTCGGCGGAAGCGCGCAGTGCGACGATGTCGGCTTCGAGATCGGCGATAGTACGCGAATGCGACATGCCGCGATGCTGCCGCAACAGGGTAAATGCGCGGTTTCTTTTCGGCTCGCCAGCCGGGAAACTCGGGGCGCGCCAGCGCGCGCCCTTCCGCAGCGAAACTGATCGTGTCAGCGCTTGGAGAACTGGAACGAGCGGCGGGCTTTGGCCTTGCCGTACTTTTTGCGCTCGACCACACGCGAGTCTCGGGTGAGGAAGCCGCCGCGCTTGAGCGCGCCGCGCAGGTCCGGTTCGAAATAGGTCAACGCCTTGGAGATGCCGTGGCGCACCGCGCCCGCCTGCCCCGACAGTCCGCCGCCCGACACCGTGCAGATCACGTCGTACTGGCCCGCGCGGTTGGTCGCGACGATCGGCTGCTGGATCAGCATGCGCAGCACCGGCCGCGCGAAGAACACCTCGATAGCGCGCGTATTCACGACGATCTTGCCAGCGCCAGGCTTGATCCACACACGCGCGACCGCGTTCTTGCGTTTGCCGGTCGCATAGGCGCGCCCCTGCTTGTCGAGCTTCTGCACGTATTTGGGCGATTCGGGCGTGACGGGCTTGAGGGTGCCGAGCTGGTCGAGCGATTGCATGGACACGATCAGACCCTCACGTTCTTGCGGTTCATGGCGCCGATATCGAGCACGGTGGGCTGCTGTGCCGCGTGCGGATGATCGGGCCCCTTGTAGACGCGCAGATTGCCGAACTGCTGACGCCCGAGCGGCCCGTGCGGCAGCATGCGCTGTACGGCCTTCTCGACAATGCGCTCCGGGAAGCGGCTTTCCAGGATGTACTTCGCGGTACGCTCCTTGATGCCGCCGATGTAGCCGGTGTGATGGTAATAGACCTTCTTCTCGCGCTTGCGCCCTGTGAGCACGATCTTCTCGGCATTGACGATGATAACGTTATCGCCGTCATCGACGTGAGGCGTGAAAGTCGGTTTGTGCTTGCCGCGCAGGTGCATCGCGACGATCGAGGCAAGGCGGCCGACGACGAGCCCTTTGGCGTCGATCAGCACCCACTTCTTCTCGATGTCGGCGGCCTTGGCCGAATAAGTCGACATGGTTTCATCCGTGGAGGAGCCGGGCCGGGAAACAGCGCCAGCGAATAGAGGCGCGTTCTACACATCGCGGCAAGCAGCGTCAACGCACAACGACCAGATAAATTACATTCAGAACAATGGCTTACGAAATAGGTATCATATAACCACTAGGCTTTGCGCCCGTCAGGCGGCGGGATCGAATAGGTCGCGGTGGCGTGCGCCACCATGTCCTCCTCGCCTTCGCTGAACATTTCCACCTCCCCTACCGCCAGCCGCTTGCCGAGCTTGATCAGCTTCACTTCGGCGATCAGGTCGCGCGCGGCGGGCTTGCGCAGAAAGTTGATGTTGAGGTTCGTCGTCACCGCGAGCGGCACCGGTCCGATCGACGCGAGGATCGCAACGTACATCGCGAAGTCGGTGACGCCCATCATGGTTGGGCCGGAGATCGTTCCGCCCGGCCGCAGCGAAGCCTCCCTGAACCTGCGACGGACGCGACAGCCTCCGTGCCACGCGTCCTCGATGACGTTCGGCGACTCCTTACCGGCCATCTGCGAAAACTCGCGCGCCAGCAGTTCGCCGACCTGGGCGGCCGACAGAACTCCCGGCTTCCGCTCCCCGCTCATTCCCTGTGCCTCCGTGGTCGCCCACGGATAGGCGGGAACGCAGACCGCATCAACCTTTGCACGGCGCGAGCGGACGTCTAAATTCGCCGCCCATGAACGCGCCCGTTCGCAATGTAGCTCCCGTCCTGCTCCGCGAAGACGCGGACGGCATCGCGATCCTCACACTCAATCGCCCGGAGGCGCGCAACAGCCTCTCGGAAGCGCTGCTCGCGGCCTTGACCGACAATCTGGCGGCGCTTGCAACGGATAAGCGCGTGCGCGTGGTGGTGCTCGCGGCAAACGGCCCCGCCTTCTCGGCGGGCCACGACATGAAGGAAATGACGGCGCGGCGCAGCGATCCGGATCGCGGGCGCGCCTATTTCAAGCAGTTGATGGACGCCTGTTCGACGATGATGCAGGCGATCGTGCATCTGCCCAAGCCCGCGATCGCCGCCGTGCAGGGACCCGCGAGCGCGGCCGGCTGCCAGCTGGTCGCGAGCTGCGATCTCGCGATCGCATCGAGCGCCGCGAAATTCGCGACGCCCGGCGTCAACATCGGCCTGTTCTGCTCGACCCCGATGGTCGCGCTCTCGCGCAACGTGTCGCGCAAGGCCGCGATGGAAATGCTGCTCACGGGCGACCTCATCAGCGCCGAGGAGGCGCAGCGCATCGGGCTCGTCAATCGGGTGGTGGCGCCCGGCGCCGAGCGCGATGAGGCGCTCAGGCTGGCGCGACAAATTGCCTCGAAGTCGGCGCTGACCGTGAAAATCGGCAAGGAAGCGTTTTATCGGCAGCTTGAGATGAGCCTCTCCGACGCCTATCGCTACACGTCGGAAGTCATGGTCGAGAACATGCTGGCGCGCGACGCCGAGGAAGGCATCGGCGCCTTCATCGAGAAGCGGCCCCCAAGCTGGGAAGATCGTTAACTTAAGATCGCGCGAAGCCGGTCACGATCATGACACTTTTGGGGGCTGTCTACGCCCGCCCCATACCATAAGGATGCCGGATGTTCGTTCGCTTCAGCCTGATTGCCGTTCTCGTCTCCGCACCGCTGTCATTGGCGTTCGCGCAAGGCACGCCACAGCAGCGCGCCGCGTGCCGGCCCGATGTCGTGAAATTCTGCAAGGGCAAAGGCGAGGACCCGGGCATTCTTCTGGGCTGCCTCGAAGAGAACAAGGACAAGATCAGCGACAAGTGCCGAAAGGTGATTGAGGAGAAGTAGACCTCACGCACTCTTGCGTGGCCCTTCGGCGGATTGCACCTAGATTGGCGGGACACGAGGCCCGTCATGACCAGCAGCAGCAACAGCAACATCATCTTCACGCCGGCCGCGCGGCGCGCACAGGCCGAGCGCGGCTCGGCGAGCGCCTACGAGAACAAGATCGCCGCCGGCTTTCCCACCACCGTGACGCCCGAGCTCGCCGCCTTCATCGCCGAGCAGGACACGGCCTTTCTCGGCACCGCGTCGGCCGAGGGCGCGCCCTATATCCAGCATCGCGGGGGCCCGAAGGGATTCATCAAGGTCGTCGATGAGCACACGCTCGGCTTTGCCGACTACCGCGGCAACCGGCAGTACATCACGCTTGGAAACTTGTCCGAGAACGACCGCGCCTACCTGTTCCTGATCGATTTCTCGCGCCGCCAGCGCATCAAGCTGTGGGGCCGCGCACGCGTGGTCGAGAACGACGACGCGCTGGTCGAGAAGCTGTTCGACCAAGGGTACAAGGCCAAGCCCGAGCGGGTGATCCTGTTCACCATTGAGGCGTGGGACGTGAACTGCTCGCAGCACATCACGGCCCGGTTGACCGTGGATGAGGTGGAGCACCTCGCCGCCACCGTGCAGGAGCGGATTGCCGCGCTCCAGGCCGAGAATGCCCGCCTGCGCGCCCTCCTGGCCGAGCGCCAGACGGGGCCGGTATCTGCCTGACAGCGCTTATCTTTTCCGAGCCGTTGAACCTTTTCGCCCTTTCCCGCGTCTAACTCATTGAAGGGGACGGTTGAGTTCGCGCCGGGCGGCACGAACTCTCTTCAGGCCCCTGCAGACAGGGGACTTCCATGCGAATTCGGCTTGCACTAGCCCTCGCGTTCACCGCGGGCATGATTTCGACCGCCGCAGTCGCCCAAAGCTCCGAAGAACAGAACTTGTGCATGAACGACGCCTTCCGCGTCTGCTCGCACACCATTCCGGACCGCGGCCGCACGGTGGCCTGCATGGTCGAGAACAAGAGCAAGCTCAGCAGCCCCTGCCAGATGGTGATGGACAAGTACGCGACCCCGACCACGGCGACCGCTTACGCAGCGCCCGCCCCGGCCGCACCGGTCCGCACCACCAAGAACGCGTCGATGAAGCCGATCAAGACGGCGACCAACACCCCGCGCGCCGGCAAGCCGCTCAATATCCTGATGCGCTAAGGCGGCCTCACACTTTAGGCCGGCTGGACCTTTGGCCGGGTGAGCGCCATATGATGCTTCGGCATCATGAATCACGACCAGTACGACGACAGCTACATCCGCGGCATCCTCAACACCGTGAAGACCATCGCGATGGTCGGCGCGTCGGCCAAGGACAACCGGCCGAGCTATTTCGCGTTCAAGTACCTCGGCGAGCGCGGCTACAACATGATCCCGATCAACCCCGGGCTTGCCGGCAAGGATTTGCTGGGCCGGAGGATCTACGCGCGGCTCTCCGAAGTCCCCGAGCCGATCGACATGGTCGATGTCTTCCGCGCCTCCAACTATGCGCTGCCGATTGTACAGGAAGCGCTCACCCTCAATCCGAAGCCGCGCGTGATCTGGATGCAGCTCGGCATCCGCAACGATGAAGCGGCCGCGCTTGCGGAAGCGAATGGCATGAAGGTCGTGATGAACCGCTGCCCGAAAATCGAATACGGCCGCCTGTCCTCGGAGATTTCCTGGATGGGGATCAACTCGCGGACGCTGAGCTCGAAAAAAGCCAAAATGCTCGGCGGCGGGGTTCAGCGAATGTCGCTCGATAGTCAGACCAGCGCCGGCGGCAGCGCGGCGTCGCGCATCGCCCGGGGGGACGAAAAGAGCGGCTGAACAACGCCGCCCGAAAGCATATAATTCCGCCCGTCACGCTCCGGCCAAACGGATCGTTTCTAACCGGCTCCGCGGGCTTGACGCATTGCCGCGGTCCGATACACGAGAAGCACGCGCCCCATCCCCGACCGCTTACCTGGAGCTTCCCATGAGCGAAGACCGCACGCCCGGCTTTAACACGCTTGCCATTCACGCTGGCGCGAAGCCCGATCCGACCACGGGCGCGCGCGCAACGCCGATCTATCAGACGACTTCGTTCGTGTTCGACGATGTCGATCACGCGGCTTCGCTGTTCGGCCTGCAAGCGTTCGGCAATATCTACACGCGCATCGGCAATCCGACCAACGCAGTGCTGGAAGAGCGCGTCGCCGCGCTGGAAGGCGGCACCGCGGGCCTCGCGGTCGCCTCGGGTCACGCCGCGCAGGTGCTGGTGATGCAGGCGCTGATGATGCCGGGCGAGGAGTTCGTCGCCTCCAAGAAGCTCTATGGCGGCTCGATCAACCAGTTCAATCACGCCTTCAAGAGCTTCGGCTGGAACGTCGTGTGGGCCGATCCGGACGACATCTCGACCTTCGAGCGCGGCATCTCGGCGAAGACCAAGGCGATTTTCATCGAGTCGATCGCGAACCCGGGCGGCGTCATCACCGACATCGAGGCGGTCGCCAACATCGCGCGCAAAGCGGGCGTGCCGCTGATCGTCGACAACACGCTGGCAACGCCATACCTCTGCAAGCCGATCGAGCACGGCGCCGACATCGTGGTGCACTCGCTGACCAAGTTTCTCGGCGGGCACGGCAATTCGATCGGCGGCCTGATCGTCGACGGCGGCACGTTCAACTGGTCGCGCGAGGGCCGCTACCCGATGCTGTCCGATCCGCGCCCGGAATATAATGGCATCG
>JAXDNY010000219.1:0-5197 GCA_034669145.1 Hyphomicrobiales bacterium
ACGATTCACCTATGCAGTTCGAAAAGCGTCAGGCCGCTCGCGCCGCCTGACCCAACTACTAACCCGTCCACGAAACCGGGGTAAGCCCACGTCTTTCTGCGACCCGTACTCCGAACCGTCCGGCTTAAGCACGGTGAAATCGACTCGGATGTCGCACTTGCTTTCAACCGCCCTGCAACCGGTAAAGAGAATGACGGCCGTGATTGGTTTCCCGCGACGCGCTACGTCCGTGATCCTTATCGTCGGTGTCTCTGGTTTGAGCCATTCGGCGTAGAAGGCTTCCGCATCATTCGTTAGAAGAAGCATTGCGCCGAGATCGCCCTTTCCGCGACGCCAGGGTTCGTCGGGTACTTGGCGGTCGCCTGACCACCACTGCGCACGCACGGGCATTGATATGAAGATGATCAGAAGAAATGCGGCAGCAGTGCCCTGTTTCATCAGGAGAGTCTCCTTCGCCGCCCAACGTTCAAAGCTGAGCGGCTTCGGCCCCGCTCGCAGCTATCGCAGGGTAGCCTACCAAAGCGGCGGGCCGAAGCCGCTCCAGCGCCGAGTTGGACGGCGCCTCGAAGCCTAGCGCCCGAACGCGTACGCGAGGTTCAACCCCAATGACGGCATGAGGAACAAAAGAACACCAAGATCTGCGAGCCGAACATGAGCGCCCACTACTTCCGCGGAGTTTCGTAGATGCTTCGCACGACCGTGCATGTTCAGCGCGATCTGTCCAACGGCGAGTGCGACGCTGATGAACTTCCATGCGGTTTTCATGTTTGCCGAATCGTACCGACGAGCCAGAAGCACCATGCCTACCAGGCCAACGAGCAAGAGCGATACGTCGAGTGGGGTCTGCCACACGTTATCGTCTATTCGCTCCTCTCGCGGCAGCACGAAGAACTTGGCGCTGAGTATCGCTATACAAAATATGGCGTAGAGAATGATGTAAGCGCCGAGGAGAATTCTCATTCACGATTCGTAAACGTCAGCCGCCCAACGGCTCTGCGGTTCAGCGGCTTCGTGCCGCACGCAGACCGTGGAGTCAAGACTAGCAGATGACGGCACGAAGTCCGCTGCAACCGCCAGTTGGGCGACGCGGCCTATTTGACGTTCTCTGATGCCCACTGGTCCGAACCGGTTGGAGCTACGTCCACGGCTACTACTTTCCATTCCTTGTCAAAGTCACTGTATTTGAGGATGCAGCGGAGTCGTCCAGGAAGAAGAGAGGCCAGTTCCGTAGGCACAGCGGCGCCCCGAGTAACGGGCACGCACCTCAGAGTGGCTAGGATTATGTGAAACGTTTCCCCGGGAGTCGCCAAGGCGCCCTTGTATTCCTCGTCACGCAAGATCTCGCCGATCTTGAGGTCGCCATGGCGTAGACGCCAAGTGTAGGCTTCATCAGTTGCGGTGCCATCATCGAACGCTGTGCGAGTACCCTTCAAAGGCAACTCGTCGACGAGTGGCGGCACGATGGCGGTTTGAAACTCGCCGCTCTTCGAGCCAAAGTCGACGGCGTCGGCGTGGCCTGCAAGCACCCACTGCGGCGCGGTCAGTGCCTTTCCACCGAGACCGTTCTCGCAGTAGTGAAAGACTGCGCGAAATCGCCCTTCGCGATCTGCCGGTAACTTGAAGTGCGATATTAGGGTGTTCGCCATGTCGACTGTTGGATCGAAGATATACGTCCCTTCCACGAGCCGATAGACTCCATCCCGCGAGGGCAACAGGGCGTTGTTTGAGATCTTGGCGATCTTGTAAATGCCAAAAACGAACGTTGCGACATTCCCTCGGTAAGTGCGTTGACTCTCTGCGGTGTCTATTTGCGCCAGTTTCCCGCCGGCTGGGGTAAGAGTCACTTTTACAGCACGTTGAATTCTTAGGTTAGGCATGTCGGGGGGGCGGGCGGATCGTGGAATGTCGGCTATGCTGATCTCGCTAAGAGTGATTAGTCCATTTGCCGCCAAGATCGAGTAATCCTCATACGCGGGCGCGTAGTGGATCGCAAAGCCATCGAAGCGGTCGCCATAGTCTGCATCAGGCGAAAACAAGTTCCGGCCGAGCGATACCAAATATTGGCCGGTCGACTTCCAACGGATGTCCAACCACTTCGCGACAGCTTCAGAGCTCAGCGGGGCCGAACTTGAGGTGGGAGAGCTCCATCGGGGATTGAGAGCGAGCGAGTTCAGTTTCGCTGTGGCGACCACGCGAAACGCCTGCGCGCCACCCATGAAAGTCCGCGTTGCAAGGTTGTCCCAATATCCTTGAGGCACATCCTTGATGCTGATCAGGCCAGAGGATTCGAGGCGCCGAAACGCAGGCAGGCCGTCCCTGGCGATATTGACCCTTGGACCGGTGGGTATCTCGAGTTCTTCGAATCGTTTCAAGGCTACTTCAATAGCCTGGGTCCGGGCTGCGGCGCTGTGTTTTCCGCATGCCCCGGTCAGCAAGAGCGCGAACGCGCCGAGCGTGGTCGTCAATAGCTTGTTGGCTCGCATACTGCCTCCGAAGCGGGCGCACTTTGCACAAGTGTATCAGCTTGCGTCGCCTAACGGAGCGGGCGTTCACCGCGGCGCGCCTTCACATGGCAAGAGCGAACGTGCAAGCTGCGCCGGCCGTGGCAGCGAACGGCGCGCCGTCGGCTGCAACGCCGAGTTAGGCCGCCGGTGCTCGCCCATTCGTCACTCTTTAATTCAGAATGAGCTGCTTGGAGTTAATGTTGTACGCTACAAGCTGGGGACCGGATCCACCAGCAATGCGCCAAACGAAGGTTTCCACAGCTTCGCCGCGTTGAAACTCTGTGGTGTAGTTCATGGTGATTACGGTGCCCGACGGCGTAAACATGACGTTATACGGACCTTCATTAACGTCAATCGTAGAACCAAGCTTCTCGCGGATCTTGGCAAGGAATTGGCCGAACTCCGCTTCCGAGGTCACCTTCTGGAACTCGGGCGACGCCGCGGCATAGATTGCGGCGTACTTTCGCTGTTCATAGTTGATACGGAATTGCCCGGTCGCCCGGGCTGCGGTTTCCTTGTTTTCGCCGACTCCACAGGCGCCGGCCAAGAGTATTGCGGCGATAAGAAGCAACTTGGTTACTTTCACGGTCGCAAGATTGTACGCGAGAATGGGGAAATGCCACCTCCGGCCTCCGGCGCTCCAAGGAGCTGGGCCGCGGACAAGCGGCGCGCCGTATGCCGCGACGGACGAGACCCTCGGAGGGAGCGAACTGCACACCGCGTGACGCCAAGGTCGAGCTCCGGTAGCCGCCGCGCAGTCAGAGACATGACCGGAAGGCGAACGAGGCGGGGGTGGTTGGCTCGCGCACGGACGGCTTAACGGACCCGGGTTCAGCCGCGTGGCCCGCGACGCCATGATGGCACAAGCCCGCAGGGTAGTAACGGAGCGGGCCACGTCGGCTGCAACCCAGAGTTAGGCGCGCCTATCGCCAAGAGCCAGGTGAATGAGGCCTTTGGGTGCACCATGCGGCCACAGCCGTGAACAGACGAATGCTTCATAAAGATACGCATCCCAGTAATCATCCCTGCCGAGGTCCGTCTCACCGACGCGCTGCGCGCTCCACGGGAAGCTCGGCCCAAAGCCAGTCGGGCAGTAGACGATCTGGGTTGCACCGTCGCTAGCGACGATGGTGCATGGATGCGATTGCGGGCCGTACTGCCATGATTGGATACTTTGGACTGGCGAAACCAGGAAGCGACGAAACGCTTCACGTTGTTCGTCTGAAGCGAAGAACGACAACTCGTGTTCAATTCGCTGCTCGAGATCGATCATCTTCGGAGCGCCTAACGGATCCAAGCTCACCGGCTTGGAGCCGCACGCGAAATAATAGCGCACTCGGGACGCAGCAGGTTGCGGCTCCAAGTCCGGTGCAGCGCAGAGTTAGCCAGCCACACGATGACGATGCAGTTTGCTGAGCGAAACCAGTCCTCCGAAGCACAGACCCAAGCCGAAGTAGAGCGCCCCGCCAAAGATCAGGTAGAGCACAGTTTGGCCGAGCAGCGTGACCTCGTCGAGTGAACTGATGCGTCGAGCAAGCCACCCGTAGACCCCAGGAGGAATGCGGTTGTTGGCGAAGTCGTAGACGAGGTTCTCTACCGGGCCGTCGATAATCCGCTGGATCATTTGTGCTTGGTTACGCGAAAAGAGGAAGCCCTCGCCGTAGTAGAGGAAGGCCGATGGTGCGATTAGTAGTAGAACGATTGAATGAACACCAAGGAAGATGGCTCCCCACCGGAAGACTCGGCGGCCTAGTCCTACTTGCTTGCGATAACCCTGGTGCATGGCTGGCTAACGGACCCAAGCTCACCGGCTTGGAGCCGCACGCGAAATAGTAATGCACTTGCGACGCAGCAACTTGCGGCTCCAAGTCCGGTGCAGCGCAGAGTTAGACAGCGCCGCCCAGCTTCTTGCTTGCGGAATCGAGCGTTTCTCGGAGGTGACGGGCGTCGTTCGGATCACCTCGGAGTACGTGTGGAACGAGTACGGTTGCCCCTCGTCAAAACATCACTCGGTTCACGGCCGTTTATCGGACGCTATGCGGGTTCATTGGGTAGTGACCGCCCGCGGCAAAACGTTTCACGCGTTCTACCGTAGCGCGCGACAATTTGCGGCATCGTTGGGATGGCATGCCTGATAGGAGTAGTGATTCGCCCGCCTAACTATACTTAGACAGCTTCCACTGCAGCCGCATACCGCGGCATTTGTCCATGACCGGTTGTGTAATCAGGGCGTCCGACACCGTGAGCCAGGCGATTTGCGACGGTGTGCTGTCGGATAAACCTACACCCCCACCCCCTCCGCCCGCCCGGCGTAGCCTTCGACGGCTTCGTCTTCGTAGCCGCCGTGGTATTCGCGGGTGTCGGGGCGTTTGATCTGGCTGTGGGGGACGATGCGGTCGCGGCGGGTGCCGCGGAAGGCGTCGAGGGTCGCCAGGCCGCGGGAATCCATGAAGTCGGACATGCCGGTCATCAGGGTCTTGATCACGTTCGGGCCGATGGCGTGGTCGAGCATGGCGGCGGTGCAGACTTGGGCGGTGCCGCAGCCGAGGAGGAAGTAGTTGAGGGCGTGTTCGAAGGTGGAGATGCCGCCGATTCCGGAGAAGGCTTTGTCGGGGAAGGCTTTTGTCAGCTGGGCCATCTTGGCGAGGGACAGCGGGAGGATGGCGGGGCCGCCGAGGCCGCCGGGGGAGACG
>JAXDNY010000220.1:0-16774 GCA_034669145.1 Hyphomicrobiales bacterium
TGCCCTGCCACGGATCGTCGAGCAACTGCTTCATGCCGAGCGAGATGCGGTGCGTCTCGTGGTTGATCTTGATGATCTTGACCTTCACCTGCTGGCCGATGTTGAGCACCTCGGTCGGGTGATTGACGCGGCGCCACGCGATGTCGGTGACGTGTAAGAGGCCGTCGATGCCACCGAGGTCGACGAACGCGCCGTAGTCGGTGATGTTCTTCACCACGCCGTCGATGACCTGGCCCTCTTCGAGGTTCTGCACCAGCTCCTGGCGCTGCTCGGCGCGGGTCTCTTCGAGAACCGTGCGGCGCGACACCACGATGTTGCCGCGGCGGCGATCCATTTTCAGGATCTGGAACGGCTGCGGCACGTTCATCAGCGGCGTCACATCGCGGATCGGCCGGATGTCTACCTGCGAGCGCGGCAGGAATGCGACCGCGCCGTCGAGATCGACCGTGAAGCCGCCCTTGACCTGATTGAAGATGACGCCCGTGACCTTCTCGTTGCCCTGGAACGCTTTTTCGAGCTTGCCCCAGCTTTCCTCGCGGCGCGCCTTGTCGCGCGAGAGCACGGCGTCGCCGAGCGCGTTTTCGATGCGCTCGAGGTAAACCTCGACCTCGTCGCCGACCTTGAGTTCGGTGCCGCGTCCGGGTCCGGTGAATTCGCGGACCGCGACGCGGCCCTCGGTCTTCGCGCCGACGTCGATGACGGCCATATCCTTTTCGATGCCGACGACAATGCCCTTAACGACGGTGCCTTCCTGCAGGCTGCCCTGCGTGAAGGACTCTTCGAGCATCGCGGCAAAATCTTCGCGTGAAGACGCGGGAGCGGAAGAAGTAGTAGCGGTGGCCATTGAGTCTCCTTAGCGTGCCGGCGGTTTGAACAAGGGCGTTTCAATGATCCGAGGCCGCAAGCCTTGAGTGGCCTGCGGCGACCGCCAAACGGCGGGCCGGCACGATCCCGAACGATCGAAACGATGATGAACGTCTGGCGCACCGCGAAAGAGACGGACCGGACGGGCGCTTCCTCCACTAACGAAGGTGCGGTCATCCGCGCCTCCGGCCCGCCCGGGCGGCCTCGACACATGTCGACGGCGGCCTGGAACGCTGCGGATATAGCCAAACGGTTCCGATCGCACAAGGGTTTGCCGCAATGCCGGTTGGCCGGAGCCGCCGATCTGGCCTAGACTGCCGGCAGACACGGGAGGACGAGGATGCGGCGGGCCGGGCTCTTTGCGCTTTCGGCCGTTCTGGCCCTGATTGCGGGCGGCGCGCAGGCGCAGACTGGGCAGCAGGCGCAGAATTGGCCGCAAAACCCGATCCGGCTTGTGGTGCCGTTCGCGCCCGGCGGCGCCGCAGACCTGATGGCGCGCGTCCTCAGCGAGCCGCTGGCCAAGCGCCTCGGCCAGCCGATCGTGATCGAAAACAAGCCAGGCGCGGGCGCCACCATCGGTGCCGACGTGGTCGCGAAGGCCGCGCCCGACGGCTACACGCTGCTCTGGACCACGCCGGGGCCACAGATCACCAACCCGTTTCTCATGGACAAGCTGCCCTACGACGCCTTTAAGGACTTCACGGCGGTCGCGACCGTGCTGACGGCCGTCAACGTGCTGGTAGTGACGCCAAGCCTGCCGGTGAAATCAGTCGCCGAGCTGATCGCCTATGCCAAGGCCAATCCCGGCAAGATCAACTTCTCGAGCGCCGGCGTTGGATCGAGTCAGCATCTGTCGGGCGAGCTGTTCAAGAGCATGGCGGGCATCGACATCGTGCACGTGCCCTATCGCGGGTCCGCGCCCGCGTTGCAGGACCTGCTCGCCGGTAACGTCCAGATGTCGCTCGACACCGTCGTGGTCCAATTGCCGCACATTCAGTCCGGCGGCGTGCGCGGGCTCGCGGTCGCCACGGTGGAGCGCAATCCGACCCTGCCCGATCTGCCGCCGATCGCCGACACGCTGCCGGGCTTCGGCCTGTCTCTGATCAACTACATCAATGGGCCAGCCGGGCTGCCGCTGCCGATCGTCGAGAAACTCAACCGCGAGATCAACGCGGTGCTGTCGGAGCCGGACATCGCCAAGCGCATGGAAGCCGCCGGCTTCACGCCGATCATCGAGAGCCCGCAAGCGCTGGCGAAGCGCATCGCCGAGGAACAGGAGAAGTGGAAGCAGGTGATTGCGCTGATCAAGTGAGGTTCAGCGTATGCGAAACCCTTCGTTTACCCTTACTTGGAACAAATTCCACGCCAGTGACCGGTGACTCACCCAGCGTTAAGCTCCATCGCGCAAGTTGCGGCCACCAAAGCTGGGAGGGTTCAATGAAAGCGCATAGCGTTATTGGGGCGGCCGTGATTTTCGTTCTGGGTGGACTTGTGGGGCATGTCATAACCCTGCCGACCACTGTCAGCGCGGAGGCAAGTCCTGCGCAGATTTCGACTTACGAGTTGACGCAGAAAGCCGGAGATCTGCCGGTCCAGACCGCCGACGCGATCTGATTCTGTGCCGAAAGGCGCAGATCGCTATCGAGGGCGCGTCACGCCCTCGACGATCCCGATCGCCTTGGCGACCGCCGCCTCGATGTCGAGCGTCGATGTGTCGAGCGTCTTGGCATCTGTAGCCGCTACAAGCGGCGCAACGCTGCGTGTGCGGTCGCGCTCGTCGCGACGCAGAATGTCGGCAAGGATCGCGGCTTCGTCGGCCGGCTGACCGGCGGCCTTGAGTTCGGCGGCGCGGCGCCGCGCACGCTCCTCAGGTGCCGCGATGAGGAAGATCTTCACATCGGCGTTGGGCGCGATCACGGTTCCGATGTCGCGCCCGTCGAGCACCGCGCCGGGCGGCTGCGCGGCGAAATTTCGCTGGAACGCCAGCAGCGCCTCGCGCACCTCCGGAATCGCCGAGACGATCGAGGCGGCCTCACCGATCGCGTGACCTTTCAGCGCCTGTTCGTCGAACCTGGCGGGATCGAGCGCTTTCGCGGCCGCGACGGCGTGCTCGCGGTCATCGAGTGGGCGCCCGGCATCGCGCAATGCCTTGGCGACCGCCCGATAAAGCAGGCCCGTGTCGAGATGGCGCAGCCCGAAACGCCGCGCGAGCCGCTTGCCGAGCGTGCCCTTGCCGGAAGCGGCCGGTCCGTCGATCGCGATGATCATGCGGACTTCGCGTTTCGCGGCGTGAACGGCAGATGACTTCGGGCGCGGCGCAATGGACGCTCTTCGGTGAAAATGTTGCGCGAGCGAAATTCGGCGGGACTCGTGGACGCAAGATATTCCCGCATCGCGGGCTCGGTTGACGATGTGGTGAACCACGGCTCGTCTAGCCGGCGCCAGGGCTGCGATACCCAGCGGGGTACACCGCCAAGCCGATGCTGCTTGGCGAGATACTCCGCCATCGCAGCCACGAGCGCATTCAACCGGGCATCATCCGTCCGCTCCGGCTCCTGTTCCATGCTCGCGTATCTCGCCCCCGCGTCCGGCGCCAGCGAGAAACTGTCGACGAACTCCGCCAATGCGACGTCTTGCGGCTCACCCGCGCGGATACGCTCAATCGCCTCGGCGAGGGTACTTGGGCGCATCGATCGCTCCCTCCGGATTCATGTAGGTCAGCAAAAATCGCTGCTTCTCAGCCGAGGCGCCACTGCTCGGAAAAAACCGGGCAAGCAGACTGACCGCTTCTTCTGCGGTGCGAATACCGACAACCCGCATCAGATTCAAGATGTCGAGCCGCTCCTGATCGCCGCGCAAGGGATCGTTGACTCGGATCGCCTTCAGCTTGAGCGCAAGAAGATACTGCGCGGAAGGCACATGCACCACCAGTCCGGTTCCTCCCTCGGCACCGCCGGGAAATGTGCCAAATTCCAGATGATCGTCCGCCTGGTCGGCAAGCGGGCTCAAATGGAACGCGACGCCGTCATTGAACCAGTCCGACGGCCATTGGTTCTTGATTGCAAGGCTTTCGATGACATCGCGCAGCCATTCGGGCCAAGGCTGCTGAAGTTGAGAAACATCCACGTCTTCCGTCGCAAATCGGAAATTGCTCGCGAGCATCAGAGCCGAGCCGCCATAGACCGCAATCTGCATGCGCGTACCAGCCGCGACCGCGGCGCGGCCGATCTCCTCGAAGGCATCGAGCAGCTTTTCTCGATTCAAGGATCGGGCCATTCGTGGCTCCCACCAGCCTTGCGAAGCGATATCAGCTCAAATCCCCGCCCACCCGCCGCATCATCTCCACGAAGCCGGGGAAGCTCGTGGCGATGAACGCCGTGTCGTCGACCTGCACGGGCTTGTCGCTCGCAAGCCCCATCACCAGCGCCGACATCGCGATGCGGTGATCCATGTGGGTCGCGACCAGCCCGCCGCCCGCCACGCGGCCTTTGCCATGCACGATCAGGTCGTCGCCCTCGATCTCGACGTCGACGCCGTTGATCCGCAGCATGGCGGCGGTGGCGGCAAGGCGGTCGGATTCCTTCACGCGCAGTTCCTTCAACCCGCGCATCCGGGTGGTGCCCTCGGCGCAGGCCGCCGCGACGCCGAGCACGAGGTACTCGTCGATCATGAACGGCGCACGCTCGGGCGGGACCTCGACGCCCCGCAATGCCGAGGCGCGAACCAGCAGGTCGGCGACATCTTCCCCGCCTTCGACGCGCGGGTTTTGTTCCTCGATACGCGCGCCCATCTCGCGCAGCGTCTTGAACAGTCCGGTGCGCGTCACGTTGGTCATCACGCCTTCGAGGACGACCTCCGAGCCGGGAACGATCAGCGCAGCGACCAGTGGAAACGCGGCGGACGACGGATCGGCCGGAACCGTCACAGGGCTCGGCACCAGCTCGGGCTGGCCTTTCAGCGTGATGCGGCGGCCATGCGCGCCGCTCGGCTCGACCGCGATCTCGGCGCCGAAATGCCGCAGCATGCGCTCGGTGTGGTCGCGCGTCGCCTCGGCTTCGATCACCACGGTCTCGCCCGGCGCCGCAAGGCCGGCGAGCAGCACGGCGGACTTGAGCTGCGCGGAGGCGGCGGGCGGCTCGTAGACGATCGGGATCGGATCGCGTGCGCCCTGCAGCGTGAGCGGCAGCCGGCCGCCCTCGGCCACGCTGAGCGCACGCGCGCCCATCCGCTCCAGCGGGTCAAGCACGCGCCGCTGCGGCCGGGTGCGCAACGACGCATCGCCATCGAAGGTCGCCGTGATCGGACACCCGGCGACCGCCCCGATGACCAATCGGCAGCCGGTGCCGGAATTGCCGAAATCGAGGGCCGCGGCAGGCTCCGCGAAACCCGCGACCCCGACCCCGTTGACCCGCCAGGCCCCCGGCCCGGTGCGCGCGACGCTGGCGCCCAGCGCGCGCATGGCGCGGCCGGTATTGATCACGTCCTCGCCCTCGAGCAGGCCCGCAATGGCCGTTTCGCCAACCGTGAGCGCGCCCAAAATCAGGGCGCGGTGCGAGATCGACTTGTCGCCGGGCACCCGCACCGTGCCCCGGAGGGGCCCGGAACGGCGGGCAGCGAGCGGCGCGACGGTCTGATCCACGGATGCCCCTTGGGTTGGCTGGCCCGGTCCCTACCACGGGCGATGCCTCACAGGCGTGCAATGGCGGGACAAAATGAGGGTTTGACGCTATTGACACAGCCGCAGCGAGAGGCCAAGTCAAGCCCCGTTTCCAAACAGTTTCAAGGATACCCGACGGTGGCAAAAGCCGAGCTTGGTACCAAGCGCGTCTGTCCGGTGACAGGGCGCAAATTCTACGATCTCAACAAGGATCCGGTCATCTCGCCCTACACGGGCGAGGTCGTGCCGATCACGGTGCTCCCGCAGTCGCGCCGCGGCGCCGCGGCGGCTGCCGCTCCGATCGCGCCGCTGGTGCCGGAGGCGGAAGTTCCCGAGGCCCCCGAGGTCGAGCTCGTCTCGCTCGAAGAGGCCGACGCCGAGGCCGAGGGCAAGAAGGCGCCTGTCGAAGGCGAGGAAGAGGAAGTCGAAGTCGCCGACGATCCGGCGGACGACGCAACCTTCCTGGAGACCGACGAGGACGAGGGCGACGTCACCGACATCATCGGCGGCGAGCGCGAGGACGAGGAGGATACTTAAGGCGTCGGTGGCCTGACGGGCCGCCAACTGCTAAACTGAGTGTATCAAGCCGGCGCGGTTCCCAACACGCGCCGCGAATGGGGCCATAGCTCAGCTGGGAGAGCGCCTGCATGGCATGCAGGAGGTCAGCGGTTCGATCCCGCTTGGCTCCACCAGTCTCCGCCGCTACGCGGCTACGACTGGCAAGCCAACCTTCGCCACCGAAGGTTCGGCGAACGCGGAAACCGCGTAGCGGCGGAGACTGCCCGTCGTAGCCCGCTTGGGCGAAGACGGGCCGCAGGCATATCCATGAAATACGTCTACTTGCTGCAAAGCATCGACCACCCCGACCAGGTGTATGTCGGGCTCGCTGATGATCTGAAAGCAAGGCTGGCAACCCACAATTCCGGTGGTTCGCCACACACCTCTAAATTCAAGCCTTGGCGGTTGGTAACGTACGTCGCGTTCTCGGACGAATCTAAAGCGGTCGCGTTCGAGCGCTATCTCAAATCATCCTCTGGCAGGGCGTTTGCCAAGAAGCGATTGCGCTGATCTCCCGCTGGCCCTCGCTCCCCGGAGCATGCATCATCGCCGCCTAGCCGGAGACACCACGCATGCAAGGCAAGATCGCGCTCGAGGAGCATTTCGCCATACCGGCGACGCTCGCCGACAGCCAGGTGTTCGGCGCGCATGTGTGGCACGAGCTCGGGCCGCGGCTGACCGATTTCCAGGACAAAAGGCTCCGCCTGATGGACGCCTCGGACGTCGAGATCATGATCGCCTCGCTCAATGCGCCGGCCGTGCAGGCGATTTGGGACGTGAAGCGCGCGATTCACGTTGCGCGCGAGGCGAACGATGTGCTCGCCGCGGAAATCCAGAAGCGCCCGGATCGTTTCAAAGGCTTCGCCGCATTGGCGATGCAGGATCCGGACGAGGCTGCGCGCGAACTCACACGCTGCGTGAAGGACCTCGGCTTCGTCGGCGCGCTGGTGAACGGCTTCTCGCAAGGCCACAAGGCGGACAGCGCGCTCTACTACGACCTGCCGCAATACCGGCCGTTCTGGCGCACCGTCGCCGAGCTCGGCGTGCCGTTCTACCTGCACCCGCGCAACCCGCTGCCCGGCGATCTCCGCGGCTACGACGGGCACAACTGGCTGCTCGGGCCGAACTGGGCGTTCCACGCCGAGACCGCCGTGCATGCGCTCCGGCTGATCGGCTGCGGCCTGTTCGACGAACATCCGGGCCTGCAGATCATCCTCGGCCATCTCGGCGAGGGCATCCCGGCGTATCTCTGGCGCATCGACCACCGCAACAACTGGATGAAGATGCCGCACACATACGCGGCGAAGAAATCCGTCGCGGATTATGTCCGCAATAATGTCGTCATCACCACGTCGGGCAACTTCTCCACCTCCGCGCTCAACCAGGCGATCGCCGAGATCGGGATCGAGCGCGTGCTATGGTCGGCGGACTATCCGTTCGAGGATATCAGTGACGCGGCCGAGTGGATCGACGCGGCGCCGATCAGCGAGGCGGACCGCGAGAAGATCGTGCGCACCAATGCGCTAAAACTGTTCAAGCTGGCAAAATAGAAGCGAAGCGGAGGAAACATGAGACTGACAGCAATCGTAGCTGCGCTGCTACTCGCCGGCGCGACCGCGCCGCGCGCGGAAATCTCCGAAGTCACGATCGCCCAGCAGTTCGGCGTCGCGTTCCTGCCGCTGATGTTGATGGAGCGCGACGGCCTGATCGAGAAGCACGCCAAGGCCGCCGGCATCGAGGTGAAGACCAACTGGCTGAAGGTCGCGGGTCCCAGCGTCATCAATGACGGGCTGTTGTCCGGCACGGTGCATTTCGGCGCGGTCGGCGCGCCCTCGCTGATCACGCTGTGGTCGCGCACCAAGAACAATGTAGGCGTCAAGGGTATGGCGGCGATGACGTCGTATCCGCTCTATTTCGTCACGCGCAATCCAGACCTCAAGTCGCTGAAGGACCTCTCCGACAAGGACAAGATCGCAATTCCGTCGGTGAAGATCTCGACCCAGGCGCTGATGCTGCAGATGGCGGCGGCCGATCTTTTCGGCCAAAGCAACTACCAGAAGTTCGACGAGTACACCGTGTCGCTCGCGCATCCCGACGCGATGGTGGCGCTGATGAACAACACCTCAGGCGTGAACGCGCATTTCGGCACCTCGCCGTTCTACGAGCAGGAGATGAAATTCCCCGGCGCGCGTCTGCTCACCACCAGCTACGACATCCTCGGCGGACGCGCTTCGGCGCTGGTCGTCATCACGACGACGAAATTCCACGACGCCAACCCGAAGGTCTACAAGGCATTCCTCGCCGCCGAAAAGGAAGCAATCGAGACGATCAACAAGGACAAGCGCAAGGCGGCGCAGGACTATCTCGCCATCGCCAACGACCGGAAGAGCACGCTTGAGGAAATTCTCGGCGTGATCAGCGACAAGGACTACGCCTTCACGCTGTCGCCTGAGAAAGTGTTCAAGACCGCGGTGTTCATGGGCAAGGTCGGCACCATCAAGGATCCTCCCGCAAAGTGGCAGGACCTGTTCTTTCCCGACATCCACGATCTGCCGGGGGATTGATGCTCGGCGGCGACGATATCGACGCGCTCGCGAAGGGCGCCGCTCAATCGCCGGCGGCGCTGTTCGCGGCGATTGCCGCGGTGGCGGCGCGCCGCGTCGGCGCGCAACTCGTGACCGCGATGCGTCACGACGAGACGGCTTCGACCGTGGAGCGCGTCTATTCGTCGAACGAGCAGGCCTACCCGGTCGGCGGGCGCAAGCTCAAGCGCGATACCGGCTGGAGCCGCAAGGTACTCCTCGAACACCGCGTGCTGGTGAACGCGGGCGATGATGACATTCGCGAGTCGTTCGACGATCACGCGATCATCTTCGGCCTCGGGCTGCATTCCTGCGTGAACGTGCCGCTGGTCAGCAACGGCAAATGCGTCGGCACGCTCAACGTGCTGCGCGCAGAGGCGCAGTGGAGCGACGAGCAAGTGGCGCTTGCACGCGCGCTCGGGCTTGCGGCGCTGGCGGGCGTATTGATGTTAAGGAGCTAGCTCGGCTTCCCGTCCACATAGAGCGCGAGAATGTCGCGCACCGCGCGGCAGCACGGCGTCGGCACGCCCTTCTGCGCACCGAGATCGACCACGGCGCCCGCGAGCCAGGGCAGCTCGAGCGGCCGGCCAAGCTCCAGGTCGAGCGCCATCGAGGCGCGCATCTCGGGTGCCATCCCGTCCACATGGGCGATCCGCTTGTCGGCAAAGTCCGGTTCGAGCGCGACGCCCTGCGCGCGGCCGACCGCCACGACCTCCCGCATGAGGTCGAGCGCGAACTGCTTCGCCTGCGGATTGGCCCGGATCGGCCCGATGGTGGAGCGCATCGCCGATGTGATGCTCGACATCGTGACGATGACAACGAACTTCTGCCACAGCTCGAGCGAGATGTCGGGCGGGATGTCGGCCACGATATTGCCGGCCTTGCAGGCATCGAGGAATGCCTGCGCCCGTGGCGTGATCTTGTTGCTGAATTCGCCGAAGGCGAGCCGCTCCATCGTGCCGGCCTTGCGGATCACGCCGGGGCGCACGACCGACACGCCGATGTAGGCGGCCCCGCCGAGGAGATGCTCGCGCCCGACGATGGGGGCCAGCATGTCGTCCTTCTGCACGCCGTTCTGCAGCGAGATGATGCCGGTGTCCGGCCCGATTAGGGGAAGAATCTGCCGCCCCGCGCTCTCGGTGTCGCGCAGCTTGACCGAGAAGATCACCATGTCGACCTTGCCGATGGTCGCCGGATCGTCGGTCGCTTTCACCTTGGGCAGTTGCACCGGCTTCACGCCCTCGACCGCGATGCCGTTCTGCCGCAGCGCTTCAAGCTGCGCGCCGCGCGCGATGAAAGTGACGTCCGCGCCCCCATTCTGCAGCATGGCGCCGTAGTAGCCGCCGATGCCGCCCGAACCCATGATGGCGATTTTCAAGCTACTCTCCCTTGTTTAATCCGAACGCATGCGGCGCCAGAGCGAGCGTACATTGGCGCGCGGGTCCGTGTCGTCCCGTATGATCGCCTTGCCGCGCGCGAATTGCTCGACCTGGGGCCAGGTCATTCTGCCGGTCTCGACCAGCTGCGTGATCCAGAAGTGATCGTACACGAACGGCTTGCCCGCCATGCGGCAGACCACGAGATTCTGGCATGCGACCGGCCCGGGGATCGCGGCGACGCGCGCGGCTTCGGCGCGGGTGATGGCGGCATTTTCGGCAGCCAGCCCGCGATATTGCGGGCTCGCCAGCACATAGGCGAATTCCAGCCGGCTCGAAATCAGCAGGCGGACGATCAGGATGCCGAGCACGACCACGCTGATGAACTGCGGCGACCAGCCCGAGCGCAGCGGATCGCGCAGCAGGCCGTCATAGGCAAGCCCTATTCCGACGGCGGTCGCGAAGATCAGTTCGAACTGCGCGTTCTCGTCGACGCCGGCGCCCGATTTCTGAATGAGGCAGAGCGGCAGCGCGATGCCGATCAAGAGCGCCGTGAAGCGCGCGGGCTTGCCGCGGCGTTCGTGCCACGCCCAGATCGCCCACAGCACCATCGCGGGCAGAATGAACTGCAGCCGGCCGAGCGAGGAGAGCCCACGCGCCAGATGATAGGTGCGCGGCATCAGCATGTCGGCGATGAAATACGGTGCGAAGACCCACGCGCAGATCGCCAGCCCCAGCGCCGCCGCCGCCGCCCCCACCAGCGCGGCGCGTAGCGCAAGCCGCCGGTTGTCGAGCGCGAGCCAGATCAGCGCGACCAGCGGCAGCGTGATGAAGTTGTGCTTGATGAAGCCGGCCAGCACCATCACGAGCACGGCGGGCTCGACCGGGCGCCCCTCGGCGTGGCGCTTGAAGAACCACGCAAACCCCGCCGCCATGACGGCAAGGCCGAAGAGCTGCGGCTCGTTCATGCCGACGTAGAATTCGAAGAACCGCGCCAGCGTGGCGACGAACCAGAAGCCCGCGAGCAGGCAGGCCGCGCACGATCCGCCAAATTGCCGCACCACCGCGGCGGCCGCCGCGCCGATGCCGAGCGTCGCCAGCAACGACAGCGCGCGGCCGACGTAGAGCGGATCGCCGAACGCCCGGCCGAGCCAGCCGATCAGGTAATAGGAGAGCGGCGGGTAGTTGTTGGCGGTAAGCCCGTCGGGCGGCGGATAGAGCCCGGTGCCGCGCACCGCCTTATCGGCATGATAGGCATTCCAGCCCTCATTGCCCCAGATTTCCAGCGGCAAGAACGCGCGCCACACCGGCCACACGAGGAACAGGCAGCCAAGTGCCGCGATCGACCAGATGAGGATCGTTGTCAGCCGCGTGGCGGGTGCGGCGAGGGACGCACTCTGCATCAACGGCTATCCGGCCCGCGGCGAAAGCAACATGGTTCCGTCCCGAATTCCGGCTCTGGAACCGGCCGGCATTCTTTAGAGGATGAAACCGGCACCGAACAGGGGTTTGCGGCACGTCATGGCCGCTACGCAAACGCCGCAGACCGCGCGCCCTTTTCCCCTTCCGTCCGCCTTCGTCCCCGCCCTACAATGCGCCAGGCGCGTCATGGACCCGTCACCGCCGATTGTTAGGGGTCCCTGCCCGCGGGGGAGACTAACCAACAAGGAGAGACTTATGCCGGTTCGTGGCTTCATGCTGGGAGCAGCGAGCGCGCTCGCGCTCGCGGCGACGCCTGCCTACGCCGTCGTCGAGCTGCAATGGTGGCACGCGATGACCGGCGGCAACAACGAGGTCATCGTCAAGCTGGCCGAGGAATTCAACGCCGCGCAGAGCGAATACAAAGTCGTCCCGAGCTACAAGGGCAGCTATCCCGACACCATGAACGCCGGCATCGCGGCGTTCCGTGCCGGCAACGCACCGCACATCATGCAGGTGTTCGAGGTCGGCACCGCCACCATGATGGCGGCGACCGGCGCCGTGAAGCCGGTGCACGTGATGATGAAGGAAGCGGGCGAGAAGTTCGATTCCAACGCCTACCTGTCGGGCATCACCGGCTACTACTCGACCTCGAAGGGCGAGATGCTGTCGTTCCCGTTCAACTCGTCGTCGACCGTGATGTGGATCAATCGCGACGCGTTCAAGAAGGCCGGCCTCGATCCCGAGAAGCTGCCGAAGACCTGGCCGGAGGTGTTCGAGGCGGCAAAGAAGCTCAAGGCGGCCGGGCACGCGACCTGCGGATTCTCCAACGCCTGGGTGACGTGGGTGAACATCGAGCAGCTTTCGGCCTGGCACAACGTGTCGCTCGCCACCAAGGCGAACGGCCTCGACGGCTTCGACACGGTGCTCAATTTCAACGGGCCGCTGCACGTCAAGCACCTGGAGAACCTGGTCGCGCTGCAGAAGGACAAGACCTACGACTATTCGGGCCGCACCAATACCGGCGAAGGCCGCTTCACGTCGGGCGAATGCCCGATCTTCCTCACCTCGTCGGGCTTTTTCGGCAACGTGAAGGCGAACGCCAAGTTCGATTGGACCAACGCGCCGATGCCCTACTGGCCGGACCAGAAGGACGCGCCGCAGAACTCGATCATCGGCGGCGCCTCGCTGTGGGTGATGGGCGGCAAGAAGCCGGAGGAATACAAGGGCGTCGCGAAATTCTTCGCGTTCCTGTCCGACACCGACCGTCAGGTCGGCGTGCACAAATCGTCGGGCTATCTGCCGATCACCAAGGCGGCCTACGCGAAGACCAAGGAGTCCGGCTACTACAAGGAGAACCCCTATCTCGAGACGCCGCTGCTCGAGCTCTCCAACAAGGAGCCGACCGAGAATTCGCGCGGGCTTCGCCTCGGCAACATGGTGCAGCTGCGCGACGTGTGGGCCGAGGAGATCGAGGCTGCGCTCGCCGGCAAGAAGAGCGCCAAGGAAGCGCTCGACGCGGCAGTCGCGCGCGGCAACACGATGCTGCGGCAGTTCGAGCGCAGCGTGACGAAGTAAGCTACCGTGTCCCGGGCGCAGCGCAGCACGCCAGTGATGCGCTGCAGACCCGGGAACCAGCTTCGTCAACTAACCGGCGGCGGCGGCACGCCATGAGCTTCAATCTTCTGATTCCAATGCTGAGCGTCGCCGACCTTGGGCGGGCGAGGGAGTTCTATTGCGACAGACTTGGTTTTCGCGTCGTCAACACATTCGGCAAGCCCAAGCCGGTCTGGTGCATGCTGGAGCGCGACAAGGTACGGTTGATGTTCAATCAGCCGCCCGGGATCGTGATTTTCCCGCCGCCGAAGGATCATCAGATCTATTATTTCTATCCCGATGGCGTTGCCGCCCTGCATGCGGCTTGGAAGACGGCCGGATTGCCGGTGTCCGATCTGCGCGTTGCGGTCTACGGCATGAAGGAATTCGAGTTGCGCGACCCGGACGGATACCGGCTCTGGTTCGGAGAGAGCACGGACGAGCCGCCGACGGTGAATGAATAGACGATGGAAAAGCGCTCGATCTTCAACCACAACCTCCTGCCCTACGCGCTGCTGTTGCCGCAGATCGTCATCACGATTGTTTTCTTCTACTGGCCGGCGAGCCAGGCGGTGTGGCAGTCGTTCCTGCTGCAGGATGCGTTCGGGCTCTCGACCAAATTCGTCGCGATGGAGAATTATCGCGAGCTGTTCGCCGACGCCTCCTATTACCGCACCATCGCGACCACACTGGTCTTCTCCGGCCTCGTCGCCGTGCTCTCGCTCTCGTGCGCGCTGCTGCTCGCATCGCAGGCCGACAAGCAGCTCAAGGGCGCCGGGATCTACCGCACGCTGCTGATCTGGCCCTATGCGGTCGCGCCCGCGGTCGCCGGGGTGCTGTGGGCGTTCATGTTCCAGCCGTCGTTCGGCGTGATCGCGCGCATGCTGCGCGACACGTTCGGCATCGACTGGAACCCGCTACTGAACGAAAATCACGCCATGACCATGGTGGTGATGGCCGCGACCTGGAAGCAAATCTCCTACAACTTCCTGTTCTTCCTCGCCGGCCTGCAGGCGATCCCGCGCAGCGTGACCGAAGCCGCCGCGATCGACGGTGCGCGGCCGATGCGCCGCTTCTGGACCATCACGTTCCCGCTGCTCTCGCCGACGACGTTCTTCCTGCTGGTGGTCAACATCGTCTACGCGTTCTTCGACACCTTCGGCATCATCGACGCGATGACCGGCGGCGGGCCCGCGAAGGCGACCGAGACGCTGGTCTACAAGGTCTATGCCGACGGGCGGCTCGGCGGCGACCTCGGCGGCTCGGCGGCGCAATCGGTCATCCTGATGATCATCGTGATCGCGCTGACCGCGATCCAGTTCCGCTATGTCGAGAAGAAGGTGACCTACTGATGCCGTCTGTCATGTGGAAAGAGCTGACTGCCGAAGACCTGCGCGGCAAAGCGGCGGCGAATGCGATTGTCATTCTTCCGGTTGCCTCGATGGAGCAGCACGGGCCGCATCTGCCGGTCGGCGTCGATACGTTTCTCTGCGAAGCCGTGTGCCGGGCCGGCGCCGAGCTTGCCGCCAAGGACGTGCCGGTGGTGGTCGCGCCGACGCTGTGGTGCGGTATGGCCGAGCACCACATGACGTTCGGCGGCACGTTCACGTTCGATATTCCGACCTATCAGGCGGTGCTGCTGGCATTCCTGAAGAGCATTACGCGGCACGGCTTCAAGCGCGTGTTCATCGTCAACGGTCACGGCGGCAATATCGCGGCCCTCAATGCGTTCCTGCCCGACCTGACGCGCGACACCGGACTGATGCTCTACGCCACCACCTACTTCGAACTCTCCAAGGCCGACCTGAAACAGTTTCTCGAAGACCAGGAATCCGTGCATCACGCCTGCGAGGTCGAGACCTCGATGATGATGGTGGTGGCGCCGGACACCGTGAAGCACGACCGGCTGCCGGAGGCTTACGGCATGCTCAACGGCGACCCGCGCAAGGCCTATCCGGCTGCGCGCTATCTGCCGTTCAAGGACAACCTCACGGCAACCGGCGTGATCGGCGATGCACGGCGCGCCAACGCCCAGAAGGGCGAGAAGCTGCTCGGCGTCTGCGCCGAAGGCCTCGCCGCGACGCTGAAGAATAAGGAGATGTGGGCCTGATGACTCGTTGTTGCATAACGTCCTGTGTCCCGGGCGCGGCGCGGCATGAAATGACGCGACGCAGACCCGGGACCCCGGTTTCTTCCTTCAATCCTGTCACACCGAAGCAACCGGGGTCCCGCATCTGCGGTGCATCACTTTGTGCTGCACCGCGTGCGGGACACGCAAGGGCTACCTGATGGTCGAGAACCGGCCCTTCGGAAACATCCTGCCGCACCTGATCCTGTGGGTCGGGATCGCGATCGTGGCGTTTCCGGTCTATCTCGCGTTCGTCGGCTCGACGCACGAGCCGACCATCATCTCCAACGGCCAGATGCCGATCTGGCCGGGCCCGCACTTCATCGAAAATTACTACCGCACGCTCTTCATCGGCACGAGCGGCACCACGCGCGAGCCGGTCTACACCATGCTGATGAACTCGTTCGTGATGGCGATGGTGATCGCGTGCGGCAAGATCTTCATCTCGATCCTCTCGGCCTACGCGATCGTATATTTCAAGTTCCCGCTGCGCATGACGGCGTTCTGGGTGATCTTCATCACGCTGATGCTCCCCGTCGAGGTGCGCATCTATCCGACCTACAAGATCGCCGCCGATCTCAACATGCTCGACACCTATGCGGGGCTCACGCTGCCGCTCGTGGCGTCAGCCACCGCGACGCTGTTGTTCCGCCAGTTTTTCATGACGGTGCCGGATGAGCTGGTGGAGGCCTCGCGCATCGATGGCGCGGGGCCGTTCCGCTTCTTCTTCGATACGCTGCTGCCGCTATCACGCACCAACATGGCGGCGCTGTTCGTGATCCTGTTCATCTACGGCTGGAACCAGTACCTCTGGCCGCTGCTGATCACCACCCGCGACGACATGCAGACCATCGTGATCGGCATCAAGAAGATGATCGTGACGTCCGACGCGCTCACCGAATGGCAGCTCGTGATGGCGACGGCGATGCTGGCAATGCTGCCGCCGGTGTTCGTGGTGATCGCGATGCAGAAGCTGTTCGTGCGGGGACTGGTGGAGACGGAGAAGTGAAGTGGGCGAGTGGCGAGTAGCGAATAGCGAATGGGGAAGAAAAGGTATGAGCCCCCTTCTCTATTCGCCATTCGCCATTCGCTATTCGCCCCTTGGTGGAGTGCTCGATGGCTGAAGTGACACTCAAAGACGTCCGCAAAGTCTACGCCGGCGGCGTCGAGGCCGTGAAGGGCGTCACGTTCGACGTGCCGGACGGGCATTTCTGCGTGCTGGTCGGCCCGTCGGGCTGCGGCAAGTCCACGCTGCTGCGCATGATCGCCGGCGTCGAAACCATCTCGTCGGGCGAGATCCGCATCGGCGATCGCGTCGTCAACGACATCGAGCCGTCCGAGCGCGACATCGCGATGGTGTTCCAGAATTACGCGCTCTACCCGCACATGAAAGTTTACGACAACATGGCGTATGGCTTGCGCAACCGCAAAATGCCCAAGCCCGAGATCGACCGGCGCGTACGCGACGCCGCGCGCATCCTGGAAATCGACGCGCTGCTCGACCGCAAGCCGCGCCAGCTCTCCGGCGGACAGCGCCAGCGCGTCGCGATGGGCCGCGCGATCGTGCGCTCGCCGAAGGCGTTCCTGTTCGACG
>JAXDNY010000221.1:0-3287 GCA_034669145.1 Hyphomicrobiales bacterium
ATACCGCGGCACTCGAATGGCGGCCGCACACTCCGGCTCCGCGGCAAAGGCCTACCGGCCGGCGGCGGCAAACCAGCGGGCGATCTTCTCATTAGTTTGCGTATTGTTTTGCCGGAGGACGCGGATGCCGAACTCGAGAGTTTGGCGCAGCGCTTACGCAGCGAGAAGCCTTACGACCCGCGTAAAGCGAGTTGATCCTACGGACTCGCGGCTCGGATTTGGTTGATTAGATGCTGGGCGACTTGCTTCCACCGCTCGTCGCCGAGTGAGCCGATAATGGCCCAGTAGGTGCCCTTCTCGCGGCCATAGAGACTTGTGTTGCGGTCGCCCGGAGTGGCACGGAGCGGTTCGATCGAACTGTCGTCCGGCGCACGCTCCATGAACACGCCGATCCGCTCGCCGGTGGCTATCTCATAGAGAAGAAAGCCCGCCGCGCCGAACTCGCCCGGTGTGACGCGCCCACCAACGAGCTTCAGCCCTTCCGAAGCAAAATCGGGAATGAGCGACAGTCCGGTGCGCTCCGAGACCCACCGTCCGAGCTCCGCCTTCTGGGCGGCCGCGACTTCGACGGGCCGCGTCCGGTCGTTGGCGAAGGTCCGGTACATGGCAGCCGCCCGCGTGGCGATCCGCCGCCCAATGGTCGCCGGCATGCCCGCCTCCGATCGAAAGAGGCCCGGCAGGTGCTGCACAACGATCGCGCCTGTCGCGGCCGCGATGGAGCCGGCGAGAAAGGCTATCGCCGAGGCGATCGCCACCCGCCGCTGACGTGCCGCTCGGGCGAGGTCGAGGCGGCGCGTGTTGATCGGGACCGCAGCCGCCCGCACGGTGAGCGGCTGGGCAAGAGAGAGCGATAGCGGTACGGGCTCCCGTGCGACGCGGGCGAAAGCGCCGCGGAGCGCTTCGTTTTGCGCGCGCCATGTGTCGAGGAGCGCTGCATCAAGCGGCTTCTGCTCAAGATGTTCCGCGACTTTGGCGCGGCGCTCCGGGCCGACCTCCTCGTCGAGGAAGGCGTGGAGGTCAGCCTCCGTGACGGGGTCCTGCCCCTTACTCATCTGGGCCTATTTCACCACGCGCAAATGGCCGGCGCTTCGCTGCTGTGCTGCCGATAAGGCTGGCCGCGTGCGCGGATCGAGGCCCTGTACGGCCGCAAGCGCGGCGCGGGCGCGCATCAAGCGGGCCACGAGGGTTGCCTTCGGCGCGCCGATAATCTCCGCCGACTCCTGATAATTAAAGCCTTCGAGTACGACGAGCAGCAGCGCCTCGCGCTCTTCGGTGGCAAGCACATCGAGGGCCTTTGAGATCGCCTCTCGCCGCGAACCGGCCTTTGCAGGCGCGCCAGCGCGCCCTGGCAGCGCCTCTCCCTGGCGCCGTACGGCTTGCGCGCGCTGGCGCTGCCGATTCAGCTGCGTCAACGTCCCATAAACGCGTGTCTTGAGCTCATCGTCGCGCCAACGCCGCTCCTCCTCGAGCGTGCGCATAAGCGTCGCCTGAACGATCTCGTCGGCCCCATTGCCGAGACCGGTCAGAGCACGTGCATAGCGGCGCAATCCCGGCGTCAAAGTTTCGATCGCTTCACGTGAGGTCACGTGGATCCCTGCAAAACGTCCGCATAGAGGGCGCAGCATCGATATTAGGCCGGGCAGGTTCGCTTGACCATGTCCTGGCGCAGCTCGCAGCGACATTTTTCCTCGCCTCGCCATGCTGCGGCCGACCTTGCGCTTCCCGGAGGCACGCTCTAAAGCCGAACATCGCGGCCGTTACGGCCAAGCTTCAAGGTACGTGCACGAAATGACCACGTCCAAGCCGACCACCGGCATCCTTGCCGGCAAGCGAGGACTCGTGATGGGCGTGGCCAACACCAGGTCGATCGCCTGGGGTATCGCAAAAGCGGCGCGCGAAGCCGGTGCGGAGCTCGCGCTCACGTTCCAGGGAGAGTCGCTGGAAAAGCGTGTGCGCCCGCTGGCGCAGGAGCTCGATGCGCATGTTCTTGGCCATTGCGATGTGACCGACCGACCGACTCTCGATGCCGCCTTCGCTGAGATTGACAGGGTTTGGGGTGGGCTCGATTTTGTCGTGCACTGCGTTGCCTTCTCCGACAAAGACGAGCTGACCGGCCGCTACGTCGACACCTCACCGGAGAACTTCGCGCAGTCGCTTTTTATCTCCTGCTATTCCTTTACCGCCGTTGCGCAACGGGCTGAGAAGATGATGGGCCGCGGCGGCTCGATGCTGACGCTGACCTATTACGGTGCCGAGAAATGGATGCCCCACTACAACGTGATGGGCGTCGCCAAAGCCGCTCTGGAAGCTTCGGTGCGCTATCTCGCCGCCGATCTCGGCGAGCGGGATATTCGGGTCAACGCGATTTCCGCCGGGCCGATCAGGACGCTTGCTGCCGCGGGCATCGGCGATTTCCGCTATATTCTGAAGTGGAACGAGTACAACGCGCCGCTGCGCCGCACCGTGACAATCGAAGAGGTCGGCGAAAGTGCGGTTTATCTGCTCTCACCGATGGCGCGCGGAGTGACGGGCGAGATTCTGCACGTCGATGCGGGCTACCACATCGTTGGCATGAAGCATCCGTCCGCCCCCGATATTGCTGCAGTGCGGGACTGATCGCACCCATTCGGGAACCGTTCACCTCTGAACGAGTATGTTCCTTTGAAGACTTATGTTAATCCGACGCTGCCGGCTGCGGCACGGGTTGCGCTTGATGCGGACGGATGGAAAGGTGAAAGCAGGCTCGCCACAAGATTTCCTCGACCGGGATCTGACCGGACATCGCGCTCTCTCGTCGGCCCGCGACTGAGACCGGCGGATCGAGCATCGTATGACCGAAACGGCACTGGACCTCAAAAGGGAAGCGGCTCGCCCGCGCAGCCACGTCCAGGTTTCTTCGCAGCCGGCGACAAATCAGGCCGTTTTGCAGGGCTCGATCCTGCCGAATCTGATCCGCGATGAAATTCTGGCGGAGCTTTTTGCCACGACAGTTGTCGCTCACGCCGACAGGAAGGCAATAGCGGGCGCGGGACGCCACCTCACCTATGCCGAACTCGACCGCGAAGCGACCGCAATAGCGCGCGGTCTTCTCACGCGCGGGGTGGGGCCCGGCGATGTCGTCGGGCTTTGGATGTCGCGCGGTGTCGATCTGCTCGTCGCGCAAATCGCGATCGCCAAAACCGGCGCGGCCTGGCTTCCGTTCGATGCCGATGCGCCTGTCGAGCGGATCGCCGTCTGCCTGAACGACGCCGAAGCCAGGGGGCTTCTGACGTCAGCCGCCTTTGCGG
>JAXDNY010000222.1:0-6049 GCA_034669145.1 Hyphomicrobiales bacterium
ACCGATACGGCGTGATCGCAGGTCCCCCGCTGTCGATGAGGTGAAATGAAAAAAGCCGCCGCGTCGCCGCGACGGCTTTTTTCTTGACGTGCGCGACGCTCAGATCACGACGACTTTCGTGCCCACCTTCACGCGGCTGTAGAGATCGATCACGTCCTCGTTGCGCATGCGGATGCAGCCGGACGAGACCGCGGTGCCGATGGTCCAGGGCTCGTTCGAGCCGTGAATGCGGTAGAGCGAAGAGCCGAGATACATCGCGCGCGCGCCGAGCGGATTGTCGGGACCGCCCGCCATATGGCGCGGCAGATCGGGGCGGCGCTGCAGCATCTCGGGCGGCGGCACCCAGTCCGGCCACTCGGCCTTGCGGGTGACGCTCTTCACACCGGCCCAGGTGAAGCCGGGGCGGCCGACGCCGATGCCGTAGCGCTTCGCCTTGCCGCCTTCTTCCACCAGATAGAGGAACTTATTCGGTGTATCGACGACGACCGTGCCGGGCGCATGGCTGCCGTCGTAGTTCACCGTCTGCGGCAGGTAGCGCGGATCCATCGCGGGACGCGCGGGCTCGGCTCCTTGATAGCCGTAGATCGAGCCGCGCGATGCGAGCACGGGCTCCGGCTCGTAACCGCGGTTCGCATTGGGATCGCGCACATAGGGATCGGCCACGGCGCGCCGCGCGCGCGGCGCCTCGCCGGTCGAGTTGAACAGGAACTCGATGAATCCGCCGCCCATCTGCCCGCGCGGCGTTGCCGCGTAGCGTTGCGGCGCAGGTTCGACCTGCTGGACATAGACGCGCGGCGCGGACAGTTGAGGAGCGGGGGCAAACGGATTCGCCGCGGCGGGCACTGCGGCGAACAGGCCGATGACGGCGAGCGGGAAGGGATGGCGGGACATTGACGTACTCTCGAACATGATCGTCACAACGCGACGCCGACGGCTTCGGCTTCGCACGCGGACGATGACACGCCAGAAAATCGACCGTTTGGTAAATGAAACGCGGGGCGCGCGTTAATCACGTCGATTCAGATTCTGTTCGTCACGTTACGGTTTATTTTGCGCAAACCAGCATAGTTAACGCCGCGTGACGCGAAGCAATTTGCATCGAATTGAAGCAAGTGAACGCGATGTTAAATCGATGCGTGCACGTTCGCCGCCGAACTGAACGGGGGCGGACATGCAGGCGCGGCGCAAGCTCTTTCGCGTCGAGACGATCGATCGGGTGCCCGGGCGCGCGAACGGACAGGGCGCCGCGCACGTCCATCATCCCGCGCATCACGATCATCACGATGAGATCATGGCGGAGCTGCGCGCGCTGCGCGCGTTGGTGAAGCCCGCCGAGCAGGTCAGCCTGCAGATGATCGACGGCTACAAGGCGCAGATCGCCGAGGCGCAGAAGCTCAAGACCGAGCTCGACCTGATCTACGACGCCATCAGCAAGACCAAGCAGGAACTCGCGACGGTGCATCTCACCGGTTTCGAAGGGCCCGAGATGGCGCGCGTCACCAACGAGCTCGACGCGATCGTCGGCGGCACCGAGCATGCGACCGAACAGATTCTGTCGAACGCCGAAGAGATCGACCAGATGGCTTCGACGCTGGCCGCGCGCCTCAAGGACGAGCAGAGCCGTGCGCTGGTGGCGGACGCGCAGGAGCGCGTGATCAAGATCTTCGAAGCATGCAATTTCCAGGACCTGACCGGGCAGCGCATCACCAAGGTGGTCGGGACGCTCAAGTTCATCGAGACGCACATCGTGCGCATGATGGAAATCTGGGGCGGGCTCGAGGCCTTCAAGGGCATCGCGCCGGAACCAATCGCCGCGCCCGAGGGCGACGCCAGGCTGCTCAACGGCCCGAAGGTTGCGGGCGAAGCCGGCCACGCATCGCAGGACGACATCGACGCGCTGTTTGCCTAACCCTTCACGAACGCCCTCAGCCGCGGATCGAACGCCGCGCGTAACGCGGATGCGATGCCGATCCGTGCCGCATCGCGATGCGCAGGATTGAGCAGATAGTTCGCGGCTTCCGGGACGATCGCGGACGGAACGCGCAGGAGCGCGGTCGCGCCCGTGCGCAGCCAGTCATCGCCGCGCGCACGGGTCAGCAGCAGCTGCTGACGCCAGCCAGTCGGCAAGTCATGTTCGCCGAGCGCGGTGATTGCTGCATCGTCCGGCACCTCGACCCCAAGCAGCTGATAGTGGCTCGGCAAATCCTCGGCATCGATTTCAAGATGCACCATGACTTCGACCAGCGCCGAAGCAGGATGGTCCGCCAGATAGACAACGCGGCGTCCGCGTGAGTGCCAACGGCCGGACGCATGGAGCCCGCCGTCACCCGATAAACTGGCGTGATTGGAAATCCGCCATAACCTCATCGGTCAGGCGAACATGCCGTGCTCGATACGGTGAAGCATTTCCTCGACGACGCGCGCACCGGCTTCGCTCGCCAGATAGGCGAGCGGCGTCTCGCCCTTGAGTTCGCGCTTGGCCTTGCGCAGCCAGCGATGCGCTTTCTCCGGCGCGCCGAACACGCGTTCGGCCTGCACGGCGATGCGCGCGAGGCGCAACGCCTTGTCGGTTTCCTCGACGGTGAGCGGCTCGTCGGCCGCCTTGCGCCGCGCGAGTGTCCGCTTCGGGACCACCAGCGTGAAGATTTCCTCCTCGCTGTAGCCGTGCCGCGCAAGGTCGGTCAGCGCCGCGGGTTTGACTCGGGCGGAGGCCGCGTCGAAGGCGGCTGCGGACTCAAAAAAGCCTGTGAGATCGACGGGTTTTTTGCTCACGGTGCCACTTGCCCATATTTATTGACAAAGTGGCAGTAGCGAGTATTCCTGTCAAGAGCGCCGCCATGTCCTTGAGCCACAATGGGTTTTTGCGGCTCTTTTCGCCGCCCGGGTAGTCTGCTAGAAGGCCCGCCATGGACGCGCATCGTGTCATAGCCAATGCTGGCGGCCCGGTGATTCACATTACCGGCCCGGCCTCCGCCTGATTTCAGGCCGAGCGCCGGGACGAGCCTTTTCCGCGCCACCCTTTCAATCTAGCGATTCCAGCATGACCGATGCCCGCGACTACAGCGCGACGCTGTTCCTGCCGCAGACCGATTTCCCGATGCGCGCCGGCTTGCCCCAGAAGGAGCCGGAGATCCTCGCGCGCTGGGAGAAGCTCGGTCTCTACCAGCGCCTGCGCGCCGACGCGAAGGGCCGCACGAAATTCATCCTGCATGACGGGCCGCCCTATGCGAACGGCCACATCCACATGGGGACTGCGCTCAACAAGATCCTCAAGGACGTGGTGACGCGCGCGCAGCAGATGCTCGGCAACGATTCCAACTACGTTCCGGGCTGGGACTGCCACGGCCTGCCGATCGAGTGGAAGATCGAGGAGGAGTACCGCGCCAAGGGCAAGAACAAGGACACGGTGCCGATCAACGAATTCCGCGCCGAGTGCCGCGCGTTCGCGGAGCACTGGCTCGGCGTGCAGCGCGAGGAGTTCAAGCGGCTCGGCGTGGTCGGCGACTGGGACAATCCCTACACCACGATGAGCTTTGCGGCCGAAGCGCAGATCGCGCGCGAATTGATGAAGTTCGCCGCCAATGGCCTGCTCTATCGCGGCTCCAAGCCGGTGATGTGGAGCGTGGTGGAGAAGACCGCGCTCGCCGAGGCCGAGGTCGAGTACGAGGACTACACCTCGGATACGATCTGGGCGAAGTTTCCGGTGACCCATGCCTTTGGCGAGCGCTTCACCGCGCTGGAGAAGGTCTATCGCGGCGCGTCGATCGTCATCTGGACGACGACTCCGTGGACGATCCCCGGCAACCGCGCAATCAGCTATTCGCCGAAGATTGCCTACGGGCTTTATCGCGTCACCGATGCGCCAGCCGATAACTGGGCGAAGGCCGGCGATCTGATGATCCTCGCCGACAAGCTCGCCGACGATGTTTTCAAGCAGGCGCGCGTCACGACGTTCCAGAAGGTGAGGGCGGTCCCGGCCGAGGACCTCGCGATGCTCGGCGTGAGCCACCCGCTCAAGGGTCATGCCGGCGGCTACGCCTTCGTCGTTCCGCTGCTTGCGGGCGATCACGTGTCGGACGATGCCGGTACCGGCTTCGTCCACACGGCGCCGGGGCACGGCCGCGAGGACTTCGACGTCTGGACCGCGAACGCACGCGAACTCGAAGCGCGCGGCATCAACACGGCGATCCCATACACGGTCGACGAGAATGGCGCGTTTACCGATCAGGCGCCCGGCTTTACCGGCGCGCGCGTCATCAACGACAAGGGCGAAAAGGGCGACGCGAACGTCGTCGTCATCAAGGTGCTGACCGACAACGGCATGCTGATCGCACGCGGACGTCTCAAGCATCAGTACCCGCATTCGTGGCGCTCGAAGAAGCCGGTGATCTTCCGCAACACCCCGCAATGGTTCATCGCGATGGACCGCGACATCCTCGGCGACAACGGCAATCTGAAACCCGGCGACACGCTGCGCCATCGCGCGCTCGACGCCATCAAGGCGACGCGCTGGGTGCCGCCGCAGGGCGAGAACCGCATCACCGGCATGATCGTCAGCAAGCCCGACTGGGTGCTGTCGCGCCAGCGCGCCTGGGGCGTACCGATCGCGGTATTCGTGCGCGAGGTCGGCGACGGCTCGGTCGAAATCCTCAAGGACGAGGCCATCAACCAGCGCATCGGCGACGCCTTCGAAAAAGAAGGCGCCGACGCCTGGTATGCGGAGGGCAGCCGCGAGCGCTTCCTCGGGAGCCGCGCGAACGAGGACTGGAAACAGGTCACCGACATTCTCGATGTCTGGTTCGACTCCGGCTCGACACATGCCTTCGTGCTGGAAGACCCACGGCATTTTCCCGGTCTCGCCGGGATCAAGCGCACGATCCACGGCGGGCCCGACACCGTGATGTATCTGGAAGGGTCCGACCAGCACCGCGGCTGGTTTCACTCTTCGCTGCTTGAGAGCTGCGGCACCCGCGGCGTTGCGCCGTTCGACGTGGTGCTGACCCACGGCTTCATCCTCGACGAGAAGGGCGAGGACAAGATGTCGAAGTCGAAGGGCAACGTGATCTCGCCGCAGGACGTCATGCGCACCCACGGCGCCGACATCCTCCGGCTCTGGGTGACGGCGTCGGACTATGCCGACGACATCCGCTTCGGGCCGGAGATCCTGAAGAACTTCGTCGAGACGTACCGCAAACTGCGCAACACGCTGCGCTGGATGCTCGGTAGCCTGGCGCATTTCCGCCAAGAAGACCGCATCGAGCCCGCAAACATGCCGGAGCTTGAGCGGCTGATGCTGCATAGTCTGGTCGAGCAGGACGCGGCCGTGCGCCACGCACTGTCCACGTTCGACTACAAGCGCGTGTTCGCGACGCTGATCCCGTTCATGACCATCGACCTGTCGGCGTTCTACTTCGACATCCGCAAGGATGCGCTCTATTGCGATCCCGTTTCGTCGCTCAAGCGCAAGGCGTGCCTGACGGTGCTCGATCAGCAGTTCCGCTGCCTCGTCACATGGCTGGCCCCGATGCTGTGTTTCACCAGCGAAGAGGCGTGGCTGTCGCGCAATCCGTCTGAGGATGGATCGGTGCATCTCCAACTGCTGCGCGAGGTGCCGGCGGCCTGGCGCAACGATGCGCTGGCGGCGAAATGGGAGAAAGTGCGCGCCGTGCGCCGCGTCATCACGGGCGCGCTTGAACTGGAACGTGCCGCAAAGCGGATCGGGTCGTCGCTCGAAGCAGCGCCCATCGTCTATGTCTCCGACATCGACCTGTTCGCAGCCTTGGTGGAGGTCGATCTCGCCGAGGTGTCGATCACGTCCGCCGCGACCCTGGTCGAGGGCGAAGGGCCCGCGGAAGCGTTCCGGCTGCCCGACGTGCCGGGCGTCGCGGTCGAATTCCGCCTCGCCGAGGGCACGAAATGCGCGCGCTCGTGGAAAATCTCACCGGCCGTGGGTTCCGATCCGGACTACCCCAACGTAACCCCGCGCGACGCGCAGGCGCTGCGCGAATGGGACGCCATCGCCAAGGCGGCGGAGTAAGGTGCTCGCACA
>JAXDNY010000223.1:0-67977 GCA_034669145.1 Hyphomicrobiales bacterium
TTCAGCGGCGTGAATGCCAGGTGATTGAGGTCAACGAGGATCCGGTCCGCCTGCTTCCCGACCGCAAAGCAGCCGATCGCTGGCTCGCGCATGCCGCGCGCACCCCCGCGCGTCACGCATTGAACAATTTCGCGTGGCTCCGGCCAATGCAGATATTCCGGGTCGGTCGCGCGATGAATCAGGCTTGCCATCTTTGCGACCGCCCACATATCGGTCGAGTCGTCGGCTGCCCTTTCGTCCGAACCGAGCGCGATGGGAATGCCGGCATCGCGCAGCTGGCGGAACGGCATGATGCCGCTGCCGAGCTTCAGATTGCATATCGGATTGTGCGCGACGACGCAGCCGGCGTCCGCCATGAGCGCAATATCGTCGTCGTCGACCCAGATCGCGTGGATCACCATCACGCGTTCGTCGAGGAAGCCGAGATCGTGCACATGGCGGACTAGCGACTTGCCCCAACGCTCCTGCCCGAGCACGCGCTGCGTCTTGGTCTCCAGCATGTGCATGTTGAACGGGAGATCATGCGCGCGAGAGAAGGCAGAGAGGAACGCGAAATAATCTTCGCTCACCCGCTGCGGCGCCGAGTTCGATACCGCGATGCGCAAGCGTCCGTTTTCGGCGCCGTGCCAGGTCGAAAAGAACCAGCGGCAAAGCTCTGCCATCTCCTGCGTGCTCGCGCGTGGCGCGCGATCCATCGCGGCGCGGGTCTCGGCCGGAAGCAGTTCGCCGAGAAACGGCAGCTTCGCGTACTCGACGAGGTTTTGATGATTGATCGAGACCGTCGCGCGCAGGCCGCTGTCCGCATACGCCTGCATCAGCGCCGAGCACGACTCTGGCGTCGGGTATGGATTGTGGAATGCATCGTCATGCACCGCCGTAACGCCGCTTTTCAGCATCTCCATCGCGCCGAGCATGGTTGTGAGATACGTCAGGCGCGGATCGGTCTTCGCGATACCGGAAGGCGGGACCTCGAACAGCATGAACAGTTCGAGCGGACGGTTCGAGAGCGCGCCTGCAAGCATGCTGGCCTGCGAATGAAAATGGCCGTTGATCAGGCCGGGCATCGCGAGCTTGCCGTCAGCCTCGATCACCGTCGCGCCGTCGGCCTGCAAGCTCGGTCCGATCGCCGCGATCTTGTCGCCATCGATGAGGATGTCGGCACGCGGGTATTCGCGGTCCTCGGCGTCGAGCGTCAGGACATGCGCGTTGCGGATCAGCGTTTTCATGGCCCGGTAAAAAAGCTCCCCCAGCGCGCGCCGCGTGTGGTCTCAACCCCCGCAACGCGCAACGCATCCCATACGCCAATCGACGTCGTGTCGTAGATTGGAATGCCGGTCTCCTGCTCCAGCGGCGCAACGAGATGCGCTGCCGGAAAATTCGTGCAGAACGTCACAATCGCGTCGGGCTTGGCGGCAGCGACCTTGCGGATCATCGCGACGATGTCGGCGTCCGGCACAGTGCAATAGGAGAAATTGTCGGAGAAGCCAGAGTGCCCTTCGGCAACGCAGCGGTAGCCGCGCTTGTCGAATTCGGCGACGACCACCGCCTGATAGGCGTCGTCATGGGGTGAGACGAGGCCTATGGACTTCACGCCGCTTCCGCGGAGCACGGCATCGAGCGCGCGCACGGAGGTGGTTGCCTTGATGCCAGTGTCGCCGGTGATCCGCTCGCACAACTGAGCTTCCGCGTCGAAGCCGAGACTGACGCCTTTGCTGCCGTTCCAGCAGATGACATCGAGATGGGCGTGCGAGAGCAGCCGCGCGGCAGTCATCATGCTGTCCCAGTCGTAGGTGTTCGCGTACGCACTGCTCGATCCAAACACCGGAATGCGCGAGAAATGGCCCGACACTTCCGGAAAGTCGGCCAGGATCGCGGTGGTCACGCGCTCCACGACGACGTTGCCGGATGGCGTGATCGTGCCGAGAGCCTTCGTCTGCTGGCGATACCAGCCTGCATCTTTTGGAGTCACGCGTCGTCCCGCACAACGAGGTTTCGTTCGGCCGCCCAAGTTGCGAGCACGCTCGCGCCCGGCTCGAGCCCAGCGACGGCATCCGCGCCCTTGTCGTTCTGCCGGATCACGATAAGCGGCTCGTTGTCCGGCCGCCGCAAGAGGTAATGCGTGTGCAGCCCGCGATAGACGATCTGCTCAACCGTCGTCCTCATGGCATTCGCCGGCACTTCACCGTTTGTCGAGGAAAGCTGGATGCCTTCCGGTCGTAGCGCGACGGTCACGTCCGGGTCGATCGGCGGAACGCCATTGAGGCCGAGGCGCACGCCGTCGCGGCTTTCCACCGTGAAGCCGCCATTGTGCCGCCCGGTGACCTTGCCGGAGAAGAAGTTGGACGTGCCGATGAAGCTTGCGACAAACCGCGATACCGGCCGCTCGTAAATCTCGGTTGGCGTGCCGAACTGCTCGATCACGCCCATCTCGATATCTCATGCCCGCTGTTCGAACCAAAGCTGACGCGGCCTGCGCGGAATGCCGGCAAGGTCATGCAGGATGGCGCGCCCGGCTGGCTGATGCGGCGCGAGGGCCCCTACCGCGATCTGTTGCGGGGGCAGACGACGTCCGGGAAGGAAGCCGCGTAGCGCGGGAGCGGCAGACTTCATCCGCGCCGCGCCGCCTTGATTGCGGCGACGTCGATCTTCGTCATGGTCATCATCGCATCGAACGCGCGCTTTGCTTCATCGCCGCCCGCTGCCATCGCCTCGGTCAGCACGCGCGGCGTGATTTGCCACGACACGCCCCACTTGTCCTTGCACCAGCCGCACGCGCTCTCCTGGCCGCCATTGCCGACGATGGCGTTCCAATAGCGATCGGTCTCGGCTTGATCGTCCGTGGCGATCACGAACGAGAAGGCTTCGGTGTGCTTGAACTGGGGGCCGCCGTTGAGGCCGATGCAAGAGACGCCGGCAACCTTGAACTCGACGACCAGCACATCGCCCTTCTTGCCGGACGGATAGTCGCCGGGGGCGCGCCAGATGGCACCCACCGCGCTATCGGGAAAGGTCTCGGCATAAAAGCGCGCGGCAGCCTCGGCATCCTTATCGTACCAGACGCAAATCGTGTTCTTTGCCATTGTGTATCCTTTCGCTTTCAAGCACGCGGTCGAGCCCGGCACCGCGCGGCGCGCGCAGCTCACTGATGAAACTGGTATGTGGATTGTCTGGCGCTCCCTAGGGGAATCGAACCCCTGTTTCAGCCTTGAGAGGGCCGCGTCCTAACCGCTAGACGAAGGGAGCGTGGCGCCTGAAATAGCCCTGATCGGAAGGACGCGCAAGCGCGCGGGGCAAAGCCCGGCACGCTCAAGGCGTGCCGGAGAAATTCAGCCTTCCTGCGGGCTGCAAGGTGTTCACGTCGAACGTGCGCACCTCGATCTTGCCGTCGGTTTCCAGCGTGATGACGAGGCGATCTCCCGCGACCGCGCTCTGGATCACGCGCGCGCCGCGCGGCAGCGCCAGAGTCATGTCGGCCGGAATAGCGGAGGCTTCGGGCAGCTTGTCGGCGGTCTTCGCGGTCGTGCCCTCGACCTTGAACATGCGATAGCCGATGAAGCCGAACACCGCGCCGACCGCGATCACGGTGACCGCCATCGAGACGAGCATCAGCTTGCGCACCTTGGCGATGACGTTCGCCGCATCGGCGTCGGGTTTGGGTTCCGGCGTCTGCGGTACGAGCGGCGGAGGAACGATGTCGGACTCGTTCGGCGCGTCGTCGGCTTTTTCGGATGACTCAGCTCCGTGCGCTGCGACCGGCTGGCCGGCGGGCGGCGTCTCCGCGTGATCGGCCGCCGGCTCGGCTGATGCGTCCGCGGGCGGATCGCGTTCGACCTGTTTGGCGGCTGCGAACAATTCGGCTTCGAGTTCGGCCAGCGCCTTGTCGGCATCGAGCCGGGATTCCTCCGGTGTCTGCTCCGGCGTGGGCTCCTGCGCGAGTTGATCGGCATGGGTGGCGTCGTCCGCCGCCCGCTGCGGGCCGCCCGGGCGCGGCGGATCGAACGGCCGCGTCAGCTCCTCGAGCGATTGGGCGAGCAGCTCGGACAGGCGCGTCGCCGGGTCGACCGGCTTGCCCGCGCCGAGCGTCCGATCCAAAGAAGACTTGTCAGTGGCAGAATTCATGACCGACCGGGTCCGGCACCAGATATTGCATGTGACCGCCGCCGAGAAAGGCGAGCGGCTCGACCGCGTCCTGGCAAGCCGCCCGGACGCGCTCTCACGCTCCCGCCTCAAGGCCTTGGTTTTGGCCGGCGCGGTCGCGATCGACGGAAACACGATCCGCGATCCCGGCCACCGCGTCAATGTTGGCGGCAAGATTGTGGTGGCGATACCGCCCGACGAACCGGCGGAACCGGCGCCGGAGGATATTCCGCTCACCATCGTCCACGAGGACGATGCGCTGATCGTGATCGACAAGCCGAAGGGATTGGTCGTGCATCCCGCCCCTGGAAACCGTGCCGGCACGCTGGTGAACGCGCTGATCGCGCATTGCGGCGAGAGCCTTTCGGGCATCGGCGGCGTCAAACGCCCCGGAATCGTGCATCGGCTCGACAAGGACACCACCGGCCTGATGGTGGTGGCGAAGACCGACAAGGCTCACCGTAAGCTCTCGGCGCAATTCGCGGACCATGGGCGAACGGGCCCACTGGAGCGCGCCTATCTGGCCTTCGTCTGGGGCGTGCCGGAGCGGCCCAAGGGCATCATCGATGCCCCGCTCGACCGCCATCCCAAGGCGCGCGACAAACAGGCGGTCCGGGCGGGCGGCCGCGAAGCCATAACCCACTGGGAGGTTCTGGAGACATACGCCGGCGTCGACGGCAAGCCGGTCGCAAGCCTGGTCTCGTGCCGGCTGGAAACCGGGCGAACCCACCAGATCCGGGTGCATCTCGCCCATATCGGGCACCCGCTGCTCGGCGACGACACCTACGGACCCGGATTCAAGACCAAGGCCGCGCTGCTGGCGCCGGAAGCCAGCGAGGCCTTGGAGCGGCTCGGCCGGCAGGCCCTGCACGCTTACCTGCTCGGCTTCGAGCATCCGCTGACCGGCGAAACGCAAACCTACCGCTCGGCCCTGCCGCCCGACCTCGCGGCACTCCGCCGCGCCCTCGGCGCGCCGGTTTTGCGCGCCTGAGCCTTGGAAAACGGGTGGGGAACCCCCATATCGCGTTTCGTGATCTCCGGACGCTTTGCCGCCGCTTGGTCGTTCTTGCGGTAACGAAGGTGCGACCGTGCGTCGCCGGAAGGTCCACACCAAACAAAACCTGAGCGAATACAGCGCCATGCGCCGCGTTCGCCGCCGAAATCACAGTTGCCTCAAGGCGATGTGACCCAACCGTAACTTCTGTCGACCCCCAATTCCGTGTAATGATGCTGCAACTGCGATCGAGCTTCGCAGTTGCACATCTGCGTTTCGGTTGCCGGCTCAGGGGGAGAGGTAACCAAACGGCCCGCCGACAAGGGGGCAAACTTTCTGGAGGGCGCTACCATGGCCCGTGCCACGGCCTTACCGATTATCTCTGCCGAATCCGGCCTGTCTCGCTATCTTGAGGAAATCCGGCGGTTCCCGATGCTGGAGCCGCAGGAGGAGTACATGCTCGCCAAAAGCTGGCGCGAGCATGGCGACCGGGAAGCGGCGCACCGCCTCGTCACCAGCCATTTGCGGCTCGTCGCCAAGATCGCGATGGGCTACCGCGGCTACGGCCTGCCGATCTCCGAGGTCATCTCGGAGGGCAACGTCGGCCTGATGCAGGCGGTCAAACGCTTCGAGCCCGAAAAGGGCTTCCGCCTCGCCACTTACGCGATGTGGTGGATCAAGGCGTCGATCCAGGAGTACATCCTGCGCTCGTGGTCGCTCGTGAAAATGGGCACGACCGCGAACCAGAAGAAGCTGTTCTTCAACCTGCGCAAGGCAAAGAGCAAGATCTCCGCGCTCGACGAAGGCGACATGCGCCCCGACCAGGTCGCGCTGATCGCCAAGCGACTCGGCGTGCCGGAGCAGGACGTGATCGACATGAACCGCCGCCTCGGCGGCGATGCCTCGCTCAATGCGCCGATCCGCGAGGACGGCGATGCCGGCGAATGGCAGGACTGGCTGGTCGATAACGACACCGTCAGCCAGGAGACCCGCATCATCGCCGACGAGCAGGCCGACAACCGCCGCAAGGCGCTGGGCGACGCGCTCTCGGTGCTGAACGAGCGCGAACGCCGCATCTTCGAAGCGCGGCGACTGGCCGAAGATCCGATCACGCTCGAAGAGCTCGCCGAGGAATTCGGCGTCTCGCGCGAGCGCGTGCGCCAGATCGAGGTGCGCGCGTTCGAGAAGGTGCAGAAGGCGGTGCGCAACCGCGTGGCGGCGATGGAATCGCCGCCGACCCAGCCCGAACTGGCGATGCACTAGATCTGGTGCGTCGTTCCTCGTAGAAGTGGCGAAGCTCGGCGTCGAATGACGCCGAGCTTTTTGTTGAGCATGTCTGCGAGTATTGAAGGCTCGGCGAGTACGATGAGCATCATATCACGGCATCGAAGGCCTGGATGGCGCCCGTCCATTCCTCCGGAGTCACGATCGAGAACCAAGCGTGGCAGAGCGGGATCAGCTGACGCCGGTCATGGGAAGTAGAAGTTCAAGCCGATCTTGAAGATGTGCTTGATGTCGTGCACCGCGAAGTTCTGGATGGCCGCCCCGGCACTCGGATAGGGGATCGTGTGGGTCCCGTAGTCGATGAAGTCCCATTCGCCCTTGAAGGTGCAACTCGAACACAAGATCGTAAACGGCGTCTCGAATCCGACTCCGACCAGCCAACCCACGTTGGTCCGGCTCACGGTCACGCTGCACTGCCCATTGATGAACGCACCGTTGACGAACGCGACACCGGGACAGCCGTGCGTGGTCGGGAAATCGTCGTGGGTTTCGGTGTAGTCGAACCGGCCGAACGCCACGCCGGCCTTGGCGTAAAACAGTGTCCCGATCGGGGATACCCAACCGAGGCGCAGCGCGAGGTCGCCGTCCCACAGATTCCTGGATTGGAAGCGCGAGAACTGTCCGGGATCGCCGAACGGGAAGTTATCCTCCAGCGCCGTGAACGACCCCTTGATGCCGGACCACTTCAATTCGCCCTCGACGCCGATCACCCAATGGGGCGTGAACTGCCAGTTGCAGCCGGCCTGACCGCCGAACAACCAGCCCTGCGTGTTGTGGTGGAATGGACCGAATTCGCTGGATAAAGGTTCAAAAGCCTCGGTCGGCCCGGAGGCGATCGCCGTGCCGAAATCGTTTGTATTGCGGCCCCAGCCGTAGCCGCCGTGAACGCCAACGTAGCATCGCGACCAATTGAACGCCGCAGCGGCCACGGGCGGCGCTGCCTTGTAAACCGGCCGGGCCGCCACATCAGCGGCGCCTGCTGGACCAGCCGCGATCCACGCAGCGAGTGCCACACTCGTAAGCAATAGCTTTTTCATCGCCGTGTCCCCCTTGCGATTGCCAACTTCAGATTGCCAACCCATCCGAGTCTACACGCCACTTTAACACCGAGAGTTGCGAATGGCTGTGACAACTTGGCCACACCAACACATTAACCAGTGTAATCATGTGAAAACAATGGCTTATGACGCGGGCAAAATTCACTGACATACCAGGATACGGTGGGTGCCGACGTGCCGCTCCGCGGACCTCGTCGGCGCGGCCGAGGGTTGCGATTGTTCGCCGCCACCGAATTACAGCTCGGTCTTGAACATTCCGCCCGAGAGTCCGCAGCCTTGTCATTCTGCGGATCGACTGATACATGACCGCCATTCCGGGCATGACGACAACCGCCCGGTCAGCTGCGCGCAGCCAAGTGTTGTCTCGCTCCGCCTCGGAGGTGAGACATGTTTTGCGGCAGCGCCACCCTTATCCCGACAAAGTCCATCATGGTGACCGCGCGCCCTTTTGCGCGGCCGTCCTCGCGTGTGCGCTTGGCGTCGCGACGCCGCTTGCCGCGAGCGCCGAGATGATCTCCTTCACCGATACGCAAGCGGGCGCGGCGCCCGCGAACTTCACGTCCGCGCGCACCGGCAGCGGCGGACCTGGACAATGGGCCGTCGTGGACGACGCCAGCGCGGAAGGCGGCCGCGCCGTCGAGCAGACGAGTGCTGAGAGAACCGACTACCGCTTTCCGCTTGCGATCTATCAGCCGGTCAGCGCGAAGGACCTCGATGTTTCGGTGCGCTTCAAGCCGATAGCCGGAAAGGTCGACCGTGCGGGCGGGATCGCGGTGCGCCTGCAGGACGCCGATAATTACTACGTGGTGCGCGCCAACGCGCTGGAAGACAATGTTCGCTTCTATCACGTCGTCAAGGGCCGCCGCACCGAGCTGAAATCCGCAAACCTGAAAGTCGCTTCGAACGAATGGCACACCCTTGCGCTCCATGCCGAGGGCGACCGCTTCACGGTCACATTCGACGGCAAGCCGCTTTACACCGTCACCGACAAGACGATCGCGCAGGCCGGCAAGGTCGCGCTCTGGACCAAGTCCGACAGCATCACGCGCTTCGATCGCCTCGACATCAAGGCGCTGCGATGATGGACGCGCAAACACAGCCACGCACGATCGGCGACGTCACGATCCTGAGCCGCGCCGACGTCGCCGCGCTGATGAGTTTCGGCGACTACGTCGAGGCGGTCGCCGACGCCTTCCGCCTGCACACGCAAGGGCGTGCGGTGCTGCCGCCGGCCATGGAAATCCGCGCCGAGGGCGGGGCGTTCCACGTCAAGGGGGCGCGCCTTGGCGACTATGTGGCGGTCAAGACCAATTCCAATTTTCCCGATAACCGCAAGCGCGGCCTGCCGACGATCCAAGGCGCGATCCTGCTGTTCGATGCGGGCGGCACGCTGCTCGCGCTGATCGACTCGATCGAGATCACGATCAAGCGTACCGGCGCGGCGACCGCGGTCGCGGCGCGTTATCTCGCCCATCCCGACTCGCACGTGACGACGATCTGCGGGTGCGGCGCGCAGGGCAGGGTGCAGCTCGAGGCGCTGCGGCACGTCCTCGATATCCGCCGCGTCTTCGCGGTCGATAACGATCCCGCTGCCGCGAAAAAATTTGCCGCCGAGATCGCAGCGCTCGGGCTCGACGCCGAGGTGCCCGCGACGCTGCGCGCGGCGACGCTTCAAAGCGACGTCATCGTGACCGCCACGACGGCGCACACGCCTCATCTCGGCATTGCCGACGTGCGCCCCGGTACGTTCATCGCGGCGATCGGCGCGGACAATCCGGAGAAGAGCGAGATCGAGCCTGCCTTGATGGCGCATGCCCGCGTCGTCGCGGACGTGCGCGCGCAATGCGCCGTGATGGGCGATCTGCACCATGCGCTCCGCGCCCGCGCCATGACCGAGGCCGATGTCCATGCCGAGCTTGGCGAACTCATCGCCGGCCGACGGCCCGGCCGCACCGCGGCGGACGAGATCATGATTTTCGACGGCTGCGGGCTCGGCATCCAGGATGCCGCCGCGGCAGGCCGCGCCTACGAGCGCGCGCGCGCGCGCGACATTGGCATCCGGGCCGGACTGTAAGCGCAGACGCTACCGGAGAATTTTGGAGCATGGTCATGAGCTATCAAATCAAGCCACTGTCCTGCGATCCGGCGCGGATCAAGGGCATGTCCGAGCGGCTGATCGTCAGCCATTACGACAACAACTACGGCGGCGCGGTGAAACGGCTCAACCTCATCGAAGAGCAGCTCGCCGAACTGGATTTCGCCAAAGCTCCCGGCTTTGTGATCAACGGACTGAAGCGCGAGCAGCTGATCGCCATGAACTCAATGATCCTGCATGAGTTGTTCTTTGACGGGCTTGGCGATCAAGGCGAACCGGGCCCGGTCCTGCGAGAGGCACTGGCGCGTGATTTCACCTCCTATGAGCGCTGGCGATCGGAATTCGTCGCGATGGGGAAGGCGCTCGCCGGCGGATCGGGATGGGTTCTGCTGTCGTGGTCGCCGCGCGACGGCAAACTCGTCAACCAATGGGCCTCCGACCACTGCCACACCCTCGCCGGCGGCACGCCCATTCTGGCGCTCGATATGTACGAGCATTCGTATCACATCGATTTCGGCGCCAAGGCGGCGACCTATGTGGATACCTTCATGGACGCGATCCGGTGGGACAGCGCGGAGCGTGCATTTGGCACGGCCAACACCATTTCAGGGCGGGGAACATGACCTCGGGCGATCAGCCCATCAAAGGAGCAGCCATGCGTACAATTCTTGCCATCCTCATCGGCGCCGTCCTGGCGTCGGCGACACCCGCAGGTGCCCAGGACATCGACTGGGCGAAGGTCGATGAGGCGTTCGGGCGGAAGGCCGCGGTCACGGGTGATGTCCATCGTTACGGCTTCCCGCGCACCGACCTGAAGGTGACGCTCGACGGCGTCGACATCAAACCCGCGCTCGCGCTCGGCGGGTGGATCGCGATGAAGCCGGCGCACGGCGGCGCGATGGTGATGGGCGACCTCGTGCTGCTTGAATCCGAGATCAATCCGGTGATGACGGCGCTGATCCATAATGGGTTGGAAATCACCGCGATTCACAATCATGTGCTGCGCGGCAATCCCGCGACGTTCTACATGCATGTCGGCGGTCATGGCGATCCAGCCAAGATGGCGACCGCGATTCTCCAGGCCTTGCAATCGAGCAGGACTCCGCTGGCGCCGCCTGCAACTCCGGCATCTCAGCCTGCGATCGATCTCGACACTGCACAGCTTGACCAGATCATCGGCGTGAAAGGTCAGCCCAACGGCGGCGTCTACCAGTTCGCGGTGCCGCGACGCGATCCCGTGACCGAAGGCGGCATGAAACTGGAGCCGGCCGGTCCGATCGGTGTTGCGACGGCGATCGGATTTCAGCCGACCGGCGGCGGCAAGGCCGCGATCACCGGGGACTTCGTGCTCGTCGGCGAAGAGGTCAATCCGGTGATCAAGGAGCTGCGGGACAACGGCATCGAGGTGACGGCGATCCACAGCCACATGCTGACCGAGCAGCCGCGGCTGATCTTCATGCACTTCTGGGCGAACGACGACGCGATCAAGCTCGCCAAGGGGCTGCGCGCCGCGCTGGACAAGACGGCGTCGGCGAAAAGTTGAACTTGGTGGACTGATGAAGACTTTGCTCTGCGTGATCGCGGTGCTCGGCCTTGCGTGTGCGGCGGATACTGCGTCTGCCGCACCGGCTGATAGTTGCGGGCTTTGTCGCGAGAGCCACCGGGCCTGCATCAAGAATCACTCAAAGGATGCGTGCAAGAACGAGCTGGACATATGCATGAAGCATTGCCGGCGGCCGTAACGAATGAACACAGCGCCGCTGAATACGCGGCCGGAGAGGGCTGATGGCAAACCTGATGGTCACGATACTCGGCGCAGCATGCGCGATGGCCATCCCGTTGACGGCCGTAGGGAGCGAAGCAGGTCCGCTCCAGCTCGAAGCGAAAATTCCGCTTGGCAACGTCAAAGGCCGTATCGATCACATGGCGGCCGATGTGGCGCGGCAGCGGCTGTTTGTCGCCGAGCTTGGCAATGACAGCCTCGGCGTCGTCGATCTCAAGGCGCGAAAACTCGCGAGTCGTATCGCCGGCCTGAAGGAGCCGCAGGGCGTCGGCTATGTGGCGAGCACAGACACGGTCTATGTGGCGAACGCGGGCGACGGCTCGGTTCCTCTGTTTCGCGGCGAGGCGCTCGAGCCGGCCGGTCGCATTGATCTTGCGAGCGACGCCGACAATATTCGGGTCGATGCCGGCAAACAGCAGGTGTTGGTCGGTTTCGGGAGCGGCGCCATCGCGGTGATCGATCCATCGAACCAAACAAAGCTCGCCGATATTCCGCTGAAAGCGCATCCGGAAGGTTTTCAGCTCAGCGATACCGGACAAATCTTCGTCAACCTGCCGAGCGTGCAGGCGATCGGTGTCGTTGACCGGCTCTCCGGTCAAGAGAGGACGAACTGGCCCACGCGAAACCTCAACGGCAATTTTCCGATGGCGCTCGATGACGTAGCCAAACACGTCATTGTCGCGTTCCGCGATCCGTCACGGCTTGTGGTATTGGCGATGGATGGCGGGGCGAGCATTGCCGAGCGCGATACCTGCGGCGATTCGGACGACGTGTTCTTTGATGGCAAGCGCCAGCGCGTCTATGTAGTTTGCGGTGCAGGCTTCATCGATGTTTTCAATGCGGAGGGCGGACTCTATCGGCGGCTCGCGCGCATCCCGACGGTCGCCGGTGCGCGCACGGCGTTATTCATTCCGTCGCTTGATCTTTTGGCACTCGGCGTTCGCGCGTCCGGCAAGGAGCCGGCGGCTGTTTGGCTCTATCGGGCCACGCCATGAAGGGAATTCATAAATCGCGTGCCGTGTTATCGTGCAAATTCTTGACTTTCGCTCCGGCTTGCATCATCTAAACAGCGTCGGGCTTGAACGCAGTCGCCCGGCATTCCCAAGGCGTTTCGCCCAAGCACTGCACTTAGCCCGCTCGCCGGGCCGAGGGCTGTGGCGAAATGCCGTTCATCTCGTCAGGTCTGAAATCCGGCGGTGGCTTGGAGGAAACCCATGTCGCCTGTCACTGTTTTTGGATTTCCGCGCAGCACCTTCGTCAAGGTCGTGCGCCTGATCCTCACTGAGAAGGGAGTGGACTATCGGTTCCATGACACCGAGCAAGAAATGTATCTGCCGGTGCACCAGCAGCGGCATGCGTTTCGCCGCGTGCCCGTACTTCAGCACGGCGACTTCATGGTCTACGAGACGACCGCCATCGCGGCCTATGTGGACGATGTGTTGCCGGGCCCGAAGCTGACGCCGGCCGACCCACGTGGGCGCGCACGCATGAACCAGTGGATCAGCAATCTCTGCGCCTACTTCTACCCGTACATGATCTACCACATCGTGCACGAGCGGCTGGTGTTTCCCGAGCTGGGAATTCCCGGCAACGAGAAGATCGTGCAGCGCGCGCTGCCGGAGGTAAACGAAGCGCTCGAAGCGATGGAGCACGAACTTGCCGACGGCCGGCCGTTCATCGTGGGTGATGAACTCACGATGGCCGACTTCTTCCTGCTGCCGACGCTGTTCGCATTCGCGCTGACGCCCGAGGGCAAGCAGCTCATGCCGAAGTTCCCCAAAGTGCAGGCGTGGGACGCCAGAATGGACGCGCTGCCGAGCGTGGTCCGCCTCAATGCCTCGCTGCCACCGCGTGCTCCGATCGAGCATGCGCGCGAGTGGGCCGTATCGCACCGCCCGGCGATCTTGGATGCCGCATGACGTAATGCGGCGCTTGCGTGCGGGGACGCAGACTCCCCGTCAGACGGCGCGCCGTCCAAGTCTGTACCTCTCGGGCATCTGCCCAACGACAACGCTTGACGCATCCAGGGCCATTCTCATGATCAGTTCATTCGCATGATCACATCGTCCACTATTTGGCTGCTCTACGCCGCACGCGCGTTGCGCGGCTTCGGCGACGGTTTCGCGATCATCCTGTTGCCGGTGTACCTCTCGGCGCTCGGCTATGGGCCGGCGGAAGTCGGTATCGTGGCGACGGCGGCGCTGCTCGGCTCCGCGGCGACAACGCTCGCCGTCGGCGTGCTCGCGCGGCGCTATCCGGTGCGCAATCTGCTGTTGCTCGGCGCGATCCTGATGGCGGCAACGGGCGTGGCGCTCCCCGCCTTCGAGCCGCTCGCCATCATCGTGATCGTCGCCTTCCTCGGCACCATCAATCCCTCGAGCGGCGACATCGGTTTGCTCATTCCGCTGGAGCACGCCTCGCTGGCGCAGGGCGTCGCCGCGGCAAAGCGCACGCAGACCTTCGCGCGTTACAGCCTGATCGGCGCGCTGGCGACCGCCGCCGGCTCGCTCGCCGCCGCCGCGCCGCAACTGCTTGCCGCGCAAGGCATGGACCAGATCGGCGCGATCAAACTGATGTTTTACGCGTACGCGGGTCTCGGCCTGATCGCGGCCGTTCTCTATCGCTTCATCCCGCTCCGCCCCGCGACCGCCTCGACCGCAAAGCCCGCCGTGCTCGGCCCGTCGCGCGGCATCGTGATCAAGCTCGCCGCGCTGTTTTGCATCGATGCGTTCGCGGGCGGGTTCTTGGTGCAGTCGCTGCTGGCGCTCTGGCTGTTCGAGCAGTTCGACCTGTCGCTTGCGCAGGCGAGCGTGTTTTTCTTCTGGTCGAATCTGCTCGCGGCGTTCTCCTATCCGGTCGCCGCCTGGCTCTCGCGCCGCGTCGGGCTGATCAACACGATGGTGTTCACGCATATTCCCTCGAGCCTCTGCCTGATCGCCGCCGCGTTCGCGCCGAACCTGCTGACGGCTCTCGTTTTGCTGCTGGTGCGCTCCGCGCTGTCGCAAATGGACGTGCCGACGCGCACCTCCTACGTGATGTCGGTGGTGACGCCCGAGGAGCAGGCCGCGGCCGCAAGCTTTACGGCGGTGCCGCGCACGCTGGCCTCATCGATCAGCCCGGCGTTTGCCGGCGTGCTGCTCGCCGGCTCGTTCCCGGCCGCGCCGCTGATCGTCTGCGGTGTGCTGAAGATCGCTTACGATCTTGCGCTACTGTACTCGTTCCAGCACATCAAGCCGCCCGAGGAGATCGAGCGGCGCGCCATTGCGAAGGCGGGGCCGTGACGCCGCGAAGCTCCTCAGCCGCGCCGTGCGTTGATGCCGGTGAGCATTTCGCTCGCCGCCGCGAAATGGCGGATCAGGCGGTCGCCCAGTCCGCGATGCTCGGCCGTGAGGCCGGCGTCGGCGAGCATCCGGTCGTCGAGATGCGCGATACTGCGCGCGAGGCGGCGGCGGGACGCCGCGCGCGCCAGCATGGAGCGGAATGCGGCCCGGTTCGCCCGGATCGCCACCGTCAGCGGATGCTCGCGCGGCTTGATGCGGCCGGTCGACAAAGCGATCGCCGGCATGGTTCGGCTGGTCATCGCAACACTCCGCCTAGTAGCGGTTCATTTCGCCGAGCGCCGAGCGCGTGACACGCTCCATCAGCTCGCGCTCGATTGAGTCGGTGAGGCGGCCGCCCGAGCGCTGGATGTAGGCCGCAACTTCGCGGTCCGCCTTGCGCTGGCGCCAGTCGATCAGCGCCTCGGCCATCCGCCGCAAGATGCCAGGACGGCCGGCTGCGCGGGCCGCCGGGTCGTAATACCGGGTGAATTCCAGGTGGTCGGTCGCGTAGGCCATGGCAGCCTCCTTGGGGTGTGGGCGGCGTGTGAGTGTTACTCATCCATCCGCGCTGACTACCACTAGGTTTGACCTTTATTCTTAGCTATGACAAAGGACATTCTCTCGCCTAACGATTGAGGTTTCCTCGTGCATAAGCCCATGCCACCGCTCAACGCGCTGCGCGCCTTCGAGGCCGCGGCGCGGCATTTGAGCCTCACCAGGGCGGCGCTGGAACTCAACGTCACCGCTGGCGCGTTGAGCCACCAGATCCGCGGGCTCGAGGACCTGCTCGGATGCAAGCTGTTCGAGCGCGGCGTGCGCTCGATTTCGCTCACCGCGGCGGGGCGGCAGCTTTATCCCGGCCTGCAAATGGGCTTCGTGCATCTGCGCGACGCGGTGGCGAACCTCGCGGCCGCGGGCGGCGAGCGCATGCTGGTGATCAGCACGCCGCCCGGTCTCACTTCGAAGTGGCTCGCGCCGCGGCTCTATCGTTTTGCCACCGCGAACCCCGAGATCGACACGCGTGTCACCTCATCGATGACGAGCGCGAACTTCATGACCGACGGCGTCGATGTCGCGGTGCGCAATCTCGCGCTGGACGCGCCGCAGGACTCCAGCCTGGAGGTCGAGCACTTGCTTGAGCTTTGCCTCGTGCCGGTGTGCAGCCCGAAATTTGTTGCGACGCACGGCCCGTTCCGGTCGCCGGATGCGCTGAAGGGCGTGCCGATCATCCACGACGACACGCTGGCGAACCGTGCCGCGGTGCCGACGTGGGCGGACTGGTTCGCGGCGGCCGGCGTGAAGGACGCGGATGTGAGCCGCGGGCTACGCTTCAACGGCGCGGACCACGCGCTCGATGCGACAGTCGAAGGCGCGGGCATGCTGCTCGCGCATGACGTACTCGCCTACGACGACCTGCGCACCGGACGGCTGGTGATCCCGTTCGCGCTGACCTTGCGCACCGGGCGCGGCTATTACTTTGTTTGCCCCAAGCAGGATCGCGAGCGGCCGGTGGTGCGGGCGTTCCGCGCGTGGGTGAAGGACGAGGTCGCGGCGCTCGACTGGACCAAATGGCGCAAGGGCCTCGCCGTGCGTTAAGACGACGCGCGGATCACCGGCGCCGCGATGCTCTCGACCATCACGTTGATGCAAGATGGCTTGCCGCTCGCCATCGCGCGCTCGATCGCGCCGCCCAAATCCTCGGCGCGCTCGACGAATTCGCCGTGGCCGCCGAGCGCCGCGACCGCGAGATCGTAGCGCGCGGGGGTGAGATCGCAGCCATGCATGCGCTTGGCGCCGTACTCGCGCAGCTGGATCTGGCTCTCGGCGTTCCACAGTGCATCGTTGCCGAGTACCGCCACGAACGGCAGCTTGCGCCGCGCCGCGGTTTCGAACTCGGCGAGGTGGAAGCCGATCGTGCCGTCGCCCAGCACGGCGAACACCGGCGCCTCGGGCTCTGCGAGCCGCGCCGCGACCGCGAACGACAGCCCGCCGCCGATCGAGCCCGCGACGCCGTTGATCATGCGGCGGCGAACCGGAAGCATGCTCTGACCCCACTGAGCGAACTCGCCGCCGTCACACACGAGCACCGCGCCGGGGTCGCGCTCCACATAGGGACGCAGCGCGCGGAACACCTGCGCCGGATGCAGGCGGCCGGGTGTCTGCGATTCAATGCTCGCCCACGCGGCGGGCCGGTTGTCGAGCGCGGCGCGCGCCTCGGCAAGCCAGCCGCCGTCGCGCGGCTTCATCGCGGCGGAACGCGCGATCAGCGTTTCGGCAGCGGCGCGCACGTCCGCGATGCTGCCGAGCACCAGACGGCCGTCCATCTCCTTCACGGCGCGGTCGATCAGCGCGGCCTCGGGATCGATCGCGATCAGCCGCACCGCCGGATCGAATCCCAGCCCCGACACCCACTTGGTCGTGAAATCCAGCGCCTTGCCGACGAGCACGATCAAATCGGCGCGGCGCGTCAGGTCCTGGAATGCGCCGAGCGTCGCATCCGCGATGCCGCGTGGACTTTCCAGGATGACAGCCGGCGTTTTCGTTGCGGCTTCCAGCCGGCCGAGCAGCGCGCGCCCGCTGACATTGGAAAGCTGCGGCCCCGCGAAAATGATCGGGCGGGCGGCGGCGGAGATCGTGGCGAGCGTTGCATCCGCGACTGCCGCGTTGAGCGCAGGTGCGGCCGAGACGCGCGCATCCGGCCACACGATCGCGTTGCTCTCGACGCGCTCCTCGAGCAAATCCGAGGGCAGGCTCAAATGCACCGGGCCGGGCCGGCCGGATGTGGCGATGCGGATCGCCTCGCCGACATCGCGCCCGAGTGTCGCCGCGGAGGTCGCCGTGAACGACGCTTTGCTGACCGGCGCCGCCATGTCGGCCTGGCGGATTTCCTGGAAACCGCCGCGGCCAAGCTCCCATGTGGCGGCGTGCCCCGACAAAAGCACCATCGGGGATTCCGCGCCGAGCGCCGTGTAAAGCGCGCCGACCGCGTTGGCGTGACCCGGCCCGCCGGTGACCATCGCGATGCCGGCTTCGCCCGTGAGGCGTCCCCACGCGTCCGCCATGTGCACGGCGGCCGCCTCGTGGCGCACATGCACAAGATCGAGCTTCGCCTCGATCGCGGCATCGAAGATCGACATAATGTGATTGCCTGAGAGCGTGAACACGCGCGTGCTGCCTAGCCGCGCGAGCGATTGCGCCACGATGTCGGCACCGCGCAGCGCCTTGCCGTCAGTCATTCCAACGCTCCGATTGATTCCGTCTACAATCGCTTGAACGAGTTGTAGACGTTCTTGGTGTGCCCCGCCGCGTGGCCCGGATTGTTGGCCCACGTCGCGTCGAGATCGGCGAGCGGCCTTGCGGCGATCACCTCGTCCTCGCTCTTGCCTTCGTCGACAAGCTTCTTGATGCGGTCGTGCGAGGTGACCAGCATGTCGCGGAACACCGTGAGGTCCGCCTTGGTGGCGAGCGGGCCGTGGCCGGGCACGATCTTGGTCGTATCGTTCGACGCCTTGATGTAGGCGTCGAGCGCGCGGATCATGCCGCGGACGTCGCCGCCGTTCATGTAGTCGATGTTCTGGTAGCGCTTGAGATTGTTGAACGTGTCGCCGGTCGACAGCACGTTCGCGTCGGCGAAATGCACCCAGGTGTCGCCGTCGGTGTGCGCGTTGGAAACATGCGTGAGCTGCGCCTTGCGGCCGCCGGCTTCGAGCGCGAACGAGCCGCCGACGTACGTCTCCTTTGGCAACGCATCCCCGGAACGCGGCGCGGCCTTCGCGCCGGTCATGGCGTTAATCGTGCCGGCTGCGAGCCGCACGCGGATGTTGTCATGCCCGACGACCGTCACGCCGTCCTTGGCGAAGTTCTCGTTCCCGCCGGTGTGATCGCCATGATAGTGCGTATTGATCATGTAACGGATCGGCAGCGGCGAAATCTCCTTGATCGCCGCCTTGATCTTGTCGGAGAGCGGCGCGTACTGGCCGTCCACCATGACGATCGCATCGCTGCCGACCGCGACCGTGATGTTCCCGCCCGCGCCGGTGAGCATCCAGGTCTTGTTGCCGAGATCGGTCGCCTTGATCTCGACCTTGGCCCAGTCGATCAGTGGCGGCGGCGCCATCGGCGGCTGCACGGCGGGCTGCGCGGCGGCGGCGGCAGCGAACATGACGGCCGCGCATGTGGTGATTGCAATCCTCAGCATCGTTCCCTCCGTTTTTTTGATTTGGCTCATGCGCTCGTCTTGGCGAACCCGTAGAGCGCTTCCGGATTGCTCACCAGAATGCGCTGGCGTTGCGCGGCGTCTGGCGCCCAGTCGGCAAGCAGGTCGAACAGCGTCGCGTCGTTCGGCTTGTGCTCGGGCTTTTCGGTCGGATGCGGCCAGTCCGAGCCCCACACCACCCGTTCGGGCGCGGCCTTGATGTAGGCCTGCGCAACGCTGAGCTTGTCCGAATACGACGGTGCGCCGACGTTCGTATCCATGTACGCGCCCGACAGCTTCATCCAGGTTTTGCCCCTGTCCATCATGCGGCGGATGATGCCGAAGGCGGCGTGCTCCAGCGGGGCCGGCTGCGGCAGGCGTCCCTTATGATCGAACACCACCTGCGTCGGCAGGCCTTCGAGCAGGGCTGAGAGCTCGACGATCTGGTCGCCGCGCATGTGGATCTGGATGTGCCAGCCGAGATCGGCGACTCGCTTGGCGAGCGGCGCGATCATGTCGATCGACACCGCCGCGGAGCGCGGATCGAACACCGTGAAGCGGATGCCGCAGATGCCACCATCGGCGAGCGTCTTTAGCTCCGTGTCGGTGACGCTCGGATGCACCACCGCGACGCCGCGCGTATTGGCGCGCCCCAGTTGCTCGATTCCGTCGAGCGTGACGCGGTTGTCCGTCACGTAAGCGGCCGGCGTCACGATCACGGTGCGCGTCGTGCCGTTGCGCTGTTGCAGCAGGCGATACTCGGCGACCGCAGCGTTCGCCTGCATGCGCGATTGCGGTCCCGGCCGCGCGGGCGGGAAGCGCTCGCCGTCATAAATGTGCATGTGGCAGTCGCAGGCGTTCGCCGGGGCTTTGAGCTTCGGCGCTTCGCTGCCGCTGGAATTCGGAACATTGTGTTGCGCCTGAGCCGTCATGCCTGATGCCACCAAAGCTCCCGCGCCCGCCAGAAACGTCCGGCGCTTGATCGCGTCCATGGGTCGCCTCCCGTCGCGGTCTCGTGCCGCTGTCCTCATTGTATAGCAAAGCCGCGGCTCGTGCGGATGCCCGCCGGGCGGGCGGCAGCTTGACCATGGTTGCATGGGTCCGCACAGTGTTTTTGGTTGAATCGGGGGGCAGGGCGGATGCGTGGATACCCTTTGATCTTTCTTTTGATCTTTCTTGGTCTTGCGCTCGTTTCGCCCGCGCTCGCGGACAAGAAGATCGATCCCGATCCGGCATTCCTCGCCAAGGCGCGCAGTGCCGCGACCGCGGCGGTCGAGCCGCACTACGATCTCGTCAGCGAGAAGGTGCCGTTCTGGGCACGCTTTCTGATTGCGCTGGAGAGTTGACGGCGGCACGCGATGAAGGCCGCGCGCTTCCGATCCCGAAGGACGAGATCGAGAAGCTGATTGCGGACTATCGCGCGCGTGCAGCCGATGTCATCGCCTACCGCCAGAAGGCCGACGCGAAGGCGTCCGCGCTCGATGTCGACGGGGAGATCGCGAAAATCCGCTCGGGCGCGATGCAGTTCCTGCCCGCCGACACGACCAAGCTTGGCGTCGAGACCATGAAGAAGCGGCACGGCGAGCGGCTCGCGTTCTGTCAGCTCACGCGCGACTGGTACGACGTGCAGAACGGACGGCGCCAAGCGGCATCGCCCGCCGATCAGCAAAAGCTCACCGCCGTGCACGACGAGGCGATGCGCAAGATCGCCGCCGAAGCGCCCAAGCCGCCGCAGTTCGGAGCGATGCCTCCCGCGATCAAGCCGTCGGTGGTGCAGCCGATAGCTGCGCCGGCGCAACCGCCGCCACCGACCGCGAAAGTCGTCGTGCCGGACGCCGGCATAACGGCTGGCGGCGTCAACGCACGCGATCTGCGCGTCAACATGACGGCAGGCTTGATCGCGCCGTCAGCGGTGTCCGCCGAATTCGGCTCGCGCCCGCTGTGGTCGGCGCTCGCCGAATGCGTTGCCCGCATGGAGCTGATCCAGACGCGCACCGGCGATTCAACGCGTGTGCAGCAGGAGGGCTACGCCAGGCGTGCCGCCTACATCCTGTGGGGCAGCCGCGGCGATGTCGGCGGCAAGGACCTTCCCGCGATGGCCGGCCCGGTTTCGCAGGAACGCGCGCGCCTCTTCCTGCGCGTTGCCGCAAGCTGGGACGATCACCGCCAGCGCACCGGACAGATCCCGAACGCGCATTGGGGGCAGGTCTGCCACGCGTTGGAACAATACGCGTCCAGGGAGGCCGATAACGTTCTGCAGGCGAAGCGGGCGCAGGCGCAACGCGATCATGCCGAGGCGATGAAGACGTTCAACGAGTCGAGTTCGTCTTCTTCTTCTTCATCGGGCACGTCCTCGTCGGGAGGCGGGGGCTACAGCGTTCCGTCCGCGAGCACCGCTGACGCGGATCGCTCGCGCGCCGAGCATCAGCGAACGATGCAGCAGTACCAGCGCGAGAACCAGCAAATCCGCAATGAGATCAAGGCAATAGACCGGAAATACGGACGCTGAGCGCCCAAGACCTAGGGGCACTCGCGCAACGTTAAGATTGTCTTACGAGTTCCCACACGCTCGTCAAAATTGATCTTGACTCTTTACATATACAAAATCGATAGTCGAAAAAAATTAGCTAACAAAGCGTAAACAGGGACACAGCCGAATATCGCCGAAGTTTTGGCAAGTCGAAACAACGACTTGCAGCAGAATTTTGCGTGCGATTGAAGTTGTGTTGGCACGGTGACGAAGTATGTCACCGAACAGGGGGTACAGTGGCATGAGCGTATTTACTCTGACTGTCGGCACGGACAATTTCACAGGAAACTCAGGCGAAAATAATACAGTCTTTCTAACATCAACTACTCTACAGTCCGTCGATACGGTTACTGGCGGAGCCACCGGCTCGTTTTTCGACATACTCACAATCACCGCGGGCGGGACGATCGCCGCCGCGCAGTTTGCGGGTGTCACTCGGTTTGAACTGCTCAACCTCGCAAGCGCGGGCAACAGCGTCGCGCTGACCAACGGTCTGGTTGCGAACTCGAGCGCCGGCATCTTCTCGGTCATCGGCGGCACCGGGAACGACTCGGTCGATGCGTCGGGCGTGAACAACGGGATGCGGATCGCGTTCTACGCGGGCAGCGGTACCGATAGCTTCACCGGCGGGAACGGCAACGATTACGTTGAATTCACGGCCGCGGAGCTCACCGCGGCCGATTCCGTCAACGGTGGCAACGGCTTCGATTTCCTGGCATTCAGCACCGGCGGAACCATCGGCGCCGCAGCGCTGGCAAGCATCACCAGTATCGAGGAAGTGCTGCTCAGCAACGCCGGCAATAGCATCGCGCTGTCGAACGCGTTCGTGGCGGGCGCCGACAACGGCGTCATGTCGATCGTCGATGGAACCGGCAACGATACGGTCGATGCCAGCGGCATTACCAATAGCAAGCGCATCGCATTCTTCACCAGCACCGGCAACGAGACCTTCACCGGCGGCAACGGCAGCGACTATCTGTCGTTTCATGCCGATCAACTGACGTCGGGCGATCACGTCACCGGCGGAGCCAACTACGACATCATCGAGTTCGACACTGCCGGAACCGTCGCCGCCGGTGCTCTCACCAGCGTCACCGGCATTGACGAACTGATCCTCAATGCCGGCGGCACCAACGTCACGCTCACCAACGCGATGGTCGCCGGCACCGACAATGGCGTGCTCGTCATCCTCGATAGCGGGTCGGGCAACGACACGATCGGCGGAAGCGCGGTCGCCTCGAATCGCATCGTGTTCCAGTCCAACGGTGGCAACGACAGTTTCACCGGCGGCGGCGGCAGCGATGTGGCTCTGTTCACCGCGGCGGGCCTGACCTCCGGCGATACGTTCGCGGGCGGCACAGGCTTCGACGTGCTTCAGTTCACCACCGCAGGCACTGTCGGCGCGGCCGCGTTCACGAACTTCACCGGCGTGGACGAACTTTTCCTGACGCTCGGCGGCAATACGATCACGCTGAACGGCGGTGTTGTCGCGAGTTCCGACAACGCTGTGTTCGTCGTCTACGACGACGGCGGCACCAACACCATCGATGCCAGCGCGGCGACGCTTGGCGGGCGCGTCGTCTTCAACGCCATAGCCAACGGGAACAAGACTTATACGGGCGGCACCGGTTCGGACTTCTTCCAGTTTGCCGCCGCCAACCTCAACGGCGATACGCTGGCGGGCGGCAACGGGGCCGGCACCGACTTCCTGGTCGTAACGGACAACGGCACGGTGACGGCAGCCGACCTTGCCAATGTCACCCAGATGGAAATTGTGCAGCTCGCGGCTGGTGGCTCGATCGCGCTCGCGAATACCCTGTCAAACAGCGGAAGCCTTGAGGTCGACGGGACGAGCGCTGTCGACAGCATCGATGGCTCAGGCGTGACGGGCTACAACCTCGTCATCAAGGGTGAGGGTGGTGCCGATACGCTCAAGGGCGGTGGCGGCAACGATCAGATCTTCCTGCCGGATACCAATTTCATCGCGATCGACGGCAATGGCGGCTTCGACAAGATCGTCCTGACTTCGGCGTTGGACGGGCAGACGTTCGATCTTTCGGCGCAGGTCTCCAAGATCACGGATGTCGAGGCGATTTCGCTCGAAGGCGCCGCGAACGCGGTGCTCAATATCGCGCCCGGTGACATCGCGCAGATCAATTCAACGACCAACTTGCTCTACGTCGTCGCCGGCAGCGACGATCAGATCAACGTCAGCGGGACTGGCTGGTCGCAACTCGAAACGAACCACACGAACGGTCAACTGCCGGGTCACATCTTCGTTCATTATCACCACACGAATGGGTCGGACCTCTACATCGACGGAACGGCTCCGACCAGCATCAATACGGGCGCGTTGGCAGCGATCAACGATGCGGCGACCGCTGTTGAGGATGTGGTCACCGCACCTACGGGCAACCTGATTGCAAACGATCAGTACAGCGGTGATCCGTCACTGCTCAGTGTTTCGAACGTGGCGGGTGCGACCGATGGCGGCGCGACTTTTACAATCGACGGCACCTATGGACGGCTCGTCGTTACGAAGGCCACCGGTAACTATACCTACACACTCGGCGTTACGGTTGCCCAGCAGACTGCCGGTCAGCACTTGGCCACCGGCGCCGCTCCCACCGAGACCTTCACCTACACGGTCACCGACGGAAGTCTGGTCAACTCCGCAAATCTCGTCGTCACGGTCTACGGCACCAACGACGCGCCGGCCGCGACCGCCACGGTGGTCCCCAACGCCACCGAGGACACAGCCTACAGCTTCAACGTCTCAACGCTGTTCACCGATATCGACAGCGTGCCTTCGGCAGATACCCTGACCTATTCGGTTGCGGGCCTTCCGGCCGGTTTGACATTCGCAGGCTCGACGATCTCGGGCACGCCGACCAATGCCGATGTCGGCAGCCACTCGATCTCCGTCACGGCGAACGACGGCCACGGCGGATCGCTGACGCGCGCGTTCAGCCTGTCCGTCGCAAACACCAATGACGCGCCGGTCGGCACGGCCGCGACCTTCACGATCAACGAGGATACCCCGCTCGCCGGCTCGGTCGCCGGGACCGACGTCGATGGCGACGGCCTGACGTTCTCGCTTGTCGCGGGCTCCGCCACCAACGGCGTCGCGACGGTGAGCCCAAGTGGCGCTTTCACGTTCACGCCGGCCGCGAACTTCAGCGGCGATGCCACGTTCCAGTTCCGCGCGAACGACGGCACGGTGAACTCGGCGCCGCAGACCGTCACGATCCATGTCACGGCGGTCAACGATGCGCCGGCCGCTGCGGGAGCGGGCAACACCGCCTCGGGCAACGAAGACAACACTATCATCGGCAGCGTTCCGGCAGGCTCGGACGTCGACGACGCGACGCTAACGCTCACCTACCAGCTGGTGACCGGTCCCAACACCGCGACCGAAGGAACGCTCACGCTCAACACGGACGGCACGTTCTCGTTCGTGCCGGTTGGCAATTTCAATGGCCCGGTCGCGTTCACGTATCGCGTCGTCGATCCGCATGGCGCCCACAGCGATCCGCAGAACTTCACCATTACGGTGCTGGCGCAGAACGACAATCCGGTCGCGGTCGCCGACGTTGCGCCGCAAGCCGTGATCGCCGGCACCTCGCTTGCGGTCGACGCGGCGCACGGCGTGCTCGCGAACGACACTGATGTCGACGGCGGCACCCTGAGCGTGTCCGCGATGACGGGGGCGACCGACAACGGAACCACGTTCACCGTCGTGGGCGACCACGGCACACTGGTGCTGAACAAGGCCACGGGCGCCTACACCTACACGGCGCTGCCGGCGACGCCGCCGGACTACGGCACCGACAGCTTCAGCTACACGGTCTCGGACGGGCAGGGGGCCACCGCCACCTCGACGCTGACCGTTGAGGTCACCGAGCAGGGCTACCGCACGCTCGATGCCGGCTCGCTCGACGGCAGCGGCAACATTTTCGTCGGCACCGGCAATACCGGCGCCAGCTACAACGTGTCGGAGAACCACGCAGGCGGGCTCGAGCTTGGCCTGAAGGTCCACTATCGCACCGGCGATGACCTCCAGCCGCTCAGCCGGGACGCCGACGGCACCGCGCACTATCTGGTGCCGCTCGCCACGCAGGCGATCGATGCCGCGCACCACGTCCCCGCGGCGCAAGCGAACCGGGTGGCATGGAGCTTCGATTACTCCGTCAACACCGATGCGTCGGGCAGCAGCGGCAAGACGCTGGCCGACTACAACTTCACGATCACGATCTCGGACGGCGAGGGGCACACGCAGATCTATGATCTGCAGCACCTGTCGGCCACCAACACGCCGTGGCAATTGCGCGGCGGTCCCGCAAATACCGGCTTCGGCGACGAAGAGACCGGGGCGGCGGCGGCCAGCCCGGGGCTGTCGCAGAACTCGGTCAACATCGGCTTCGCCTTCCTGCAAGCGGCGTTCGGCGACAACCTGGCCGGCAAGCACTTCGATATCCAGCTCACCGCGACCGATGCGGCAACCGGCGCGCTGGCAGCGACCGTGCACGATCAGCTGGTGGTGGATACTCCGCCGGTCGCGACACCGAACACGGCGAGCGTCACCGAGGACGTCGACAACGACGGCGGCACGGCGGGGACGCAGACCTTTGCGTCCGGCAATGTGATCACCGACGCGACGGCCGACAGCGACATCAACGGCAATCCGATCACGGTGTCGGCGGTGAACGGCGGCGCGGGCAACGTCGGCGCAAGCGTCGCCGGCACTTACGGCACGCTCGTCGTCAACGCCAACGGATCCTATACCTACACGCTCAACAACGCCTTGCCGTCGGTGCAGTCGCTCGGCGCTACTGCGACGGCGACGGATACTTTCACCTACACCGTCACGGATGGCGTCACGCCGAATGCAGGCGCGACAGCGACACTCACCGTAACGGTCCACGGCAGCAACGATCCCGTGAACAGCCCGCCGACGCTGACGGCGGACGTCACCGAGGATCTGATCACCGTCACGTCCGGCAACGTGCTCGACGCCGTGACCGACGCCGACAGCGGCGATACGCACACGGTGACGGCCGTGAACGGGCTCGGCGGAAACGTCGGCATGGCGGTTGCCGGCACGTACGGCACGCTGACCATCGATACGGCCGGAAACGCGCAATACACCCTGAACAACGGCCTGACGGCGGTGCAGCAGCTCAACACCGGCTCACCGGCGCTCATCGACACGTTCAACTACACCGTCGGCGACGGGCACGGCTCGTTCGCCACCACCACGCTCAATGTCAGCGTTCATGGCACGAACGACGCGCCGGTCGCCAACTTCGATTTCGCGACCGTCGCGGAGGACACCGCGGGTCCGGCCGGATTCAACGTCCTGACCAACGATAGCGACGTTGACGCGGCCGACACCAAGACGGTGTCGACGTTCACGTTCGCCGGGGTCACGCACAATGCCGGCGATGCGATCACGCTCGGCAGCGGCCTTTCGGTCAATGTCGCCGCCAACGGCGATGTCTCGTTCACTCAGGCCGGTGTGTTCAACGGCTTGAACAACGGTCAATCAAGCACCCAGCTGATCAACTACACGATGGCCGACTCCGCCGGCGCGCAATCGAGCGCCACGGCGCAGATTCTGGTCACGGGCGTGAACGATGCGCCGGTCGCCAACCCGAACACGATCACGGTCATCGAAGACACGCCGACGGCGATCAACGTTCTCGGCAACGACACCGATGTCGACGGCCCTGGGCCGCTGGCGCTCGATTCGATCACCGGGACCAGCGGCACGACGACGATCGTCGCCGGCAACAGCTACACCCTTGCGGTGACCGGCGGGTCGCTGGCTGTCAGCACGGCGGGCGCTCTCACGTTCACGCCCGCCTCAAACCTGGCGGGGAATAACGTTGGCTCGTTCAGTTACGTGGCGAAGGACGGCAACGGCGCGCTGTCGAACAGCGCCGCGGTCACCATCAACGTCACGCCGGTCAACGATGCGCCAAGCCCGACGCAGGACGCATTCAGCGTCAACGAGAACGGCGCGGCATCGGTCGGCAATGTCATCACGGGCAACAACGGCAATGGCGTCGACAGCGACGTCGAGACGCCGCTCGCAAACCTCACCGTCAACGGCATTCGCATCCCCGGCAGCGGCAGCTTCACCAGCGTGCCGAATGGCGGCTCCGCCACGCTGACCTTCGCCAATGGCGCGCAGGTCACGGTCGATTCCAGCGGCAACGTGACGCTGGCGCAGAATGGCGCGTTTGAATCGCTCGGTGCCGGCCAGCAGGACGAACTGACGATCCAGTATCGCCTGCTCGATACCGGCGATCCGGCCGGCAGCGGCAGCGGCCCCGGAGCGCCGACGACCGCCAACGCCAATGTCCGCATCGTCATCAACGGGCAGAACGACGCGCCGGTCGCGGCCGCCGATACAAGCTACACGACCGCGGAAGACACGCCACTGGTGCTCGCAGTCCTCGGCAACGATACCGACGTGGATGGTCCATTGCCTCTGGCGGTCGCGCGGATCAACGGAGCGCCGGTTTCGGTCGGCAACAACGTCACGGTGACCGGCGGCTCGGTGCACGTGAATGCGGACGGCACGCTGACCTTCACGCCGACGCCGAACAGCACCATCGACGGCGCCTTCACGTACACCGCCAAGGACGGTTCGGGGACGGAGTCCGCCGCGGTGAACGTCGCGATCGACGTCACGCCGGTGAACGATGCGCCGCAGACCAACTTCGATCCGTTCACGGTCGCGGAAAACGGTCCGGCCAACGTCGGCAACGTGTTGGCGAACGACACCGATATCGACGGTCCGAACCTGCAAGTCACGTCATTCACCGTCATCGTGGGCGGCACGGGCACCTTCAGTGTCGGCAGCACCGCGACCCTTGCGAACGGCGCGACCCTGTCGGTTGCGGCGAACGGCGATGTGACGCTGACTCAAGGGGCCTCCTACGACTACCTCGGCAACGGCGAGACCGCGCAAGTCCTCTTTAGCTATCAGGTGAGCGATAACGGCTCCCCGGCGATGACCGCAGGCGATGCCGCCCAGATCATCATCAATGGCGTGAACGAAGCCCCGACGCTGTCGCTCGGGTCGCCGCTGGCGGCGCTCGAGACCGCCTCGTCTTCGCCGGTCGGCATCGCGGTTGCGGCGGCGACCGCGGCGGTCACCGACGAAGAGAGCAAGATCAAGACGATCGAAGTCGACATTTCGAGCGGCTACCAGGACGGCACTGGATCGACCGGCGAGCGCGCACAGCTCAACGCGCTCGGCGATTTCGCCCTGTCGCTGTTCGGTGGTTCGGCGAGCTTCGTCGACAATGGCAACCACGGCACGCTGACCGTGAGTTTCCCGACGCCGATCACGGCGTCGCAGGCAACGCAGGTCCTCAAGCAAATCGATTACATCGACCAGATCGGCGACTTCACGCTCGCCATCGCGTTGGACGATACGCGCACGATTTCCGTCCGCGTGCAGGATCATGACAATGTCTGGTCGAATACCGTCACACACGATGTGAACATCGCGGCCGATGTCCTCGACGGATCCGGCAACGGGACCTTCGTCGGCGGCCGCTTCAACGACACCATCAATGGCGCGGACGGCAACGATACGCTGAGCGGCGGCAAGGGTGCCGACACGTTGATCGGCGGCAGCAACACCGCGGCGGGCGACACCGTCAATTACGCCAAGGAGCTCGATTCCGGCGAGGTCTCCGAGACCGGCACGCATGGCGTCGCCGTCAACCTGTCGGGAGCGGCCTACGACCTCGACTCCGCCGACTCGATCTACGATCCGAGCCACATCGTCAACAGTCCGGCGGTCGCCGCGGGCAGCGCGACCGATACCTATGGCAATACCGATACGCTGAGCGGCATCGAGAATGTCGTCGGCACCAAGTACGACGATACTATCGTCGACGAGGCGTCCACCTCGAACAGCTACAGCGCGGGCGAGGGGACACTCGCCAATCCGGAGGTCGCGGGCGACACCGTCGCGTTCAATGGCACGCTCGGGCCCAGCACGCCCGGTACGCCGTATTTCCGCGTGCTCGCCACAGGCGTCGATGGCGACGACTTCACGGTGCAGTATTTCGACCCGGATCTCGGGCCGAGCGGCACGGTGCTGGCGACCGACACGCTGACCGATGTCGAGAACATGATCTTCGACAACGGCACCGCGACAAGCATCCTCAATGCCGAGAATCCGGTGTGGGTGATCGAAGACGGCTATCTGATCGGCACTTTCACGACGGTCGCGGCCGCGGTTGCGAAGGCGAACCTGGCAGGCGGCATGACGGTGGTCGAGATCGGCCACGGCACGACTCCGCCTGCCGACTACGACGAAGGCGCGATCAACGTCACGCGCGCCATGACCATCAAGGGCATCGGCGCCCAGCAGATCATCCACGCGACCGACGGCGTCGACCTGTTCGTGGTGTCCGGCTCGGCCGCGGGCCTGGTGCGCTTCGAGAACCTCGCGCTGTCCGACGATGGCGCGGGCCCGACCGCCGACTACGGCATCCGCTTCGCCGGGACCTACGGGGTCAACGCGAGCACAAACCTGCAAGTCAGCGGCGTGTCGGTTTCCGGCTTCGAACAGACCGGGTTCCTGGTGAACGGCGGCGGCACGACGGTCAACGTCGCGGTCGACCATTCGACCTTCTCGGGTAACGGCGGCAACGCCAATTCGGGCGGCTCGGGCGACATCCTGTTCTTCGAATACACCGGCGCTGCCTCGCTCGACCACGTGACGGTCACCGGCACGACAAGCGGCCTCCCCGCCACGACCGCGGACTACGGCATCCAGTTCGCCGGCTTCCACGACAGCGACGATGCGATCGCGAACGCGATCGGCAACGTGTCGTTCAGCGACGTATCGGTGAGCGGCCACTACGACAACGCGCTCGTCTACATCCAGGGCTACAATAACCTTTCCGGCCTGAGCTTCGCCGCGACGACGATCGGCAACGCGGCTTCGACGGCGGGCTGGACCGGCCTCTACGTCGAGCCGAAGTCGACCGGTGGGCCGTTCGCGCCGTCCGGCACGACCAGCACGCTCGACCTCACCGATGTGACGCTGGCCGGCACCTACGGCTGGCAGACCACGTTCCAACTGCCGGGCGCCGATCTGATCCTCGGCGTGCCCACCAACGATCACATTATTGGGTCGGGCTCAAACGATGCGATCCGCACCCTTACCGGCACGGACGCGATCGAAGCCGGCGGCGGCAACGATCTGATTGTCTACGACACGCTGCCGGGCGCCAAGCACACGGTCGACGGCGGCTTGGGCACGGATACCGAGGTGGTGTTCGGAACCGCCGGCGCCGAGACGTTCAACGTCAACGCCATTTCGGGCACGCAGCTCGGAATCAACATCCTCGCCGGGACGAGCCCGGCCAGCACGGTCGCGGCCACCCTCGCGAACTACGAAGTCGCGACGACCGCGGTCGAAGAGATCAACATCCAGACCGGCAATGGCGGCGACAACGTCGTCATCACCGGCGATCTGCAAGGCACCGGCGTTTCGACCTCCACCATCACGGTCGTGGGCGGCACCGGCAACGACACGGTCGATGCTTCGGGCATGCTGAATGCGGTCGATACCGGACCGCTCGATGCGTCGCGCGTGGGTGTCGATTTCACCGGCGGGGCCGGCAACGACACCTTCATCAGCAACAGCATCGGCAGCAGCGACCGCTTCGACGGCGGCACCAACACGACCGGCGACACCGTTGACTACAGCGCCGTCACCGGCGGCGGCGTTTCGGTCCATCTCGGCAATCAGTCGGCGACCGATATCGGCGGCACGGGTGTCGGCAGCGACACGCTGATCGGCGTCGAGAACGCGATCGGCTCGGGGCAGCACGACGTGCTGGTCGGCTCCTCCGTGGCCAACATGCTTAGCGGCGGCGGCGGCGACGACTCGCTCGCCGGCAATGCGGGCGCCGACTCCCTCATCGGCGGTCTCGGCATCGACACGGCCGACTATTCGCTCGAAAGCGGCACCAACGGCGTGACCGTCGATCTCGGCCTCAACACCGCGGCCGATACGTTCGGCAATACCGACACGCTCACCAGCATCGAGAACGCGACCGGTACGAGCCTCGCCGACACGCTGACCGGCGGCACGGGCGTGAACGTGCTCACCGGCCTTGGCGGCAACGACACGCTCATTGGCACGGGCGACGACACGCTGCGCGGCGGCGCGAACGACGACGTTTACTACGCGCACATGTCGGACGACGTTCAGGAGAACAGCGGCCAGGGTACCGACGAGGTCCGCGCGATCGAGAGCTACACGCTCGACGCCAATGTCGAGAACCTGACGTTGCTCGACAACGGCGTCTCCGACACGCAGGACTTCGAGAACTTCGATATCGGTCCGATCACCGATGGCGAGCACGGCTGGACCGTAAACGGCCCGAACGCGTCGCGCGATCAGACGGTCGAACTCGTCAGCGGAAACAAGATGTTCCGGATGTCGAGCGATCCGGGCATTCCGGACTTCGCCGGCCCGTATTCGCCCGAATTGAGCGCGACGGCGGGCGAGCCGCAGACCTCGGCCGACTTCAACGGCCAGTCGATCAAATTCGTGTTCAAGCCGGTCGATCCGACCCCGGACGGCTCGCGCCTCGAAGTCGATTTCGGCAAGGCGGACGGCACCGATCGCAACAACTTCATGGTGCTTGAGTCGGTCAATGGTGGAATCCGTATCGCGGTCGCCGAGCCGAACAACATCGACGGTGACTTCGACAATCCGGGCACATACCCGAATGATTGGCGTGAACTCGTGTCGGATGTCGATCCGACGGTGACGCACACGCTCGAAATGCGCCTGCAATACGTCGATGGTCTGGACAACGATATCATCAACATTTACCTCGACGGCCATTACATCGGCACAACGACGACGTTCGAAAATTATCGCGATCTCGCGGCGCCCGTATTCCCGGCCGCGACGCACGCGCAAAACGCGGAAGCCAACCAAACCGACCGTGTGTTCTTCCGCCCGAGCGCGAACGGCGCGCCGAATGACGGCGCCGGCGGTCAGAACAAGGGCTTCTACTTCGACAACGTTTCGAGCGACGTCCACAACAACATCGACGGCACGGGCAATGACCTCGCCAACATCATCACCGGAAACGCGGGCGACAACACGCTCGCCGGCAAGGGCGCGAACGACCAGTTGACCGGCGGCGCGGGCATCGATACGGCGAAATACGACGACGCCTATTCGAACTACGCCGTCACCTACACGACGGACGCGCACGGCTTCGTCACCGGCGCCTCGCAGGTGCAGGAGACCGGTCCGGCGGGCCTGGTGGCCGAGGGCACCGACACCCTCATCAGCATCGAGCGCCTCGCATTCAGCAACGTCACGCTCGACCTCACCAAGCGCGTGCAGCTATTCGACGGCGCGAACAAGCTGATCGGCACGTTCGATCACATCCAGGACGCGGTCAACGCGGGCGCCGACGGCTACACGATCCGCCTCGCGGCCGGCGCCTACAGCGAATTCGTCGACGTCACCAAGGACGTGACCATCGCGGGCGCGAACTCAGGAACGTCCGGCGCGGGCATACGAGGGGCGGAATCGGTCCTTACCGGCGGCGTGCGCGTCTCGCACAGCGGCGCCACCATCGACGGCGTGAAGATCGCCGGCATCTACGACACGTCGGCGATCGATGGCACCGACGTCGACAACGGCGTCTTCATCAACGCCGCCAATGTGACGATCACCAACTCGCTGCTCGACGGCACCGGCCTCGGCGACGTGCGGCCGTTCAGCACCACGGGATCGGTCACCGGTCTCGACTTCAATCACAACGCGGTCGTGCATTGGGAGGAGGGCGCCTACATCACGGCGGGCGGATCGGGAACGATCGGCACCAACGTGTTCGATCACGATGGAAACGGTGTGCTCACCGAATCCGTCTCGATGATCATCACCGGCAATGCCTTCTCGAACATGGTCGGCAGCCAGGTCGCGGCGCTGCCGTTCGTCGACACCGACGTGTCGACCTTCGTGTTGGCCGACAACACGTTCGACAATAATTCGCAGCCGGTCAGCATCTATCCGAATGCCGCGGGTACGCAGACCGTCAGCGGAACCGTGTTCAGCGACAAGTTCAAGGGCGGCGACAACTTCGGCGACCACGGCTTGAGCACCGGCCCGCTCACGTTCCACGGCGGTGCGGGTAACGACATCGTCTATGGCTCGGACCTTGGCGACACGCTGCTCGACGGCGGCCCGGACAACGACCAGATCGCCGGCGATGGCGGCGACGACGCGCTGCATGGCGGCGGCGGCAACGACGCGCTCTATGGCGGCCTGCTGGCGGGCGCGGATGCCGGCAAGGACACCGCGACCTACGACGACGCGCGCGCGAACTACACGGTGGTCACGACCAGCGCGGACGGCTTCGTGACGTCGGTCACCGATGTCACCGAAACGACGGTCACCGGAACGAACGAAGGGCACGACACACTCTCCGGCATCGAGGTGCTGCTGTTCAGCGATGTCACGCTTGATCTCACGCAGAATGTTCAGCTGTTCGACTCGACCGGCAAGCTGATCGGCACGTTCGGCACCATCCAGGGCGCCGTGAACGCGGCCGCCGGCAGTGGCGGCATCAACGAAACGATCCGCATCCGCGAGGGCGTCTATACCGAGCAGGTGGCGATCGACGGCACCGCCGGCACGCTCGCCGGCCTGACGATCACCGGCGCGGATACCGACGGCAACCCGGCGACCGGCGTCACGGTCAAGTCGCCGGCGGTGCTCGCCATCAATGGCGTCTCGGATCATTGGGGCGATAACGTTCGCGCCGGCATCGCGGTGAAGAACGTCACCGGCGTGACGATTTCGAATCTGACCGTCGATGGCAGCTATGCGGGCGACACCACGCCCGGCAGCAACGGCGACGAAATCACCGGCATCGCTTATCTGCATGCGTCGGGCGCGATCAGCGGCGTGCATGTCGAGCACGCGTCGAATTCGACCGGCGGCGGGCTGTTCGGACTGCAGCATGGCTCGGGCATCTTCGCCGATAACGGCACGGGCACGCAGCTCTCACTCGCAATCACCGGCTCGACGATCGATACCTTCCAGAAGACCGGCATCCTGGTCTGGAACGCGAACGTCAATGTGCGCGACAACACGGTCACCGGTATCGGCGCGACCGATCTGACCGCGCAGAACGCGATGCAGATCGGCGGCTCGTCCGGCACCATCGGCGCCGCCGGACACGGCAACACCTTCGGCGGCGTGGGTTATACGGGCGGTACCTGGTCCTCGACTGACCTGATCGTGTATGAGCCGACGGCCGCGCTCACGATCGCCAGCAACACCTTCAACGGGACAGGCAACGTCAGCGCGCTGACCGTCGGTCTCGACCTGACTGACGTCGCCTCCAGCGTCTCTGTGACGGTCTCCAACAACGCCTTTGGCACTGTGGGTCACGGCCTCTACGACGGCATCGATGCCTACACCTACGACGGCTCGGTCGGTCTTGGCTCCGATCCGGTGATGAGCGGCAACACGTTCACCGAGATTCAGAGCAACGGCATCTACCTCGATCCGGAGTTCGTGGCGAGCGGACCTACCTTCACGACCAACACGGCGTTCACCGAGACCGGCTCGCAATTCGCCGACGTGCTGCACGGCTCGAACGGCGCTGACAACTTCTCCGGCGGCGCCGGCAACGACGATCTCATGGGCCGGCTCGGCGTCGATACCATCAATGGCGATGCGGGCGATGACACGATCGCGTGGCGCGCGGGCGATGGAAATGACTCCATCGACGGCGGCAACAACGGCGCACCGCACACCGACAACGACACGCTCAACGTCGCGGCCAACGGCCACAACCTGACGCTCACCGCGAGCGGCGCGAGCTTCACGGTCAGCCAGGACGACTCCCCGGCAACCAATACCGCCACCGTCACCGAGGTTGAGGAAGTCAACATCGCGCTGTCCGGTGGCGAGACCATCACGCTGGTCGGCAACTTCACGGCAGCGGGCGTCGACGTCAACAGCATTGTGGTGAACGGCAGCACGGGCACGACGGCGGAAACCGTCGATGCCAGCGGCATGATCAGCACCCAGCACATTGAGTTCACCGGCGGCTCGGGCAACGACACGTTCATCGAGAGCAATGCCGGTGGCAACGATACGTTCGCAGGCGGCCTCGGGGTCGACACCGTCGACTTCAGCCACGAGACCACCGGCGGCATCACGGTCGATCTGTCCAACACGAGCGCGCAGAACACCGTGAATGCCGGCATGGACACGTTCTCCAATGTCGAGAACGTGATCGGCACGGGCTTCGGCGACACGATCACCGGCAATTCGTCGGCGAACATGTTCACGGGCGGCGACGGCGCCGACACCTTCACGGGCGGCACCGGCAACGACACGATCTACGGCGGCAATCCGACCTCCGACGCCAGCACGACCGACAAGGCGATCTTCTCAGGCTCGAGCTCCAGCTACACCATCACCTTCGATCCGTTCGCGGCAGGCGGTGCCGACGGCATCGACGTGACGGTGACGGGTGGCGCCGATGGCGACGACACGCTGCACGGCGTGGAGCTGCTGCAGTTCGGCAACGGCACCATCGACCTCACCAAGGCGGTGCTGCTGTTCGACTCGGCCAACCACCTGATCGGGGCGTTCGACCATATCCAGGACGCGGTGAATGCCACGGACGGCTCGGGCGATACCATCAAGGTGCGCAACGGCCTCTACGTCGAGCAGGTCACGATCGACGCCACCAAGGACGGCCTGAAGATCGTCGGCGAGAGCGAGGCGGGCGTCACCGTCCAGGCTCCCAACGTGCTGGTGTCGAACGGCATCGCGCCCTCGAACGGCCGCAACGTCAACGGCGTCATCACGGTCGACGGCGCCGACAACGTGCAGGTCAAGACCCTCACGGTCGACGGCGCGCTGAAGGGCGGCGCGGTCGTCGGGGCGAGCAATCCCACCATGGCCGGCGTCAGCTATCTCAACGCCACCGGCGGCCTGATCGACCACGTCACGGTCACGCACGTGCGTGAGTCCGACGCGGGCTTCGGCAACCAGCGCAACCTCGGAATCTTTGTCAGCAATTCCAACCCGTCGCCGAGTTTGCCGAACACGCCGAGCGACATCGAGAAAGGGACTCTCAAGACCATCGAGATCAGCCACACGACGGTTACCGACTTCCAGAAGGGCGGCATTGTCGTTTCGTTCGCGAACGCCTCGATCCACGACAACACGGTGACAGGGAAGGGACTCACGGGCCTGACGGCGCAGAATGGCATCCAGCTCGCGGGCTCGACCGGCTCGATCGTCGGCAACACCGTCACGGGCATCGGCTACAACGTTCCGACCAACGCGTTCGGCTACGCCATCCTCACGTTCACCAACCGCGACGTTACGATCGACGGCAACCACATCACCGGCACGGGTGTGAATCCGGCCCTGGACGGCTCGGGCGGCATCGCGGCGATCAGCTCGACCGGCGTGATCGTGACCAACAACGACATTCATCAGGTCGTCGATGCGGCGGATGTCTACGCCACGTCGGGCGCACCGTTCGTCGATGCGCTGGCGCCATCGGCGACCATCAATCCGGGCGGGGCGTTCGACTTCTCCAGCAACGCGGTCGATGCCGACGTGCCGTTCAGCGTGTTCTTCCAGCCGTTCGCGGCTGCGACCGACGCGTTCAACGTCACGGGAACGAACCGCGACGATGAAATTTACGGGGCGTCGGCCGCCGACACGCTCAACGGCGGCGCGGGTGCCGACATTCTCGAAGGCCGCGGTGGCGCGGACCACATCGACGGCGGCACGGGCGACGACATCATCCTGATTGCATCGCCAAGTGATTTTGCCGTCGGCGAGACGATCGAGGGCGGGGCCAACATCGACACGATCCGCTTCACCTCGACCACCGCGAACGACACGCTCGTGCTCTCCAGCGCCGTCACCGGAGTGGAGAACGTCACGATCAGCGACGCCAGCGGGAATACGGCGGGCACGACCGCGTTAAACATCGATGCGTCGGCTGTCCTGACAGGCCTCGGCATCACCGGCAACGCCGGCGCGAACAGCCTCACCGGCACCGCGCAGGCGGACACGCTCAACGGTGGCGGCGGCGACGACGTGCTGACCGGCGGCAACGGCGGCGACACGGTCCACGGCGGCAGCGGGCTCGATACCGCCAATTACACCACCGCCTATGCGGGTCATAGCGTGGCCTGGAGCGGCACGACCGCGACCGTCACCGGCGGTACCGACACCGGCGCGGGCGACGTCATCGACACCACCGGCAAGCTGCAGTTCACCGACAAGGCGGTGTGGCTGGTCAATGACGAGGTCGGCTCGGAATACACCACCCTCGCGCAGCTGTTCGACGGCAACGCGGCGAACGGCGAGGCGGCGAACGGCGACATCATCATCCTCGACGACGGCACCTATGTGGGTGACGTGACGGTCAACAAGGCGGTCACGATCCTCGGCGCCAATGCCGGCACGGCAGGCATGGGCAGCCGCAGCGCAGAGTCGATCATCGAAGGGCAGTTGTTTGTCACGGCCGGCGCGACGATCGACGGCATCGAGGTGCACAACACGACCAACAACAGTACGCAGTTCATCGGCGTGCGCATCCAGAACACCGCCGCCGACGTGACGGTGAAGAACAGTCTGTTCTACTCGACCGGCCCGAACGGGTCGGCCGAGGACCGTGCCATCAACATGGACACGACCGTCTCCGGTCATGTGACGATCGCGAACAACCTGATCACCGGCGACCAGACGACCAGCTTCGGCAGCTCCAACTGGCATCGCGGCATCTGGTCGGATGGCAGCACCAGCCAGCTCGACATCACCGGCAACACGATCGATCACGTGCGCTCCGGCATGAACCTGGACGGGCTGAACAACGCGACGACGAACGTGTCAGGCAATACGTTCCTGGCCGACGGCACCGGCATCGCGGTCGGCGGGAACTACGTCGGCGCGCCCGCGGCGCTGGCGCTGACGGCGATCCACGACAACTTCTTCAACAATACAAGCGAAGACCTCAACGTCCAGAACCTCACTACCACGGTGAGCTTCGACGCGACCGCGACCAACAACACCGCGACCGAGGCCGGCACGCCGGTTTTCTTGGTCGATGGCGGCCGCGGCGGCGACACGCTGACCGGCACGGCCGGGGTCGATGTGCTGCTAGGCCATGCGCTCGACAGCATGGTTGGCAACGACAGCAACACGCTGACCGGCAAGGGCGGCAACGATCTTCTGATTGGCGCCAACGGAACCGGGACCGACACCGCGCTGTATAGCGGGACGATCGCGACCAGCGACATTACCGCTGTCGTCACAGACACCAACCCGATCCTCGGCGGTACGCAGACGGGCTGGACCGTCAACGGCGGCGCGGAGGGCACCGACACGCTCTCCGACATCGAGATTGTGGACGGCGCGGGCGCGGGACGCATCCTGCTGGTCGGAAACGGCGGCTACGCGTCAATCGGCGCGGCGGTTGCGGCGGCCGTGGATGGCGACACCATCTTGCTTGCGCCGGGGACCTACACGGAGAACGTGACGGTCGACAAGGACATCACGATCGCCGGCGCTAACCACGGCGTCGCGTACAACGGCACACGCATCTCCGAGTCCGACATTGTGGGCCAGATCTACGTTCACGCTGACGGCGTCACGATCGACGGCGTCAAGATCACGAATGGCGCCAATGTCGGCGGCGTTCCGGCCGGCGTCTATGTCGACCGCGACAACGTCACGATCACCAATTCAGTGTTCGTGGGCGACGGAACCGGCGGTATGGCGGGGGTGCTCACGCCGTTCGGCGGCGGCGTCGACGGCCTGATGCTCAGCAACAGCAGCTTTGCCGGCTGGTACTGGGCGACATACTTCAACCCGACGACCGAGTTCAACGTCACCGGCAACCTCTTCAATAACACCGGCTTGGTCGGTGACGACTTCGCCGACACCTCGGTCATCGCCAGCAACATCTTCGACGGCGCGAACGCTGGCATCGGCTACGGCGTGTTCGACACGACCGACGATCTCGGCGCGGTCGCCGGTGCAACGAACTCGTACCTGAACACCAGCAGCAACGGCATCTACCTCTACGGCGATGGCGATGCCGGCGGCCAGACGATGTCCGGCACGGTGTTCGACGATTACTTCACCGACCAGTACAAGTTCGTGGCGGGCTCGGGCGACGACGATCACGTCCTTGGCGGCGCGGGCAACGACACCTTCGACATGACGGCCGGCAACGACATCATCGACGGTGGGGCCGGTAACGATACGCTCAACGGCGGTGCCGACAGTGACACTCTCAATGGCGGTGCCGGCAGCGACACGGTCAGCGGCGGCACTGGAAATGACCGCATCACTGGCACGCTGGATGGCGTGGCAGATACCTACAATGGTGACGGCAACGACGCGGTGAACGCCATCACCGGCGCCGGCGGCGACACCATCGACTACTCGGCAACGACGAACGGCATCTCGGTGACGCTAGCGAGCGGCGCCGCGACGGTCATCGACGATCAGGCCGGCACCGACACGCTCGGCGGGATCGAGAACGTTACGGGCGGTTCGGGCGACGACATCATCACCGGCGATAACAACGCCAACATCCTGATCGGCGGCGCCGGGATCGACAGCCTGACCGGCAGCGGCGGCGCGGACCGCCTCGTCGGCGGCGCCGGAGCCGACAATCTCAGCGGCGGGGTCGGTGCCGACATCTTCGTCTACGAGCAACGCTCCGACGGCGGCAACGCGATCAGCGGCCAGGACCTCATCTCCGGCTTCTCGGTCGGCGAGGCGGACAAGTTCGCGTTCGACGACGGCTTCTTCAACGGCGTTGCGTTGCCTGGCGACTTCAATGACAGCGGGCACGTCAATGCGAGCTACTTCCTCGTCACAAACGTGTCGGGAACGAGCTACGCGGGCGGCGCCAGTCAGCCGATCTTCGTGCTGGACGACGTGTCGCCGGGCTTCGCGGGGACGCTCTGGTTCGACGCCGAGGGCGACGGACAGCTCAACGGGGTCAATGACGTCAAGATCGCCGACATGTCGAACGCCAGCGTGCTGACCGGCTTCAATCAGGATCACCTGCTGCTGATCTGAGCGAGGCTTGCCGCCACTGAGCCACGCCGAGACACAAAGAAAATGGGCAGGCCAACCGGACCTGCCCATTTTCATGCGATGCAGATTGTCTCAGCTCAGCGGCGCAGCTGCGTGACCTTCGGCCCGGCCTTGCTCAGCGCCTGCACCGGGTCGACCAGGCCCGCGCCGACGTCGGTGGCCGCGCCAATCTTCTTCGCGGTCGCCGAGAGGATGCTGCGCACCTCGGAGGGCCGCAGTTCCTTGTTGCGCTCCAGCATCAGCGCCACCACGCCCGAGATGTGCGCGGCCGCGACCGACGTGCCGGTGGTGAGCTGATAGCCGCCCTCCGGCGCCGGCACGAGGATGTCCACGCCGGGCGCCGCGATCGCGACGTACTTGCCGCGATTGGCGTTCTTGTAGGTCTTGTCGTCCATGTCGGTCGCCGAGACCGCGATCACGTTCGGATCGGCACCGGGGAACAGCGGCGGCGACTTCGGCCCCGCGTTGCCGGCCGCGCCGATCAGGATGATGCCCTGATCGGTGAGGCGCTTCATCGCCTGCTGCAGGATCGGATCGCGCGGGCCCGCAAAGCTCATGTTGATGACCTTCGCGCCCTGATCGACCGCCCATTGCAGGCCCTTGACGATGTTCAGGCTGGTGCCCTGCGCGCCGCCGCTGTTGACGCCGAAGGCGCGGATCGCGAGCAGCTGCGCGCCGGGAGCTACGCCGAGCAGGCGCTTGTGCGAGGCGATCGCGCCCGCCATGCCGGTGCCGTGCGGATGCGCGGTCTGGTCGTCGGAGGGCAGCGCGTCGTAAGAGCCGGTGACCGCGCCCTCGAGGTCGGGATGCTTGGAGTCGATTTCCGAATCGATCACCGCGACCTTGACGGTCTTTCCGGTGGCGATCAGGTGCGCTTCGACCAGCCCGAGCTTCTCGACGATGTACTGCGCCGAGTCGCCCCTGCGGCTGGTGTCGGCGGGCGAAGGAGCCTGCGCGACGTCCTGCACCAGCTCATAGGCGTAGCTCGGCTGGAACGAGAAATTCTTGCCGAGCTCGGCCTCGGCGGCGGCGATCACGTCACGCACCGGCATGCCGCTGGTGATGCGGAAGCGGATCACCGTGCGGCCGAGCAGGGCGATGGTTTCCCGATAGGTGATCTCGAGCCCGAGCTTGCGCGCGAGCGCCGCGAGTTCATCCGGCGAGATCCTGCCGCCGAGCTGCGCCACCGCTTCGTTGGAAAGGAAACGCGTCTCGTGCAGCGGCGGCATGCCGCTCGGCAGCGGGCCGAGGCCGTATGCGGCAAAGCCGATGGCCGGCGGACGCCCGGCTTGGCCGCCGCCGCCTTTCTGGTTGCCCTTCTGGCCGCCCGGCGAGCCGGGTGAGCCCGGCGTGGCGGTGGTTGTCGTGTTGACGACCTCTTCGGACTTCTTCTCGGTGAACGCGTCGTTCGTCTGCGCCGACACGAGGTTCACGATCGGCTCGGTCTGCGGGATTTTCGGCTGATCCGGCGTCGGCTGCTGCGATCCGTTTGGATTGAACAGCGTGCCGCCGCAGAACTGCCCGCCGTTGTCGCAAGTCCGCTCCGGAAGATTGGGCAGCCCGGCCGTCGGATAGTCCTGTCCGACCTGGGGGCCGACCGTGCTGCCAGCGCCGCCGCTCGCCGTGCCCGTAGCCGTCGAGTCGGGTGTTTTCGTTCCGACGAGCGTGAAGCCATCAGGGAAGCGCAGCGCGCCATTGGCGCCGATCAGGCCGCCGACAATGCTGTTCGGTCCGGACGAAACGTTGCCGCTCGATGACGACGGGTCGACCAGTCCGAAGTTCAGGCCGACCAGGCCGCCCGCGATGTTGTTCGCACCCGAGCCGGCGACGCTCGACGACGAAGTCGAATCCTGGATCAGGCCGAGATTGAGTCCGACGAGACCGCCGAGGTAGCTGTCCGAGGTTCCCTTGACGGGGCCGGACGAGCTCACGCGCACGAGGTCGGACGTATTTGCGCCGGCAAATCCGCCGACGACGCTGTTCGCACCATTGGCGGTAACGGCGCCTGACGCGGCGGAGTCGATGATCTTGCCATCGAGATTGCCGGCCGCGAACCCGCCGAGCACGGAATTGGAGCCGCCGCTCACATTGCCGAACGCGACCGAGTTCGTGATCTGGCCATGATTGCCGCCGACGAACCCGCCGGCTGTGCCGTTGTTGCCGACCGTGACGGTGCCGCCGAAGCCGAAGAATCCCGCGAAGCTGGTGTCGATCGTGCCGCCGTTGCTTCCAACGAAGCCGCCCGCGTTGCTGTTGCTCGTGACATTGCCGGTCGCAAAGCTGAACGAAATCGAGCCGCTGTTGTTTCCGGCGAAGCCGCCGGCGTCGCCCTCATGCGCTGTCGCTGGAGCAGTCGAAGTGACATTGCCGAATGCGAACGAGCCGGTAATGGTGCCTGCGTTATCGCCAACAAGCCCGCCCAGACTAAACCCGCCGCCGCTCACATTGCCGGTGGCAATAGAGCCCGTGATGGTGGCCCCGTTCCCGTTGAAGCCGACGAGCCCGCCCGCGAAATTGTCGAGAGACGAGACATCGCCGGTCGCGCCTCCGCCGATGATCGTGCCGTTGTTGGAGCCGACCAAGCCACCCGCGGAACTCTTCGAACCCGCGCTCACCGCGCCGCCCGCGACCGACGAGTTGATGACACCGTTGGCGTCGTTCAGTCCGACAAGCCCGCCGATCGCGCCGGCCTTGAAGATGTCGCTGCTGTTGCCGCCCGTTACATTACCGGTCGCGACACTCGAATTGATGGCGCCGAAATTGAATCCGACGAGCCCGCCGGCGCCGGCGCCGGTCGCGTCAGAGAGACTTACAGCGCCACTCGCGCTCGAAAAATCGATCGTGGCAGTGTTCTCGTTTCGCCCGACGAGGCCGCCGATGAAGCTGTTGGTCCCGCCCGAGACGTTGCCGCTCGCGGTCGAGAACGTGATCGTGCCGGGATTGTCGCCGACAAGGCCGCCCGCGCTGTTGCCGCTCGACCCGCTCGTTGCGCTGCCGACGCTGACGTTTGTCTGTAGCGCATTCGACAATGTGATTGTGCCCATATGCGCGCCCGGGCCGAACAGGCCGTTTTGCCCGACGAGCCCGCCCGCGATCACGCCGTTTTGCGCGGTGCCGTGCGAAACCGTGCTGTTGGTGACCGTCACGCTGCTGACCAGGCCCGCGTTCGTTCCCGCGAGCACGCCGACGAACTGACCCGGACCTGTGACATTCGGATTTGCCGTGACGCTGGCCTGGTCGATGGTGAGATTCTTCACCACGCCGGTCGCCCCGATGGTGCTGAACATTCCGACGCTGATGCCGAAGTTAACCGGGTTAACCGGCGCGATATGCAGATTGCTGATGGTGTGGTTCTGGCCGTCGAAAATGCCGGTGAACGGCACGCCCGCGCTGCCGATCGGCACGAAGTTCGGGATGGAGCTTGCGTTGATGTTCTTGTGCAGCGCGTAGTTGCCGGCGAGATTGGTGCCGATGTTCTGCAAGTTGACTTCAGTGTTCACCAGCATGAAGGCGGTAAGCTGGCTGGGCGAGGCGAGACCGATGTGCCCGTTGCCAACCGTGAAATCTGTCGGTGTTCCGAAGACCGCGGGATTGTAATAGACGGCCACCGTGCCAGTGCTGCCCGTCCAATTGATGCGCTGGGAGGTCGTCCCGCCGGGCATCACGATTGTGCCGAAGCCCGTTCCGGTGCTGTCGGCATGCATGACGAGCTTGCCGGCGCCGGTATTGACGATGGTGCCAGCGATCGGTCCGGCGTCGTTGATCTTGATGTCGTGAAACGCGATCAGCGTCAGCGTTGCAGATGTCGTCCAGTTGATCTGTGCGTTGATATTGATATCGCCGATCCCGGGTCCCGTCGTCGCAGTCTGCTGGATGACATCGGTGCCGCCATTGAGAGTGGCATTGATGGTCCCGGCCTCAGTCGGACCGATATTCAGGTCGGCCGGGTCGAGCAGCCAGAGGCCACCTTTGCCGGCCTGAATCGTCCCGCCCACGCTGGTCGAATGCGCCGACGTCTCGATAAAGCCGCCGTTGCCGATCTCCTTGCCGCCGAGCGCCAGGATCGTGCCGGTGAAGGTCAACTGATCGTTGGCCCAGAGGATCACCTTGCCGCCGTCGCCGCGATCCTTGGCCGATGCGTCGATCTTCGTCGTGGCATCGACGCTCACCGTCGAGGCGTTCGGGATCGCGAATGCTTCCAGCGTGGCCTTCGCATGCGCCACGATCGAGGTATCCGGCTTGCCGCCGCCCCAGTCGCCGCCGATCATCACCTTGCCGCCGCCATCCGCGCCCGATGCATCGATGGTCGCGCCCGCGACCTCGATGTGCTCGCCGGTCACGATGATGGTGCCGCCCTTGGTGCCCTTGTCCTTGCCCGACGCCGAGAGCGTGCCGGAGACTTTCACCTTCTGCGCGGGCAGACTGGCCGCACCCGAACCGCCGGCGTAACTCAGGCCGCCCTTCGTCGCCGCTGTCGCGGCCGAGAGCACGATCTGGCCCCCTTTGGTGCCGACCGAATTCGCCTCGATCACGCCTGACGTATTGATGACCGAGTCGACCACCTGACGCGCGGCCGCGGCGGTTAGCTCGACGCGCCCGCCATTCGCCTTGAGCTTGCCCTCGTTGGTGACCAGCGATTTGAGCGTCTGCCCGGTCGCGACGTCCTTCACTTGGCCTGCGATCTGGTCGCCGACGCCAAGCGTGACGAGCTTGTCGCCGTAGAAATCGAGATTGAAGGTGTTGCCGGAGGCGAGCGTCACGGTGCCGAGCGTGGCCGTGATGGTGCCGGAATTGCGTACGCCGGGCGCGACCAGCGCGGCGAAACCGCCGCTCGTCGCCGTGATGGTGCCCATGTTGACGATCGAGGCATCCGGGCGGCCGGGCGTCTGGAAATTGAAGCGGCCCGCCATGAAGTCTTCGTTCTTGATATCGCTGGTGGTCGCCAGGAACCCCGCGGTGTTGATCACCGCGCCCGCGCCGAAAATGATGCCGTCGCGGTTGATGACGAACACCTTGCCGTTCGCATCGAGGCTGCCGAGGATCTGGCTCGGGCCCAACCCGCCGACCACGCGGTTGAGCGCGATCGAATTCGAGTTCGGCTGAACGAACGTCGTCTTCTCGCCGACGCCGATGTCGAACATGTGCCAGTTGATGATGGCCTTGTCGGAATGCTGGTTGACGGTGACGTTCGCGCTGCCGGGATTCTGGACGGTGGCCGAGCCGCCGACCACGGTGGCGCCGTTCGGCCCGGCCAGCGCGGACATGAGCCCCAGCGGCATCAGGGCCGTGGAGACGAGGAGAAGATTGCGGAGGCGCTGCATTCCGTTCTCCGTCACAGCTTCGCAGCCAAAATGAGGAACGCACGCCAGTCGTTGCGCGGGCCCTCGACGGCCTTCGCCACCGAAAGGTCCGCGCTGAACATGCCGTCCCACTCGGCGCGCCCGCCGCCGCCCACCGAGGTGCCGTGCTGCGTCTTGGGCGTGCCGACCGCGGGATCGATGTTGTAGACCTGCCCGTGATCCGCGTAGGCGTAGAGCTGCGCGCGCGTGAGCCGCTTGATGCCGTGCGCGACGTCGTAGCGCAGCTCGCCGAGCACCGCCCAGCAATGGTCGCCGAGCATCTGCGAGGGATCGAAGGCGCGGCCGAAGAAGCGGCCGCCATAGCCGCACTGCTCCGACACCAAGAGCGGCACGAAGGCGTATTGCGCGTAGGCGGCGACGAAGGCGGAGAAATTCCAGATCAGCGGCTGCAGCCGGCTGACCGTGCCCTCGATCTTGGTGAAATCGACATGGCCCGCATGGGTGGAGGCGGTGCTGACCAACGCGGCCGGATTGGCGTTTTCGGTCGAGCCAAGCCCGTTGATGCCCTGGCTGAAGGTGACGTTCGCCTGGTTGATGCCGAGGAAGCTGTCGGCCCAGTCGCCATCGGCCTTGAGGCGGAAGCCGCGCAGCCGGTCGCGCGTCAGCAGGTCGCCGAGCGCAAAACTGTCGTCGTTGGTGGCAAAGCCGAGGCCGGTGAGGGTGAGGTTCTTCTCGCGCGTGCGGATCACCGGATAGCTGAAGCCCGCCTCGAACAGCGTGCTGCGCGTGCGATAGTCGATCGCGAGCAGTTGCTCCGTGCCCGGCCGCCCGAAGCCGTGGCTGGCATTGATGAAAGCGGTGAGCCCCTCGCTGTTGAGCACCTGGCGGTAGCCGAACGCGAGGTATTGCAGCTCCTCGACCTGGAACGTGCCCGCATAGGTGAGGGTGAACGCCTCGTGCGCGCGCGCGACCGTGTTGTTCAGCGTCGCCGAGCCGACGTACTGCCAGGGCCCGCGTGCGTGGGTGCCGCGGTTGTCGATACGGGCCATCCCGTCGAGCGGCTTCTCCGCCACCTCGACGATCAGCGTCGAGGCGTTGGGATTGGTCGGCGAGGGCTTGAGCGTGGTGGTGAACTTCAACCCCGGCAGATCGTTCGCCAGCAGCAGATAGCGCTCCAGCGTGCGGATGTTGGCCGGGCGGTCGGCCACGATGCGGTTGGCATAGTCGGTGAAGAAGTCCCTGTAGCGCGTCAGCTTCTCCGGCCACACCACGTTGTCGACATAGCCCTCGACCACCTGGATGCGCACCACCGCGCCGTGCCGGCCGAAGTTCTGCGGCGGCACGACGGCGCGGGAGAGCACATACCCGGCCGCGCCGTATTTGACCGTGATGCGGCGGGCGAGGTCGTAGATCGCAGCGAGCGAGACTTCGCCGCCGAGCAGATCGGCGTAGAGCGGGGCAAAGTCGGCTTCGCCGTAGACGGTCGCGCCGGTGACGACGACCCGGCTGATCGTTAGCCGGATACCTTCAGCACCAGGAGGAGCGACCGTTGAGGGGAGCGTAATGGTGGCGCCGCCCGGCTGGGCACGCGGGCCCTGCACCGGCGGGGCCAATTGCTCCCGCTCCCGGCCCGGCTGCGCGCTCGGTGGAATCACCTGCGCAACCGCTGATACCGGCAGCAGCAGCATCGCCAGAACCGCCAAAAAGCGGCATCTGCCGGCGACCATACCCGCAGCTCCCCACTCGAACCCCATTCCACCGGGACGGCCGAAGACTTGCACGCGCGGCAGGCGATTGGAATACCCGGCAAGCCCTTGCATCGCATTCCGGATTTGCTGCGGCTTTGGGGCAACAACTGTGTCGTTTTGGGCCGAAAAGCTCAGGTCTGGCATCGAAACCGGGCAGCCGCTAGCGTACCGGCCGCCGCCAGCGAGGATTTTGGGGGCGGATGAGGCGGATTCCATAAGACGATGAGCCGTTTGACCAGCCGCGCGCTTGTCGCCGCGATGTGCGCGGGGCAAGTCGGTAACCTGCTACCGCACGTCGTGGTGCCGGCGATCATGGCCGAGCACCTGATTCCGCTGTGGGGTCTTTCCGCCGCGCAGGCCGGCCTGATGGCCGGCGCCTATGCGTTCGGCTACATGCTCGCCGTGCCGGTGCTGGCGACGCTGACCGACCGCATCGATGCGCGGCTGGTACTGCTTGCCGGCTCCACGCTGAGCGGCCTGGGCACGGCAGCATTCGGCTTGTTCGCCGATGGGCTTTGGTCGGCGGCCGCGATCTGGGCGCTGGCCGGCATCGGGTTTGCGGGCGCCTACATGCCTGGCCTCAAGGCGCTGACCGACCGGCTGCCGCCACAGGACTCCTCGCGCAGCATCACGCTCTATACGTCGAGCTTCTCGGTCGGCGTCGGGCTCTCGTTTCTCGTTTCGCAGTTGGTCGCGGCGCGCTACGGCTGGCGCACGGCTTTCTTCGTGACGGCGTTCGGTCCGCTCGTGATGATCGCCGCTTCGCTCGCGATGGCGCCGTTCCGCCCCGCGCCGGCGCAAGGCCATCTGCTCGATTTCCGCCCCGTGCTGCGCAACCGCGTCGCGATGGGTTACGTGCTCGGCTACGGCGCGCATTGCTTCGAGCTTTACGGCATGCGCACCTGGATCGTGGCGTTCTGGAGCTACGTGGTGGCGCGCAACGGCGACGCGGTGCTCTCGGCCGTAACCGTGAGCGTGCTTGCAGCCGTGCTGTCGCTGCCGGCGAGCATTCTGGGCAACGAAGCCGCGATCCGCTTCGGCCGCCATCGCGCCATCACCGTCGTGATGTTTACCTCGGGCGCGGTCGCGCTGGCGATCGGCTTCCTCGCGGATGCTTCGCCCGCATGGCTGCTCGTACTCGTGCTGATTTACGCCGTTACGATTCCCGCGGATTCCGGCGCGCTGACCTCGGGCATGGCGGCAAGCGCCGTTCCGGCCAATCGCGGCGCCACCATGGCGCTGCATTCCACCGTCGGCTTTGGTTTGTCGGCGCTCGGCGGCTGGGTGGGCGGCGTCGCGCTCGATGCGTTCGGCGGGCCGGCAAGTCCCAACGGGTGGCTCGCGGTGTTCGCGGTGTTCGCCGCGGGCGTGTTGCTCGGACCACTGGCGCTGTGGTGGTCGCGGAAATCGTAGCCCGGATGAAGCCGAAAGCGCGTTTACGCGCGTCTTTGACGCGCTATGGCGAAATCCGGGATCAAGATAATTGATGCTCCCGCGGATTACGCTGGCGCTTCATCCGGGCTACGTTCGCCGCGAGGATCGTTACGGGAGACACCCATGCTCAAGCTCTATTATGCGCCCCACACCTGCGCGCTCGCCTCGCACATCGCGCTGGAGGAAGCCGGCGCCACGTATGAAACCGTGCGGCTGAATTTCAAGACCGAGGACCAGAAGAAGCCCGACTATCTGAAGATCAATCCGAAGGCGCGCGTGCCGTCGCTCGTCACCGATCGCGGCATCATCACCGAGACGCCGGCGCTCCTGATCTACATCGCGCAGAGTTTCCCCGCCGCGAAGCTCGCGCCGCTCGACGATCCGTATGCGCTCGCCAAGGTACAGGCGTTCAACAGCTATCTGTGCTCGACCGTGCATGTGGCGCATGCGCACCGCGTGCGCGGTTACCGCTGGACTGACGACGCGGCCGCGATCGAGACGATGAAGCAAAAGGTGCCGCAGACGGTCGGCGAATGCTTTGCGCTGATCGAGCGCGAGATGTTCGCCGGGCCATGGGTGATGGGGAAGGATTACACCGTGTGCGACGCCTACCTGTTCACGCTGTCGCAATGGCTCGGCGCCGACGGTGTCGACATCAACAAGACACCGAAGATCGCCGAGCACTTCCGCCGCGTGGGCGAGCGGCCGGCGGTGCGCAAGGCTGTCGCGGACGAAACGCAGTTGCAGAGCGCGGCGTGATTGTAGGGCGGGTTAGGCCGAAAGGCCGTAACCCACCATCTATGCAGATGCAGCGGCGGAATACGCTACGCTATTCCGCCCTACGTCAACCTCGGCCAACACGCGCCCGATCATCACCAGCACCGGACCTCCGGGCGCATCCGCTTCGATCCTGTCCGCAATATCGGCGATCGTCCCCGCGACAACCGTCTCATCCGGCCGCGTGGCATTCGCGACCGCGACGGCCGGCGTTGAAGGCGCAAGCCCCTGCGCGATGGCCCGCGCGCCGAGTTCGCGCAGCGTCTTCTTCGGCATGTAGACGATCGTTGTCGCGGCCGGATCGGCGAGCGCGCTCCAGTCGATGTCGGTGGGCAGTCTGCCGTCGCGGTCGTGGCCGGTGATGTATTGCAGCTTGCGTGCCTGCGAGCGGTGCGTGAGCGAGACGAGCAGGCGTGATGCGGCGCCTTGCGCCGCCGAAATGCCGGGCACGACCTCGACCGGGATGTTCGCGGCGCGGCATGCCGCGATCTCCTCGCCGGCGCGGCCGAAGATCATCGGATCGCCGCCTTTCAGCCGCACGACGCGCTTTCCCGATTTGGCGAGCTTGATCATCAGCTCGTTGATCTCGCTTTGCTTACAGGCAGGCCCGTGACCGGTCTTGCCGACCATCATCTTCTTCGCCTCACGCCGGGCGAAGTCGAGAACCTGCGGCGAGACGAGATCGTCGATCAGGATCACATCGGCCGATTGCAGCGCGCGCACGGCGCGCAAGGTGAGCAGTTCGGGATCGCCCGGGCCGGCGCCGACAAGCGCAACCGAACCGGCATTGCCCGAGACGCCACGCGTCGCCGCCATCAGCGCATCGAGGTCACTCTCGGCGGGCGAACGATCGGGTTCGGCGACCGCGCGTTCGGTGAACTGCTCCCAGAAGCGGCGCCGCTCGCGGAACGACAAAGCGAGTGCCAGCACACGCGGGCGCCAGCGCCTTGCGGCTTCCGCCCAGCGCGCAAACCCGCCCGGGATCAGCGCTTCGAGCTTGGCGCGGATCGCCTGGCCGAACACGGGTGCGGCGCCATCGGTCGAGATGCCGATCACCAGCGGCGAGCGGTTGACGATCGCGCCGAAGGAGAAATCACAGAACGCCGGCTTGTCGATCACGTTGACCGGAACGCCCGCTGCGCGGGCTTGTGCGGCGAATACGGCGGCCTCGGCGTCGTCCTCGAATGCGCCGATGGCCATCGCGGCGCCGTTGAAGTCCGCTGCTTCAATCGCGCGCGGATGAAGCGTGATGAGCGGCGTGCTCGCTGCGAGTTCGGCCAGTTCTTCGCTTGCTTCCGGCGCGTAGACGTCGACCGCTGCGCCCGCGGCGATGAGCAGTTCGGCCTTCCATGCGGCGGCGCCGCTGCCGCCGGCGACGACCGCGCGCTTGCCCGCAAGCGCATAGAACACCGGCAGGCGCGCGAGCGCCTCCATGCGCGGCGGGCGCGCCTCAGACGGCGTGCGCGTGTTCATGCACGATCCTTTTGAGTTCCGGCAGGCACGAGCCACAACTGGTGCCGGCGCGCAGCGCCTTGCCGATTGCCTCGACGTTCGTGGCGCTTTTCGATGCGATGGCTTCGCGGATGACGTTGAGGCCGACGCCGAAGCAGGCGCAGATGACGGGACCGATTTCCATGAGCCCATCCGCGGCACGGCCGGACAGCAGCATGCGGCGCTGCATGCCGGCTAGGTCCTCGGATTCGAACAAGGCCTTCACGGCATCCCATTGTGGCGCGGCGGCGGCCGGGCCAACGAACAGGGCGCCGTCGAGCCGGCCATCTCGGAATGAGGCGGCGCGGTAAACGTCGCGCCGAATGTCGATGAACTCGGCGAGCTCGGCGCTGTTCATCAGTGTACGCGCGTGCTCGCGCCAGAGCTTCGGCTCCTGGTTGGATGCGAGCAGAGTGCCGGTGCCGCCGGTGAGCGCGACGCGTGCCCACCAGGTTTCCGTCGGGATCGCGACCGGCCGGCGCGTCAGCATGAAGCCGCGCCAGGCGTAGTCGACCGGTGTGATCGCGGCAGGTGTTGCCTTCGCCTCGGGTTGTCCGGAGTAGGGGTCCGTGGCCGGGGCCACCAGCTCGCATGTGCGCGCCGCCGATGCCGTTTCGCCGCTCCAGTGGATCGGCGCGAATAGCGTGCCGTGCTGCTGGCCTTCATTCAGCGCGACCTTGTAGATGCCGGAGCCGTGTTGCGTGGTGACGCGGGCGAAGTCCTTCAAGCCGCATGCGCGCGCATCGTCAGGATGAATGTCCACAAACGGCTCAGGCGCATGCAGCGCGAGCCGAGGGCTCAGGCCCGTGCGGGTCATGGTGTGCCACTGGTCACGCACGCGGCCGGTGTTGAGCACGAACGGGAAGTCGTTCGACGCATTCGCGGCGAGTTCGGGGAATTCCGGAGCGATGAAACGCGCCTTCCGATCCGCCGTGAAGAAGCCGCCCTCTGCAAAGAAGCGCTGGTCGCTCACGTTCTCGCCCTCGCGCGCGGGCCACACGACGGGATCGAGCTGCTCGAAGAACGCATCGCCGATTTTCGCGAGCGCGCCGATGTCGAAATCGCGCGTGCCGTTGTTTTCGAACGCCGACAGCGCAGCGTGTTCGCGGAAAATGTCGGCGGCGGATTCGTAACTGAATGAATTTCCAAAGCCGAGCTTCTTGGCGACTTGCGACACCATCCACCAGTCGGGCCGTGCGTCGCCGGGGAGAGGGAGGAACGCGCGCTGGCGCGAGATGCGCCGCTCGGAATTTGTCACCGTGCCGTCCTTCTCGCCCCACGCCGCGGCGGGTAGAAGAATGTGAGCACCGCTGTTCAGCGTGTCGTTCGAAGCGACGTTCTCCGAAACAACGAACAGCTCGAGCTTGCTGAGCGCATCGCGCACGGCGCCGGCGCGCGGCAGCGATACGGCGGGGTTGGTCGCCATCACCCACAAGGCTTTGATTTTGCCTGACTCTATGGCGTCGAACATGTCGACGGCCTTGAGGCCCTCATGCGTGGCGATATTCGGCGCGTGCCAGAAACGCCGCACCCGGTCGATCTCGGCGGGCGTGAAATTCATGTGCGCCGCCAATTGGTTGGCGAGCCCGCCAACCTCGCGCCCGCCCATCGCGTTGGGCTGGCCGGTGAGCGAAAATGGCCCCATGCCGGGCCGCCCGATGCGCCCCGTGGCGAGGTGGCAGTTGATGATTGCGCCAACCTTGTCAGTGCCTTGCGCCGACTGGTTGACGCCCTGCGAGTAAGCGGTGACCACGCGCGGCGTTGCGGCGAACAGCTCATAGAAGTGCGCAACGTCGGCCGCGAGCAGGCCCGTGCTGCGCTCGACGGCGGCAAGATCAGGCGCGATCTCGCGCGACCTCTCCAGCGAGGATGCAAAACCGCTGGTGTGGCTCGCAATGTAGTTGCGAGCGAGCGTATCGCTATCTGCGAGATGCGTGAGCAGCCCGGCGAACAGCGCGGTGTCCATGCCGGAAGCAACCGGGAGAAAGAGATCGGCCTCCTGCGCGGTCGCGGTGCGGCGCGGATCGATCACGACCAGCTTCGCGCCGCGCGCGCGCCGGTTTTCCTGCATGCGCCGAAATAGCACCGGGTGACACCATGCGGCATTTGAGCCGACGAGCACGATCAGGTCGGCCTGATCGAGGTCCTCATAGAGTCCCGGCACGGTGTCGGAGCCGAACGCGCGCCTGTGTCCCGCGACCGACGACGCCATGCACAGCCGCGAATTGGTGTCGACATTGGCCGAGCCGAGAAAGCCCTTCATCAGCTTGTTGGCGACGTAATAGTCCTCGGTCAGCAGTTGCCCCGAGAGATAGAACGCAACCGCGTCCGGCCCGTCGCGTTCGACGATGCGGGCGAAGCCGTCCGCGACTTGCGTCAGCGCGGTATCCCAATCGGTGCGCGCCAGCGCGCCGTTCCGGCGCAGCATCGGATGCAACAGGCGCGTCTCAAGCCCGAGCGTTTCGCCGAGGGCTGCGCCCTTGGAGCAGAGCTTGCCGAAATTCGCCGGGTGCGCGGGATCGCCCGAGATCGCCGCGCCGCCCAATCCATCCGGTCCCGCGAGGACGCCGCACCCGACGCCGCAATACGGGCAGGCGGTGCGGATGGCGGGCGGTGGGACGAGCGCGTTCATACGGCGCGTTTCGCTCCCACGTTCGCATGAAAATCGGCGCCGTTTCCGGTGCGCGCCACGAACCCTGCGCGGATCACGAACGCGCCGAAGTGCTCGCCCGGCTCGCGCTCTCTCGCATAAGCGGCGAACACCGGATCGAGCGCCGCGACGATTGCGTCGTGCTCCAGGTCTTCGGCGAAAAGCTTGGACATGCGCGAGCCATCATGCGCGGCGCCGAGATAGAGGTTGTAGCGGCCGGGGCCTTTGCCGACCAAGCCGATCTCGGCCAGATACGGCCGCGCGCAGCCGTTCGGACAGCCGGTCATGCGGATGACGATGTCGTCGTTGCTCAATCCATATGCCGCGAGACGCGCGTCGAGCGCGGTCAAGAGATCGGGCAGATAGCGCTCGCTCTCGGCCAGCGCGAGGCCGCAGGTCGGCAGCGCGACGCAGGCCATCGAGTTGCGGCGCAGGCCCGAGGCCGGCTGAATCAGGTTGTACTGCTTAACGATCGCCTCGATGGCGGCGCGTTCTTGCCCGCCGACATTCGCCACGATCACGTTCTGGTTCGCGGTGAGCCGCATGTCGCCTTTGTGGATCTCGGCGATCTTGCACAGGCCGGTGAGCATGCCGGCGCCGCCCGCCGTATCCTTGATGCGGCCGTTCTCGACATAGAGCGTGAGATGCGCCTTGCTGTTCTCAGCCGTGGTCCAGCCGTAGCGGTCGCCGGTGGAGGTGAAGGTGAACGGCCTGGGCGATCCGAGCTTCACGCCGGCGCGTTTCTCCACTTCGTCGCGGAACGCATCGAGCCCGCGGTCCTCGATGGTGTATTTCAGCCGCGCGTGCTTGCGATTGGTCCGGTCGCCCCAGTCGCGCTGCACGGTGACGACGGCCTCGGCCACGCGAATAGCATCGCGCGTCGCGCAAAAGCCCAACACGTCGGCGGCGCGCGGATAGGTGTCGGGCTCGCCGTGGGACATGCCCATGCCGCCGCCGACGGTGACGTTCCAGCCGGTGACGTCGTTGTTGTCATCAAGGATCGCGATGAAACCGAGATCGTGCGCGAAAATGTCGACGTCGTTCGACGGCGGCACCGCCACGACCGTTTTGAATTTCCGCGGCAGGTAGGTCCTGCCGTAGATCGGCTCGACCACGTCCGGCTCGCCGCCCGCAATCTTCTCGCCGTCGAGCCAGATCTCGCGATAGGCGGGCGTGTGCGGCTCGAGATGATCGGAGATCGCGCGCGTCAGTTCCAGCGCCACCGCGTGCGCCTTCGACTGATACGGGTTGGGATTGCACATCACGTTGCGGTTCACGTCGCCGCAGGCCGCGATGGTGTTCAGCAATTGCTCATCGATCGCCTTCAGCGTCGCCTTGAGGTTCGACTTGATGACGCCGTGCAGCTGGATGGTCTGGCGCGTGGTCGCGCGCATCGTGCCGTTGCCGTAGACGCGCGCGACCCAGTCAAGCGCGCGCCACTGCTTGGTCGTGAGCACGCCGCCGGAAATGCGCACGCGCAGCATGAAGGCGAACGCCTTCTCCAGCTTCTTGCGCGTGCGCTCGCCGCGGAGATCCCGGTCGTCCTGCAGGTACATGCCGTGGAATTTCACAAGCTGCTGGTCGTCCTCGGCGATGCCGCCGGTGATCTCGTCGCTCAGCCCCTCGGCGAGTGTGCCGCGCAGGTAATCGCTCGCCTCCTTGATGTATTCGTTGCGGGCGAGTTCGGTCATGGCTGCTTTCTTTCCCCTCGCCCCGCGAAGCGGGGAGAGGGTGCCGCGCGAAGCGCGGCGGGAGAGGGGCATCTAAGAACGTAAGCAGCCCTCTCCCGGCTCACCGTCTTCGACGGTTCGCCACCCTCTCCCGCAAGCGGGAGAGGGGAAAGGGCAGCGGTGCTCGCGGCATCCATCAATACACATCCTGCTGGTAGCGCTTGTCGCGTTCGAGCGCCGCGACCGCCAGTTCGGCAGCCTCCGGTGACAGCGACTTCACGTCCGCATAGGCGCGCACCAGCGTGGCGCGCACGTCCTTTGCCATCGCGTTCATGTCGCCGCAGACGTAGAAGGTCGCGCCGCCGTCGAGCCATTCGACGAGATCGCGGCGCTTCTCCCAGATGCGATGCTGCACGTAGACTTTCTCGGGTGTGTCGCGCGAGAACGCCACGTCCATGCGCGTCAGCCCGCCGTCTTTCAGCGCGTCCTGCCATTCGGTCTGGTAGAGGAAGTCGTGCGTGAACTGGCGATCGCCGAAAAACAGCCAGTTGCGGCCCTTCGCGGCGCTCGCACGGCGCTCCTGCACAAACGCGCGGAACGGCGCGACGCCGGTGCCGGGGCCGACCATGATGATGTCGCGGTCGGGCGCCGGCAGGGCGAAATGCCGGTTGGGCTTGAGCTTCACGCGCACGCGCGCGCCTTTCTTCAGGCCCGCCGCGTAGTTGGAGGCGACGCCCTTGCGGTCGCGATTGTGCGTCCGGTAGCGCACCGCGGAGATGAGCAGGTGCGCTTCCTCGCCGACCTCGCTGCGCGACGAGGCGATCGAGTAGGCACGGGCGCTAAGCGGACGCGTGAGCGCGCGCAGTCTGTCGGCATCCAGCGCCACGGGAAACTGTTGGACGAGGTCGATCAACTGGCGGCCCGCGATCCAGGTCTTGGCCGTGCCGGCTTCGAGGAGGCCTTTCACATAGCGCTGGCCGAAGCCCGCGTAGGTTTCCATCGTCTTGAGCGAAAGCGTCGTGACGTCGCGGCTCTTGATGAACTCGCTGCGCAACGCGGCGTCGGAGATGCGCGCCGAGGTCAGCAGCGCGTCGACGTAGGCCGGATCGTTCTCGGCATAGAGATCGAGCGAGTCGCCCGGCTTGTAGGCGGACGCCGCGCCCTCGAACGACAGTTCGAGGTGATAGGTCTCCTTGTCCGAGCGCGACGAATTGAGATTGATCGTCTCGGTGACTTCCGCTTCGACGACATCGAGGTTCGGCGCAGGCTTTGTCCCAAGATCCTTGGCGCCGAAATCGACCGCGATCACCTTGGCGTCCGGCGCGACGTCCGGCGCCAGGACTTTCAGCGTCGCGCCGATCCAGGTGGCGGCCGGCTCGGCGAAATCGAGGTCGCAATCGATGCGATCCGCGATGCGCTTTGCGCCGAGCGCGGCAAACCGCTCGTCAAGCGCCTTGCCGATGGCGCAGAATTCCACATAAGCCGTGTCGCCGAGCGCTAGCACGCCGAACTCGGTGCCGTCGAGGCGCGGCGCGGCGTCGCTCATCAGTTCCTTGTAGGCACGGATCGCGCGGGCCGGCGGATCGCCCTCTCCCCAGGTCGCCGCGATCACGATCAGCCGCTTCACGCCGGCGAGCGAGGCGACGTCGAGATCCGCCATGTCGACGAGCGACGGCTTGAAGCCGAGCTTGCGCGCCGACTTCGCGACATCGCCGGCGAGCTTCTCGGAATTGCCGGATTCGGTCGCGTAGAGGATCGTCAGCGGCTCGGCCTTTTGCGCAGCGGCCGCGGGCAGCGCGTCGTTCGCGGCGGCGCCCTGCTGCGCATCGAGGCCCGCGAGGAAACCCGCGAGCCAGGCACGTTGCACCGCCGTCGCCGGACCGACGACGCGATTGAGCACGTCGATCTCGTCGTCGGCGAAAGGCGCGGTCTTCGGAATGGGTGAGGGGCTCATGCTGTCCCTCACTGGATGACCGGCTGCGCGAACAGCACGCCGCCGAACAGGAGCCACGCGAGCAGCAAGGTCCAGAACACATTGATGGTCTGTGCGCCGATGAAAGCGAGCGCCGGGCGCCCCTGATCCGTCGTCAGCAGATCGACGAAGCGGGTCTCGAGACCGACACACACGAATGCGAGCGCGAACCACCATGTGCGGATGTCATTCAACGCGCTGCGCGTGCCCGACACGATGTCGGGCGGCAGCAGGAAGGAAAAGATCGCCGAGGCGATGACGAAGCCGATGACGAATTTCGGGAAGCGCTCCCAGATCACGGCCGCGCTCGGCCGCTCGCCGGTCTCGGCGCCCTGCTTCAATGCCCACCAGATCGCCAGCATGAAGGCTGCGACGCCGATCAGCGCGTTCTGCGAGAACTTCACGATCACGCCGGTCTTCATCGCGGCATCGCTGATCAATGCGCCAGCCGCCACAACCGAGGCCGAGGTGTCGAGCGTACCGCCGAGCCAGGCGCCGGCGACCAGATCGTCCATGCCGGTGGACTTGGCGATCCACGGCATCGCGATCATCATCGGGACGGCGACGATCAGCACCAGCGAGGTGACGTAAGAGAGCTTCTTCTTGTCGCCCTTGATGGCGCCGCACGCCGCGATCGCGGCCGACACGCCGCAAATCGACACGGCGGTCGAAAGCATCGCGGCGAACTCGTCGTCCACCTTGAGCTTGCGGGCGAGCCAGAAGCACGAATACCAGACCACGAACACGACCAGCACGGCTTGCGTGATGCCGAGCGCGCCCGCCTGGAGCACTTCGGAGAAGATGAGGCTGGCGCCGAGGATGACGAGGCCGGTCTTGACGAAGAATTCGGTCTGCACCGCCGGCTTGAGCCAGTCCGGCGTGCCGACGGTATTCGAGATCAGCAGGCCAAGGCCGAGTGCGAATATGACGTATTCGATGCCCCAGTCGACGAACAGCCCATTGCCGGCGAGGAAGCGCGCCGCGAAGGCGAGGCCAAAGACCACGGGAAGGCCGAGCAGGAACGGTGCAACCCGCCAGCCGAGCAACGCCATGCCGAGCGCGCCGACAATCGCGAAGCCGATGCCCACGTAGGCGGCCTTCAAGAGATTGGCCTGCGTGAACACCTTGTCGGTGCCCGCGGCCGCGTGGGCGCGGATTTCGGCTGCAAGCGCGCCCGCGACGGTGCGCGGACCGGTCGCCGCCAGCTTGCCAGCGGCGGTCTCGATCGCCTTGCGGTCGGCCGTGGCGAGCGTGCCCTTCAGGTCGCGCGAGAGCGTGACGATGTTCTGTTGGCCCTTGGCATCGGCCTCCTTGACGATCTGGTCGAGCGCCTTGTTCCAGTTCGGCGTGAGCAATTCGATCTGCTCGTTGGTGGTCCAGCGGAAGGTCGGCACCACGTTGCGCAGGTCCGTGACTTTCCACTGGAAGGTCAGCAGCACCGCCGTGATGACGAGGAAGCCGAGCACCACGGCGATCCAGTCCTCGGTGCGCCAGACGCGCGAAGTCGAGACGGGTGCGGAAACCGGATGGGAGAGGGTTTGATCGGACATCGCACGTCACCAGGGAACGTGCGGGAAGATGCCCGCGACAATCAGGACGATGAACGCGACGGCGGCGGCGACCGCCCAGGTGTCCGTCGATAGCCAGTCGAGGGAGAAGCGGGGCGCTTTTGGCGAGCTTGTTGTTGTCGACATGGTCCGTGCTCCGTGTGAAACCGGTCGGGCCTAATGAAATTATTTTCTCTTCTGGGGCAAGAACCGCAGAAAAATAAGAAGATTGTTCCGGTATTGGTGCCAAATGGCCGGTTTTCCTTCCAAGTTTCGCCGATCCCGGAGAAGCCGGACTGACGGTTTTTTGGGCAATGTGACCGGAGAACCTTGTCCCTCTCCCCGCCTGCGGGGAGAGGGTGGCGAGACGCGGAGCGTCGAGCCGGGTGAGGGGGACTCTCGATAGGTCTAGTTCGTGGAAAGCCCCCCTCACCCGGATCGCTGCGCGATCCGACCTCTCCCCGCAAGCGGGGAGAGGTAAGGGGGAGAGAGCAGGGCTGCGCATGGCTCAATAGACGTCCTGCTGGTAGCGGCCCTGCTTCTTCAGGTCCGCCACGAAGGAAATCGCCTGATCGGCCGAGCGTGCGCCGTGCTGCGCCACGATGTCGACGAGCGCGCGCTCGACGTCCTTGGCCATGCGCTTGCCGTCGCCGCAGACGTAGACATGCGCGCCATCGGCGAGCCAATGCCACAGATCGCGGCCGACCTCGCGCATGCGGTCCTGCACGTAGAATTTTTCCGTGCCGTCGCGCGACCAGGCGAGCGAGAGGCGCGTGAGCACGCCCTTCGCCTTCATGCCGGCGAACTCGTCCTCATAGAAGAAATCGCAGGCCGAGCGCTGATGGCCGAAGAACAGCCAGTTGCGGCCTTTCGCCTTCACCGCCATGCGCTCGTGCAGGAAGGCGCGGAAAGGAGCGACCCCGGTGCCGGGGCCGATCATGATGATCGGCGTTTGCGGATCGGCGGGAAGGCCGAAGGCGTGCGCCTTCTGCACATGGACTTTCAGCGCGGCATTTGGCGGCACGCGCTCGCCGAGGAAGGTTGAGGCGACGCCGAGGCGCTGCCGTTTTGCGATTTTGTAGCGCACGGTGTCGACGGTGAGCGCGACGCGGCCGGGATCGACCTTCGGCGAGGACGCAATCGAGTAGAGCCGCGGCTGCAAGGGATCGAGCGCCTCGATGAAGGCTTCCGGGTCGGGGCGGATGCCGGGGAATTTCTCGATTGCGGCGAGCACGTCGAGCGCTGCCGCATCGCCGTCGGGGTCTTCGCCCGCGGCAAGCGCCTTCGCCTTCTGCCGCCGCGCGCCGCCGGTGAGATACGAATAGAGCTGGAACAGCATGTCGGGTGCGGGCGACAGCGACACACCGTCGATGAGAACTTCGCGCAGCGTGCGGCCGCCGATCGGGAAATCTGCCGGCGCGCCGAGCGCCATCATGACGGCCTCGACCAGCGCGGGATCGTTGGTGGGGAAAATGCCGAACGAGTCGCCGACCGTGTAGTCGAGGCCGGTGCCGGCGAGATCGATCTCGATGTGGAAGGTTTCTTTCTCCGAGCCGGACTTGTTCAGGCGTGTGCGCGACAGGAACGTGCCGGTCGCGGGATTGTCGCGCGAGATAGCGCTCGGTGCTGCCGGCTCGGCGGCAACTTTCACCGCAGGCGCTAAGACGGGCGCCTTGCCGACCTCTTCGTACAGCGATTTGAGCATGCGGGCGGTTTCCTTGCCGCCCGGTACGCACAGGTTCAGCCGCTCTTCTTTTTTGGTGACAATGAGGTTGGAATAGTCCTCGCAATTGTAGCCGCACTGGCCGCAGTCCTGCTGCGCCATCGCGGCCATCATCCGGCGGCGCAGCGGCTTGCCTTCGGCAAGCTTCATGCGGTCCGGCATCGGCATGGCCTGGTCGTGCCACGGCGCTTCGCCCGAGTCGGTATCGCCGAATTCGTTGGTGGCGCCCGGCATCAGCGCGGCGCTCGCCTCGGGCGAGAGCGCGGTCACGCCCGCGCCATCGAGCGAGACGAGGCCCGCGAAGAAGCCGTTCAGCCATGCGCGCTGCTCGTCGGAGAACGGCGCAGTTTCGGGAACCAGCGAGGGGATCGGCGGCGCGACGGTCTGGCTCATTCGCCTGCCTCCGCGTCGAACATGGCTTTCAGCGCCTCGGTCTCATGGCGCTGGCTGAACGCGAGGAAAGTCTCATTGCCGTCGCGATGCGCGAGATAACCTTTGAGGATGCGCTCGACGGTGCGCGGCGCGTCCTCGGCCTTCACATCCCGGTAGATGTCGCGCGCCAGCGTCGCGTCCGGCCCGAAGCCGCCGCCGGCCAGCACGTGATAGCCGTCGACCGTGTCGCCCTCTTCGTTGATCGCGACACGCGCCGCGATCAGCCCGATGTCGCCGATGTAGTGCTGTGCGCAGGAATGATGGCAGCCGGTGAGATGGATGTTCACCGGCGTATCGAGCGTGACGCGCGGCTCGCACCACGCGGCGATCTCTTGCGCCTGCTCCTTGGTGTGCGCGGCGGAAAATCGGCAGCCGGTCGAGCCGGTGCAGGCGACGAGCCCGGCACGCAGGGCTGAGGCTTTCGTGGTGAGGCCCAGCGTCTCGATCGCAGCCTCGGCGAGCGCGACCTTGTCATCCGGCACGCCGGAGATGAGCAGGTTCTGCCACACCGTCAGACGAATATCGCCGTCGCCGAGATCGGCGGCGATCTTCGCGAGGCCGCGCATCTGCTGCACGGTGATCTTGCCGACCGGGAACACCACGCCGATCCAGTTGAGTCCGGCCTGCTTCTGCTTAGCGACACCGATATGCGCCGAGCGGTCGAACGTCGGACGCGGCTTGACGGCCTCGGCGGGAGCGCGCGTGAGCTTCTGTCCAAGCTTCTCCTCGACAGCGGAGAGGAATTTCTCAAAGCCCCAGGCGTCGAGCACGTATTTGAGCCGCGCCTTGTTGCGGTTGGTGCGGTCGCCGTGCTCGATGAACACGCGCACGACGGCGTCGGCGATTTTGGTGGCGTCCTTCGGGCGCACCAGTACGCCGGTGTCGCGCGCAAAATCGCGGTGCCCGGTGATGCCGCCGAGCACGAGACGAAACCAGATGCCCGGCGAGAGGCCGTGCCCGTCGAGCACCTCGACGGCCTGGAAGCCGATGTCGTTGGTGTCTTCCAGCACCGGAATGATGCCGCCGCCGTCGAAGCCGACATTGAACTTGCGCGGCAGGCCGTAGAGCGCGCGATCGTTCAGGATGTGGAAGTGCCATTCGCGCGCATAAGCGCGCGTATCGATCAGTTCTTGGGGGTCGATGCCGGCGGTGGGTGTGCCGGTCACGTTGCGGATGTTGTCGGCACCGGCGCCGCGCGACCACAGCCCGAGGCTCTCGATGCCTTCGACCACCTCGACCGCGTGCTTCGGCTCGATCTCGCGGATCTGCAAATTCGCACGCGTCGTCACATGCGCGTAGGGCCCGGCGCAGCGCTCCGCGAGATCGGCGACGCCCGCAAACTGCCAGTGCTTCAAAATGCCGTTCGGAATGCGCAGCCGGCACATATAGGAGTCCTGCGCCGGCGCAACGTAGAACAGCCCGTAGTAGCGCCAGCGGAAATTGTCGGCGGGCTTGGGCGGCTCGTTCTTCTCGGCCTGTTCCTTCAGCCGGTCGTAGGCATCGAACGGATGCTGCTCGCGCTTGAATTTCTCCTGCTCGGCGAGCTTGCCGCCCGCGGCCGTGACGCGGTCTTGCGCCTTGAGATGGATCGCGTCGGGACCAACCGGCTCGCTCTTGCCGCCAACCGCGCCGCGCGTTGCGCGCGCCGCGTTGAGGCCCGACACGAAGCCTTCGAGATAGCGCTTCTGCTCTGGGCTGAAGTCGCCGGACATGTCAGGCCGCCATCAGCGGAGCGGGAATGCGCTCGGCGAGCGCGCGGCCGAACGCGAGATCGTCGCGAATACTTTCGATGCTCGCGCCCGAACGGATCAAATCGAGATACCAAAGGCCGTCGGCGGTATCGCCGAACAGCACCGCGCCGGTCAGGCGGCCGTCGGCGATGACGAGCTTTTTGTAGACGCCGAGCCCCGGGTCGGAGAGCACGATCTCTTCGGTGCCGGCGCTGCCGAGAAAGTCGCCCGCCGAGAACACGTTGACGCCGGAGACTTTCAGGTTGGCCGCGAGCACGCTGCCGGGATAGCGCGCTGCGCGTCCGGTGAGGTAGTCGGCCAGCACGCGCGCCTGCTCGTGCGCCGGCTCGACCAGCCCGTAGCAGATGCCGCGATGCTCGGCGCATTCGCCGATCGCGTGGATGCCCGCAATGTTTGTTTCGAGTGCGTCATCGACCACGATGCCGCGGTTGATCGCGATGCCGGCGTCACGCGCCAAATCGGCGCTTGGCCTGATCCCGATCGCCACCACCACGGCGTCGGCCTCGATGGTGCGGCCGTCCTTTAGCACAACACCGTCGACTCGATCCTTGCCGCTGATCTCGGCGGTATCTGCCTTGAGCACGATTTCGACGCCCATGGCCTCGACCGCGCGCCGCAGCATCGCGGCGGCTTGGCGGTCGAGCTGGCGCTCCATCAGCCGGTCCATCAGGTGCAGCAGGGTGACGTGCGCGCCGGCTTTCGCGAGCCCGTAGGCGGCCTCCAGCCCGAGCAGTCCGCCGCCGATCACCACCACGCGGTCGCCCGCGCCCGCGCGATGCCAGATGGTGTGGATGTCGTTGATGTCGCGGAATGTGATGACGCCGGGCAGCGACATGCCGGGGATCGCGGGCCGGATCGGCTGCGAGCCGGTGGCGAACACGAGCTTGGAGAATTCCAGTGACGCCCCATCCGCGAGCGTCACGCTGCGTGCCTTCGTGTCGATCGACGTCGCGCGGCAGCCGTAGCGCAGCGTGATGCCGCGATCGCGCCACCAGCGTTGCGGCTTCAGCTCGATGTCGGAGGACGCGACCTCACCGGCGAGCACCGACGACAGCAGCACGCGATTGTAGGCAAGCCGCGGCTCCGCGCCGACGACCGCGACCGCGTAGCGGCCGAGCGCGCAGGCGCTCAGCTCGTCGGCGAAGCGCGCCGCCGCCATGCCGTTGCCGATCACCACGAGGGGTTCGCTCATTGCAACTCCGTCGGACCGCCAAACTCGTCGCCCGCATCGTTGCGGTCCTCGGGTGCCGCGCCGTTGCGGCGGCTTCTTTCTTGCTTCCCCTCTCCCCGTTTACGGGGAGAGGGTGCTGAGCGGACGGAGTCCGCGAAGCGGATGAGGGGCTTCACCTTGTTAGTCCCGGCCCCTCACCCGGCTCGCTTCGCTCGCCACCCTCTCCCCGCTTCGCGGGGCGAGGGAAAAGAAAGCATCACGCCGCCTCCACGAAGCGATGGCGCTCGTAGAGGAATTCGAGCACGCGCTGGCGGCATTTGAGGTAGGTCGGATCGGCCGCGAGCGAGAGCCGCTTGCGCGGGCGCGCGAGCGGCACGTCGAGCACTTCGCCGATGCGCGCCGACGGCCCGTTGGTCATCATCACGATGCGGTCGGACAGCAGCACCGCCTCGTCGACGTCGTGCGTGATCATCAGCACGGTGTTGCCGAGCTTGGCGTGGATCGCCATCACCGAGTCCTGCAGGTGCGCGCGGGTGAGCGCGTCGAGTGCGCCGAACGGCTCGTCGAGGAGGAGCACCTTCGGCTCCATCGACAGCGCGCGTGCGAGGCCGACGCGCTGCTTCATGCCGCCGGAGATTTCCGCCGGGCGCTTGTCCTTCGCGTGCGCCATCTGCACGAGATCGAGGTTGTGCATCACCCAGTCGTGCCGTTCGGCGCGCGACTTCTTTCCGGAAAACACCTTGTCGACCGCGAGCCGCACGTTGTCGTAGACGGTGAGCCAGGGCAGCAGCGAGTGGTTCTGGAACACGACCGCGCGGTCCGGTCCCGGATCGTTGACCTCGCGGTTCTCCAGCAGCACGCCGCCGAGGGTCGACTGCACGAGCCCCGCCACGATGTTGAGCAGCGTGGATTTTCCGCAGCCCGAATGGCCGATGATCGACACGTAGTCGCCCTTGTCGATCGTCAGCGTGATGTCGTGCAGCACCTCGGTTTCCTGCGCACCGCGGGAGAAGGTCTTGGAGAGGTGATCGATTTGCAGATAGGCGGTCATGGCGTGTGCTTTCAGTTGGCCGCAGTGCCGCGCGTGACGATGGTCGCGAGCAGGGCGACGATGCGGTCGAGCACGAAGCCGATCAGCCCGATGTAGACGAGCGCCACGACGATGTCGGAGAGGCGCGAGGAATTCCACGCGTCCCAGATGAAGAAACCGATGCCGACGCCGCCGGTGAGCATTTCGGCGGCGACGATCGCGAGCCACGACAAGCCGATGCCGATGCGCAGCCCCGTGAAGATGTAGGGTGCGGCCGACGGGATCATGATCTTGACGAAGAACTCGAAGTGATTGAGCCGCAGCACCGCGGCCACGTTGCGATAGTCCTGCGGGATGTTGCGGATGCCGACCGCGGTGTTGATGATGATCGGCCACACCGAGGTGATGAAGATCACGAAGATCGCGGAAGGCTGGCTATCGCGGAACGCGGCGAGCGAGATCGGCAGCCAGGCGAGCGGCGAGATGGTGCGCAGCACCTGGAAGATCGGGTCGAGCCCACGCATCGCCCAGACCGACTGGCCGATGATGGTGCCGAGCATCACGCCGATGACGCTTGCGAGCCCGTAGCCGATCATCACGCGCTGCAGCGATACGAGCACGCGCCAGCCGAGACCGATGTCCTGCGGGCCGGCGACGAAGAACGGATCGGTGATGAGATCGCGCGCCTCGCTCCAGATCTTGGTCGGCGAGGGGAGCGTCGCGCCCGGCCGCGAGCAGAGGATCTGCCAGACGGCCAGGATCAGCGCGAGCATGATGAGTGGCGGAAGGACGCGCGCCGCGACGGCGTTCACCTTTGGCCAAACCTTGCTGGCAAGGCTCGCCTTCGGAAGATTGAGCCGCAGCACGGAGCCGCCGGGCGTGGCCGGCAAGGGGCGTGGTGCGGGCATCGCGGCGGCCGCTTCGGACTTGAGCAGGGGCATGTTCATCGGCTTCTCCGTCGCGAGAAAGGGGCGGGCCGAGCGAGCGGCCCGCCGCAATCACACTTCAACGCGCTTGATGGACAGGCTCTTGAGATACGCGGCGGGGTTCTCCGGGTCGAACACCTTGCCGTCGAAGAATGTCTCCTTGCCGCGCGATGTGCTCGCGGGGATGTCGGCGGCCGGCACCGACAAGGCCTTCGCGGCCTCGCGCCACAGGTCCTCGCGGTTGACCTTGTCGACCAGCGCCTTGACGTCGGTCGAGTTCTCGAATTTGCCCCAGCGGATGTCTTCGGTGACGAACCACGCGTCATGGCTCTTGAACGGATACGAGGCGTGCTCGCTCCAGAACTTCATGTATTCGCGGGTGCCCTTGGCGACGCGGCCGTTGCCGTAGTTGATGTCCCCCTTGAGGCGGCCGGTGATGTCGGCGACGGGCACGTTGAACCATTGCCGCTTGCCGACGATCGCGGCGAGCTCGTCCTTGTTCTCCATTTTCTCGCACCACTGCTGCGCTTCCATCACGGCCATCAGGATGGCTTTGGCGGCATTCGGATTCTTGTCGACCCAGGCGGCGCGCAGCCCGAGCGCCTTTTCGGGATGCTTCGACCAGACTTCGCCGGTGGTGCACGCGGTGAAGCCGATGCCCTGGTTGACGAGCTGTTCGTTCCACGGCTCGCCGACGCAGAACGCGTCCATGTTGCCGACCTTCATGTTCGCCACCATTTGCGGCGGCGGCACCACGATGGTGGCGATGTCCTTGTCGGGATCGATGCCGCCGGCCGCGAGCCAGTAGCGGATCCACAGATCGTGCGTGCCGCCCGGGAAGGTCATTGCGACGTTGACCTTCTTGCCCTCCGCGATCTTCTTCGCGAATGCGGCCTTCAGCGGCGAGGCGTCGTTGGTGACCTTGAGGTCCTTGTATTCCTGCGCGACCGAGATCGCCTGCGCATCGAGGTTGAGGCGCGCCAGCAGGTACATCGGCGTCGGCACGTTGTTCTGCGTCACCTTGCCGGTGGAGATCAGGTAGGGCATCGGCGAAAGGATGTGCGCGCCGTCGATGCCGTTGTTCTCGGAGCCGAGCACGAGATTGTCGCGCGTCGCGCCCCATGAGGCCTGCTTGGCGACCTCGACGTCGGGCACGCCGTGCTTGGCGAAGAGGCCTTTCTCCTTGGCGATCACCAGCGCGGAGGCATCCATCAGCGCGATGTAGCCGAGGATCGCCTTGGTGGTTTCCGGCGCAGCGGCCTGCGCGCCGGGAATGCCGAAGGGAAATTGCGCGCCGATCGCGGCCATCAACGCACTCGCCCCGGTGCTCTTTAGCAGCGTGCGCCGGGTCATACGGCCCGTCCCAGTTTTCATCGTCATGGCGGTGTCGTTCCCCTTTTCGCCAACAAAAAAGCCGCAGCCTGAGAGGCGCGTTGAAGCGCTTCGTCAGAGCGGCGGCGTCGCCTGTCGGCCCGTCATTGGACCTATGGCGCCGTCACGTGACGGCGCCGATCGGTGTTTCCTTTACAAGTGGCGTGCCAATTTGGCGGCGCGGAAATAGTGTTGTGAAATCAAGGAGAAATGGAGAGGTGCCAAAAGCTGAGGCAGCGCTGATTGCTGCGGTTCGCCGCAATCGGAGTCAAACGCTGCGAAGTTATTGTGCAGTGCGAAAAATTAGGCAGCCGGGCTACTGTATGGGAATGCCCGCGGCCTTCACCAACGCGACGTTCGCCTCGATGTCGTCGCGGACGAATTTCGCGAACTCCGGCTGAGGAAGCGGCAGCGGCTCGA
>JAXDNY010000224.1:0-3023 GCA_034669145.1 Hyphomicrobiales bacterium
GGCTTGCGCCGAAAGAGGTCGCGGCGTGACCGAGGCCCGCCCCGTCACATTGCTCATCGCAGCGCTCGGCGGCGAGGGCGGCGGCGTGCTCACCGACTGGATCGTGTCGGCGGCGGAGGCGTGCGGCTTGCCGGTGCAGTCGACGTCCATTCCCGGCGTCGCGCAGCGCACCGGCGCCACCACCTACTACGTCGAAATTTTCCCCGTGCCGCTGAGCGAACTCGGCGGCAAGCGCCCCGTGCTGGCGCTGTCGCCCGGCGTCGGCGATGTCGACGTGGTGGTGGCGAGCGAGTTGCTCGAAGCCGGCCGCGCGATTTCGATGGGCTTCGTTACCACGGATCGCACTCTGCTGCTGTCCTCGACCAGCCGCGTCTATCTCACCGTCGAGAAGATGCAGATGGCGGACGGGCGCTATGACAGCGAACGCCTCGCCAAGGCAGTCGCGCAGAACGCGAAAGAACATCTGTTGTTCGACATGGAGGCGGCCGCCAAGGCCGCGGGCGCCATCGTCAACTCGGTGATGCTCGGCGCCATCGCGGGCTCGGGCCGCCTGCCGATCCGGGCGGAGGCGTTCGAGGCCGCGATCAAACACGACGGCAAGGCAGTCGAGAGCAATCTGCGCGGCTTCCGTGCGGGCCTTGCCGCCACGCGCAACCCCCTCCCTTTCCCTCCCCCGCTTGCGGGGGAGGGTAGGGTGGGGGAACCGCGCTCCGCCAAGCGGCCCGCCAAACCGACGCTCGCCGCGCTCGAAAGCGAAGCCTCTACGCTGCCGGAAGCCGCGCGCGCATTCGCCACCGAAGGCGTGCGCCGCCTGGCCGCCTATCAGGATGCACCTTACGCGCGGCTTTATCTCGACCGGCTCAAGCCCATCACCGACCCGAAGCTGCTGGCCGAGACCGCGCGGCATCTCGCCGTGCGCATGTCGTACGAGGACGTGATCCGTGTCGCCGAGGCGAAGATCGATCCGGCGCGCTTCCGCCGGATCGAGGGCGAGATCGGCGCGAAGGATCAGCCCTACGTCATCACGGAATTTCTCAAGCCCGGCATCGAGGAACTGTGCCAGGTGCTGCCGCCGCGGCTTGCGCGCGCGATCGTTTCGTATTCGGAGAAGCGCGGCTGGCTTGGCACGGTCTATTTCGGCATGGAGCTGAAAACCACGACCGTGTGGGGCTATCTGCGTTTCTGGGCGCTCGCCAAGCTGCATCGCTTCCGCCCGAAAAGCTGGCGCTATGCCGAGGAGCAGGTCGCGATCGAAGCCTGGCTCGCGCGCGTCATCGCGGCCGCGAAGCTCTCGGGCGATCTCGCGCTCGAAGTTGCCGAATGCGCGCGCCTGATCAAGGGCTACGGCGATACCTGGAAGCGCGGCTTCGCGAATTACCAGACCATCGAGGCACGCGTGATCGTGCCCGTGCTCGAAGGCCGCATCGGGATCGCGCAGGGCATCGACGCGATCGCCTCGGCGCGCACCGCCGCGCTGCTCGATCCCGAGGGGGAAAGTCTCGCCAAGGCGCTTGCGGCGATCGACCAGCAGGTGAGCCTGCCGCTCGCGGCGGAATAGGCTCGCCATTCGTCATGCGCGGGCTTGACCCGCGCATCCATCAAAAAGAGGTCTTGCAAAAGAGGATGGATTACCGGGCACCAGGGCGTTTACGCCCGTCTTCAACGGGCTATGCCGGGCAATGACGAGGCGTCACGCAGCAATCTCATCGTATAAATCGCGCCAATCGGGATTCATCGAAACAATCAGATCGATCTTCCACTCGCGCGGCCAGTGTTTGATGTTCTTTTCTCTTTGAATTGCCAGCGGTGCCGTGGCGTGCTCTTCGAAATACACAAGTCGTTTGATGCCGTATCGCTTCGTGAAGCCGCGCACTAATCCGTTGCGATGCTCAAAGACGCGGCGAACAAGGTTGTTCGTAACGCCGACGTAGAGCGTGCCGCCCGAACCGCTCGCCAGAATGTACACCCAGCAGGCCATCACATGCCGTTGTCGTCATTGCCGGGCTTGACCCGGCAATCCATCATTCTTGGACCAAGTTTCTTTTCAGATGGATGCGCGGGTCAAGCCCGCGCATGACGAGTAAAAGGCTTGCCGCTACTTCCTCTCCACCACGTCCCTCAACTGCGCCAGCCCGCGCTCGAAATCCGGACCCAGCAGCGTCTCCATGCTCATCACCAGGCACATCGCCTTGCCGATGAAGGTGTGCGTGCCGCTCATGGTCCAGATCACGTTCGTCTGATCGCCGGTCTGCGAGAACACGAAGTCCGAATGGCTGGTGCCCTCGAACGGCTTGACGAAATCCGTGCGCGTGGCGACGCGCTGGTTCGGCTTGCTCTCCGTGATGGTCATCGTGCCGGCGCCGACCTTGTCGTTGCCGGACCATTGGAACGTCGCGCCGGGCCCCGACGGCGGGCCTGAGAACGTCACCTTGGCGGCGGGATCGACTTTCGCCCAGGGCGACCAGTCATCCCATTTGCGCAGATCGTTCACCTGGGCGAACACGGCCGCCGCCGGCGCGGCGATAACGGTCGAGCGCGTCAGGCGGTAGTCGTCAGGCTGAAACCACACCACGACCGCCGCCGCGCCCAGCAGCAGCACGATGCCGACAGCCAGTCTTTTCAGGAAACGCATCGTGCGTTCTCCGTCATACCTCGTCTTCCTTGCTCCTTGCAGCGAAAGCAAGACGTGAATGACCGAAGCGGGCCAGGGGATATCTTCGCCATACATTTGTCCTAATCTAGGAATATGTACGAGTTATCCTCCTCCACATCAAGGGTGTCTGCAGACGTCAGTGGATACGGAAGAGGATGCGGTGGCCGCGCAGGGGTGATGAGACGACCCACCCAAAGCGCGGCAGCCGAAGCCGTACGGTCCCGGCGCGCCAGCCGCGCGTCGCCTGGGGCTCTTGGCGGCATGTCGTACCGGCGGTGCCAACCGCCCAGGCATGCCGAGGCCCCTGAAGCGGTGGAAAGGCTTCCTCGCCGATGAGGACGGAAGCCTGAAAGGACAGTCCACCGGGGGT
>JAXDNY010000225.1:0-65532 GCA_034669145.1 Hyphomicrobiales bacterium
GCGCGCACCACCGAGAGCACGGGACCGAAAATCTCTTCCTTGTAGATGCGCATGTCCGGCTTCACGTCGTCGAACAGGCATCCGCCCATGAAGTTGCCGTTCTCGTAGCCCTGGAGCTTAAAGTTGCGCCCGTCCACGACGAGCTTGGCGCCTTCCTTCACGCCGACATCGACGTAGTTGCGCACCTTCTGCATGTGCGCCTTGGTGACCATCGGGCCGTAGTCGGCCTGCAGGTCGGTGGAGGGGCCGATCTTCAGGCTCTCGACGCGCGGAATCAGCTTGTCCACCAGGATGTCGGCGGTCTTCTTGCCGACCGGCACCGCGACCGAAATCGCCATGCAGCGCTCGCCCGCCGAGCCGTAGCCGGCGCCGATCAGGGCATCGACTGCCTGATCGATGTCGGCGTCGGGCATCACGATCATGTGGTTCTTGGCGCCACCGAAGCACTGCACGCGTTTGCCGTGCGCGCAGCCGGTCGAATAGATGTACTGCGCGATGTCGGACGAGCCGACGAAGCCGATCGCCTTCACGCGCGCGTCGGTCAGCAGGGCGTCGACGGCTTCCTTGTCGCCGTTCACCACATTCAGCACACCCTCGGGCAGCCCCGCCTTGATGAACAGCTCCGCGATGCGAATGGGCACGGACGGATCGCGCTCGGACGGCTTGAGGATGAAGGTGTTGCCGCACGCAATCGCCGGCGCGCACTTCCACAACGGGATCATGGCAGGGAAATTGAACGGCGTGATGCCGGCGACGACGCCGAGCGGCTGGCGCACCGAATAGAGGTCGATGCTGGGGCCCGCGCCTTCGGTGTATTCGCCCTTCAACAGATGCGGGATGCCGCAGGCGAACTCCACCACCTCTAGCCCGCGCTGGATGTCGCCCTTGGCGTCCGCGAAGGTCTTGCCGTGCTCCGACGACAGAAGCCGTGCGAGATCGTCGTATTCGGCCTGGATCAGTTCGAGGAATTTGAACATCACGCGCGCGCGCCGCTGCGGATTGGTCGCCGCCCAGGCGGGGAATGCGGCTTCTGCGTTTGCGACGGCTTCCTCGACTTCGGCTTTGCTGGCGAGCGCGACCTTCGCCTGCACTTCGCCGGTGTTAGGATTGAACACGTCGCCTGAACGGCCCGAGGTCCCGCCGACCTGCTTTCCACCGATAAAATGTCCGATTTCACGCATAAGAGGCTCCCGGTCGCGTTTTTTGGGCCTATGTCAGTGTGTGATAGCGCAGGCGGCCTGACACGGGAAGCGCCGAACCCGTGGCCGACAGGCGATGGTCGACTGCCGCGGAACCAAGCTCCACGGTGAGCGTTCGCTAATTTGGCGTTGTCCCCGTGTAAGGCTGTTTCCCAAGCCCGGACAGGATGTTAACCAGCCTTTATGTCATCCGACGCCACCCCCGAGAGCGCGCGCGGAAGTCCGGCCGGTGAAATGGCTGCGCGGGTTGCCGCGCATGATTGGGCGGTCACTCCGCTTGGGTCCCGCGAGGACTGGCCGCCCAGCCTGAAGCTGATCGTATCCACGATCCTTGCCTCGCGATTTCCGATGGCCGTGCGATGGGGAGCGGACTTCGTGCTGATCTATAACGACGGCTATGTGCCGATGCTCGGCGACAAGCATCCGCAAGCGCTCGGAATTCCATTCCGCGACGCGTGGCCGGAATTGCAGGAGCAGTTCGCGCCGCTGCATCGGGCCATGCTCGCCGGCGAACGCGGCGCCTTCTTTGCCGAAGACCTGGCGCTGCGCATCACGCGTCACGGCAGGCAGCCGGAGGATACGTTCTTCACATTGAGCTACAGCCCGATCCCGGACGACACCGCACCGTCGGGCGTCGGCGGCGTGCTGATGACCGCGGTCGAGACAACCAAGCGCGTTGCTGCCGAGCGCGCCTTGCGCGAACGCCAGCACGAACTCGCCCGTGTCCAGGAGATCGGCCAAGTCGGCGGCGTCGAGGTTGCTCTCGCGGACGGTCTCCGCACCCGACGTTCGCCGGAATACTTGGCCATCCACGGTTTGCCGCCGGACACGACGATCGACACCCATGAAGATTGGGCACGGCGCATTCATCCTGACGATCGCGAGGTCACGCTGCGGCATTTCTACGATTCAATTAACGGCCGCGCGACCGAGTATCGCTCCGAATATCGCATCATTCGGCCAAGCGACAGGCAGGTTCGCTGGATTCATGTGAAGGCCGAGATTGAGCGCGCGGCGGATGCCAAGCCCTTGCGTCTCGTCGGCGCGCATATCGACATCACCGACCGGCGGCGCGCCGAGGAGGCGTTGCGCAGGCTCAACGAAACACTGGAGCAACAGGTCGCCGAGCGCACGCGCGAGCGCGACCGGTTATGGCGGGTGTCCGACGACCTGATTGGCGTCGCAAGGTTCGACGGCTACTGGGCGGCCATCAATCCTGCCGCCACGGCTATTCTCGGCTGGAGCGAAGGCGAGCTGCTCAGTATGCCGATCGCCTCGCTCTGGCACCCCGACGACGTCGCGATCACGCGTTTGCACCGTGAGCAACTGGTGCAAGGCGGCCCGACGGTGCGCTTCCAGAACCGCTATCGCCACAAGGACGGTTCGTACCGCTGGCTGTCATGGTCCTCGACCGCCGAGGAAAGCTTCATCTATGCGCTGGGGCGCGACGTGACCACGGAGCGCGAAGCCGCGGAGGCGCTGCACCGGACCGAGGAGCAGCTTCGGCAGTCCCAGAAGATGGAGGCCGTGGGCCAGCTCACCGGCGGCATAGCGCACGATTTCAACAATCTGCTCACCGGCGTCATCGGCTCGCTCGACCTGATGCGCAAGCGGATCGCGCAAGGCCGCCTCGCCGATGTCGAACGCTACGCCGGGCTTGCCACGACGTCGGCCAATCGCGCAGCCGCATTGACGCATCGGCTGCTCGCCTTTGCGCGCCGCCAGCCGCTCGATCCCAAGCCCGTCAACGTCAATCAGCTCGTGCACTCGATCGAGGAATTGCTGCGCCGGACCATTGGCGAGACGATCGAGCTGGAAATCGTCGCGGCGGGCGGGCTATGGGGCACCTTCTGCGACCCGCATCAACTCGAAAGCTCGCTGCTCAATCTGGTGATCAATTCACGTGACGCGATGCCGAATGGCGGCAAGCTCACCATCGAAACCGCTAACGCGCATCTCGACGGTCACTATGCGGCCGAGTTGCGCGACGTTGCGCCGGGCCAATACGTGTGCCTGTCTGTCACCGACACCGGCGCCGGCATGTCGGGCCCGGTGCGCGCCCGCGCGTTCGATCCGTTCTTCACCACCAAGCCGATCGGGCAGGGCACCGGGCTCGGCTTGTCGATGGTCTACGGTTTCGCACGCCAGTCCGAGGGCCACGTCGGCATCTATTCGGAGGAGGGGCTGGGCACAACCGTTAAGCTCTATCTGCCGCGCTACCGCGGCGCGGCCGAGGAAGTGGCTGCCGCAGCGACAACCGACGGATTGGCAAGGGCACAGGCCGGCGAGACCGTCCTGGTGATCGAGGACGAAGATTCCGTGCGCGAGCTCGTCATCGAAGTGCTGCACGATCTTGGATACCGCGCACTCGAAGCCGGTGACGGACCGTCAGGCCTGAAAATTCTGCGGTCTCCGGAGCGCATCGATTTGCTGGTCAGCGATATCGGTCTGCCCGGCATGAACGGCCGTCAGGTCGCCGAAGCGGCGCGCGAGCAGCGCCCCGATCTTAAGGTTTTGTTCATCACCGGATATGCCGAGAACGCCGCGATGGCGAACGGCTTCCTCGAACCCGGCATGGAGATGGTGACAAAACCCTTCGCCGTCGACGCGTTGGCGGCCCGTATCCGCGACATGATCGGCGCGTGATCGGCACATGCTTTACGGCCCCTTAACACCCGACACGCTACGGTCTTCGTGCTCTCGCCGATGGGGATAGCGCGCGTTTGCGTCGCGTCGTGTTTGGGGTTCGTAAATGGACATCGCAACCGGCTTAGGGTTGGTCGCCGGCGTCATCGTCATCGTCACACTGATCCTGATGGGTGGCGACTTCCGGATGTTCTACGACATCCATGCGATCATCATCATTTTCGGCGGTTCGATTGCCGCGACCCTCATCCGCTTTCCCCTTGCCGCCATGTTGCACGGGCTGCCGCTCGGCATGCGCTTCGCATTCAGTCTGCGCAGCACCAGCTCACGCGAGCTGGTCGATGAACTTGCTGGCCTCGCGGAGGTCGCGCGCAAATCCGGGCCGGTCGGGCTGGAGAAGATCACGCCCGAAGACCCGTTCCTCGCCAAGGGCATCCGGTTCGTCGCGGACGGCTATGATGCCGATTTCATCCGCGACAATCTCGAGCGCGACCGCGACAACTTCCTCACCCATCTCGACGAAGGGCAGAAGATCTATCGCGCGATCGGCGACTGCGCGCCGGCCTTCGGCATGATCGGAACGCTGATCGGGATGGTGCAGATGTTCGCCAACATGACCGATCCCTCCAAGCTCGGCCCCTTCATGGCGGTCGCGCTATTGGCGACGCTCTATGGCGCGCTGGTCGCGAACCTGTTCTGCCTGCCGATCGCCGACAAGCTCCACGTCAAGCTGGTTGAGGAGGAAGTCAATCGCACGCTGATCATCGACGGCATCCTGATGATCCGCGAATCGAAGAGCCCGACACTCGTGCGCGAGATGTTGCTTGCCTATCTGCCCGAAAAGCATCGCCACGACGAAGCCGAACTGGCGCCCGCGTAACACTCTGAGGGCGCTCACCCATGGCCAAGAAGCGCGGCGGAGCCCACGGCGGTCACGGCTGGTTCGTGACCTTCGCCGATCTCATGGGTCTGCTCATGAGCTTCTTCGTCATGCTCGTGGCGTTCTCCACGCAGGACAAGCAGAAACTCCAGATCGTCGCGGGCTCGATGCGCGACGCCTTCGGCGTGCAGCAGGTGCGTTTCAACGGCATCGTCGAGGTCGACGGCTCGCCGACCCGTCCTGCGATCAAGAACGCCGCGCGCATCAATCCCGACGATGCGTCGGCCACGCCGGGTCCGAACGACTTCGATCGGCAGCGAGACGGCCTGCGGCTGAAGGAGGATAAGTCCTTTGCGCTCGCGGCGGCGTCGCTGCGCCAGGCGATGCAGGACATGCCGGAGATCTCCGAGATGTCCAAGCACATCATGATCGAGGAGACCGAAACCGGTCTCAACATCGAAATTGTCGATCAGGACGGCCGCTCGATGTTCCCGGATGGTGCCAAGGAGCCGTTCGAGCGTACCCGCCGTATCATCCAGAAGCTCGCTGTCCCGCTCAAGGCGCTGCCCAACCGCGTGTCGGTCACCGGGCATACGGCGGCGACGCGCACGCCGCCGCGGCCCGGATATGGGCAGTGGGAACTCTCCGCGGACCGCGCCAACGCGATACGCCAGATCCTCCAGGATGAGGGCCTGCCGGGGTCCCATTTCTTCATGGTGGCGGGCAAAGCCGACAGCCAGCCGCTGTTTCCCGACGACCCGCATATCGCGGCCAATCGCCGCGTGACCATCACGCTGATGCGGGAGGCGCCGCCGCTGCCGGTTGGCTTCAGACCGTAAGCTGCTGCCGCCTCAGGCTAAAACGCCCGCATTGCATTCCCCGTCAATGCGCTTTAATGAGCCCGCCGCATGGGTGCGGGAACGCCGCACCGGCCTTGCGGGTTGATGCTCTGCCTGCGGGACAACACTGACGTTCGCTTCACGCTCGCGGGTGCTATAAGGCGCGCTACCTCAAGGTTTGCACCGCGGCTCGCAGGCCCAAGACAGCCACATGAACGACACGACCGCCATCGCCCGGACGGCTGATGCGTCCGCGCCCGTTCCGGGAGCGGCGCCCGGCCCCACAAGTGTGTGGGCGCTGACGCTCGGCAGCGTCGGCGTCGTCTATGGCGACATCGGCACCAGCCCGCTCTATGCGTTTCGCGAGGCGGCGGTTGCGGCAAGCGAATCCGGCCCGATCACACGCGACATCGTGCTCGGCGTACTCTCCATGATCCTGTGGGCGCTGATCGTCGTGGTGACGATCAAATATGTGCTCATCCTGCTGCGCGCGGACAATAACGGCGAAGGCGGAACGCTGTCGCTCACCGCGCTCGCCTTCCGCGCGATCGGGCGGCGCACACCGTTCGTGCTGCTGCTCGGGATCGTCGGCGCCGCGATGTTTCTCGGCGACTCGGTGATCACGCCGGCGATTTCGGTGCTGTCCGCCGTCGAAGGGCTCAAGCTCGCGATACCGGCCGCCGAGCACTACGTCCTTCCGATCGCCATCACGGTTTTGATTGCGTTGTTCGCCGTGCAACGCCGGGGTACCGCGCGTGTTGCGGCCTTCTTCGGCCCGATCATGGTGATCTGGTTCATCGCGATTGCGCTCGCCGGGCTGCTGCATATCAGCGACGATTGGCAGGTCTTCGCGGCGGTCAATCCCTATTATGCCGTGAACTTCCTGGCGCAGCACGGACGGATCGGGCTGGTCACGCTTGGCGCGGTGTTTCTCGCGGTGACCGGCGGCGAGGCGCTCTACGCCGATCTCGGGCATTTCGGCCGCAAGCCGATCACGCTCGCCTGGTTCGGCCTGGTGCTGCCGGCGCTGTTGCTCAACTATTTCGGGCAGGGCGCCATGGTGCTGCGCGATCCGTCGGCAATCGCCAACCCATTCTACAAGATGCTGCCCGAGATGGTCCTATTGCCGATGGTGGTGCTGGCGACCGCCGCGACCGTGATCGCAAGCCAGGCGGTCATCACGGGTGCGTACTCGCTCACCTATCAGGCGATCCAGCTCGGCTTGCTGCCGCGGCTTGCGATCCTGCACACCTCCGAGGCGCATTTCGGCCAGATCTACATCCCGCGCGTCAACACGGCGCTGCTCGCCGGCGTGCTGCTGCTGGTGCTGATGTTCCGCACGTCGAGCCACCTCGCCTCCGCATACGGTATCGCGGTGACGACCACGATGGTGGTCGACGGCGTGCTCGGCTTCATCGTCATCTGGAAGCTGTGGAAATGGAAATGGTGGACCGCGGCCCTGCTGGTCGTTCCGCTGGTGGTTGTGGATGCCACGTTTCTGAGCGCCAATCTGCTCAAGCTGTTCGAAGGCGCCTGGGCCCCGCTGCTGTTCGGTTGCGCCATGGTGATACTGATTCTGACGTGGCAGCGCGGGAGCCGCATTCTCGTTCAGAAGACTCGCCGCGTCGAAGTGCCGATCGACGCGCTGATCCGCAGTTTGGAAAAGAAACCGCCGCACATCGTGCCCGGCACGGCGGTGTTCCTCACCAGCGATCCGGACTTCGCACCGGCCTCGCTGCTGCACAATCTCAAGCACAACAAGGTTCTGCACGACCAGAACATCATCCTCACAATCGTGACCGCCGACACACCACGCACCGACGACGACGAACGGGTGCAGATCACGCCGATCTCCGAGCGGTTCACCCGCGTGGCACTGCGCTTCGGTTTCATGGAATCGCCGAACGTGCCCAAGGCGCTCGCGGTTGCGCGCAAGCAGGGCCTGCACTTCGACATCATGTCGACGTCGTTCTTCCTGTCGCGCCGCTCGCTCAAACCCTCGGCGCAATCCGGCATGCCGGCGTGGCAGGACCGGCTGTTCATCGGCCTCGCGCGCTCGGCCAACGACGCCACGGACTATTTCCAGATCCCGACCGGGCGCGTGGTGGAGGTTGGGACGCAGGTCGCGGTATAGCGGCGCCGCAACATTGCGGTTTCTCCGCTCAGGCTATATTGGACGGCGCGAATGTTTGCCGCGTAAGGGAGAGGCGCCATGGCGCTCGGTCGCGACGATGTGCAGGACCTCTACCCGGAAGAGGTCGCCAAGGGCATCACCGAAGGCAAGATCCTTCTGGTCGATGTGCGCGAGCCGAGCGAGACCGATGTCGAGCGCTATCCGGAAGCCGTCTACATGCCGATGTCGGAGTTCGATCCGGCAGCGCTGCCCGATCCCGGCGGCAAGCGGCTGGTGTTTGCGTGCCGCTCGGGTAACCGGTCGGTGACCGCATCGCTCGTCGCCCAGACCGCGGGTCTGCCCTACAACGCGCACCTTGCCGGCGGCATCAAGGGCTGGAAAGAAGCCGGCCTGCCGACGGAAACGTGAGCGGCAGCGTCCTCCCCATATGAACTCCGTCTTCGCCAATCTGCCGGTTTCGGTATTCGAGGTGATGTCGCGGCTCGCGCGCGAGCAGGACGCGGTCAATCTCGGCCAGGGCTTTCCCGACGGTCCATTCCCCGAAGACGTGCTGGCGAAAGCCGCCGACGCCGTCGTCAACGGTTGGAACCAGTATCCGCCGATGATGGGCCTGCCCGAACTGCGCAAGGCCGTGTCTGTTCACTACAAGCACTGGCAAAACCTCGACTTCGATCCCGACAGCGAGATCATGATCACCTCGGGCGCCACGGAGGCAATTGCGGGCGCGCTGATGGCGCTGATCGAGCCGGGCGACGAGGTCGTGCTGTTCCAGCCGCTCTACGACGCCTACCTGCCGCTGGTGCAGCGTGCGGGCGGCGTGCCGCGCTTTGTACGGCTCGAGCCGCCGCACTGGCGCTTCGACGAGGAGAAGCTCGCGCGCGCCTTCACGCCGAAAACCCGTGTGGTGCTGTTCAACAATCCGCTCAATCCGTCGGCGACCGTGTTCCCGCGCGAGGATCTGGAGCTGCTGGCGCGCTACTGCGAAAAATTCGATGCGATTGCCGTGTGCGATGAGGTGTGGGAGCACGTCACATTCGACGGGCGCCGCCACATCCCGCTGATCGCCATGCCGGGGATGCGCGAGCGTTGTGTAAAAATCGGCTCGGCCGGAAAGATATTCTCGCTCACCGGCTGGAAAGTCGGGCTGGTGTGCGCCGCGCCGAATGTGCTGCGCGTGCTCGCCAAGGCGCACCAATACATCACCTTCACGACGGCGCCGAACTTGCAGACCGCGGTGAGCTACGGGCTCGGCAAGACGGATGATTATTTCGAAGGGATGCGGCGCGACTTCCAGCGCAGCCGCGACCGCTTTACCAGCGGTCTGCGCTCGCTCGGCTTCCCGGTGATCGAAGCGGAGGCGACGTACTTCGTCAATGTCGATCTCGCCTCGCTCGGCCTGAACGAGGACGACGAAACCTTCTGCAAGCGTCTCGTGCTTGAGCACAAAGTCGCCGCGATCCCGGTCTCGGCGTTCTATGCGACCGATCCGATCCGCTCTGTGGTGCGCTTCTGCTTTGCCAAGCGCGATGCGACGCTCGATGCCGCGCTCGACCGGCTCGCGGGCGCGCTCAAGCGCGCTGCGTAACCCTTCTCCTCATTCTGAGGAGGCCGCAAAGCGGCCGTCTCGAAGGATGGCCAAGTGCTCGGCGGTCGCCTGTCGTCATCCTTCGAGACGCGCCTTTCAGGCGCTCCTCAGGATGAAGAGAGTGTTTGTTGACGTCTTCTGAGGGCCTTCCTTGATTCCCAGCGCTGCAAGCCCGGCCGCGACAACGAACAGGATGATCGCGATCGCCAGCAACCAGCGTGTCGTTTTGGTCAGGGTCTCGGTGCGCTCTTCCTCGGATTTGTGGCTGATGACGAAGACCTTGTTCTTCGACCCGCCGACAGGCTTTCCGATCAGCCCGCCTTGCTGCACTTCGCCGAGCAGGTAGACCGGAATGTCGGGGGCGAGAATGCTTTCCTTGCGCCTGAAGCTCGAATTCGAGTTGGACAGCGCCGACAGCACGCCGCCGATGATCCCGCTGCCGCTGCTGGGTGCGGCGGTCGGCTCATTCACGGTCTCAACCGCCTCGACGCTCGCACCGTCGAAATCGATACCGACCCGCCCGGTCTGATCCTCGACCAGGCACTGGCCGTATTTCATATTCGAATAGACGGTGGTGGTGCGGGTCTTGCGCTCGTCGCGCCCCTGCGAGTCGCGCTCGTAATAGACCTCTTCGCGCTCGATCTCGGCCTTGAAATAGGCGCAGGGCTTTCCGGAGAACTCCGCCGTCAGCGGGCTGCGCACGCGCAGCGTTCCCTTTACTTCGACCACAGTACCCGGCGACTGTTGCGCGATGCTGCCGGCGCCGCTCGTCTCGAGCGAGGCCATCAGGGCGAGCTCTTTTCCGACCCTGCCGCGCCACCACAACAGGCCGATGGCGACGAGCGCGGCGACGGCGGCGCAAATCCCAAGCACGAGATTCATGAGCTTCCCAGGCTACCCGCGCGCAAGATAGACGGCGCATGCGCGCGCGCAAACAAAAACCCCGAGGCGTTTGGCCCCGGGGTTTTCAAGTTGGCAGTTGCAGGTGCTCAGTAGCGCGCGGGCAGGGCGCCCGGAAATCCGAACTTGTAGTTGACACCGAACTTGACCGCATGAATCTGCTGGTCGATGTCGGTGGAGGTGCCGGGCGCGAACGAGACCGCCCGGTTGCCAAAGTCCATGTAGTTATATTCGAGCTTCGCCGACCATGCCGGCGCGAAGGCGTACTCGACGCCCGCACCCGCGGTCCAGCCGATGCGCGTGTCGGTCACTTCGACGCTCACGGGAGCCGTGTAGCGGTTGGTGGAGAACTTGTCGTTCGCCCAGGCCACACCGCCCTTGCCGTAGACGAGCCAGCGATCGAACGCGATGCCGGCGCGGCCGGTGAGCGTGGAGACCCAGTTCACGTCGGTGTTGAAGGTGTTGCCCAGCGGCGCGCCGATGATGGCCGCCGTGTTGGATCCGCCTTTAATGCCGGCCCACGAGAAGTCGCCTTCCGCGCCGAGCACGAACTGGCCGATCTGATAGTTGAAGCCGACCTGTCCACCGCCCAGGAAGCCATTCGCCTTGTTCGAGATGTTCAGCCCGAACGCATCGCGCCAATCCTTCTCGGCCCAGCCGTAGCCAACGTGACCACCGATATAGAACCCGGTCCAGTCATACGTGGCCGACATCACGCCCGCAGGGGGAGCCTTGTACACCGGCCGGCTGAGATCCGCCGCCAGTGCGCCGCCTGAAAAAACCGCCGCGCCCGCCAGCCCCACCAAGGCAAGCAAGTGACGACGCATCGTGCCCTTATGCATCTTGTTCTCCAGTTGAGTGTCACGCCCCACAGGAACGTCTCGAAGGCGGCGTGCGTAATCCGCGCTCGCGTCCCAATTGCGGCGAGAACGCAGCAAAATGCGACGCGTTCCTGTGGCGACGACGGTGTTGTCGGCCCTGTGTGTTTTTTGTCACGAAAAGTTCCGCGCAACGCGTCGGAAATGCCTGTGCGTCAAGCATTTGTTAACTGTTGCGACCGCGGAACCCGGTCGCTAGCGTAAAGGAACCAACGCCCGGAACCAGACATGCGGCGAATCAAAATACTGATCGCAATCGCGTTACTGATTGTTGCCGGACCGCTCGCCGCGCAACCCACGAAAGAACGCACGGTCAACGTCTACAACTGGTCGGACTACATCGACCCGACCGTCCTTGAGGACTTCACCAAACAGACCGGCATCAAGGTCAAATACGACACGTTCGATTCCAACGACATGCTGGAAACCAAGCTGCTTGCCGGCCGCACCGGCTACGATCTGGTCGTGCCGACGGCTTATTTCCTCGAACGCCAGATCAAGGCCGGCGTGTTCCAGAAATTGGACATGAGCAAGCTGCCGAACTTGAGCAATGCCTGGGACGAGATTTCAAAGCGGCTCGCCGCCTACGATCCCGGCAACCAGTACGCCGTCAATTACATGTGGGGCACAACCGGCATCGGCTTCAACGTCAAGAAAGCGCGCGAAGTACTTGGAGCCGACGGCAGGATTGACAGCTGGGATATCGTGTTCAAGCCGGAGGTGCTGGCGAAGTTCAAGGATTGCGGCGTGCATGTGCTCGATGCGGCCGATGACGTGTTTGCGGCGGCGCTCGCCTACCTGAAGCTCAATCCGAACACCAAAGAGCAGGCCGATCTGGAAAAGGCCGCGGACCTGCTGACGAAAATCCGGCCGTCGGTGCGAAAATTCCATTCGTCCGAATATCTCAACGCGCTCGCCTCGGGCGAGATTTGCCTCGTGCTCGGCTACTCTGGCGACATCAAGCAGGCGCAGAAGCGCGCCGCCGAGGCGAAGAACGGCGTCGAGATCGGCTACGCGATCCCGAAGGAGGGCGCGCAGCTCTGGTTCGACAATCTGGCGATCCCGAAGGACGCCAAGAATGTCGCCGACGCGCATGCACTGATCGATTTCCTGCTGCGGCCCGAGGTGGCGGCGAAGAACACCAATTTCATTTCCTACGCCAGCGGCAATGCGGCGAGCCGCGCGCTGGTCGACAAGGCGATCCTCGAGGACAAGACCATCTATCCCGACGAAGCGACGATGAAGACGTTCTACACGATCCAGTCGCACGATCAGAAAACGCAGCGGCTGATGAACCGGCTGTGGACCAAGATCAAGACGGGACGGTGAGGCCCTCTTATCCCTCCCCGCTTGCGGGGGAGGGTAGGGCGGGGGCGCTACCGCCACCGGCGATGCAGCCAGAGCCATTGCTCCGGATGCTCGCGCACCCAGCCTTCGATCACGCCGGTAATCGCCTGGAGCGTCGCCTGCGTGTCGATTTTGCCCTCGGCGTCGCGCACAGGGGGGATCTCATCGGTCAGCTCGGCGACGAAGTGATTGCCGTCCGGCTGGCGGATCACGCGCACGCCGCGGATCGGTGCGCCGGTCAGCCGCGCGAGCGTCACGACGAGGTGGTTCGCCTTGGCCTTGCGGCCAAAGAACGTCACGTCTATGCCCTGCGTGGTGTGCTGGTCGACCAATAACGCAACATTCTCCCCGCTCTCCAGTGCGCGGGCAAGCTTGAGCGGCGCATCGAGGCCCGCCGCCACCATGTTGCCCATGCAGCGCGCGCGCATGGCGACGATCGCATCGCTCGCGCCGCCGATATTCGGACGGCGGTAGAGGATCGACGTCTTGAACCCGAATGAGTGCGGCGCGAGCGCGGGAATTTCCCAGTTGGCGAGGTGCGCGGCGAAAACCAGATTCGGCCGCGCACTGTCACCAAGCAGCCTGAGCCGCGCGTAGGTTGTCTCGTCGCACATCACGTCGGGGTCGTTCGAACGTTCCGGGCGGTCGGGATCGTGGATGATGATGCGGTCGATATGCGCGAACTCAGCGGCGACACGGCCGAGATTCTCCCAAACGCGGCCGAGAATCGCCTCAATCTCCTCGGTCGATTTCTCCGGGAAGGCTGCGCGCAAGTTTTCGCGCCCGATCTTGTGTTCCGGGAGCCACGGCCCAACGAAGCGCATCAGGGCGCCGAGCACATTCGCCATGCGCTGCCGGTTGATCCGGCGGAGCACCGCGAGCGTCCCCACCACGATCCAGCCAAGCAGGCGCTCGAACGCGCGCTTGAGCGGCAGCAGGTAGGTGAGCGATTTGCCCCTGCGCGCCATCGTGGCCAGCTAGAACGTCACGATAATCTTGCCGAACACCTTGCGGCCTTCGAGACGTGCAAGTCCGCTCTCGAAATCGGCGAGCGGCACTTCGGTGTCGATCACGGGTGTGAGGCCGGCCGCCATTTTGGCGAGGCTTTCGTGCACGTTGCGGATCGTGCAGCCGAATGAGCCGAAGATGCGGTATTGCTGCAAATAAAGCTGGAACAGGTTGAGCTGCGTCGACTGGCCGGAGGTCGAGCCGCAGGTGACGAGCCGTCCGCCGCGCTTGAGGCACAGCAGCGAGCCGTTGAACGTGTCGGGCCCGACATGTTCGAATGCCACATCGACACCTTTCTTTCCCGTCGCCTTGCGCACCGCGGTTTCGAAGCGGTCGGTGCGGTAATTGATGACGTGGTCGGCGCCGAGCGCCTTGGCCTTTGCGATCTTCTCGTCGTTGCCGACGGTGGTGAACACGGTCGCACCGATTGCCTTGGCCATCTTGATGGCGGTTGTGCCGATACCGGAGCCGCCCGCCTGCACCAGAATGCTCTCGCCGGCTTCGAGCTTGGCGTTGTCGAACAGCATATGCTGCACGGTGCCAAATGCGACCGGCGCGCAGGTGGCGTCGCGAAAGCTCACACCGGCGGGGACCGGCACCACCAGCCGCGCCGGCATGTTGACGAGATCGCGTGCGAAACCGTCGGCATGGAAGCCCATCACGCCGGAAACATTTTCGCAAAGATTGTCGCGCCCTTCGCGGCACGCCTTGCAGGTGCCGCAGGTAAGCCCGCCATAGGCGACGACATGATCGCCGGCCTTGAACGCCGTCACGCCGCTGCCGACCGCCGCGATCTCGCCCGCCGCCTCGACGCCCACCACAAGCGGCAGCTTGCGCTTGGCGAACGCCATGCCGCGCCAGCCCCACACGTCGAGATGGTTGAGCCCGATCGCCTTGATGCGGATCTGCACCTCGCCTTCGCCAGGCGGCGACGGGTCGGGCGCGCCGATCAGCTCAAGCTTGCGGTCAGCAACGAGGGTCAGCGCACGCATTCAGCTCGTGTCTCCGGAAAACGGCGGGAATATTGGATCAGCGGTGGATGCCTATCGCCGCCGTCAGCCCGCCGTCAACGGGCAGATACGCGCCGGTGATGTAGGAGGCGTGCGGCGACAGCAGGAAGGCCACGATGCCGGCGACGTCGTCGGGTTTTGCGAAGCGCTTGGCGGGAATCTGGCCCTCCATCGATTCGCGGTACTTGCCGTATTTGGCCAGCATATCGGTGTCGATGAAGCCGGGTGCAATGTAGTTGACGGTGATGCCGCGGCTCGCGCACTCGACCGCAAGCGTGCGCGTGTAGCCGAGCAGCGCGGCCTTCGTGGCGGCGTAGGCAGCATTGCCCTGATTGCCGCGCTCCGCCATCACCGAGCCGATCGCGACGATGCGGCCGTCGCGCGCGCGCATCATCGTGCGGACAAGTCCGGCGGCGAGGCGTGTGAACGACCAGAAGTTCACCTGCATGGCGGCTTCGGCCTTCTCCTGATCGAGCATCACCGCGAGCGTGTCGTAGGATTGCCCGGCGTTATGAACGAAGGCCGAGTAGGGGGCCTCCCTCTCGATCGTTGCGATCAGCGCATTCACGGCGCCCTTGTCGGCGAAGTCGGCTTGGTGCGCGGCGAATGCGCGGCCCGGATACGCGGCGGTCAATTCATGCACCAAGGCATCCGCTTCTGCGTTGGCGGAGCGATACGTGAAGGTCACGTCATGGCCGGCCGCCGCGAGCATGCGCACGATCGCCGAGCCAAGCCCGCGTCCGCCGCCAGTGACAAGAACGCGCCGTGACGCGGGCGTGTCAGCCATCAGCGTGGCTCCCGGCTCATGACCAGCGAGACGTTCTGCCCGCCGAAGCCGAACGAGTTCGAGATCACGTGCGTGACGCGCGCATCGCGCGCGACGTTTGGCACGACGTCGAGGGGGATCGCCGGATCCGGCACCTCGTAGTTGATGGTCGGCGGGATGCGCTGGTTTTCCAGCGTCAGCAGGCTGAACACGGACTCGATCGCGCCCGCCGCTGAGATAGTATGCCCGATCATCGACTTGTTCGCCGAAATCGGAATCCGCGTCGCGCGTTCGCCGAACACCGTCGAGACACTCAGATATTCGTTCTTGTCGTTTTCCGGCGTGCTGGTGCCGTGCGCGTTGATGTAGTCGATGTCCTCGGGCGTGAGCCCGGCGTCGTCGAGCGCGTTGCGCATGCAGCCAATGCTCGGCTTCCCGTCCGGGCTGGAGCGCGTGCGGTGGAAGCTGTCGGCCATCTCGCCGCAGCCTTCGAGCACGCCAAGGATTTTCGCCCCGCGCGCCCGTGCAGCCTCCAGGCTTTCCAGCACAAGCGCGCCTGCGCCCTCCGCCATAACGAAGCCGTCGCGATCCTTCGAGAACGGGCGCGAGGCCTTTTGCGGAGGATCGTTGCTGGTCGAGAGCGCGGAAAGAAGCGAGAAGCGGATCAGCGACTCGGCATTCACCGAGGCGTCGGTCCCGATGCACAGGGCGACGCTCGTCTCGCCGCGCCGGATCGCCTCGACGCCGAGCTGGATCGCCGAGGCGCCGGACGCGCACGCGGTCGACAATGAGATCGGTGAGCCTTTCGTGCCGAAGCGGTCCGCGATGTTTGCCGCAATCGAGCCAAACAGGAAGCGGTCGTAGATGCCGTAGAAGTCGGACGTTTCGCCGGCGCGCCAGAGGTCCGGGTAACCGAGCCCGTTATTCGCCCCCGAAGCACGCACCAGTTGCTCGCGCTGATCCCACTCGATCTCGATCGGGGCAACCGCAATGAACAACGGTCCGGGGAAGTTGCCGCGACTGCCGATATTGGATTGCGCGATGGCTTCCTCCGCGGCCATTTGGGCTAGTCGCTCGGAGAGCGCCGGAGAGGAAAAATGCTCGACCGAAACGAAGTCGATGGTGCCGGCGATGCGGGTCTTCAAACCCTCGGTCGAGATGCGTGTGATCTCGTGAATACCCGACTCGCCCGCCGTGAGCTTTCGCCAGTTGTCTTCGCGCCCCGCGCCGAGCGACGTGAGGACTCCCATACCGGTGACGACGACAACCGCCCGACCCATGTGATCAGTGTTCGCCATGGCGCATCTCCCTCACCCGACCGCTTCGACGAGGGCAAGGCCTTCGCCGCGCCGATGTCCGATGCTCGTCACCACCACCTGCCGCAGGGCCTTGTCCATCGGCCGCTCGAAGCCGGTCGGATCTCCCGTCGGAAACAGTTGCCCGCGCTGCAGTGACATCGCGGCGAGCGCGATATTAGCCGGGAACTGCGGCTCCAGCCCATGCCCGAGATGGGCGCCGGTCGCGCGCACCGCAAGATCGGCGTGCCGTTGCAGAAACGCGCGCTCCTCGGTGGTGATTGGCTCAAGCCCGCTCGCGCCGGAGATGACGGCAGCGTTTTGTGGCTGAACACGACCCGCGACCCGCGACCACATGCGCTCCAGCGTGTCCGTGATCGCACCCGGTTTCCGCTGCACACGATCGGATTCGATGCTCGACAGGCGGGCAAACGGTTTTGCCCCGCGGTTGAGCGCGTGCTGCTTTTCCTCCAGCACCAGGAACGCCGCGATCGTGCCGATCTCCATGCCGCCGCCAGCTGCCGCGCGCTCCCAAACATGGCTGTGATGATCATGCATAAGCGCCCTTGCGAGGGCGAAATAGAGAATGACGTCGGGGCGCTCCGAATTGTAGGCGCCCCCGACAAGACCAAGGTCGCTCTGTCCCGCCTGGATGCGAGCAAGCGCAATGCGCGTCGCGTCGACGCCGGCCGGTTCCTCGCCCATGAAGGTGCGCGACGAGCCGGTGACGCCGTGCACGATCGAGATGTTGCCGGCCATCAGGTTGGAGAGTTGCGCAAGGAAGAGCGTCGGGCGTAGGTCGCTCATCAGCCGCTGATTGAGGTAAGCGCCGGGATTCTCCGCGTGGCGCAGCCCATCGAGAATGCTGATGTCGACCTTGCCGTCGCGCTCGCCGCCGCCGGCTGCGACGATCATGTCCATCTTCGAGAGAAGCTCGGTGTTACCCTTCGCGCCCGCGCTGTCGAGCGCAAGCCCCGCCGCATAGACGCCGAGGCGCTGCCACGGCTCCATCTGACGCTGGTCGCCCTTTTTCGGAATTTGCTTGTCGAAATCGATCGCGGCCGGGTGATGTATGACATAGGGCGCAAGCGAGGTGGTGTCCGCAGTCGACAGCGCGGACAGTCCCTGCCAATGCGCTTCCAGGCTTTCGCCGAGGCACGTGACGAGCCCTATTCCGGTGATCCAGACCTCGCGCGCTTCAGCCATGGAGCACCTCCATGGGGAACGCGAGTTCGGCCGCAACCTTTTCCATGCTGGCGCGGAATGAGGGATTGGGAAATTCGACCAGCCGGAAGGTCAGCTCCGCATTGCAGACCGGCTTTCCCTCGCACTTGATGTCGGCCTTGGTGATCGCGAAGCCGGAGCCGTCGTGCACCAGCTTCGCCGACACGCTGAGAACCTGACCCGGTGTCACGAAGGTACGCAGCTTGGCTTCCTTCACGGCGGCGAAGAACGGCATGCGGGTGAACTTGTGCATGGCGATCAGCAGCCAGCCGGACGTCTGCGCCATCGTCTCGATCAGCAGCACGCCGGGCATCAACGGATGGCCGGGAAAGTGTCCCTCAAAGATGGTGGATTGGGTCGGGACGGTCGCTTCCGTGCGGATCGTATGGTCGCCGAGGCTGAGTTCGACAATCCGGTCGATGAGAAGAAAGTACTCAAGGCGCATGCGACCTCAATTACGCCGGCGCCGCGCCCTTGGCCGCGATCAGCTCGTCGATGCGCGCGCAGAGATTCTTCAGCACGAAATACTGCTCGGTCGTCGCCTTGCCGTCGTTGACCTCTTGGGTCCACTGCTCGAGCGGCAGCTTGATGCCGAATGCCTTGTCGATCGCGAAGGCGATATCCAGGAAGTCGAGGCTGTCGATGCCGAGATCGTCGATGGCGTGGCTTTCCGGTGTGATCTTCTCGCGCTCGATGTCGCAGGTCTCGGAAATAATGTTCGCCACGGTGTCGAAAGTCGAAGACATCGGCAACCCTCTGAAATGTGTCGGTTTTTGGCAGCGGCGCCGGATCGCGCACGTCCCCCGGCCGGGAAGCCCAGCCCCGTCCGCCCCGTCTTATCGTGCGGTGCCCCGTATAGCCAACGGATCGGATGAGTTCAATGCCGGTTCGGAAATGACCCGGCGGAACCACCATCCGCTTCAGATCGTTCTGTTGAAGTCTTGGAGCGGTGTGAACAAGACCGCCTGCCGACTTTACGTCCAGCAGATCATACAACTCAAGACAGTACAGGCTACCCTTATTCAGCTTTTTCAAGCCACTTAGGAAAGCTCAGATAGCCTTGCGCGCAACAATACATCCAAACGAGTTCAAGATTTGTTTCATTTTATCTCTGAACACCGTCTTCGGGAAGATCATCTATAGCCATCAGTGATCTAGCCCTGCCTCATTATTACCTTATCGCAGCCGCTTCTTCGTCGGCAATTCGAACGATTTGCTGGCCAAGCGGTATTCCCATCCACAACAAAGCGAGGGACACCGCTGATGATCATGCGGAAAGTTGGATATTGGGCTCTTATCGGTTCGACCATCTTCACAGTCGCGGGGGCGGCGGAAGCAAAGTCCAAAAGACATCATTCAAAGCATTCTCATTCCATTCAGAGCGCTCACGCCGGCATGGCGTCGATGTACGGCACAAAGGGAGACGGCTACGCGGGCCGCCGCACCGCGAGCGGCGAGCGTGTCAATTCCGGCGCGCTGACGGCCGCGCACAAGACCCTGCCGTTCGGCACGATGGTGCGGGTCACCAATAGCCGGACGCACAAGTCGGTGGTGGTGCGCATCAACGATCGCGGCCCGTTCGTGCGTGGCCGGGTGATCGACCTGACGCCCGCGGGCGCGCATGCGATCGGAATGTCTGGCCTTGCGCCGGTTTCGCTTGAGGTCGTCGGTAAAGGCTGAGCGGGTCATCTTGTCGGGTTGGCGGGCGGCACGTTCAACTGTGCGCAGTTCCGCCGGCCCGACAACACGCAGTCCTGATTGCGCCGCATCTCCGCAATGGCGGTCGCGAGCCACACCCCAATGGCGACAAGGATGAGGCAGGCCGCGAACGCCAGCCCGTTGTTGATCATGCGCTGGCGATAGTTGTCCGGCTCCTCGCTGCGCGCGTATTTCCCGACATCCTCGACCGGCGCCTCGCTGGGCGGCGCAGGCGGGCGAGCTCGGCCGCGCCGCGCAAACGGCAGGATCCGGCCGCGCTCATCGTCCCGCTGGGGTGCATTCGGCGGCATGGTCGTGATTCTAGCACCTTTGTACGATTGCAGCGCTTGTCGCCGGCAGGCCTGTCATGTATCCCGCGCGTGCGCCGGCTTCCCCGCCACATAGGTTGCCCGCACGGCGCGGTCATCCCCCAGCATCATCAGGGCGAACAGAATATCTTCCACCGATTCCGAACGCTCGTTGCGCACCTCGAGCAGCGGCGTCGCCTTCGGATCGAGCACGACCAGATCGGCCTCCTTGCCGGGCGCGATCGAGCCGATGCGATCCTCCAGCGCGAGCGCGCGCGCGCCGCCAAGCGTCGCCAGATAGAAGGCCTCGATCGCGCTGAGCGCATGCCCGTTGAGTTGCGCAATCTCGTAAGCCGCGCCCATCGTGGCGAGCAGCGAGAAGCTGGTGCCGCCACCGATGTCGGTGCCGAGCCCGACCTCTACGGGGCGCCGCGCATCCTTCGCGGCGCCGATGCGAAAGAGGCCGGAGCCGAGAAACAGGTTGGAGGTCGGGCAGTGGGAAAGTGCCGTGCCGCTCTCGTGGCAGCGGCACAGTTCGTCCTCGGACAGATGCACGCCATGCGCCAGCACTGCGCGGCGGCCGATCAGCCCATGATGATCATAGATGTCGAGATAGTTCTTCCGCTCGGGAAACAGTTCGGCGGTCCATTCGATCTCGCGGCGGTTTTCCGCAATGTGGGTCTGCACCAGCACATCCGGATGCTCGCGCCATAACGCGCCCGCGGCATCGAGCTGCGCCGGCGTCGAGGTGCCGGCAAAGCGCGGCGTGATGGCATAGAGAGAGCGCCCACGGCCGTGCCAGCGTGCGATCAGCGCCTTGGAGTCGTCGTAGCCCTGCTGCGCGGTGTCGCGCAGTTTTTCCGGCGCGTTGCGATCCATCAGCACCTTGCCGGCCGCGATGCGCATGCCGCGCCGTTCTGCTTCGGCGAACAGCGCTTCGACCGATTGCGGATAGACCGCGCAGAACACCAACGCAGTGGTCGTGCCGTTGCGTAACAGCTCATCGCAAAACACCTTCGCCATCGCGGCGGCGTGGGCGGCATCCTCGAACGCCATTTCGGCCGGGAAGGCGTAGCGATCGAGCCAGTCGAGCAGTTGCGTGCCGTAGGAGGCGACGATCCCGGTCTGCACGTAGTGCACATGCGTGTCGATGAATCCCGGCGCGATCAGGCAACCGGAATAGTCCGTGACGGCAACGCCGGTTGGAACGCGCGTCCGCAGCTCGGCGGCAGGCCCGACAGCCTCGATGAGCCCGTCGCGGCAGATCACGATCCCGTCCGTTTCGACCCCGAAGGCTTTGGCCGGGTCGGAGAGAAACGGATCGTCACGGCAGGTCACGACCGTGCCACGCAGAACAGACACGTCCCCCGATTTTTCGGCAGCAGTCATGCGGTCCTCGCAGGGGATTCGCTAAGCGATTATGGCGCACGAAGGCGGCATCATCTATACGAAGCGCCGCCGCGTGGGCACGGCAGCTATGGGAGACTTATCGATGATATCTCGTGTTTTCGCCTCAGCGCTGCTGCTGGCCCTGATCGCGACCGGGGCGCACGCCCATGACTATACGGCCGGGCCGATCGGGATCGATCATCCCTGGACGCGCGCGACGCCCAAGAATGCGCCGGTCGCGGGCGGCTACCTGAGGATCACCAACACCGGCACGGCGCCCGACCGGCTGACCGGCGGCTCGGTGGAGGTCGCCAAGCGCTTCGAAATCCACGAAATGAAGATGGATGGCGGCGTGATGAAGATGCGCGAACTCAAGGACGGGCTCGACATCGCGCCGGGCGCGACCGTCGAGCTCAAGCCAGGCTCGTATCACATCATGATGATGAACCTGTCGCGGCCGCTGACCAAAGGCGAGAAGGTCAAGGGATCGCTGACCTTCGAGAAGGCCGGCAAAGTCGACGTGGAATTCGCCGTCGAGGCGATCGGCGGAAGTCCGGGTGGTGCACACGCCAAAGAGCCCGGCCACTGACTGGCTGAATTCGCGCCGCCCTGCCGAATAAATCGGCAGGCCGGGCCAATTGGCCCTGCACCTGGTCTGCAAACCGGCAAATCGCGGCTGGCATCAAGTTTGCTCGCACTGGGGACATCATCTCCCAATTGCGAGGACTTTCAATGAAGCGCGTCATTCCTTTGATTGCCGCCATGCTGATTTCGGCCGGACCGGCATGCGCCGAAAGCGTCATCCGTTACGGCATCTCGCTCGCCGACATTCCGCAGACCACCGGCCAGCCGGACCGTGGGGCAGGGGCCTACCAGTTCACCGGTTACACCATTTATGACCCGCTGGTTGCCTGGGAAATGGACGTCGCGGACCGCGCCGGCAAGCTGATCCCCGGCCTCGCCACCGAATGGTCGGTCGATCCGGCCGACCAGAAGAAATGGCGCTTCAAGCTCCGTGAGGGCGTGAAATTCCATGACGGCAGCGCGTTCAACGCGGATGCCGTGGTGTGGAATCTCGACAAGGTGCTGGACGAAAAGGCGCCGCACTTCGACAAGCGCCAAGCCGCCCAGGTGCGCACCCGGCTTCCCTCGGTCGCGAGCTGGAAAAAGCTCGACGACATGACGGTCGAGATCACCACCAAGGAGGTCGACTCGATCTTCCCCTACCAGATGCTCTGGTTCCTGATCTCCAGTCCGGCGCAATACGAGAAGGTTGGCAAGGACTGGGACAAGTTTGCGATGGCGCCCTCGGGCACGGGTCCCTTCAAGCTCGACAAGTTCGTGCCGCGCGAGCGTGCCGAGCTTGTGAAGAACGCCGACTACTGGGACAAGAAGCGCCTCGCCAACGTGGACCGGATGATCCTCATCCCGATCCCGGAAGCGCTCAATCGCACCAATGCGCTGCTGTCAGGGCAGGTGGATCTGATCGAGACGCCCGCACCCGACGCCGTGCCGCAACTCAAGTCCGCCGGCATGAAGATCGTCACCAATGTCACGCCGCATGTCTGGAACTATCATCTCAGCGTGCTGCCGGGATCGCCATGGACCGACGTGCGCCTGCGCAAGGCCGCGAACCTTGCGATCGATCGCGACGGTCTGGTCGCACTGATGAATGGTCTCGCGATGCCGGCGAAGGGGCAGGTCGACCCGCAGAGCCCGTGGTTCGGCAAGCCGACCTTCGACATCAAATACGATCCGGCGGCGGCGAGGAAGCTGGTGGAAGAGGCGGGCTACTCCAAGGCCAAGCCCCTGAAGACCACGTTCGTCATCGCCTCCGGCGGCACCGGCCAGATGCTCTCGCTCCCGATGAACGAATATATCCAGCAGAATTTCAAAGATGTCGGGATCGAAGTCGAGTTCAAGGTGGTCGAGCTCGAGACGCTCTACACGCACTGGCGCAAGGGCGCGAAAGACGAGATGAACGTAGGTCTTACCTCGAACAACATTGCCTACGTCACCTCCGATCCGCTCTATGCCATCGTGCGGTTCTTCCATTCCGGGCAGGCTGCGCCGGTCGGCGTGAACTGGGGCTTCTACTCCAATCCCAAAGTCGATGCCGTGATCGACGAGGCCAAGCGCACCTTCGACGTAGCCAAACAGGACGAGTTGATGGCCAAGGCCCACGAGCTGATTGTCGATGACGCGGTTCTGGTGTGGGCCGTGCACGACACCAACCCGCATGTGCTGTCGCCGAAGGTGAAGAAATTCGTCCAGGCGCAGCACTGGTTCCAGGATTTGACGACGATCGGGCTGGAGTAAGCCTCTTGGTAGCCCGAATGAGCGAAGCGAAATCCGGGATCGCGCCTACCTGCAAATCTTCCCTGCATGTCGCTGCGCTCATGCGGGCTACGGCTGAGTTTGCTTGCAAATCCGCCGGCAATCCGGATAGTGCCGCGACGCCGCATGACCGTGGCGCGTCAGCGGAACCAGCATGCCGTCGAGCAATTCGAGCCAGTTGTTGCGCGTTTATGCCGCCGCGATCTTCCTGTCGGCGGCGCTGCTGTTCGCCGTGCAGCCGATGTTCACCAAGATGGTGCTGCCGCGGCTTGGCGGCACGCCCTCGGTGTGGTCGGTCGCGATGGTGTTCTTCCAGGCGGTGCTGCTTGCCGGCTACGCCTACGCGCACGCGCTGACCAGCTATCTGCCGGGCCGGCGCTCGATGATCGCGCATCTCGTGGTGATGGGCGCGGCGACGTTGTTTCTGCCGCTGGCCATCGCCGGATGGTGGAGCCGCCCGCCCGCCGACGCGACCGCCGCGATCTGGCTGCTCGGGCTGTTCACGGTGTCGATCGGGTTGCCGTTCTTCGCGCTGTCCGCCAACGGTCCGCTGCTGCAAGCCTGGTTCGCCCGCACCGACCACCCGGCGGCGGCGAATCCATACTTTCTCTATGCGGCAAGCAACATCGGCAGCTTTCTTGCGCTGCTCTCCTATCCGTTCGTGATGGAGCCGCTGACCAGTCTCGGCCAGCAGCGATGGGGCTGGGCCGTTCTGTTTGTCGTGCTGATCGCGCTGATCGCATGGTGCGGCGTGCTGATGCTGCGTTCCCCGCGCCCGGCCGACGCACCGAAAACCGCGGCGTCATCCGAACCGGCCCCGGCCTGGCGTGACGCCGCGCGCTGGGTCGTGCTCGCCGCCGTCCCGTCCGCGCTGCTGATTTCGGTCACCTCGCACATCTCGACCGATATCGCGGCCGCGCCCTTCATGTGGGTGATCCCGCTCGCGCTCTATCTCGTCACCTTCGTGATCGTGTTTTCCACCAGGCCGATCCTGCGCCATAAGTGGATGATCGCGATCGAGCCGATGTTCATTGTCGGGCTGGCCGGCGTGATGGTGCTCGACATTCGCTCATACATGTTCGCGCAGCTCGCGCTCAACGTCACGACGTTCTTCGTCATCACGATGGTGTGCCACGGCGAATTGAGCCGCAGCCGGCCGGCCCCGCAGCACCTAACCGCGTTCTACATGTGGATGTCGGCGGGCGGCGTGATCGGCGGCATCTTCGCCGGCTTGATTGCGCCGAACGTCTTTTCCTCGGTGATCGAATATCCCGCGCTGATCGTTTTGGCGATCCTGTGCAGGCCCGGCCTGGTGATGCCGACCGACACCCGCACGCGGCTGCTATGGCTTGGCGCTGCGGCCGTGGTGGCGGTGGTGGCATTCCCCGGTCTGACCGAACGCTACGTCACCGACGAAAAGGCGTTCAACTGGACCATCGGCGCGATGCTGGTTGTGGCTGGCCTCGTGTCGCGCGAGCCGCTGCCGTTCGCCGCCGTGGTCGCGGTCGTGTTCGTCATCGGCACGGCCTACAAGCCCGACAGCGAGGTGCGCGAGACGATGCGCAGCTTCTTCGGCGTGCACAAGATCACCGAGACGGCCGACGGCCAGTATCGCGTGTTCCTGCACGGCACCACGATCCACGGCGCGGAGCGCCTGCGCGACGATGCCGGCGAGCCGATCGCCGGCCCGCCGCCGATGATCACCTACTATCATGAGAATTCCCCGATGGGCGTCACGGTCAAGGCGGTGCGTGAGCGCGTCGGCGGTCCCATCAAGGTCGCGGTCGTCGGGCTGGGGACGGGGACATTCGCCTGCTTCTCGCGGCCGGGCGACAGCTTCAAGTTCTACGAGATCGACGCGAGCGTCGAGAAGCTCGCGCGCGACGCCAGCCGCTTCCATTACATCAAGGAATGCGCGCAGGACGTTCCGGTCGTGCTCGGCGATGCGCGCCTCACGCTCGCCGAAAGCCCCGACACGTACGACCTGATCGTGCTCGACGCGTTCTCATCCGACGCGATTCCGATCCACCTGATGACGCGCGAGGCGATGGCGACCTATGTGTCGAAGCTCGCGCCCGGCGGCATCGTGATCATGCATGTCTCGAACCGGCACATGGAGCTTGGCTCCGTGGTGGCCGGCATCGCTCATGCGAACGGCCTGGTGAGCCGCATCAACAACCGGGCCGCGCGCGACGACGAGGACGATGCCAAATACATCTTCACCTCGACCGTGGTGATCAGCGCGCGCCAGGACCCCGATTTCGGCACGTTGCTCGAGGATGCCGACTGGACCGTCATCGAGCCGCCGGCGGGTCAGCGCATCTGGACCGACGATTATTCCAATGTGATCGGCGCGGTGATCCGGCAATACTGGAAGGGCCATCCGCCGCTGCCGGCACCGGAGAAATCAGTCGAACAGACGCCACCCGAGCCGGGCGCATCGGCGGAGCAGGGCAAGCAATAGGGAGGACGCGATGTCGTCCGAACGCTTCGAATTCCCGAATGCCAACGGCGAAAAGCTGTCCGCCCTTCTGGAGCGGCCCACGGCGCAACCGCTCGCCTTCGCGCTGTTTGCGCACTGCTTCACCTGCGGCAAGGACAATCTGGCGGCCAAGCGTATCGCGCAAGCGCTGACGGCGCGCGGCATCGCGGTGCTGCGTTTCGATTTTACCGGGCTCGGCGCGAGCGAGGGCGAATTCGCCAACACGACGTTTTCCTCCAACGTCGCCGATCTGGTCGCGGCCGCGGACCACTTGCGCAAGATGTATCAGGCGCCCGCGATCCTGATCGGCCACAGCCTCGGCGGCGCGGCGATGCTGGCGGCTGCGTCACGGGTGCCGGAAGCGCGTGCGGTCGCCACCATCGCGGCGCCAGCCGATCCCGCTCATGTTACCGGCCTGTTCCAGCAGCATGTCGCCGACATTCAGGAGAAGGGCGAGGTCGAAGTCGCGCTCGCCGGCCGTCCATTCCGCATCCGCAAGGAATTTCTGGACGACGTCGCAATGCAGGAGCTCGAACAGTGCGTGCGCGATCTGCGCAAGGCGCTGCTCGTGATGCATTCGCCGACCGACGATCTGGTCGGCGTCGAGAATGCGAGCGCGATCTTCACGGCCGCGAAGCATCCGAAGAGCTTCGTGTCGCTCCACGGGGCCGATCATCTGCTCAGCAAGCGCCGCGATGCCGTTTACGTCGCCGAAGTCATTGCCGCGTGGTCGGAGCGCTATCTCGACATGGTGCCGGAGCCCGACGAGATGCCGGTCGACGGCGTGCTGGTCGGCGAGACCGGCAATGGCAAGTTCGAGCAGTCGGTGATCATCGGCAAGCACCGTTTGCTCGCCGACGAGCCGGTGTCGGCCGGCGGCAACGGCTCGGGGCCGAACCCGTATGACTATCTCCTCACCAGTCTCGGTGCGTGCACCTCGATGACGATCCGGCTCTACGCGGACCTCAAGAAGCTGCCGCTCAAGCACGTCTCGGTGCGGCTCACGCACGACAAGATCCATGCGGCGGACTGCGAGAATTGCGAAACGAAAGAAGGCAAGATCGACCGCATCGACCGCGAGGTCACGCTGGAGGGCGATCTCACCACAGAGCAGCGCGCGCGGCTGATGGAAATCGCCGACAAGTGCCCGGTGCACCGCACGCTGACATCGGAAATCGATATCCGCACTAGGGCTACCGCATGATCGTAATCGTCGGGGCGGGGCAGGCGGGCGCGCAGCTTGTGCTGAGCTTGCGCCAGGGCGGCTACAAGGAGCCGATCCGCATGATCGGCGACGAGCCTTACGCGCCGTATCAGCGCCCGCCGCTATCGAAGAAATTTCTCACCGAGCGCCCGCCCGCCGACACGCTCTATTTTCGCCCGGAGAAGTTTTGGGGCGAGCAAGGCGTCAGCGCCGATTTTGGCGTCCCGGTTCTCACTATTGACCGAGCCGCCAAGCGGGTGACGTTCGCCGACGGGGGGGTCGACTACGAAATCCTCTTTCTCTCGACGGGCACGCGCGCGCGCGATCTGCCGCTGCCCGGTGTGCGCCTCGATGGCGTGTTCTCGCTGCGCAAGATCGACGATGTTCGCGCGCTGCGTGGCCCGATGGATGCCGCAAAGCACATCGTGATCGTCGGCGGCGGCTATATCGGACTTGAAGTCGCGGCCGTCGCACGCAGCGAGGGCAGGGAAGTCACCGTGCTGGAGGCCGAGGACCGCGTGATGAAGCGCGTCACCTCGCCGGTCATCTCGACCTTCATGCAGGATTTTCACAAGAGCCGCGGCGTGGACATCCGGCTTGGCGCACGGCTCGCCGCGATCGAGGGCGACGGAAAGGTCGCGCAGGTTCGCCTCGCCGACGGCGCGGCGTTGGCCGCCGATCTTGTGCTGCTCGCGGTCGGCGCCAGGCCGAACGACGATCTGGCCGCGGCGGCGGCGCTGGCCTGCGAGGACGGCGTGGTGGTCGAGGAGCACGGCGCCACGGCCGATCCCGCGATCTATGCGGCCGGCGACTGCACCCGTTTCCCGAGCCGCCGCTACGGCCGCAAGCTGCGGCTCGAATGCGTGCAGAACGCGATCGATCAGGCGAAGGCCGTGGCCGCCACGATCCTTGGCAACCCGCAGGCGTACGATCCGGTGCCGTGGTTCTGGTCGGACCAGTATGAATTGAAGCTCCAGATGGCGGGCTTGAGCGACGGCTATGACGACGCGCAGACGGTCGGCGACGTTTCCGCCGCGCGTTTTTCGGTGGAATACCGCAAAGCCGGAAAGCTGATTGCGGTCGATGCCGTCAACGACGGCCGCGCCTACATGGGCGGCCGCAGGCGCATTGCCGAAGAGACGCAATAGACCTAGGCTATTTCCTCGAGCACGGCTTCTCGTTCGAGCAAGCGTCGCCGATCACGCCGATGCCCTGAATCTCGATCAGCATGCCCGGCCGGGCGAGCCCCGTGACGGTGATCAGTGCGCTGCCCGGGAAATTCCCGTCGGGAAACATCTCCTTGCGGATTTCGACAAAGCGGTCGCCATTGCGCACGTCCGTGATGAATACCGTCATGGTGACGAGGTTCTTGAGCGAGCCGCCCGCGCGCTGCAGCGTCTTGTCCATCAGCTTGAAGATCGTTCGCGCCTGCGCCTCGAAATTACCGGCGATGTTGTTGCCGTTCTCGTCCGCGAGCGTTGTCTGGCCGGCCAGATAAACGGTCCGCCCGCCCTCGGTGACGACGGCAGGCGAGAAGGCTCGCGCCTTCTGCATTTCGCTCTTCTCGAGATATTCGGCGGCGCCGGCCTGGCCGGCAAAGATGGCTGCGGCTAGCGCGATCACGAGTTTTTTCATGGCATGCTCCCGAGCCGGTGGATGACCGGCCGCCAACTGTGCGAGGATTGCGCAAGGCTCGCAAGCGCCATACCCGGAGGGCACCTATGCCAGAGACGATCATGTATCACGACGGCAATCGCCGCCTGCAGGATCAGTTCGACAGCCGCCGCATCTCCGACCGCCTGGAAGAAAAGCTGACGCGCACCGCGTTCGCCGCCGACGACAAGACTTTCATCGAGAGCGCGATCTACTTTTTCATCTCGACGGCTGACGCAGAAGGGCGGCCGGACTGTTCGTTCAAGGGCGGACCGCCGGGTTTCGTGCGCGTCACCGCGGAGTCGGAGCTGGCGTTCCCGGACTACGACGGCAACGGCATGTTCAAGAGCCTCGGCAATCTCTTGGTCAATCCCAACGTCGGCTTGCTGTTCATCGACCTGCACGAGCGTCCGCGACGGCTGCGCGTCAACGGCACCGCGACGGTGTCGCGCGAAGACCCGTTGCTGTCCCAAACCGTCGGCGCGCAGATGATCGTGCGTGTGACGGCGCGCGCGATCTTCCCGAATTGCCCTCGCTACATTCCGAAGATGCAGCTCGCGGAGCCGTCGGTCTACGTGCCGCAGCCCGGCAGCGAGCCGGTCGAGCCCGCGTGGAAGGGATTCGACCTTTTCAAAGGGTTCGTTCACCCGCGCCAGCCGACCGCGCGCTGAAGGCCGCCCGCGACAAGCAGCAACGCCCTTGCTACGCTCCGGACCGGGAGGACGCCGGGGCGAATGACATCGCAGGTCACGCTGCCGTTATGGCTGGCTTTGATCGTGAGCGCGCTCGCGATCTGGGCGGCGTTCGACCGCGTGCTGGTGCCGGGCGTGCGCTGGTTTCTGCGCCGGCGCTTCAACCGCACCATCGAGGAACTCAACACCCGGCTTGCGCTGCGCATCCAGCCGTTCAAGCTCGCCAAGCGCCAGGCGCTGATCGACCAGCTGATCTTCGATCCCGAAGTGTTGCGCGCCATCGAGGAGTATGCGGCAGCGAACAAGGTGCCGCGCGCCACCGCGCAGGCGAGGGCGCATCACTACGCGAATGAGATCGTGCCGTCGTTTTCGGCCTACGCCTATTTCGGCATCGGCACCCGGCTCGCGCGCCGGCTCTCGACGTACCTTTATCGCGTGCGCCTCGGTTACCTGGACGAGGAGGCGATGAAGACGGTCGATCCGGACGCCGCCGTGATTTTCGTCATCAATCACCGCTCCAACATGGATTACGTGCTGGTCACGTTCATGGTCGCGAGCTCGTCGGCCTTGAGCTACGCGGTCGGCGAGTGGGCGCGCGTGTGGCTGTTGCAAAGTCTGATCCGCTCAATGGGCGCTTATTTCGTGCGCCGCGACTCACGCGAGCCGCTCTATCGCAAGGTGCTGTCGCGCTACGTCCACCTCGCGATCGCAGGCGGGCTCGCGCAGGCGATGTTCCCCGAGGGCGGGCTGACACGCGACGGCAGGCTGCGCCCGCCCAAGCTCGGGCTGCTCAGCTACATGGTGTCCGGCTTCGATCCGAAGGGGCCGCGCGATGCGGTGTTTGTGCCGGTCGGCATCAACTACGACCGCGTCATCGAGGACCGGGTGCAGGTCGCAGCATTGATGACGCCCGAAGGCGAGAAGCCGCGCTTCAAGTTCAGCCCCAAGGTGCTGATCGGCTATCTGATGCACAATGTGGCGCTGCGCTTCCGCGGCAAGCTTTATCGCTATGGCTACGCCTGTGTGGGCTTTGGCAAGCCGGTGTCGCTGCGCCAGTACGTCACCGAGCGCGGCATCGATTTCCGCATGCTCGACGAGACGCGCCGTTTCGCCGAGATCGAGCGCCTCGGCGAGACATTGATGCAGAAAGTAGGGCAGGTGGTGCCCGCACTTCCGGTCTCGCTGGTCGCGACCGCCATGCTCGCCGCCGAAAAGCCGCTGTCGGTGCTGGAGCTCAAGGGCGAGGTCGAGACCCTCATTCGCAGGCTCATCGCGGGTGGCGCGCACATTCACATCCCGCGCGCCGATCAGGACTACGCGCTCGAAGTCGGGCTGCGCATGCTGCTGCTGCGCCATTTCGTCGAGGAAGAGAACGGTCTCTATCGCGCCAATCCGCGCGAGGACGTGCTACTGCGCTACTACGCGAACTCGATCGCGCACCTGCTTCCTGCCGCAACGCCCCAAGTCGCGGCTGCGGCCGCAGAGTAAAATACCCAACAGAGACGAGGAACGAATGCTGTCCGACGCCGAGCGCAGACAAGCCGCCGAAATTCTGATGAATGCCGAGAAGACCCGCAAACAGGCGACGCAGCTTTCCGTCACGTTTCCCGGCATCACGTTCGAGGACGCCTATGCAATCTCGACCGAATGCGCCAGGCGCAAGATGGCGGCCGGCGCGAAGCTGATCGGCCACAAGGTCGGCCTCACCTCGAAGGCGATGCAGCAATCCTCGCAAATTGACGAGCCCGACTACGGCTATCTGTTCGACCACATGATGGTCGCGGACGGCGCGAAGGTCCCGCACGAAAATTATTGCGCGCCGCGGGTCGAGGTCGAACTCGCGTTTGTCCTCGGCAAGGAGCTAAAAGGCCCCGGCGTCGGCCTCACCGACGTGCTGCGCGCAACCGAATACGTCATCCCGGCGATCGAGATCGTCGACGCGCGGCTGATCAACCCGCGCAAAATCTTCGACACCATCTCGGACAATGGCGCGGCGGCTGGCATCGTGGTCGGCGGCCGCCCGGTCGGGCCGATGGACATCGACCTGCGCTGGGTCGGCGGCATCATGATGCGCAATTCCGAAATTGAGGAAACCGGTGTCGCTGCCGGCGTACTCGGTCATCCGGCTATGGGCGTCGCGTGGCTCGCCAACAAGCTTGGGGTACACGGCGTCGCGCTGGAGGCGGGCCATCTCGTGCTCGCGGGCTCCTTCACGCGCGTCATCTGGGCGCAAAAGGGCGACACCGTGCGCGCCGATTTCGGTTCGCTCGGGAGCATTTCGCTGCAGTTTGTGTGAAGCGGCCGGGCTATCGCGCGCCGCCACGCTTAAGGAGGTCGGCTCCACCGAACGTCCTGTAATCTACCGTCAGTTCGTCACCGGCGCGGATCCTGCGCTTGGTGACGAACCGGTGCCCATCCGCGGTCCGCATGTTGGGCCGGTCTGAGTGGTTCAAATAGGCGCCGATATCCACGAGGTTTGCGCCCAGGACTGGAACGCGGAAGACGCCGTCGTCATCGGGCAGGAACAGCGAGGCGAGCAGGTGGCGCACCCCCGGCGGCGCACGCTTAAGTTCCGCCGCTGTAATCTCGATCCCGTTGCAAGGATAACGGATGCCGATGCCGAACGGGTTGACGCCTTTCGGAATTTGACGAACCGCGAAAACACCAACGCCATGAATGGGAGAGGGCGCGAGACGGCAGTACGCTTCCCCCAAGATGCGCCTGACTGTCGATTTGCGCTTCATTGGGGAGGCTGGCTGGGGACGCAGTCCGGATCGGACCCGTCTCCACCCGGCAATACCCTGCTAACAGGGAAATTTACAGGGAATATCGCCGATTCCGGCGCTTTTCTGCAATTTCGACAGTCAATGTGCACACAGATTCAATAGCTTACATCAAAATTCCCTGTGTACGAGAACAGGGAAGATTCTTGCGTGAACAGGGAATCTTTTCGGCTGAACAGGGAACGCATCTAGGCCGATCAGAAACAACAAATCCGACAGTCTGGGAGTGCGTTTTCTCACGATCGTTACACAGTCAAATCCCTCAAATTGTATCAAGGCTGACGGTGACGGGCGCGGCAACCAGATTGAGCAAGCCGGACGAATTTTCGACGTCGGTTCTGAACCGATAGTAGATCTTGTTTCCTTCATCGTCATCGACCGGCAGCGCGTCCGGCAAATCGATCGACACCAGCGCATCGTTCGTCTTGACGGTGCCCACACGGACCCAATTGCCGGACGGGGCGAGACGCGATGCGTAGTACGTGCCGTTGTGCACCGTCTTGCCCCAGCTCATGCGCAGGAGCTTGTCCCCGGCCAATGTGGTGGAGAGAAGCTGAAGCGTCGGCACCGGTGCCGTCGGATTGACGACGTCGATCAGGTTCGCGAGAAGCGTTTTCGTCGGCTCAGAGATCGCAGACGCGATTTTCGCCGCGCCGCTGACATCCTCGTAGGCGACGTCGCGGACCCAGGCCAGCCGGTAGAAAAGAGGTTCCCCGTAGGGGATGGTGGTGTCGCTGCTGAAATCGTCCGCCACGACAAGCGTTCCGTCCGCCGTCGGCTCAAGCGTCGTCAGATCGATCTCCCGGATCTTGCTCATCGTCCGCAAGGTCAAGGCATCAAGAGCGCTGCTGGTGCGATAGATCGAAATCCTGCTCACCGGGTCCGTCTGCGAGGGCATGACGACCTCAAAGCTGACCTGCGGATTGCTCATGGTCGTCACGTCGTACGGGACTGTAACCAGCTTCCTGAGCACGGGCGCCGAGGGTGGCGAAAGATTGACCAGCTTGACGGGTCCGAACACGGGGCTCGCTTCGCCGATCTGCATCCGGTTGCCGATCTCGCGGGCAAGATAGAAATAGACCGTGTTGGGATTCATCGACCCGTCGAGGGTGAAGTCGGTAAACTGGATCGTGGCGATCCCGCTATCGTTGTAGCGGCGCGCCATCGGCGCGAGATCGAATCCCGGGTCGCCGGGTGCAAGCACGTCTCCGTTCGCATTGCGGAAGACCTGCTTCTTGTTGGTCGGGACGTATGCCGGATCGTCGCGCACGAGGCTGTAGATCAGCGGCTGCGCGGTCAGCGGCAGGAAGACCTCCATCACGGCGGACTTGATCTTGTCGCCAAGCGCGTCGAGCGGCGTGAGTAATTCTGCGCCAAAAGCGTCTTGTTCGTCCGGATGCGGCAGCGCGTAAGTGCCGCTGCCGAGCGGGAAAGCCTGAAACTCCATCGCGCCCGCGGCATAAGAGAAGCCCAACAGATGATCCCATCGATTGGCAAAGAAGGGATCGCTCTCCGGCGGGAAGATCTTGTCACGAATGGCCTGCACCGTCGCAGGCGAGTAGAGCGTGCGCAGGATGCTGAGCGCGTCGGCGCGATAGAACGCGACCGCGAATGGCTGGTGCGTGAACGTCGTGGTCAGCGTATAGGTGCACTTGTCGTACGCGTCCGGCGGAGTCGCATATTTGAGGCCCTTCGGCCTGTCGGGGACCGCCGGAGCGACGATCTCGATGGCCGACAACAGCTGCGGAACTCCGACCGGCGAGCGGTAAGGTTCGCCGTTATCGTCAAGCGTAGCCTGATCCACCGCGCGGGCCGCAAAGATCGTCGCGCGCGATCCTTCTCCGGCCATCGGCAGGACTGCGGCGCTGGTAAATCCGTGGCCGGGATCGGCGTGAAGGTAAAGCTTGTACCCGGGGTAGTAGTTCACCAGAACGCCGGCGCCTTCGACGATCAGGTCCGGATCGCCGCTGTCGTCGGCGGCAGCCAGGAGCAAGTTGCCACCGGAATCCGAAACTTGCAGGACGGTGAGGGCGCGGCGATCGTCGTCGGGCCGGCCCGCGACCGGGATGCGCACGATCCCTTTATGCCAGGTGACCGGATCGGCGGCCGATGCCTGCGGATGCGCACCGAGATTGTAGTTGTCGAACGTGATCTCGTAGTGCGTGTCGACGCGGGCGACCGTTGCGGTTTCCCAGACGCCGCGAAGCTTGCGGCTGACCGCCGTGTTATCGCTGCGGGTGAAGCTTTCGGTTCGGGTTTGCCAGCTCGAGTCGCCGATTTGAATGGCCGCCAGCCGGTTGCCTTGCCCCCAATTTGCTGCGGCGGCCATGTTCTCGATCGCCATGCACAGCCCGCCCACTGCGATCTGAGGCACTTCGTCTTCGATCACCAAAGCGCGACTGCCGCCCGTTTCCGTCACGCCCGTTGTGGTAGTGTTGCGCACGAGAAAAACCGGGTTGTCGTCCGAGTTCGGATTGGGCCACGTGACGTCGGCGATGACGTAGCGCTTGTCGCCCGCCACCAGCACGCCACCGACAAAGTTCGCCTTGCCGGCAGGCTGCGGGATCGCCGGCTGCACGGTCTCGCGAGTATTGGGATCAGACCCAACGATACTGCTGAGATAGGTGTAGGGCTCGGTTTCGATCCGGATCAACGCCGCGTTGCTGTTGAGAGTGACGCTCTTGACTCCCCCGATCACGTTGCGCGGCGGCTCGCGCCGGAAGAAGATTTCGATCGTGTCCGCGAAATCATAGGCCGCATCCTGCACGTGGGCGTAGTTGCAGGTCAGCCGAACCAGCGTCGGATCGGGAGTCGATTGGAGCAACGTCAGCTGGTCCTGCTCGCCCTGCGACGTGAGTATGAGCGGCGACTCCTCCTGAATGATCTGCACCTTCATGTCGCTCGGCGGCAGCAGGCGATTGGGCTTGCGGAACCGGGTGTCGTCCGTTGCCCGCGTCGGACTCAAGGTCGATGCGCGGGAGAAAAGATTGATGCCGTAGACCGCGTATTCGTGGATGCCCGGCTCGGTCTCCTTGTGGATGAACGCCGTCTCCCGCGATTTGGCTGGAAACGGCGTGGGCACCGGCTCCGCGATCGCGGGCGTGGCGGTGTCGGCGTAGACGTCGTCATGCGCGATTTCAGGTTTGCGCCAGGCCGGCTCGCCGATCTTGCGATATTCGACGCCGAAGAGCGTCGGCAGGCTCTTTTCGGCGAGGTCGAAAATGTCGCCTGGACTAAAGAACGACAAATCTTGCGCATAAAGCGGTCTGCACTCGGGATAAAGCCGGATGTAGCGGGCCAATCCGTCCGGCGTGTAGCCGTTCACATCGGTCAGCCAGTAGGGCGTTCCATTGGCGGTTGGCACCGACAGGCCGTATTCGACCGCATAGAGGTCCGGCGCCACCGGAAGACGCGATTGCGCCAAGGTCGTGGGCAGACTCATGTAGAGGTGCTGGACCGCGCGCGGCCCGGCTCCATCGGCGAGGTCGCCGCGGGTGATGTATTCGGCCACGTGGATGTAGGACGTCCGCTCGTCGACGCCGCTGTCCTTGTGCCCGAGGCCGAGCACGCATGCGACGTGGTAGTCGAGGGAGGCCACACGCAGCAGGTCGAGATAGCTGACCTTTATCTTTCCGTCTTCGGTCGCGGATCCGGCGAGATCCGCCTTGGCCTGCGGATCATGTTCGCTCAGGGTCACGTATTGCTGGACCGCTGCCTGAATGCCGTCGCCGGGTTTTTGCCAGCGGTCACGGTAGTTCGCGACCTTGACGAAGGCGCCGTCATTGAACTTCCACCAGCGTCCGTGAACCGGCGTGCGCGCAGGATCCTCGAGCCGGAGAAAGGCGGTCGCCGGGTCAAGCGTCAGCGCGAAGCGGTCGATCGGGATCCATTGCTTCGCCTGGTTCACGTAACTGAGGACGTCGTCATAACAGCGGAACGCGACGCCGCTGAGCTGTGCGCCGGTACACTCCACGCGAATGCTGCGCATGTTCTCGGCAATGAGGCGCGGCGTCGGCCCGTCCGCCGCACCAAGAATGCGCCGCGACGTTACGATCTTGGGGGAAAGCGGCCGGTTCTCGCCGACCGACAGCGTTTCGACACGCGCGGTGTAGGCCGGCGAAGCAAGCCTGAGATCGCACGCGACCGCCAGACGGTTGCGCAGTTCGATTTCGATCGGATTGGCCCCGTAGGCTGCCAGGAAGCCGACCATGTTCTGCGCCGGGTTCGACGCGGCGAACGCCGTCGCATAGGCCGCCGCGTTCAGGAAACGGACATGAAACCGGTCGCGTGGCGTGCCCGTGCCGGTCTCGAACACCAGCAGGCCGTTTGCGTTGTCGACATAAGCCGGCTTGTCGGTGGCGAACGACAATTGCCGCGCCGGGACCGCGCTTCCCGGCCAAGGCGCGCGATAGATCGCGACGAAGTCATCCGGCTTGTTGAAATTGACGGCGGTGTGCGCGAGCGCCCCCTTGGGCAGATGGGATTCGAGCACGCCCATCAAGTCCCAGCGCAACAGAATTCCGCGCGTCGCATCCGTGCCGGTCGAGCCCGCCGATTGCAGCGCGAGGTAAGGTGACTGCACCAGCTGCTCGCCTTGCGTCTCGATCGCCTGTCCGCAGAGCGAGCGGACCGTTGCGGTGGTCTCCGTCACGCGGACGGCGGCAGGGTTATTGGTGGCGGCCCGCTCGATGACGGTCACTTGCACATTCTGTTGCGTGATCGGAAGCCGCGTCAGCTTGGGGGCTGGCAGAGGTTTGGTCTTGCAGCACCCTAGCGACGCACCGGTCGCGATCAGCAGCGCCTGCTCGTGCGGCGAATGTGACGTGTCGGCGCCTGCGATCAGGACCGTGTCGTTCCCGCTGACCTCGAGACTGAAAAGCTGAGCCCCGTCCGGGAAATCGAAGCCGTAATGCGCCAGCGCCGCCAGATCGGCGTTGAAACGCAACACCGTCTGCGGCCGCGCAAGCGCAATCGATTGATTGAACACGAGGATGTCGGAGCCGATCGCGGCGACGCGCGTGGGCTGGTCCTGGCCATCCGTGAAGCTGAAACTGCTGGCTCTGGTCACGGTGAGAAGCGGGCGGCCCTGAGTACTTGTCACGACGGCCTCGGCGATCATGCTCGACTGCACCACATTGTCGGGACTCGAGCGTCCGGCAAGCACCAGCCGATTGGACAGCGCGAGCACCGCGGTTGGCGCGAGCATGAGCCCCTGTCCGGTTCCGGTCAGGAGCCATGAGCCGGCAACGTTGAGCGCGGCGTCGGTACAGATCAGGACGCCGGCGAGGCCCGGCGGGCGAACGGAGTCGCCGATGAGAAGGTAGCCGGAGCCGAACGGGATGACATTCTGGATCTCATCGTCGGACCCCATCTTGAGATGGACTGAACGGAGCATGGTCCCATCCGCCTTCAGCCGGATCAGTTCCATGGCATCCTGAGTCGAGCCCGGCGTCTCATTGGCCCAGCCTGTCAGCAGGAACTCCTCCGGAGGGCCCGGTTGCCGAACCACGCGGCTGGCGAAGCGCGTGCGGTCGGTGCGGATCTGGCGTGCCCATTTCAGATTTCCGGACTGGTCGATGCGGATGACGCCATAGACCTGACGACCGGCGATCGGCGAACCGGGGATGGGCGGACCGCCGCTCGGTTGAGCAGGGCCCAGCAGCGGGAGCACGGCCAGCAGGACGTAGCCGCCATCGGCCACGACCCCGTCGACGAAAATGACCGTGCTGCCGCTCAGGGAATAGTTGCGCGACCAGAGGACTTCGCCGCTGAGCCCGATCAAAGCGACGAGGCCGGCATTGGCCTCTGCGCCGATGGCAAGACACGCCGCGGCCTGTGCGCGGCCACCGCCCGACGTACCTGCGCCCGCAACGGGAATGATTTTCCGGAACCGGCTGGTGCCTTTGAAATCGTAGGCGTTCACGAACGGCGTGATCTTGACCGGCGGGGGACCATCAGCCGGCGCGCCGAGCTCGGTGAGACGTGTGTTCAGCGCGCTCGCGGTCGCCTGGTCGATGTTGCCGTTCACGAAGAGCTGGAAACGATCCTTCAGCTGCTCTTGCCAGAGCGAGACGAGATGCGCGGTCCAATTCCCGTACGCCTGATCGCGCAGTTCGGAGACGAGCCCTTGTTCAAGAGTGCGGCGGTCGTTGTCGGAAATGCCTGGCTGATTGCGAACAAGAAACAGCAACCCCGCGTGCACGGCGGTAACCGCGGCGCCCTTGTCGTTTCGACCGACCGGCTGGATCGGAGTCATGTCACGGAACTCATGTCGATGATCTCTTCATGGCGCCGAGAACGGATCGGTCTGGACCGTCGCCGCGACGTCGAACGTCTTCCCGCCCCAGACCAGATAGTCGAAGGCGAACGCGACGCTTTGCGATGGGAACGGCACGGCGGCGGTCATCACGAAGGCCTCGCAGCAATCCTTCGAGAATAGGACATGCGGCGCGAGTAACTCGCTTCCGCTGACGTACATGCGGATGGCCGAACGCAGCCGATCCTGCGGAATGCGCGGGTCGTTGAGCGGCTCGAGCGAGCGAATCCGCAGCCCGTAAATATCCTGGGTGAGGGCGTTGCGGATGAAGTTGAATTCGAGCGATAGGGCAGGCGATAGCGGCTCCAGCTTGAGACAGGCGTGGATCAGGCGGTCGAAGAAGTCGGGATAGGCCGCACTGTACGCCGTGCCGATGCGCTCGACGATGTCGCGCGCCGCGGCGTAGATCGGCGGCGCGGTGGCCGCGGCGGCGAGGTCGTGGCTGACGAGAAAGACCGCCGGACGGTGGTTGCCCGCGTCGTCGGTCAATCGGTAACTGCCGATATGGCTTTGGAAGTCGCGATAGCTCGACGTCATGAACGGGTAACGGTGGACCTCGGCGTCGACGATCGCCGTCGTCCCGTGGCGGTTCATGACGATCGCGGTGTAGAGCTTGTCGGGCTCGAGATCGTGCAGCGCGACCTGGAGGCCCTTGGCCGCGGGTATGATCGGGCCGCCTCCCGTCTGCCAGCAGGTCGTCCCGGGCTCGACGACGTCCGCCGGCGGGTCGCGCATGTTGGAGAGGACCTGGAGATTTTCGGTGCGGCGCGGCGCCGGGTCGGTGAGCCAGGTTTGCTCTCCGGTGGCGGCGGCAGTGACCAATGGCGTCTCGTGCTCGGCGGCATCGGTCGCCGGCTGCGACTCGGCCGGATCCTTCACGCGGATTTCAATGTCATAATGATCGGGATCGAGCCGCGCAGTGGCCGCGCTGGATGGATAGGCGGGCCACGCCGCGAAGAAATGATACGCATAGGGTTTGGCCAGGAACAGCCGCAGAACCGGCGCGCCGTAGTAGAGCGGCTTCGCGTAGAGCAGGTTGCCGCTCGGGTCGGGATAGGAGCGCTCCATATCGATGTAGAATTTGAGCAGCCGCTCCGGAATATCCTGGCGTCCGTCGTCTCCGGCCGTCGGCTCGATGTGCTCATCCGGCACGAAATGGCCGAGCGCCGGGCCGGTCTTGAAATGAACGTAAAACGTTTCGCTGTACGGGGCGGCTACCCCGCTGACGGTGTCGGACACTGTCAGCTCGATCGCGTATGCGGCGTCCGGGCGCCAGATCGGCGCGATCGTGGATTCGATGGCCTGCCGCATGTTCTGGAAATCGGCTTCGACGGCGGCCTGGCTGGGAATGGTCTGGTTGAACTCCCAATCCTCCTCGGCGAGCCAGCAGACCTGGTACAGGTAGGTGGCGCATTCTCCTCCCTTCGGTAGTCCGTTCCCTCCCAATCCCGCTGCAGGTCCGCTCCCTCCGGACGATGATCCGCCGCAATACTTTCCTCGCTCCGCCTGTAATTGTTGTTGCAGCGCCTCGAGGCCGCGCAGGGCGGGCGAGGCGTCACGCTGAAGCTCGATCTGTTCCTGCAGCGCCGCGATCGCCTGATTATCTGGTGCCGGCGGCTCGACGATGATCCGATCGATCGGCGCGGCCGGGTCGTCGTAGACGAACGGATTGATCAGCGCATTGGGAGCGACAACCAGCGTCTTCACGTCGACAAACTCCAGCGGCGCATACGCAATCTGCGTCGTGCTCGGATCCGCGGAGGGCTGCACCGCCGGCGGCTTGCGGCATTGCAAGCGCAGCGTGACCGAGGGCGCGCCGCTGATGAAGGCGAGACGGCAGCGGACGACCGATTGCGGGAATTGCAGGACCGCGCGCGATCCGGGCGGGATTTCGAGCATCGGCCGCGGCGGTTGAATTGCCGAGACCAGATAAATGGTGGTCGCCTCGCCTTCGATGCGGAACAGCAGGCCGTTTCGGTAATAATCCGTGCCGGCATCGAAAGTCATCCAGCCGCTCACCCCTCCAATGGGGGTGGGGATGTCAAAGTTGACGCAGGTTTCCGTGCGCTTGTGGCCGGCACAGAAGATTGTCGCGGCGTCGAACCCCATCTCCTCCGGCCGGTAGCCGCCGACCGGCTCCATGTAGGTGAACGGGTCGAGCGCGAGAAACCGGATCTGGCTGTAGCCGGCCTCCTGCTTCTGCCAGGCGCCGATCGGGAACGCGCTCAAGTTGGACCCGTCCGCGGTATCGAGCAGGGCTCCCGGGGCCAGCGCCACGAACGGATGATAATCGATCCAGGTGTTGGACAGCTGGCACCAGATCTTGAGACCCACCGCTTCGAGCTTGTAGGAATGAGTCACCGTCCGGGACCCGTATTGGGGCGGAATTTTTTCAGTATTCCCCGACGGCGGATTGGTATTGCCTGCGATAAGACTGATGTTGGGTGGAAGGAGCGGCTTGGTGAACTTCACGTCGATATAGGTGTCGAGCGGCACAATTCGGCTGATGCTCCCGACGGCGAGGGGCGCACCCTGCGCGACGTCGACCTCGTAGCTGCGGCCGGAGCCCATGTGCACGCCGGCGGCAAACGGCTGCGCCGTGCCCGATAGCTGCAAAATGGGAACGGCCGAGCGGTCGACGATTTGGTTGCGCTCCCACACGAACTCGACGTCCACGCACTTGCTGATCTTCTTGATCCGGAGATTGATCGATATGCAGACGTGGACAAAGCCCGCGATGCGGAACGGCTGGGGCGCTTCGACCGTGAGGCCGGTGGCGATCTCGATGTGGAATCCAATTCCGATGAACTTGACGTCGACATAGCCGCCGAGCGCGATGCCGCCGCCCGCCTGGTGGCGTTCGAAGCTCAGATAGATCCACAGATCGAGATAGGCATGGGCGGACACCGAGACGGGTCCGTAATGCTTGTTGAAGTCGTAACTGACGCCGGTGCCGGCCTCGATCCCGCTCGCCGACAGCATGAGGTAGGCGTAGGCGTCGAACATGCTCAGCACGCGTGCCGACATCGGCTTCGCTTTGGTGCCGAAATGCACGTACCAGGCGGATGGATTGCGGAAGAAGAATGCCGCCTCGAACACGGCGTTGAGATCGAGCGTTGTGCCGCTCGGTTTCGGCAGCTTGTAATTAACGCCGGCACCGATCTCGATTGAATTGGGCGAGAGCGCCAGATAGGCGTAATAGGGCGGATCGTCGGCAAGCCCGACGCGCTGTTTGGCCAGAACGTCGCCGCGCCCCTCCAGCAGGATCAGGTTGGGAATCGAAACCAGCAGGAAGAGCTGCGAGGTAAACGCCTTGCCGCCGTCCGACGCGGTGGCGAGGCTCACGCCCGCGCCGATCGAGAACGGATTTTTCGCGCCTCCGGTCTGGCCGGGGAGCATGAACTTGTCGAGCGAAATGCCCCTGCCGGGGGGATCCTTCCTGTAATATTCGCCCCAGCTCACCTCTGGACTCAGACCGACTGCCTCCTTGGCGGCCACGTAACGCAATCCGAACAGCCCGCGGAAGCCGTAGATGCCGAGGCTGGTCGAACCGAGCGGGATCGGTTTCGGCAGCTCAAGGTGCACATCGACGATCCAAGCCGGAACCTTGGTGTTGTATTTCATCGACGCGCCGCCGGCGATCTTCACCTTGGGCAGTTGGAATGAGAGCGAGCCCGCGTATTCGGGGTCCTTGAGCGCGAGATAACCCTTCAGCAGCAGGGCGGCCTTGTCCTTCGGCACGTTTCCGGGAATGACGAGATCGATGCCGATGCCTTCGATGCGGAGGAAGTGGTGGTGCGCGCGGCCGGTCTCGGCGTCGTCGACCGTGTAGTAGTATTTGATGCCGTCCCCGCGCGCGTCGACGCCGCCTGGGTTGACGCTGATGCCGCCGTCGAATCCCCAAAAGCGGTATTTGCGCAGCGCGCCTTCGTGATCCTGCTCGTGCGCGCCGCAGTGGATCGCGGTGATGGCGATCGTCGCAGGTCCGAATTTGATCTTGGCACTTTCCGGCAGCGGAATGCTGCCGCCTTCGATCTCGAAGCTGCCGTCGCTGTAGATGCGCAGCTTCTCGATGTGGATCGGCTCCTTGATGATGGAGCTGATAAACGAATTGTTGGAGAAGCTCAGATCGCCCGCCGTCTTTATGAAGACGCGCTTGTCGTCCTTGCCGACCCCCAGCATCTTCACCGTGAAGATGAAGATGTCCGGCACTTCGATCGCATAGCCGCCCGGCACGGTGGCAGTGACATCGAAGTCGCCGTCCTGCGCGATGTACAGCTCGATACCGAGCTTGACCGGCTTGTCCGGATCGTGAGGATCGGGCGGACTCGCCTTGAATTTCGGGATCGTCATGCTGCCCTTGATCTGGCATTCGAGCAGCACATTCTGGCGGAATTTCAAGTCGAAGGAGGAGAAGCCGAGCACGAAGCCCTTGCGCGTATCGCCGGACGACGCAGGCGGCTTGCCGAGGACGAATTCAAGCTCCTCCTGTCCGCTATGTTTGTCCTTGGCGGCCTTGGGCTTGCCCGCGGCGATGACTTCGAGCCCGATCGTTCCCGATATGCCGCCGGTGCCGATCAGCAGAGCGCGTCCGACGATGCCGAGGGTCACCGGATTGCCCGACGCGGGCTGATGCCCAGCGAACCATTTCTTCGGCAGGCCGATCACCGCGTTGCCGATGTAGACACCCATGAAATCGGCCGGCCGTCCCTCGGCATCGGCCTCCGCGATATTGGTGGTACGGCTCAGATCGATCTTGATGTCGTCGAATTCGAGCGTCATCCCGAAGCCGGGGATCATCGACGGCGTGAAGCTGGCCGCGACGTTTTGGTCGATATTGATCTGGAAACCGGTGCTGCTGTCGTAGCGAACGCCACCGGCCGTGAAGGTCAGGCGCGAGTGCTTCGTGTCGTCGTCCTCGATCGGCTGATTGTTGTTGTCGAGAGGAATGAGCACCGTGCGCGGCACCTGCAGCGCCATCTTGACTTGCTTGAGCTCGATCGCGAACTGCGGCAACAAAATGCGTTCGATGTCGTCGCGCGAAATGCCGCCGAACCAGCGTTGGAACAGGGAGACGAGCCGGTCGATGCTTTCGTCGAAATCGTTCACATCCTCGACCACCGCCTCGAACGCCGAGACGAAGACGTCGACATTGGCCGCTATCATCTGCTCGACGATGTATTCGATCTCGGTGTAGCTGGTCGGCTGATTGGCGAGGCTGAGCCCGGCAAGCGGCGAACTACCGCCCTGCCACTGTTGCAGCTTGTTGACTAAGGCCTGATAGGGAGCGGGATCGTCGATCAAGCATTCGACGAGACCACGAAGAAACTGCTCTTCAGTGATATCGACCAGCTCCAGGAAGATATCGAGAAATGCCCTGCCGGTCCCGCTGAAGCTCAGGGTTTCGAATTCCTGCACGTAGCGCAGGATCGGCCAACGATACTCGAAGGCGACGTCGAATTCGGAGGCGGGGTCATTTTGATTGGCGGCGGGAAAGAAAATCAACTCCAAACCCGAGCCGAGCAGGTCGAATGCGAGCTCGCGGCTGACGATCGTGAGTCCATAATAGGCCGTCACATTGTCCGCCGACCGCTCGATCACCAGGTCGCGATAGCGGAGCTTGCCCAATACGACATCGATCGTCGCATCGAGGCTCGATAACTCCTGCGGAATCAACTCGCCGGAAACGAGAGTTGCAAGCGTCGGAAGGTTTGTTGCGGTCGTCATCGTAGTCGTCGCATTCCTCAGTATGCGTATTTCCGGAACATTGCATAATCGATCGTTACGCCGGCCACCCGATCCAGCCCGACCTGCAGCAACACGCATCGTGCTTGCGTGTTCAGAAAGACGTCCAATTTGTCTTTGATCGCGTCTCGCTCTGCGATGGTGAGCTGGCTCGGCGTCAGATCGTCTGCACAATCCTGAAGCCGCCGTACCATCGCCTCGAGTATGCCGAAGGCGCGGAACGCGCTGAGCGCGGTGTTGTAGCTTGGGCCGAGGCCGAGCGAGGGACGCAGACAATCTCCGATGTCCGTCTGCAGATCGTCTGCTTTCCGGCGGCCGCCAAACTCGGGTTGCGTGTTGAGCTGGAACGGCGCCCAGGTGCTCCATGTACATCGGAGTGGGCTGGCGTAGCCCTCGGTGCACAGATTGAGCAAGCCCGGTGCGCCGCCCCCTCGCGTTGTCCAGAGCGCCTCGCCGTAAGCATAGCGTAGCCCCTGATTGCCGAACGCAACAGCATTCGAAACCTGATTGTCGGTTTGGTCGTCGGCGGGAACCAGATCGGACGAAAACTCATCCGGTCCGTTCATATCGACGCGCACGCCGATGCCTCCTCCGGAAATCGACGAGACGATCTCGAAGTTCGGTTCGCCGCGCATCTTGAGCACGAGCGCCTCCAGCGAGGTCTCCTGCGGCGCCGCCGTCCAGAACGCCAAAACCGCGGACATCGGAATGGCGAACTCGTTATCCAGGAAAAGGTAATCGATACGAAGGCGCGGATCGGGATCGGGTATTGTCGTTATCGTCGAAAGTTTCCCAAAGCCAAAGGTGAAAAATACGATCTCATCGACGCCCACAGAATTGTAAGTGAAAACAATCTTCTCCGACGTTCTATTCTTGAACGTCAGCAATCCTGTCGAGCGATCATACGTGAAATCGGGTGCCCCGGCGACGGATTGCAAGTACGCATCCGTCGCCGATTTGATGCCAATTGCGTTCGGCGTCGTTCGTGTTCCGACCGTGACTGAAACATTCGAGCCCGTTCCGTTTGCTCCCCACTGCACGAGAAAGATTGACGACGGCCCGCCGCCGCCCGGCCAGACTGTTACCTCACGCACCCGTTTGGTATAGTAAAATGCCGTCTTGACGGATTTGTCGCCATCGTAGTCAAAAAAAGATAACCCAAAATCTGGCGCCCCAAAAAAACCCAATGTGGTGCCGCCGTCGCCAACGGCGTAAAGTCCAAAGTCACCTAATAGTCCAGCCACACCCAATCCAATTTCCTTGCTTAGGTGTAAAAATTCCTCTTTCAGAACATTGGAAAGGAGTTTGCGAAAAAATGTTATGAATTCGAAATCGACGTTGCGCTCTGCATTTTTGTTGAAATCAGTGACGAGGTGCGGTGGGACTTTGAATATCGCGCCGGTATTGCGCAAGTTGGACGTGAATTTCATCGTTGTGAGTGAAAAGTTGTATACTTTGAATTGTCGGAGAAAGTTGGTGGTATATTGAGATGTGGAGCTGTCGCGTATCCAATCTGGGTTGATCTTGATTTCGGTTGGAGGCCATGACGTCCATTTCCAGTCGAGACATTGCGTGGCCACATAGCGCCTCACCCGATCGCTGAAGACGCGATCAGTGAAGTTCGGAAAGATCGTCGTATCGACGGAATCGACCAGAAAGAACCATGCGGCAAACAGATAAAGCCCAATGTAGATGTGGAATGAGTCGTCACCCAGACTGATGAATGATGCTCTGATCTTCGCAAACAGGTCTGCTGTGGACTGCCGGTCAGGAAGCAGCTGATATGTGTCCTTGCCGCCGATGGTGAAAACGGCGGCCTTGTTGGGATTGGATGTGTCCTTCACCACATAGTCGAATAGCCATTTTTTGTAGATGTTGTCGTACAGCGTCCCACGCGCGAAAGAGGGACTGTTTGTCGGGTTGTCCAGGTAATAGGCAAACCGTCCAAGAAGCTCGGGCAGATCAGGATTGATCGTGGTCGAACGTTCCCCTGTCGAGGAGTCCGTTTGGTAGATCAGCGCGCCCAACGGGAGGTCGAGTGCGGCCGGCTTGAATTTTGTCCTCGAACGCCGAGAGCTAAGGATAGTCATGGCGGTAAATCAGAATAGAGGACTGTTGAGTGACTCTGCCGATGCCTTGCGCTCCCGATAGAAAGTTGAGGTTCAATTCAAACCCGTGAAAACTGACCAAGCCATCGCGGTGCCCTGCTTCCGCCGTCAACGAGAGCATCGGCCTCCCATACGCCGGGGCGTTGGCGCTCACGATTGCCTGCAGATCGGACAGATCCGAAAGAGACAGCGCCAGGATAATCGCCGAAGGATTGTTCTGAACCATCGTCTGGGACATGCCGGCGGGATTGTCACGGTAAACGAGTTCGATGTCCGCGCTACCTTGTGGGTCGGCGACCTTGATCATCCTGGCGGGCCCGGGAAGCAGCGTGGCCAGGTATGGAAAGATGGAGTCGCCCTGGGCCGGCAGGCTTAGCGTTGGCCATGCGACTTTCACCGTCGTCGGCCGCAGGCTCCGCGCCGACTTGTCGCGCGCTTTCGGGACGAGGATGATGACGGCGTTGTTGCCGTCCGCGGCCAAGGCCGGATTGGCGACATAGCCTTCTCCGCCGCCGGCGCCCGCGTCCACATAAAATTCCTCATCGAATGTTCGAAGGATCATCGGAGCATTCGCGACCGGCAGATCGTTCACGGTCAGCAGCGGAACAAGGTAGTCGAGAATGCTTGTACGGGCCGGCGCAAGACCGTTCGGATTTGCGGGAGGCACGGCTTGACCGTTGAATATGACTGGCCGCTTGAAATGAAGAATCTTCTGATAGCCGGCGGAAACCGCCTTCACGCCGCCATCGTCAGCGAGCGGAATGGTGACGGACGTTTCATAAAGATATTGGGAGTCCGCCCGTCGTGGGGAGTCGATAAAGCGTTTGCGCTCCTTCAAGCGGCGAAACGAGCCGCGATAGCCCGCCGAGATGTAGATGAGCGGCCGCGTGTTCGCCGTTTTTGGAAGCGCGAAGCGCACATCGATCTTGTCGCTCGCGGTGCCTGCGGGAAGACTCGCATTGTCGATCGTAAAATCCGGCCAGCCGCTGGCGTAATAGTCGACCTCGCAGCTGTCGATGTCGGCGGCGGCATCGAGCGTGAGCTGAATGGTCGGCCCGTCCGCTTGGTAATAATTGAGCGAGTTGCCGTGCTCGTTGCGGATGTCGAGGTAAGCGCGATTGCGGTTGGCGAAGTTGGCGGCGCCGGCGGCCGCGCCGCGCAGCACGGTCTGGTAGAGCGTGTCGCCGGATAATTTGTCGAACTTGGAGCTCGCGCCGTTCCAGACGCGCAGCTTTGCGGCAAAGAATGCGCCCCACAGAGCGCAGGGGTCGATAAAATCGAGAATCGCTTCCTTGGCGTCCCAATGACGGAAAATCTCTGCATCGGTGGCGCCCGTGACCAGCGTGTCGACCTCGACGAGGGTCTCCGCTTTTCGTGCGAGCGCTATCTTGGGTCGGCGGCCGATGCGTTCGATGATGATTTCGATGCCGAACGGCTGATTTGAGGAGAATGCCCCGAGCCGCCAGCGGCCGCGCACTAACGGCAGCTGGATTGCTGGGTCGCCCTCGTAGAAGAGCCTATCGAGCGGCTCGGTGTCGGCAAATCGTGCCGGATTGTCGGCTGCGGGGTAGTCGTTTGGGTTGAGGTGAAGTCCGAGACAGGCGCGGCTTGGCGGACCTGTATTGCCGTTGGCTACAAGCTCCCAGGCGGTTTTGATCGCGGCGATCAGCTCATTGTCGGCCTGCTGCGCGGTATCGATATCGCCGTTGGAATCGAGCAGACTCGCCGGATCGATGCCCTTGTAGATGATGTAGCTGACGAACGGGAAATCGAACGGCGGCTGTTCGATCGGCTTGAGGATGAGGCTGAACGTCCCGCCGGCATCCGCCTGCGCGCACAGCAATCCGTCGCAGATCGCAAACGCTGGCATGTCGGCGGTCGACCCGCTTTTGCGCTGATGCAGATCGGTGAGGCGGAAGCGATCCTTGCCGCCGGAAGTGCCCGCAGGTCCGTAAGCCTGCGCGGGCGCTTGCGGCTCGAGCAGAGTGGGGTCGGTGAAGAAATAGAACTTGGTTCCCGTGGACAGCCCCTCCCACTCGCCTTCACCGAAGTGAAGTACGACTTTAGCTATTAATTATGGATCATTCTATCAATGGACGCAATGTCGGCGCGGAGACACGATGGCACCCGAGTCTGCAGCCCAGCGGGTGCTGCGGTAGAATGGTAGGGTACCGAATTCGGGGATCGAGGGCGAAGGCTCCGCGACAGTTGGGTCGAATCCGAGGCTCTTTTTTTGTATCGCCCCGCTACCGCTCGAAGTCTCGCACTCGCCGGCTCTTCAGACTTCAAAGATGTTGATGGTAAGAGAGAGAAGTTTTTTCAGCACAGATAACCCCGAATTATGAGTCACTGGCGAACGGCATCACCCACGTGTCATCGGCATTTGGTGAGCGATGGATCTGCCAATCATTGCCGAGCTGTGCGCGCCACAAGTGCGTGCCTTTCGGCAGCGGACGTAGCCTTGACTTGCATGTTGTTGCTACGGTTGTCAGGAATTTGTCCGTCTTCGACCATGTCGGGTTCCGCGATCGTAATGCCGTCCCGTACGAGCGCGGTCATGACGACGTGCCGCACGCTTGTTTGGCGGTCCGCGGCGCGGATCTTGAGTTCGGTCCACACGTAGTCCGGCAGTTCGAGATTGGTTGTTTTCATTCGCGAGCGAGGCGTTGCGCCGTGCGCGGGCAGTTCCGGGAGGATGACGGGCTCGGGCCGCGCGAGGCGCGCCCCCTTGAGTTTCTCCGGGACCTGTGGTGCGAGTTCGTCGCTCATCGCTATGGCGTCTTGCCAGAGCGAAAGAGGCACAGTCTGCGGGAGGTTTCCTCCGCGTAGACGCCGCGGGCCTTTCAGTGAAGCTGGAAACCCGCTACTGCTCAGGCCAGGTTCGGGACACATCTGGGCGATTCCCGCTTGGCAATTCCCGATGATCGGTGCCTCACAATGGCAACCTCTGTACCTAAAGCAATGGGCGCCACTCTTGGTCTACTCCTGCTGGGCTTTACCTTCGGGCCTTTACCGGCATCGGCGCAGACATCAGAAGCCTTGGTCGCATTCGCTAAAGCGGTAGGCGATGTAGGCAGCAGCAGTGAGCAGTCCGGAAAATTTGATGATGCTTTGAAATTCTATAGCCAGGTGATCATGAGGGCGGGAGAGGCGCGGAATGCCCCGGCGTCCGATCCAACCTCGACTAGGCAAGCCTATATTGTATTTGCAGCGGGTCATATAGATACAGCGCGCGTCCTTTTCAAAAAGGCCGCCGTCCGGAATCCCAGCGAGCCAATAACAGCCTATGACTATGCGGTGTTCGGAGAGGCGACAATTAAGATGCACATCTATGCTGCCGAAGAGGCACTAAAAACAGCCGAGGCTCTGGAGCAACAATTTGCTGAAGAAATCGCACGCAAACATGAAGGGATGCCGTTACAAGGAAGTTTGTGCTGCAGTTATTTGGACATAATCTATGCGGAGCTTGGAGAACTGCACCTCCTCAAGGGCGAGGCCGCTCAGGCAAGGAGCTATTATACTGCAATTTCAGAAAGACACGACGATGTTGCCAGTAACGCCTTGGTCGCGGTAGGTCACTCGAAACTTCGAGCCATGGCAATTGAAGTTCTACGTTCCGATCTTGCGAAAAAGGCTGGAGGTGCGGTCGCCAAAGAGCTGGTTGGCGTTTGGAAGGGCCCATTGGCCGGCTCGCTCAGCGGATTGGCGGCAGAGACGATGATTGGGTTCTTTCAAAGTCGACTCAAATCCAACGAGGCCATCCCCAGATAACTCTATCGAACTGGTTGGAAATGCGCCGATCCTCGGGTCCCTGACCCAGTCATTAACTCATTCCCACTTCTTCTGCCACGGCGATGCCGTATTCAAACGCGCAAAAGAAAGCTTGCGCCTCGTGCTCTCGCAACACAAAGCGTGGGTGGCGCTGGGGCACTCATACCGGTCACTCGGCACTCTTTTTCTTTCGGCCACCCGGCGGCAGTTTTTGCGTACCGATAGGCCAGTAGAACTCGAGGCTCATGAACACGAGATTGATCCGAATTCCCATTGTACCCTCCTTATCAGGCGTTATTGCCTGGGTTACATGGCTGATATGTGCCGATCCTCGTTCGACGCAAAGTCACGACACGGAGGTTGAGATCACGGATCTCGTGAAGCGGACGTGATCGTGTGTTGCAGCCGCGACCGCTCAATGGCTCGGCGCGCGCGCCTGCACGTCGGCCGGCCCGGGAATCCGGTAATCCTGGCGGGTAACCTCGCAGAATGACGGCCGGGCGTGTGAACCAAATCGCTCACCGACGCTTCGCGCTAGGGGCTAGTTGACAATCAAAAACAACTCAAGGAGAATGCCACAGAATATCTCTCCCCCGTGTATCCGCCTCTACGCATAACATGAGCCCACAGTGTAGTTACCACTCCCGGATCACAAATTGATTTCACTCTCAGAAAGCATCGAAGTCCAAGCGCGAGAAGCTCTTAACATTGCGCAACCCGTGTTAACGCGCTTACTCGCCGCCCTCACACTATTTACATCAGGGGGACAAAGTCCAATATTTTATCACCGTGCACGACTAAAATCCCTCACTAGCATAAAGGATAAAATCGTCGCTAGGCGTCGAACAAGTCCGAACTTTGGTTTTGCTGATCTGTCCGACGTGGTAGGCCTAAGGCTAGTCGCTCTGTATGACGAACAACTCCCAAGCGTTCTCCAAATCGCGCGCCGCGTTATGGAGGCATCTTTGAGCAAAAAGTCTATTACGCCGCATGATCGGATTTTGCATACGACGGTCCAGAATTTTATAAATTACTCTCGGCACGCGCAAAATCAGGCGCCCCAAGCGCCTCTAGACCACTGCAATCTGTGGGAATTGATCCCGCAAGCCGAGCGGACTATTGATGGGCAGGAGAGCGCAATAAGTGTCGACTGGTGGCAAGCGCTCACGGAAGTACATTTTTATTGCCGTGCTGAGGGTGATATTTATCACGAAGGCTATAAGGTGCTTAGTAAGAGTGCTCCGCCTCAGTACGTGGATCGAATAAAACATCTTATTCCGCCCCATAAATTAGATCTTACTAAACATAGGCCTTACTCATCGCTCCACATCCACTATCGAGTACCTGCGCCGCAGAGTTATCGTGTTATTAATCAATCGGTGCCAGTTGAAATACAAATACGCACGGCGATTGAGGACATATGGGCGGAGATCGATCACGTGAACGATTTCAAGATTAGAAATAGTTCCGTCTGGAATGAAGAGTTGGAAGAAAAATACGCGCTTTTAGACAACAACTCGCTTGATCTGAAGCGCATAATGAATGATTTGCAAGACAAGGTGACCAGCATAAGGAATACATACTACCAAACACAAGACCTGTTCCTGCGATTTAAGTTACCTCAAACTGAGACTTATCAATCTTTGGTCATGCTTTTGGCGGAGCCGCTCCTCCACCGGTACTCGCCTCGCGATGTTATGCCGCTCTTTTGGCGCTATGAAGAGCTCCTAAAATCTCTAAACCCGACAACCCCGGAAGTAGAGCAAAAGGCGGTGCTTGCTAGCTGCCTCGATCTCCTTGGTGAAATCCGAAAATTATTCGGAGCAAGCAGAGACGCCATTCGACACGATACAAAGGACCTTTTTGATCTGCTTTTGGAATTTGAGACAATTAGACTCGAAGCGGTTCTTCTTTCTCTACCCATACGACTGTATTACACGCAAGTTCAAGCAGGCTCATCTCGACATGCCTCTCGCGACGCACGCAGTCGCCAGCTGCAACAGCTACAATTCAGGTTGAACGAGCTAGAAGCTAAACACTGGCGTACGAGACCAACCGTACTTTTCAACTTCTGGAATTACTACATTGTGGTGAATCTACACGGCGACAAAAACCCGGATGCGCGGTTCTACCTCTTTGCTGCTTACGACGCGCTGCTGACCGATCAGTCGCTGCCGATCAGAAGTGTTTACAAGGTCGTCGTCCCACGCGCTATTGCGCAAATCTACTTCTCTGAGGCGCTAACTCTAGAAACTAACTATCGAGACTCCGAGCTAACGAGCTACGTTTTTCGTGAAAATCTTCAATTTCTTTTCATAATGGCTTTCAGATTTGGGTCGGAGGCGCGCAGGGAACACAATATCGAGCACTCGCGGCGCGGTGACTTGATCTATGGTCGGCGCCCGATAGAAAAAGTATTCGATGAAGCCTACTTTGTGCAGTATGGCGTGAAGTGCTTCGAATACGACCTCGGCCCGGAATTGTCCAAGGTTCATCATGTGGCGGAAGGAGACATACTGAAAGCATTGAACGAATTGGCAAATTTCCAGTTTGGCGACCTGGCCAACGATCCCGCAGAGGACGATACAATTGCTGCGATCGTAGTAGCGGGGTATAAATATTTCGGGTGTATTGACGAATCGGAAGCTTACAGGGCTCGCTGGGAGGATCATTGCCAATTGCGAGGGGACTTCGAAGGGGGCGGAAATGAATACAGATGATTCATCGGAACAGAAAGTGACGTTAATGCAGGCCGGTCGACCATTGCTCAGGGGGGAGCCGTTTCAGCCTTGGCCCACTCCTATCGAGGGACCATTGGTCGAGCCGGAAGGTCCAAAGCTTAGGGGGCAGCCATTTGTCCCATGGCCGACCCCAATCGTACGCTAAGTACTTCTACTGTGGTGAGCGGAGTAGCTAGGCCGCGCCGCAGCAAAACGACGCGATGGGCCAGAAGCCGAAATTCAGATCAGAGAACTTGCATGCCGCGGCTCGCCGCCCGGCTCCTTGGCAACGTCGTCGGGGACGCCTCTCAAGGCAGCTGTTAGCCGGTTTCAGTATATCAGCAATTATTCTTGCTTATCGCTTGGCTTTCCTGCTCGGCGACCCGCCGCCGTCACGCAGCAGCTGTCGTTTCGCGCAAATGAGGGAGCGCGCGTCGTTGTCACCCGCCCCGGCGATCGGCTCGCTCGCGGGCGACATTCTCTACGGCGCGGACGCTATCGCGGAACTCATGTACGGCTCGAAAGATTGCCGCCGCGCGATTTACAATTTGATCCAGAGCAAGAGCATCCCGCATTTCCCGATTGGCACTACGGTGTGCGCGCGAAAGTCGGTATTGCTCGCGTGGATCGGCGACGACGTGCGGAGGGTGGGGCGAGGGTGATGATTTATCCAGTTGCTGCATGGTTCTTATCTTTCAGATCAAGCCGGCGAGAGTGCAGCTAAGTGTTCCTTGATACAGCGGCCGGACGCGCCCGGTCAGAGACAATATTATTTTGAACAAAGTACGGTGATTGTTGAGGACGCCCGCGCGCGTCTATCGCATGAGCATCAACAACAATATAAAGGAGTGATGCCATGACACTGAATGTAACCATTGGGAAACGGATCGTGCCGGTCGAGCATATTGCCCTTATCGAGCCGTTCGATCCCTCGACACAGACCCGTATGCAGAGCGAGCGGCCGTTTCAGACGCGCATTGTGATGATCGACAGGGACAGCATTCTAACCAAAGAGGCGCTTGCAACGTTCGCGGAGCGTTATTCGTTTCGTATGTTGAACGAAGACGATATCGCCACCAATCCCGCCGTTCACTTCAGCGTCGAGGCTTTTGAAGCAAGTGAGGGCTTCACCCCGACCAAGCCGTATCGCGCCAGGCTGCGCTGACCCGCGTCGATCCCTACCGTACCGAAGACATGCGCCGCCCTCCGAAACATTCCGCTTTGGCGAGGGCGTGATCCGCGCGCTGCGCGGCTGGCGGTCCCTGACCGCCTACGCCAAGCCCAACGATCTCCTCTTCCCGAATTTCAAAGGGGACTATTGGAGCCATGACGGCATGATCAAATCGAAATGGCAGCCCCTCTCCGAACGCGTCAAGGCCCTCTGGCAGGAGCAGCGGCGGAATGACGTGCGCGAACACTTCAACTGGCACGCGCTCCGACATTTCGCGATCTCATGCTGGATCGAGGACTCCCGCCCAAGACCGTGCAGACATTCGCAGGCCATAGCCGCTTGCAGGTGACAATGGACCGCTACGGCCACCTGTTCCGGTCCGACAGCCACGGTCGCGCGATGGATGCCATCGCCGAGGCGACCGGCAGCCTCGTGCGCGTGGTGGCTCCAGCAAAAGCGCACCGAAAATGGTCGGATTTCATGCCGTGACTGTATAAATCGCGTCTACCGATTGAAGCTGTGGCTATATTGAGAACATGGAAACAGCCAAATTATCAAGCCGTTGATTGTATCAATTTTGTACTTTATATTCTAAGAGAACTATTAATGGTGAACTCGATGGATATCACGCATTTCTTTATCGGTATGTCTTTTCGTCTTACGAATACACGTGAGGAACTGGCTCACAAGGCCGTTGCTTTAGCACTTAACCGCGATGAGACAATGAAGGGCGTTGGCGTTCGCAAGCGTCGACTTGGAACTTGCGCTGGATTATGCGAAAAAAGTTGCAGCCCGGCGAACGCTCGAACGCGTTGTTGGAGCGGCGAAGCAGCGTGATCTTACTGGCTGCCGAGGCCCTGGCAGCTCATTCGGGGAAAAATGCAGAACTGAGTCTCTCCTAGCGTCTGTAACCATCCATTGGACGCAGCTCGACACTATTGCAACGAGCGCGGACATGTGCGAATTTTTCTAGTTGGGCGAGTTGATGGTCACACAATGCTTGAAACCGCGCGTTTTGGAGAATACCGCTCCTATTTCACGGCGGCGCTCAAGGCTCATTCGCAACTTACTGTTCGCCAGGAAACAGAACAGTCAGTAGATGTTGCTGAGCTTTTCACCGACAACAAACAGCTACCGGTGCTATTGAGTCCCGATTGGCAGATCGTCTACGGAAGGCGGGGCACGGGAAAGACAACGCTGCTGAGCTTTCTTTCAAAAGACCTTGATGACGCTGATCACCGAGCTTCGCTGATGATAAGCATGGCTCAATGCGTTGTAGATCTTCCAAAGGGGACAAGTGACGAAGTTCAAGGACTCGTATTCTTTGAAAAGTTCATTATCGAGATAGGGCATCTACTATTTCGCATCTATAAGAATCAGCGTGCAGAAAAAAACAAGAATCGGAAAATAACGCGCCTGCTGAATCAATTCTTGGATCGACAGCGCCTAGTCGAGGATCGCATCCTCGAGATTGCTACTTTCGCTCACAGGGGTGAATCGTATGGATCGCTGGAAACGAAAAAATCAACAGTAAAAGACAGCCTCAAAGACAAGGGTGGAATTTCGGGCGACGTCGGCTTCAAGTTGCCTACGTCACTTACTTGGCCCTCCATCGAAGCAAAGATTGAAGCCCGGTACGCAAGGCTTCGGGAGCTTAATAGAAACCGAACATACGTCGAGGAAAAATTTATCGACTTTCAAGAGCTTCGACGGCTATTCACCGATTTAATGGAGGCGCTGGAAATTACCCAGCTGGTCATCGTTATTGATGAATGGTCTGAATTGGATCGAAGCGCGCGGACTTGGATTCAGCCGTTTTTTGCGAAGTATCTTCGCCGGGCGTTCTTTGGCGATGCTCGATTTTGCATCAAGATATCCGCAATCGAGGATGAATCCATCTTTGGAAGAATGAATGATGCCGGGCAGTATGTCGGCCTCCAGGTAGGCGACGACATCTTCGACACCGTTAACTTGGATTCGATCTACGCCAATCGAATGATTAACTTGGAGGAATTTTACACCGTTTTGTTGTTTCGGCGCTTGCTCTACTGTGACCCGAGGTTGGAGATTTTTTCACGGGGCGCTGAGCATCGAAGGGATCCCGCAGATGGCTTCTTAGGCTTCCTGTTTGAGGACGAGCGGATTTTGCCAGAACTCGTGGTTGCGAGCAGCGGAATCCCTCGCCAATTTATTCTTTTGTTCGAGACAATTGCATCCCATTTGGACTATAAGACGGGAACCAATTGGAAGTTTTCAACCGTTCGAGAGCGAATAATCTACAATAGCATAGCGCATGTTCAGAAGGCCCTTGATCGCGGCTCAATCGAAGAGCGGCTGCTGGGAAGAATCAAGGAAACAAGTGACAGGACAGGAAGCAGGATAATTCTATTGTCCCGAGACTGCGACGGGCGGGTGGCATCCGCCATTCGGTATTTGTATGGGCGGCGTCTCTTGCACGAGATAAATCCCACGGACGTGTCATTCGATGTGCGGGAAAAATTCTACGTGTTTATCGTAGATCACGGCTGCTTCCTAGATTGGAATCGGCGGTCATGGGAACTCCCACCTGAGCCAGGGCCCGAGGTGTTAGAGAAATGTTCTGATCGCAAGGAGTTCGTGGTCAGCTTGGAAGGATTGGAGCGCCTGCCGCCTACGGCTCGACTGGATGCCGTTCACGACCGAAGCAAGCATAAAATGTCGTCAGATGAGAATTGAGCTGCCTTGGGCCGCCCGAGGTGTTGGACGATGGCACGCACATTTCGCGACGAAGCATTGTCACGACGGCGCCGATTGGCGTGGGATAGCCGCGCCGTCATCGAAATTGCCGTTCGGATTTCGATTGCCGTCGAAGAAACGTGCGGTTAGTGGGCTATACCCATCCCACGGCGAACGATCGTCGAACTCGCGTTGAGAGCATGCCGACATGCAGGACAAGACCGAGCGGGTAGGGTATGTTGAGAGTTCTTCGACGACCTCTTGTCGTGTGCCGGATCCCTCACCGACTCCGAGTATCTGTCCGCCGTGGCGGTTGCTTAGGGGAAGCGGGGGCAGGCTTTCTGGAGACGCGGCACCGCCCCGTAGGGCTCAGGTTGTACAGTATAGAGAGACGTGTCGGCGAAGCGCGTAGGGTGGAGCGGGGTGAAGAGCGTTCCCCGCCTTTGACGGAACTAGAAAAAACAGCCCACTTTCCGCCGTGCCAAATCGGTCTGTTGGACGAAACGTTGGACGCAATGTTGGACGTTTCTGTGCGCCGATCACGTTGAAGCCGGAGGTGCGCGATGTCCGAAAAGTCTGGGGTTCTTGGATACCTATTGAACTCCTTCCATTGATCCGACACCAGAAATTCGAGAAATGTTTGAACAGCTTAGAGGTTCATTTGTGTCCGCGCGCTTAGTCTATGAGGATGTTGCGGCCCGTTATGTTTGGTACACGGTGCACCTCGCCTTCCCAACCTTCGCCGGGTCATTGAGCAGGAGTTGGGTCGCTAGATTAGCCGAAACAAGATGGGAAGCTCTCGCTTCCGAATAATCAACCGTCATCCGCTCGCGCCTAGAGCCGCGTGCAACTGCTTTGCGACAGTCTTGTCCCCCAAGTAGTCGACGATCGCGTGCGCATCGTCACGTCTATTATGAATGTCGGAAATATTCTCAATGCCTTCGGCAAACGAATCCCTGTCCAGGCGAGCGTAGAGTGCTACATAGTCGCGCTCGTCGCTACCATTCAGCCACTTCGAAACGCCCTCGGGTATCTGCAGAGCCGGTGGTCGGAGATACTTCTTCACCACGTTGATTGCAAGCGGTGAGCCGAGCGTAATGAAGAGAGGTACCACTGCTCGCGACGCGACCTCACGCAGCAGGCGAAAGGCGACAACGCTGCCAAGTGAATGCGCAACAACCACGGTCGGACCGTTAAGGAGGAACGGCCGCACGATATCGTCGACCGCAGCACGAATGTGCGGACGCGTCAGATAGGCATCAACCTGATGCACGAAACCCAGCCCGCGTTGTCCAAGCGTCGGTACTTTGCGTTCCAACACCCGGCCGAGTGCCTGCACCCATTCCCAATTTGCTGGCCCGCGCGCGACGACTTCCTGCCCGAGTTCGGCACGAACTTCCTCGTTTGAGACGCCCGCATTGCTCGCCATCTCGCGCAGCAATTCTTCTTCAAGCGGTGTAAATGTTCCGGGCGCGCCATCGCCGCGTGCGATGACTCCACCCGACCCTCCGCGCACTTGCATTGTGAGGTCGTTCAGAACATTGCCGTAGAAGGGCATCTCAAGGGTGTATGGGCAGGTCGCGAGACCGCCCGCGGCCCACGCCGTCGTCATCGCGGATTCCCATTCCTTTCGCAGTTCAGCGAGGACGCGGCCTTCCTGACGCATGCCGTGAACAAAGACGAGACGCATCACAGCTCTCCTCGATGAACGAGATTCGCAACTTTGTCGCCCTCCTCTACTCGAAGCGTCGTGCAGAGCGCGGGCAGCAGCCCCTTGCGGAGATCGAAGAGGGCCGGATGGATGGCCTTGTCGTCTGGGTCGAGAAAGGACCAGCCTTGCGTCAGGTAGGGAAACGATCCCGCGACGGTGCCGCGCGATGTGTTGCCAGACAGACCCTTCGCTTCAATGTGGTGCACGCCGTTCAAGAGCGTCATGTCGCTCGTAGAAAGCAAGGCGACATCGAATGGAATGGGCTGATCCTCCTGTGCAAACCACCAAGCGATGTCATCAATCTGGGCTAGGTTACCGGCTCGCTCGTAGGCATAAGCCGCCAAAACACCCAGTGACGGATCACTGTGCTTATATTGCCTCAAGCTTTCTGCTGCCGTTTCCAATTCGCCGTAGTTTCCGAAACGACCTTGCTGCATCAGAGCGGTCCAGCGGTTGACTAGACCGGCGACGTGTTTGAATGCCTCAGAGTGAAAGCGCCCGTGCAAGTCTGGTCTGTAACGGACGCTCACTGCAACCCCATCCTTCACCACGATCGTGCCAACAAAATCCGGCAAGATACAAGCCGCGATCCAGTTGCCGTTTTCCAGCTTGATCAAGGTGGTCTGCGGCTGTCCGCGGCGATGGCCGCGCACGTGATGCGTACCGTTTTCTTCAAAGAGGTCCGCAACGTCCTCGCCATGAACCACCGCCGCGACCGCTCGCGCGCCGACTATCGATAGCCCCTGAGCGGTCTCGAAGCCTCGTCGGCCTATTGCGCTGGCAAGCAGTGCTTCATTAGCGCTCGCATCGGCGTCTAAGCGATCTGTTGCCACCGATACCATAAGCTCCGCTGTAGCAGGCAGGTTTCTCGAAAGTCGATTGGTGACATCGGACCGTAATTCTCGGATGGTCATTCCTTTCCGCAATAACGTCGGGCGTTTTTCGAAAATGCCATCGACCTCAAATGGCGCCATCGCCTTCGTTAGCGTCTCGCTGACGAGTCGATCTGGTGGATCTTGCCGCAGCGCCTTCAGGGCCGGGATGCCGAACATCCAAGCGAGATAAAGTTCCTCTGACGTAGGCATTCGCTCGCTGGGAAAGAGGGCGCGGGCCTGCGTAGCAAGCTTCGCTACTCTTCGCGCCGCAACGATTGGCTGCCTAAAAGGATCGAAACGATCGCGATCGTAAAGTTCTGTTTCTGAGGGATCATTGCTTGCTTTCCATTCCACCTCAGTGAACGCAAAGGGGCCCACGCTATCTTGCGTACCTGTCCCGCTGATAACCTCGGCTTCCGTGGCGGCCAGCGCGAGCATGAAGTGAGGATTCGCTCCGTAATGTAGAGCGGCGTCAAAGCAGACTTCGGCGAAATGCTCTTGGTCTAGTGGAGCGCCAGGTTCTTCTGACAGCCAGGTGCGTCGCGCAAATCCTACCTGTTTGTGAGCGTCCAGCCCCTCAACTTCCACCTCTAACCAGTCATTATCGACATCCGCCAGTTTCTTGACCGGCATAAACGGTGTCGCAAAGAAGTTCGTGGCCGCGTCAGCGCGCGGCTCTGCCCTGAGATGAAAGTCTTGAGTGATGGTATAGCTTGGCGTCGATGTGAGGATGGGTATCAGTATCGGCGGCACCGTTCTCTGAACAGGCGCCGCGTTCGGCACCGCGAGGTACACGTCTTTCGGGCGGGACCACCCGTGACTCACCTCTGGAAACTGAACTGTTGCCCCTGGTATTCGGCCGCTCTCTAAGGGGACAATCTCTTCGAGAAACGCCGCAAGCTGTTGTGACGTGACAACGCGCGGCGGTCTGTTCTCAATTGCCTTCTCGGCTTTGCCGGACAGCGCATTCATTACGCAGCGCGTGAATACCCCGTAGGCCTTTGCGGCATCCGCTGCGGCGACCTCCTGTGCGCTCTCGCCAAACTGCGATGCGTAAAAATGATCCCACTGCGGTTGGGCGCCGACAGAAGAAACTGTCTTCGGAAATATAGTGCTTCCGCCCACCGATCCGGCGTCACGCACGGTTGACCGACAGGCGTCTGAAAAAACGGAAATCTGTTGAATGCCGGAACGTTTAGCGTTTGAGAAAGAGAGATTGACGTTGATCGCCTCGTCGCTGTCGTCTTCCCAATTCGAGAGAAGCCAAAATGCTGTGTTTGCTGTTGGTTGAATGCCATGACCCGCGAAATAGATCAGGAGGCGTTCCGTCTCTCCCCCCTTAACAATCGATGTGACCAGTTCCTTGAGTCCCCGAGCAGTAACGACCTGACCTTCATCAGTGATGAGATGTGTCGTGTAGCCCTGCTGTGTAGCCCATGCTTCGAATTCCTTTGCTCCATTCACTGCCCCGGGCAGCTCGATTAGCGTCGTTCCGGCTCGTTTCACGCCGATCGCCACGGCTACCTGTTTCGCCATAGTTCGCTCCCAACCTTCATCATTTCATCGCTCCGACATGGCGTGTAGCGCAACCGTTATTTTCACGTTGAAAGGACGGGCGCGGTTGGCCCCGGCGTATATCCGTCGGCCTGATTGCGCTCCCTACTATCTTACCTAAAGACGTTGAAACCCCGCCCCATAGAGCGGCCGTGCATCCTCGTCGCTGACTTCGATGATCCGATCCGGCCACGGGATCGGCAGCAGTCGCCCGCTGAGGGTCGACACGTGCGAAATCCCCTCCGGCGCCCTGAGCTTGACCATGTTGATGGAAAGACCCAAGCGCCGAGCCTCCGAGTCCTGGCGAATGTATTCCATCCATCCCCAACCGGGTCGTCGCTGCTTCGTCCAAGCCAGGAACTGAGAGATAGAGTCCACCTGGTCGTCGTATTTTGAATTCGGGAAGGTAGTGAGCTCGTGGATAAACTCGGCGAGCCAGTGAGCCTCCTGCGGTAGGTACACGAAGCCATTCTCGATCGCTCCCGTCTGCGCATGAAGGCGCATCAGCTTGTCGCCTTCGGGTTTGAAGCGCGTGATCGCGGAAATCCTCTCTTCGATTAGCTCTTGGATCAGCTGCGTCCCGGAAGCCTTGTCTTCGATCAGAATGACGGTTGCCGCGAAGGCATCGCGCTGCTCGTGCACCGAACGCTTGAGGTTGGGGTAATCGAGCTTCTTGCGCAGGACGTGCAACAGATAGTAGCGCTTGTCCTTGATGCCCCATGTCGTGCAGACGCTGTAGTCGCTCAGCTGGGTCGGCTTATTCGCGGTGTCCCAGCTCTGGACGACCTGATCGAATTTGTCCGGCTGTTCATTGGGTCCGTAGCGCTTGAGCCAGGTTTCTTTGACGAGGCCGCCGCCAAGCGGGGCAGGGGCCTGCTGGTATTGGCCGGCAAAATTATAGTCACCGAGGGTTTGTTGGATGCGAGCAAGCGTCTCACGCGACTCGCGCTCGGGGTGAAGAACGTCTCCAATCTGTCGTTTGAAGCGCGACACGCCAAACTGTGTTTCGACCATGTGCACTTCGGCCTGCTCGGCAATCGCCGGGAACGAGACGACCTCCCAGCGTTCCTGCGCCAGGACGTGCCCGACCAGATCCTCCTCGTGCAGGCGCTGCATGATCAAGATGATGCAGCCATTCTCTTTGTCGTTGAGGCGGCTGTAGAGAGTATGGTCATACCATTCGTTGACGTTGCGGCGCTGGGTTTGCGACAAGGCCTCATCGGGTTTCAAGGGATCATCGATGATAATCACGTCGGCACCTCGGCCGGTCAGAACCCCGCCCACGGACGTCGCGAGCCGAAATCCCTGAGCCGCGGTCACGAACTCCTGGACCGCCTGCTTCTGGACGGAGAGCCGCGTCGCAAACAGCGACTGATACCATCGGGTCGTCAGGATGGTGCGGCAATCGCGGGCGAGCTTGTCGGAAAGTTCCTGCCCATAGCTCACGCACATGAGTTGCGTTGCCGGGTCATGCCCGAGCCAAAAGGCTGGCAGCGCGATCGAGGCGCAGAGCGATTTCAGGTGCCGGGGCGGGATATTGATGATGAGGCGTTGGATCTTGCCCCGCCTGCATGCCTCCAGCTTTGCTGCCAGCACCTCGATGTGCCAATTCCACAGGAATTGAGCCTGCGGATTGAGTTCATGGAAGCAGCGTTGGGTGAACGCGGAGAAATCCTGGCGCAGGAGCGCCCGATATTCAGGCTGCGTCAGGGGTTTCATCGGACTGTCCGTTCGCCATCTGGTGGATCCGCAGATGGAGCTGCTCCATCACCAACCGATCCGCCTCGTCGACGGCTTCAGCCTGGGTGGGTTCGTCACTTCGCCCTTCCAGCAGTTGGAGCATCTGGATCAGAAGCTGGGTCGCGCGCGGTTCGCCCGAGGCCGCCTTGTTGGCGAGCTGCTTTGTCATCGCCTCCAGCTTGGTGATCTGCTTGCGTCGACCTTTCTCGGTCACGGTCACGGCCTCGTTGACCGCCTTTGCCAGCAGTGTCGCCAGGCTCTTGCGGCCCTTGGCGCGACCATTGGGATTGCCGGATTGGCCTTTTTGGAACCGGCCGTGGCGGGGCGGCTTGCCGTAGCCGACATCGTATTCGGGTCGATCATCAGGCATGGGAGGCCTCCACGGCGATCTCATCGAAGGTCCGCCCAGTCACCACATGCCGCGCGACGTCGCCGGTAAAGGCCTGCCAGCGACGGATGATGGTGTCGATATAGAGGGGGTCGATCTCGAGCCCGTAGCAACGCCGACCGGTGCGCTCGGCGGCAATCACGGTGGTGCCGCTCCCGAGGAAGGAATCGAGCACCACATCGCCGCGGGCGGAACAGTCCAGGATCGCGTCGGCCACCATGGCGACCGGCTTCACGGTCGGGTGGAGCGCCAGTAGGCTGCCTTCCTCGGTCCCGCGTCCGAATGAGTTTGCACCCGGGTAGGACCAAACATTGCTGCGGTGGCGGCCGTACTGGCCGAGTTGGACATTGTTCTGGTGCGATCCGCGACCGTGCTTGAATACGAACACCATCTCATGCTGGCTGCGATAGAGCGAACCCATGCCGGCGTTGTGCTTGACCCAGACGCAGACATTCTTAAGCTCCGCATAGATCTCTCGGGTCGCGGCCAGCAGCTCTCCCACATGGCGCCAGTCCATGCAGACGTAGTGGATCGACCCGTCCTCGCTGTGACGGGCGAGGAGCAGGCACGAGCGCAACAAGAAATCCGTGAACTGCGCCGCGTCCATTTCGCCGGCGGCCATGACGAAATCTCGATGGCGAACGGCCCCGAGACCGGAGGCATGGCCGTCGATCGGGACGTTGTAGGGCGGGTCCGTGAAGACCATTCGGGCCCGTTCGCCGTCCATCAGTTGCTCGTAGGCGCTAAGATCGAGTGCGCTGCCGCACAGCAGGCGATGTCGGTTGAGAGCCCACAGGTCTCCGTGCTGACTCACCGATGGACCCGAGCCAACTTCCGGAATCGCGTCGGCCGGATCGTCCTTGCCATCAGCCCCCCTCAGGCCCTCGATGCGCAGGTCGATCTCACCCATCTCAAAGCCGGTAGTCTCAAGGCTAAAGTCGAGGTCGAGCAAGGACAGTTCCTTGAGCTGTTCGCCGAGCAGCCGATCGTCCCAGACCGAGTTCTCGGTCAACCGGTTATCGGCGATCATGAAGGCTCTGGCCTCGGCTTCGCTCAGGTGATCGAGTTGCACCGTTGGTACTTCGGTCCATCCCAATTCTTGGCAAGCCATGGCGCGGCCGTGGCCGGCGATGACATTTAGATTGGCATCGACCAGGATAGGAACGTTGAAGCCGAAAACTCCAATGCTGCGGGCGATCTGTTGGACCTGCTTCCGGCTGTGGAAACGCGGATTGTGCGGGTCGAGTTTGAGCTCCGAAATGGCGCGATAAACGACCGTGAGCCGGTTGCCCGCGCGGTTCGTTGCCCTTCTGCCGTCAATCGATTGACGGATGATTGGAAGTCCGTGTGCGTTTCGATTCACTGCGGTCGCTCCTGAATATCGTTGTGAGTGACCGTTACAACGTTCTGCGTTGCCGAGAGCTGTCGTGGCAGAAATAAAGTTGCACAATTAATTCAAACGGCTACCGCGCTGAGCGCCGGATAGTCGACGACCCTGGGTATCCCGGCGGCAGCCCCAAGCGGGTGCGTGCGAGATATGGTCGCGGCATCCCCAATCTGTCGTAGACGAAATTCGTCCAGACTTCGCGTACATAGAACTCGGTGCGCACGATCTTGTTCGCATCGTGGTAACGGCTACGCAGCGTGCGGGCGTTCTGAATCGCGTGGCTCGCAATTACGCGCCCCTGCTTATCGGAAACAGGTTTGAGAAACTTGCCGGCACGCTCCAACCGGTAGCGCCGCCAGTCGGAACACGGAGGTCGTTTGCTGTGCTCCATCGCGCGCGTGATGGCATCGACATTGCCCCCGACGAGCCACAACACCCCACCTCTTTGTGCGATCAATCGACAGGCTTCGGACACGCTCGGCCGCCGGCCTCTTTGCCGGCGCATGTCCTCACGGAGCGTCTCGACCGTCACCCATATGTCCTGCAGGACGTCATGAGGGACTTTGATCGTTCCTTTTGGCCGTCCGCTTCTGCCGGAGCCCTTGCACGCGATTCGTGCGCTTGTTGTCATCATCATGCTCCGATTCGTAGAATGATCGATAGAGAGTTCCAGTGATCTGCGGGGCTCGGTGAGCGTTGCGAATAAAGCCAGGCCCAGCGCTAGCTGGACGCGCCCAGCGGCCAAGCCCAGTCGTAATTGATCGATACACCCCAAGTCGCTTCGAGGGTCGGATTGCAGACCGCGGCAACCGCCCAGAGATATCCGGGGGCTTTGCGTGCGAGGTCTATCTTGGCTTTGTCGAAAAACTCCAGCGCGGCCTTGAGTCTAAGTTCCGCAGACGGATGAGACGTCGATTCCGTACGTCGCTCTATCGCTTCAAGTATGTCCAGAAGGACAAAGACCGTTATCCCGCCTAGGCCGCTCAAGGTATCGAACTTCGGATCGTCCTGGTTCTTCGCGAATACGGCAAAAGCGAACTCGTCGGCTTCGAATTCGATACGATGAGACTGAGG
>JAXDNY010000226.1:0-63814 GCA_034669145.1 Hyphomicrobiales bacterium
CGCCACATTGGTGACACCGATGGTCTTGATCGGCTGGTTGAGCAGGATCTGGTTGCGGTTGATCGAAAAACCTTCCGCCGTCAGCAGGTCGGCGATGTCACGGGTCGACACCGAACCGTAGAGCTGACCGGTTTCGCCGGCCGAACGCACGGCGATGAAGCTCTTGCCGTCGAGCTTTTCAGAGACCTGGGTGGCTTCCGACTTGCGCTCGAGGTTGCGGGCTTCGAGCTGGGCGCGCTGGCCCTCGAACTTCTTCTTGTTGCCTTCGTTGGCGCGCAGCGCCTTGCCCTGCGGCAGCAGGAAGTTGCGCGCAAAGCCGTCCTTCACGCGCACGACCTCGCCCATCTGTCCGAGCCTGCCGACGCGTTCGAGCAAAATGACTTCCATGTTGTCTCTCCGTTGTTGTCTTTAGAGCTAGATACGGTTGATGGGTCCGGGTGTGGATGGCGGCTTGCGGCTGGCGACGCGGGCGCGCAGCGCCACCATGGTTTCGATGAGCCCGAGGAACGACATCAGGACGATCGGCCAGCCGAACAGGCCGACCGAGAAATAAAGCCCGGTCAGCATGAAGCCGCGGCCGGTGACGCCGGCCGTCACGGCATGAAGGACCGCGAAACCAAGCAGCGCAAAGGCGAGCAGCAGGCTTGCGGTGAAGATGCCGCTCGCAAGGCCGATGAGGTCCGGCAGGAACGTACCCGCGACCGCGATCGCCAGCACGGTCGCGGCAAACGGCGGAAAGGTCATCTGCGCGATTTGCGGCCAGGGCCGCTTGAGGCGGCCGGAGATGCGCACGATCAGCGCAGCGAGCCAGAGATTGAGCAGGCTGGTCGTGGTCAGCGCGAACGCCTTCATCGGCGGAACGATCAGCACAAGGATATCGAGCAGCCGCTCGGGGTCCTTGACGCTCGGAAGCTGCAGCGGGGAATTGGCGGGAGAGCCGGAGAGGAATCGCAGCGCACGCTCAAGCTCGCGCCGCAACCCGGCCTGTATCTGGCCCGCGTCGAAACCGTAGCGCAGCATCGTCACCAGCACGATCAGCGCCGCTGCGATCGCCGTCCACACCACGATGCGGCCGACCGGATACCATTCGACCGCCGCGGGATCGGCGCCGGTGGCGGGACGCGCGAGCAGCACCAGATAACCGATCCACCAGGCCGGCAGACCGATCCCGAGCAGGAACGCAACCGCGACCGAGCCGGTCGTCGCGAGGGCAAGGCCGAGAGATGCGACGAGGGCTGCGAGCAGGCCGGCAAGGTGCGTCCAGCCGATCGCCGCCAGCATAATCGGAAGCTGCGCGAAATTGGCGAGCGTGAACGAGAGCGGCGAGCCGGACGCAATCGATGCGAACAGCAACGCGGATGCGGCGCCTGCGCCCAAGCCGATGAGAACGATCTGCATCATCGCCAGCTGTCCCGCTCTCCGAGCGGTTAGAGGCGAGTGACCCTCGCCCCAACCATCGGCCGCCGGATCAGTCCGGCAGCCTCTTGTGACTGTCTACAAGCCGGCGCGCGATTTTAACGCAAAACCGTCGCCCACTTTTGCTAATCGCGCGCTAACGGATTACGTAATTGAGCAACCCGAGAAAGCGCGACCGCTTGATGGCGCGCGCCAGCTCGCGCTGCTTCTTGGTCGAGACGGCCGTGATGCGGCTCGGCACGATCTTGCCGCGCTCCGAGATGTAGCGCTGCAACAGCTTCACGTCCTTGTAGTCGATCTTCGGCGCATTCGTGCCGGAAAACGGACAGGTCTTGCGGCGGCGGAAGAACGGCCGGCGCCCTTGAGATGATGCGAACTGCATGATGCTTACTCCTCGGCCGCTGCGGGCGCGTCAGCGTCGTCGCGCGGACGCCGGTCGTCGCGCCGCGGGCCGCGATCCCGGTCTCCGCGATCGAAGCGGTCGCCCCGGTCGAAGCGGCCACCGCCGCGCTCGTCGCGGTCGCGGTCCCGGTCGGCCTTGCGCATCATCGCCGAGGGACCTTCCTCGTGCTCATCCACGCGCACCGTGAGATAGCGCAGCACGTCTTCGGAGAGCCGCTGCTGGCGCTCGACCTCGCTGACCGCCGCGGGCGGCGTGTCGAGCTTGAGCAGAGTGAAATGCGCCTTGCGGTTCTTGCGGATGCGGTAGGAGAGCGTCTTGACGCCCCAGTACTCCGGGTCGCCGATCAGCTTGCCGCCCAGCCCCTCGATGACGCCCTTGAAGGTGGCGGTCATTTCCTCGACCTGCTGGGCGCTGAGATCCTGGCGCGCCAGATAGACGTGTTCGTACAATGGCATCGAATGCCTTTCCCTTGTTGTCGCTCGTCCGGCGCCAAGCCCCTCGTGCCCTTCGGGAAAGGCGAGAAGTTCTCAGGAAGGCGGGAACACGGGACGCCGGACCATGCGGTCCTACCGGCCCTTTAGGGGCACGGCCGTCCGTTCAGCTCCCGGCCGGGATCGAGCGGAGAGCGCGGTTTATAGCGGGATTTGGCGGTAACGCAAGCCAGGCTTGAATAGGAAGGGCATCCCTCGATTCCCGCCTTGACGCGGTGATTGTAGTCCGTGGTTGTGGAGAATATTGTTCCTTGGCGGACCGGAAAATCCGAGGAACTCCATGGCCCTGATCACCCGGTTCGAGACCCCCGGGAAATTACGCGATCTCCCCGCATCCTCGTCCTTCTATGACGAGTGGCACCGGGCGGTTACGGATATGATCAAGACAAGCACCGAATCCCGTCCGGGTGATGTGAGTCCTCCGGGTAGCGGTTTCTACAACGCCAGCCTTACTGACGTAGAGAAAGTTGCCACAAGAAGCTTGGTCTGGATGGGATTTCCGAGGCCGCTGTTCATTGCCGATCATCCTGGAGGCAGACGGGAAGCGTTCCGCACAAGTGAGACGCGCGGCAATTTCCGGCCAGGCGGTAGGACGACCCAAGTAGAGTACCTGGAGTGGTTCGCCGAGCGCGATGACCACGGCAGAATAGCGAAAGTTACCTTTACGACGGAAAGTCCAGAGTACTGGAAAGCGCTTTTTCGCGCGCCGGGCGGTTCTGATCGCGTGCTGGAACTCTACCGAGAACTCCTTGGCAATCCCGCAATTGCACTGTCGGAGATAACCGATGCGTCGGGCCAGTACGACCCACTGAACCAGTGGAATACGACGCGCGGGATCATTCACCACATCGTCGCCCACGATCCCGAACTCTCGACGCCACAGAACCTTCTTGGAGCAGCGCTGGGTCTGGGCGGCAGAGCGGTGTTCCTGCCGACCGTCAGTGACAACTTTCAGACGTTCAATGACTCGCCGACCGCCGCAGACCCACGGGTGACAAACGACGTCAGCGCGCTTGCACGGAAGGGACTGCAGATCACAGCGGCCGATCCGATTGGCATTTACCTGGGCGGCTGGGACGATACCGGCTGGAGCAAACCCGACGGGTCGCCTGTAGGCGATTACTGGAAAATCGTTCGGCCGGCCGGTGCATCCGGCCCTCCCGCGCTGCGGCTTGTGTACGAGGTACCGGCGAGCGAGGGCTTTGTCGTGGGCGACATCCGCATCGGCGGACGACCGATCGAATTCGGCGGACAAATCGCCGAGCATCTCACCGTGTTGTTCCCGGCCGTTGCAGGCAAATTGCCATGAACCGAAGGTCCGCGGTTCTCGGAAAGAAGGCAAAGGCCGCCCTCGCTGTCATTGCCGGATATACTCCAGCGCTGCCCCGGAATGTGATCCTGCCATCGCCTTCCACGAAGGTCCGTGCAACGGACCGCGCGCCTGCTGGCGATCCGGTCAGCCGGGCACCGGTGCAGCCCGATGCCCCGGCGTTCGAGCCCGCATCCGAAATTGTTTATGAAGCGGCCACGCGGCGAAACATCCAGGGCAACATCATTCCTGGATTTAACAAAGACCACCAGCATTTCCTCTTCTATCGGCTCACCGATGTATCGCGGGGGAAAAAGTTTCTGCGCGATCTGTCGCCATCCATCACATCGATGGATGAGGTGCTGGAGTTTGTCCGCGCTCACCGAGCGCTTCGGTTGAAGCTAGGCGTGACGGAGCCGCCCGGCCTCAAGGCCACGTGCGTGAACATCGCCATTTCGTGCCGCGGAATTGAGAAGCTCGGGGCCGGGACCGGCGAACAGTTCGGAGAGCAAAGCTTCCGCCAGGGCTTGGCGGAGCGTTCGACGTATCTAGGCGATCCAACCGACCCTTCCCATCCCGGGCATCGTATTCATTGGAGAGTGGGAGGTCCGCACAACGAAGCAGACATCTTGGTCATCGTTGCAAGCGATGCACCGGCGGATCTGGAACGCAAAATCGCTATCATTCGAAGATTGGCTGAACAGGGCCGGTTGGCGCTTATTTTTGAGCAACGCGGTGCCACTCTTCCCGGCAATCTGCGCGGCCACGAACATTTCGGCTTCAAGGACGGCATCTCTCAGCCGGGAATCCGGGGACAGGCATCTAAGACGACCGGCGACTTCATTACGCAGCGCTACATGATTCCTGTCGTTGGAGATGAAACGGACAACCATCACTTGATGTTCGCCAAACCGGGACAGCCGCTCGTCTGGCCGGGGTTGTTTCTGCTTGGTGAACCTCGCCAACGGCGAAACGACCCGTTCCAAATAGGTGTCGCCGCTAACGATTTTCCTTCCTGGGCTGCACGCGGCTCCTACCTCGTCTGCCGTCGGCTCAATCAAAATGTTCCAGCGTTCTGGAATTTCATAGCCCAGGCTGCAGCGCGCGTGGGAATTGCGCCCGTTGCTTTCGCCGCGATGCTGGTGGGCCGGTGGCCGAGTGGCGCGCCGGTGATGAGAACTCCTGGCTCCGACAACGCCGCCTTGGCCGGGGATCCATTTGCAAACAACCATTTTGTGTTCGACGACGACACGCGCCCTTCCACCATGCGTTCGATCCCTGGCTACGCAGGCGACACTTTCGCCGCGGCCAAGGCAGACATGTTCGGCACCGTCTGCCCGCACTTTGCCCACATCCGTAAGACAAACCCGCGGGACAGCGCGACGGACCTTGGAAAGATGGAGGACACTCTTTCTCGGTTGATTCTGCGCCGCGGGATCCCGTTTGGCCTGCCCGTCGTCGGCGCGAAGAATCCTTCCGCCAAGCTGCAGGCGCAAGAGCGGGGGCTTATGTTTGTGTGCTACGGGAGCACGATCGAGGATCAATTCGAATTCATCACGCGCCGCTGGGTCAACTCCGCCATTCAGCCGAACTCAGGCGGTCATGACCCGATCATCGGCCAGCGCGATCAGCGCGGAGACCGCGCGCGATTCGTCGACGCGCCGACTCGCTCCGGAACGGTGCGGCTAACGCTCGATGCCGAATGGGTGACCCCAACGGGCGGCGGGTATTTCTTTGCGCCTCCGATCGCGGCACTCACAGACGTTCTTGGAGCCTGACAAGGCCTATTGTCGTGCGGACGCGGCTCGCAGCTGCAACTTGTCGTCGATCGAGCGGATCAGGTCGGCGAGTTGCACGGCCATCAAGGCGCCTTCGCGCAGGCCGCGCGCGCCGGCTTCGTCCTGTTTCGGATTGTGCTGGAGCCGGTAGAGAGCGCCGAGCAGCTCTTCGAGCGCCTTCGCGAGCAGTCCCTGCTTGAAGCGCGGGTCGGCGCGCGAACGCACGATGTCCGCCTCGGTTATTTCCCAATGATCCATGGCCCGACGGGGACTCTCGCATCTAAAGGTTGTCCAAAGGTTCCCAAGCCTGAACTGGTCCCGGCAGCTTGACAGGATGAGGGGCGGCGTTGTCTTAAAACCCGCGTCTTTTCAGAGGGTAAGCATGTTATCCGCATTCGTTTTCCCGGGCCAGGGCAGCCAGGCTGTCGGCATGGGCAAGGCTCTCGCCGACAATTTCGCCGCGGCGCGCAGCGTGTTCGAGGCCGTGGATGATGCGTTGGGCGAGAAGCTCACCGCCATCATGTGGGACGGGCCTGCGGACCGGCTGACGCTCACCGAGAATGCGCAGCCCGCGCTGATGGCTGTCTCGCTCGCCGCTATGCGCGTGCTTGCAAGCGAAGCCGGGGTCGAGCTTGCCCGGGATGCGGCGTTTGTCGCAGGGCACTCGCTTGGGGAATATTCCGCGCTCGCGGCTGCCGGCGCACTGAGCGTTCCGGATACCGCGCGCCTGCTGCGTATTCGCGGCCGCGCCATGCAGGCCGCGGTGCCGGTCGGGGCGGGCGCGATGGCGGCGCTCATCGGACTTGAGCTCGATGCCGCTTCGGCGGTCGCCGCGGAGGCGGCGCAGGGTCAAGTGTGTCAGGCGGCAAACGACAACGGAGGAGGGCAGGTGGTCGTGTCGGGCCACAAGGCCGCGGTCGAGCGGGCGGTCGAGATCGCTAAAGCGAAAGGCGCGCGGCGCGCGATGCTGCTCCCGGTGTCTGCGCCGTTCCATTGCGCGCTGATGCAGCCCGCCGCCGATGCGATGGCCGAGGCGCTTGCGAAAATCGCCGTGAAGCCGCCGGCCGTTCCGCTGGTCGCGAATGTGCTCGCACGCCCGGTTGACGATCCGGCCGAGATCGTAAAGTCGCTTGTTACGCAAGTGACCGGCACCGTCCGCTGGCGCGAGTCGGTCGCCTTCATGGCAGGCGCGGGCGTTGATTCATTTTATGAGATTGGGGCCGGCAAGGTGTTGTCCGGACTCGTCAAACGCATCGCGGAGGGCGCGACCGGAATGGCGATCGGAACTCCGGACGATGTGGCGGCATTCAAGGCAGCCCGCGTCAAATAGCGCTGCCGGGAATCGTGCGAGAGTCTCGTCGCGTTTTCCCCTTGAGATGATCCCGGGTATTCACCGGCCAAAGGTGCGAGCGAGCTTCGGCAACGCAACGATTTGAGTGACAACTCACACACTTAAACAGTGTTGCGGAGAGCGGGTGAGTGTGCTTTCCATGTCATGGGAAGTATGGTAACCGAACCCGGCCTGGTCGGGGCAACCGGGCAATCGGGGGCCATCGAACGATCCCTGCCGGGACGCACGTTCGCCACCTTCCGCCACGACAAAGCCGCTGGTTCGGATTCGCGCGGCGCCGACTATTAGAGAAAAATGCGAGGGTGACAGCGATGAGTGAAATTGCCGACCGGGTCAAAAAGATCGTCGTGGAACACCTCGGCGTCGAGCCCGAGAAGGTGACCGAAGCGGCAAGCTTCATCGACGATCTCGGCGCCGATAGCCTCGACACCGTCGAACTCGTGATGGCATTCGAGGAAGAATTCGGGTGCGAAATTCCCGACGATGCCGCCGAGACCATCCTCACCGTCGGCGATGCCGTCAAATTCCTTGAGAAAAACGCAAAGAGCTAAGTGCTCTTCCATCACGACACTCCGGCGCCCTCGTCCAAACTCCACATCGGTTCGTTCTGGGCGGTACGTTCCGCCTGCCTGGGGCGCGCTGGCAAAGGTGGCGCAAACGTTGGGTCAGCTCTGATATCCCCCAGAATGCGTGGTGAAGCCGGCTCGGCGCTTGCCGGGTACCAAGGGCAGGGAGCGCGATGAGGCGGGTGGTCGTCACGGGGGTCGGGATGGTGACGCCACTCGGCTGCGGCGTCGAGGCGACGTGGAAGCGCCTGCTCGCGGGCGAGAGCGGGGCCCGCAGAATCGAGAAATTCAACGTCGAGGATCTTGCGGCGAAGATCGCCTGCCAGATTCCGCGCGGCGACGGCTCTAACGGCACCTACAATCCCGACCAGTGGATGGAGCCGAAGGAACAGCGCAGAGTCGACGAATTCATCGTTTACGCGATGTGCGCCGCGCGCCAGGCGCTCGAGCATTCCGGCTGGAAGCCGACCTCCCGCGAAGATCAGATCGCGACCGGCGTCATGATCGGCTCCGGCATCGGCGGCATCGAGGGCATTGCCGAGACCTCGCTCGTGCTCGCCGAGAAGGGACCGCGCCGGGTCTCGCCGTTCTTCATTCCGGGCCGCATCATCAATCTCGCGTCCGGCTATGTGTCGATCGAGTTTGGCCTCAAGGGCCCGAACCATGCGGTGGCAACGGCTTGCTCGACCGGGGCGCACGCCATCGGGGATTCGGCGCGGCTGATCGCGCTCGGCGATGCCGATGTGATGGTGGCGGGCGGAACCGAATCGCCGATCAATCGGCTATCGATGGCGGGATTTGCCGCCTGCCGCGCGCTTTCCACCGCGTACAATGACGATCCGACCCGCGCGTCGCGCCCCTATGACAAGAAGCGCGACGGCTTCGTGATGGGCGAGGGCGCGGGGGTGGTCGTGCTGGAAGAGTACGAGCACGCCAAGGCGCGCGGCGCCATAATTCACGCCGAGTTGGTCGGTTATGGATTGTCGGGCGACGCCTATCACATCACCGCCCCGTCCGAGGACGGCGACGGCGCGTTCCGCTGCATGAACGCCGCGCTCAAGCGCGCCGGCGTTACGCCGGCCGAGGTCGACTACATCAATGCGCACGGCACCTCGACCATGGCGGATGGGATCGAACTGGCGGCAGTCGAGCGCGTTGTCGGCAACGCGGCCGGCAAGATCTCGATGTCGTCGACCAAGTCCTGCATCGGGCACCTGCTGGGCGCGGCCGGCGCCGTCGAGGCGATCTTCTCGGTCCTGGCCATCCGCGACCGTGTCGCGCCGCCGACCATCAATCTGGACAACCCTTCCGTCGAGACGCCGATCGACCTCGTCCCGCACAAGCCGCGCCAGCGCGACATCGATGTGGTGCTGTCGAACTCGTTCGGCTTTGGCGGGACCAACGCGTCTCTGGTCTTCCGCCGCGCCGCGGCCTAGTCTGCGGCGATGGGGCGGGTTCACCCTTTTGCCATATTTGGACTTAACCTGCGTCCAGCAGCCCGCGAGTGGACATGACCGACGCAGGCACTTCCGGCGCGCTCTCCGGCGAAGCAAAGCGTGTCGCCCCGCGCAGTCCGCGCGCGGCGCTGGAGCCTGAACACATGCCCGAGCCGAAGCGGCCGTCACGCAGGGCACGCCATCCGCTGGTCATCGCCGGCAATGCCATCTTCACCATCATCCTGGTAATCGCGATTGCCGGCGGGCTCGCCTATTCGTACGGCAAGAATCGCCTTGAGGCCCCAGGTCCGCTCGATCGCGACAAGATCGTCAACATTCCGCGCGGGCTGGGCCTGCGCGAAATCGCCGATCTGCTGGCGCGCGAGAACGTCATCGAGCAGCCTTGGGTGTTCATCCCGGCCGTGGTGGTGCTCAAGGCCAAGGACGACCTGAAATACGGCGAATACAAATTCACCAAGCAGGTGAGCGTGCGCGAAACGATCGAGACCATCGTCGAGGGCAAGGTGGTCCAGCATGCCTTCACGATCCCGGAAGGCCTGACCTCCGAGCAGATCGTCGCGCGGCTTGCTGAGGTGGATTTCCTCGCCGGCAATATCCGCGAGGTCCCGAAAGAGGGAACGCTGCTGCCGGAGACCTACAACTTTCCGCGCGGCACGACGCGCGAGCAGGCGATCCAGCGCATGCAGCAGACGCACGCCCGCGTGCTGAAGGAGGTCTGGGAGCGGCGCACGTCCGATGTGCCGGTCAAGACGCCGGAAGCGCTGGTGACGCTCGCCTCGATCGTCGAGAAGGAGACGGGGCGGCCTGATGAGCGCTCGCGCGTTGCCGCCGTATTCTCCAATCGGCTGCGTCAGCGCATCAAGCTCCAGTCCGACCCGACGATTATTTACGGCCTAGTCGGCGGCAAGGGCACGCTCGGCCGTCCGATCATGCGCTCCGAGATCGAGCAGCCGACGCCGTACAATACCTACGTGATCGAAGGGCTGCCGCCGGGGCCGATCGCCAATCCGGGCCGCGCGTCGCTGGAAGCGACTGCCAACCCGTCGCGCACCAAGGAGATATTCTTCGTCGCGGATGGTAGTGGCGGGCACGCCTTTGCCGAGAACCTGCAGCAACATCAGCAGAACGTCGCGAAGTTGCGGCAGTTCGAGCAGCAATTGCGCGCACCCGCGCCGACCGACCGGGCCATCCCGTTCGCCGAGCCCGCGCCGCCCGCTGTCGATCCGGCCGCGCAGGCGGCACCTGCCGCGCCGGCCAAGAACGCGAAGCAGAAGACCAAGACCAAGGCGCAGTAGGCAAAGCTGGGCGTCTTGTGACCTCGCAACCTCGCCGTTAAGGTCCGGCCGGATTTTTTCGCCTCCTAGCAGGATTCGCCGGATGGCCCTGTCGAGCATGACCGGCTTCGCGCGCGCTGACGGCGTGTCCGGCTCCTACGTCTGGGCCTGGGAGTTGAAATCCGTCAACGCGAAGGGGCTGGAGCTGCGCTTGCGCGTTCCGCCCGGTTGGGACGCGGTCGAAGCGCCGCTACGCGCGCGCGCCGCCGAAGCGCTCGGGCGCGGCACGATCCACGCGAATCTCTTGGTGCAGCGCGCCGGCATTGCGCCTGTGGTGCGCGTCAACGAGCCGGTGCTCGCCGCGGTTCTCTCCACCATGAAAGACATCGCCAAGCGCATCGATGCGGCGCCGCCCGCCATCGATGGAATCCTCGCCCTCAAGGGCGTGATCGAGGTCGTCGACGAGGACGAGCGCGAGGAGGATCGCCGCGTCGCCGAGGCTGCCATCGTCGCAGGGTTTGCCACCGCGCTCGCGAGCCTTACCGAGATGCGCCGCCGCGAGGGCGAGGCGCTGGCCACCGTGCTGCACGGGCGGCTCGACGAGATCGCCGCGCTGACCGCGCGCGCCGAAGCCGCACCCGGCCGCCGTCCCGAAGCGATCAAGGCGCGGCTCGCCGAACAGATCGCCGCGTTGCTCGACACATCAACCCGCTTCGATCCCGACCGCCTGCATCAGGAAGCGATTCTGATCGCCTCCAAGGCGGACATTCGCGAGGAGCTCGACCGGCTTGTCGCGCATGTGGCGCAAGCGCGCCGTCTGATCGAGGCGGGCGGTCCGGTCGGCCGCAAGCTCGACTTCCTGTCGCAGGAGCTCAACCGCGAATCCAATACGCTGTGCGCGAAGTCGAACGATGTCGACCTGACCAACATCGGACTGGAACTCAAAACTGTGGTCGAGCAGTTCCGTGAGCAGGTGCAAAACCTGGAATGAGCGCAGCGCCTGACACCGCCCGCCGGGGCATCATGCTGGTGGTGTCCTCACCCTCGGGTGCGGGCAAGACCACGCTGACGCGCAACCTGCTCGCGCAGGAACAGAACATCAGCCTGTCGGTTTCCGTGACGACGCGTGAGCGGCGGCATAGCGAAATCGATCATGTCCATTATCACTTTATCTCAATGCCCGAGTTCATCGCGCTTCGCGAGGCCGGCGGTCTGCTCGAATGGGCGGAGGTGCACGGCAACTGCTACGGCACGCCGCGCAAACCGGTCGAGGCGGCGCTCGCAGCCGGGCACGACATGCTGTTCGACATCGACTGGCAGGGAACGCGGCAGCTTTATGCGGCGATGCGGCAGGATATCGTCAGCGTCTTCGTGCTGCCGCCGTCGGCGGCCGAGTTGAAGACACGACTCGAACGTCGGGCGGAAGACAGCGCGAACATTATCGCGCGGCGCTTGCGTAATGCGATCGAGGAAATCGCGCACTGGACCGAGTACGACCATGTGCTCATCAACGACGATCTCGACCGGAGCTTTACGACGCTGCGCCAGATATTGGCGGATGGCCGGCGCAAAAGCGCACAGCGCGCGGATCTCAAGGATTTCGTCGCAAAGCTGCTGACCGACCTTCGCCAGATCGCGGTTTGAGAGTTAAGGCGCCAGCACCACGCGGCCCACGATCTTGCCCGCGCGCAGGTCGTCGAGCGAAGCCTGCGCCGCGCTCAGCGGGCGCTCGACGATCGGCACCGGCGGGACCTTGCCGGCGCGCGCCAGTGCCATCATTTCGTTCGCTTCATCGAGCGTGCCGGTCATCGTGCCCTCGATGGTGAACACGCGAAGCGGAAACATCGCAATCGGCGTCGAATAGGTGCCGCCCAACAGCCCGGTGATGACGACCTTGCCGCCCCTTGCCAGCGCGCCGGCCGCAAAGGCCAGCGAGCCGTCCGAGCCGACGAAGTCGACGGCTCCGTACACGCCGCCGCCGGTCGCCTTGAACAGAGCCTTGCGCGCCGCCGGGTCGGCCGGATCGTAGGCGGCCGCGGCCCCGGCCTTGAGCGCGGCCTCGCGCTTGGCCGCATCGATGTCGGCGACGATCGGCTTATGGGGAAACAGTGCAAGCGCGAATGAGAGGCCCATCATGCCGACGCCACCGAGCCCGACCAGCAGCGCAGGTCCGCGCTTGGCATGATCGGCGATCCGCTTTAGCGCCGAATATGCGGTCAGCCCAGAGCACATGTAGGCGCCCGCGAGGGAGGCGGGCAGGCCGGTGTGATCGATGAGATAACGCGGGTGCGGCACCAGCACGTGCGTGGCAAAACCGCCGTCCACCTGGACGCCAAGATGGCGCGGCGCGGCACAGAGATTTTCTTCGCCGGCCTTGCACGCGGCGCATTCGCCGCACCCGATCCAGGGGAATACCGCCGCCGAGGCGCCAATCTGCACGTCCGCATCCGGGCCGGCGCTTTCGACCACGCCCGCGATCTCGTGCCCGAGCGTGAAAGGGAGCGCGCGGCCCTTCGTCACGTCGAGTTTCTTGTCGCCGCCGAGACTGAAATAGCCATCGTGCAGATGCAGGTCGGAGTGACAGACGCCGCAGCGGCTGATCCGCACCAGCACTTGCGCGCCGCTTGGCTCAGGCGCTTCCACGACCGTCTCGCACAGTGGCGCGGCGTAGACCGTCATCGATTGGCGGATCATGCGGGTCATGAGATTCCTCCTAGTGTCCCGATTCCGAAGTTCGCAAATCCTCGCGGCCTGGTGTCATGCGAACTTCGGAATCAACGGGACACTAGCAAACCAAAGAATCTCGTGCCCGTTTGAACCCGACGTTCGCAACCCCTCTCGGGGCGCCCTCTAGGCGAACGTCGGGTTCAGGGCACGAGCAAGCGCGACAAAACCTTCGACCGGAATATCCTCCGCGCGCGCCGTCGGGTCGACCCCAGCGGTTTCGAGCAGCGGAATGGGGGGGACGCCAAGCTGTTTGAGGCTTTGCCGCAGCATCTTGCGGCGCTGGCCGAACGCCGCTTCGGTGACGCGCTCCAGCGCGCGTCGGTCGCAGCGAAGCGGAGTGGCGCGCGGCACAAGCTGCACCAGCGAGGACGTGACCTTGGGCGGCGGCACAAACGCCGAGGCTGCGATATCGAAGAGGAGTTTTGCCTCTGTGCGCCAGCCCGCGAGCACCGACAGGCGCCCATAGGTTTTGGAGCCGGGCTTGGCGACGATGCGTTCGGCGACCTCGCGCTGGAACATCAGCGTGAGCCGGTCATACCACGGCGGCCACGGTTCTGCGGTCAGCCAGGAGACGAGCAGGGCGGTCGCGAGGTTGTACGGCAAGTTCGCAACGACGCGCACCGGGCCTTTGCCGAGATAGGACGCGATGTCGAACGTGAGTGCATCGCCGCCGATCACCTGGAGCCGGCCGGGGTAATGTTCGGCGATCTCGGCCAGAGCGGCGATCGCGCGCTCGTCGCGCTCGACCGCGATCACGTTTGCGCCTTGGGCGAGCAGCGCGCGGGTCAGGCCGCCGGGTCCGGGGCCAACCTCCAGCACCGTCACGCCGTCGAGCGGACCGGCCGCGCGTGCAATGCGCCCCGTGAGATTGAGATCGAGCAGAAAATTCTGGCCGAGCGACTTGCGGGCGGAAAGCTCGTGGCGCCGGATGACCTCGCGCAGCGGCGGCAGCGCGCCGGCCGCGCTCATTTCGCCGGCGCCATCGCGCCCGCGGTCACCAGCCGTGCCGCGAGCCTGAGCGCTGCGATCAGGCTTGCCGGGTTTGCCTTGCCGGTGCCGGCGATATCGAAGGCGGTGCCGTGATCGGGCGACGTGCGGACGAAGGGCAGGCCCAGCGTCACGTTGACCGCATGATCGAAGGCGAGCGTCTTGATCGGGATCAGCGCCTGGTCGTGATACATCGCGAGCGCCGCGTCGTAAGTGCGCCGCGCGGCGTCGTGAAACATGGTGTCGGCCGGCAGCGGGCCGCGCGCGTCGATGCCTTCGGCGCGCAATTGCGCGACCGCAGGAGCGACCACCGCCCGGTCTTCGCCGCCGATGGTTCCGTCCTCGCCGGCATGCGGGTTCAGGCCCGCCAGCGCAAGTCGCGGCCGCGCGATGCCGAAGCGCTCGGCCAAGTCGTGCGCGACGATGCGCCCTGTGTCGACGATCAGCGCCGTCGTCAGCCGCCCTGGCACGTCGCGCACCGGCAGATGAATGGTGACGGGCACGACCGCGAGCTCCGGCGACCACAGCATCATTACCGGATGAGCCGCACGCCCGGTGTGCTCCTGCGCGAGCCTCGCGAGATATTCGGTGTGGCCTGGCTCGGCGAAGCCGGTGCGGTAGAGCACCGCCTTTGCGACCGGATTGGTGACAACCGCATGCGCGCGGCCGGCGAACACATCGGCGACCGCGCGCCGGATCGAGGCGATCGCGGCCGGCGCGCTTGAAGCGTCCGGATCGCCCGGCCCCGCCGTCACCTTCTCGTCAAGCGCGACCACCGGCAGCGTCGTCGCGAAGGCGCTCGTCGCGCCTTCGGGCTCGACGAGGCTCACCGGGACGCGCAGGCCGAGCAGGCGCGCGCGCCGCTCGACGAAGTCGGGATCGGCCAAAAGATAGAACGGCGGCAGCGCAAGATCGGCGCGCTTATTCCAAGCGGCGAATGTGATGTCCGGACCGATTCCTGCCGGCTCGCCGAGGGTCAGCGCCAGCGGTCGCGTCATAGCCTATTTGTACTCGATCAGCGCCTGACTGCGCAGTTCTTTCAGAAACTTCTTCGACAGGGCCTGATAGCGCTCATTGAACATTTCGTCGCGCAGTTGCCGTCGTGCGGGCGACTCGGCGCCGGCCGCGGGTGCCTTGTTACATACCGCGAACACCTCAACGCCTTGCGGCGTGATATCCGGAGGCGTGAGGCGGCCGACAGGCGTGTTGTTGAGCACATCGCGCTGTTGCTGCCCAATATCCGCCGATTGTCGTATAATGGCTTCGCGCACCACGACGTCGGGCAGCGTCATCGCGGCGCGCAATCCGTCATCGCAATTCGTGAAGCGGCCGCGTAGCGCCTCGGCATCGCGCTTGCGTGCCTCGAAGACAGTCGCCGCCGCGCCTTTCGGGACGAGGAACAGAACGGGGCGCAGCTTGAACTCAAAGCCTCCCGGATCTTCCTTGTTGCTCGCCTGCAGCTTGACCTCGATGTCTTTCTCGCCGACCTGAAGGCTTCCCTGGAACTTGCCGCGCACGATCTGCGACCAGACGAAATCCGCATGGATACGGCTTTTCAGCGCTTCCGGGGTAATCCCCGCTTGTGCCGTCGAGTCGGAGAATTGCTTCGTCGTCATGCCGGCGCGCCGTGCGATGGACGCGTAGGCGCTTTCGATTTCACGTTTGGGAACGTCGGCGATGTAGCGCTTGGACAGCTGGATCTTCAGCTTGTCGTCGATCAGTTCGTCGAGCACCTCCTGGCGCGACGGCGTTTTCTGAGTCGAGAGCTGAACAAGCCGCGTACGCTGTGCGATGTCGACAGCGGTGATCGGCTCACCGTTCACCACGGCGACGACCTGCGCCTGTGCGCGCGGCTGATTTGCAAACAGCGTTGCTGCCGCGATCAGCAGCACCGCAATTCCACGTGCCGAAGCTTGCCACAAGGGCATCATCTCAAGCCTTCCTCCTGTCGTCCGCCATTTGCCTAGAACAAGCCGCCGGTACCCGTGGTCGGATTGGTGCTCTGACTGAAACTTGTTCCACCGATGGTACGCAAATTGATCACCAGCATGACCTTGTTGTCGGTAGTCGTCGTGCCGGAATAGTTATAATCGGTCAGATAATTGAGCGAAATGGCAAAGCAGTCATCGATGTAGCCGAGTCCGATGCGGGTCTGGTTGACCTGCTTGGCCTCGAGATCGTAGCGGGCCGACGCCAGGACGCTCCAGTTTTGCGTGAACTTGAACGTGACCTGCCCGGTCACCCCCTGGCGGCGCTCAAGGAAACCGATTTCAGGCTGGCTGTCGTAGTTGCCGTAAAGGGCCGAAAACTGCCAGCGCTCGAAAGTCGCGCGGCCTTCGACTTCCACACGGCGAATACGGAACGTCTCCTCGTCGAGCAGGAACCGGGAGATCACCGAGTAGACGCTGTCCGGCTGATAGGCGATGCGTGCGACATAGTCCGATCGCGGTTTGGCAAGGCCACTGGAAATGCCGGTGTTCACGCTGTCGGCGACCGCGAACGAGTTCTGCCCGAACAGTTGGTAGGACTGGCCGAACAGCGCATTGACGGTGCCGGCCTGATTGAACTGCGCGGTATACTGGATGCCGGCATTGAGGCGCGTGCCGCCCTCGATGCGGTCCCAGCCGGAGAATTTGTTGACGTTGAACAGATTGCTGTCGTCGAAGATCAGGCTTTGCGCATCCTCATTCGGCAGCTTGCCGATGTTGGTTTCGTCCGGCCGGACGACAAGCTGGGCGATCGGTTCGATCGTCTGCGTGCCCCATGAATGCACGCTGATGAACGGATAGCGGTACTCGAGACCGACCGCCGGCATGACGCGGCCGACAGTACTATCGCCGGTCGGAAGGTAGTTGCTCACCCCTGTTTCGCCCTTGACGGAGAGCGCCGCGATGTCGGCACGCACGGTGACGAATGGCGTCCACTTCTGTCCGTAGGGATCGATCAGGGTGCGCCGCCATGTCGCCTCGGCGGAGCCTCGTGAATAAGTGCCGGGGAAGCCGCGCAGGATGCAGTTGACTGGTGTTTTCTGGGTGGGATCGGCGGTCAACCGGTCGCACTGTCCGCTATTGAACCCAGCCTGCGTGATCGGGTCAAAGTCAGCCTCGTCGCGCGAAAGGCTCGTGATGTTGGCGCGGTAAGTCAGTTCGCCGCCGAACAGCGGCTGCGCGAGCCGGTTACGGTAGTCGACGACCGGGTGGACGATCGGGAGCTGGCTTTGCACGTCGCTCGACGCAAGGCCGTAGAAGTACATCGCGCGCGCATCGAAATAGCTGCGCTCGCCGCGGCCCGTCAGATAGATCTGCGTAACGGTTTCCAGACCGCCGGATTTGAAGGGGTCCATCACGGCGAAATACGAGCGCAGCCCGTAGTCCTGGATCACCATCTTGTCGGTGACGAGCGTTCCATCCCAGCCCCAGACCCAATTGGAGTTGAGGGCGAACTGGCCGGTGGTATCGATGCTGCCGCGGAACACACGGTCGCCCGGTGAGTCCGGTCCAAACTTGTCGGCGAAATACTGCTTGTCCGCCTGGAAGATGCCGGCCGCCTTGATCGAATAGGAGCCGTTCACCAGCCGGTGGCGCCATTCCGCCTGCATCAGCAGGCCCTGCTTCGAGGTCAGGGTCGGCGTGAGCGTCAGGTCGTAATTCGGCGCGAGCGCCCAGAAGTACGGGGTCGAGGCATAGAGGCCGTATTGGGTTGCGTAGCCGACTTTCGGCATCAGAAAGCCGGTCTTGCGCTTGACCGTCGGGTCCGGCGTCGAGAGATAGGGCCAGTAGAACATCGGGAAGCCGAGGAACTCGAGCCGTGCGTCCTCGAAATAGATCATCTTCTCGGTGTCGTCGTGAATGATGCGGGTTGCGCGCACCTGCCAGCGCGGCGGCTTGCTCGGATCGTCCTTGCACGGCTCGCACGCCGTGTAGACGCCGCTCTGGAACACGGTGTAGCGGCCCTCCTTGCGCTCGGCGCGCGGGGCAGCGAAACGCGTCCTGTCGGCGGCTTCGAGCTGCAGGCTATCGACAAATCCGTCGCGGAACTGGTCGGTCAGATCGATGATTTCGCCGTACACCACCTTGCCGTCGGCTTCGGTGAAGCGTGCGTTGCCCTCGGCGCGCATGCGCTTGGTCGTCTGTTCGTAAACGACCCGGTCGGCCTCGAGCGTGGAGCGCTGGTAATAGATCTGGACGTTGCCGAGCGCGATGATGCGATTGTTGGTGTTGTCGTATTGCAGTTCGTCGGCGCGCACCAGCATCTGCGCATTCGGATCGCTCTGCCCGGTCTCCAATTTGGAAGACGCGGTTGGAACCTTGGGAGTTGGCGGGACGCCGACCCAAGGCGGATTAACTTCGGAAAATTGGGCCGCGGCCGGGCGAACGCCCACGCCGAAACCGGCGAGCGCGGTCATGGCGCAAGCGAGCGCCGCCAACCGGCGGAGCTCGTACGCAATACCTGGCCGGGGGCGGAGCGCCGCGGCCATTACCCGTCCTCCTGATACAGAAGCACAACGAAACCCGTGAGGCCCCCCGCGAGCACAGGCAACCATGCAGCCGCCGCTGGGTGCATCAGCTCGGCCTTGCTCAAATCTTCAGTTACTTTGGACAATACATAAAGCAGAAACCCCGCCGTGATACCACTCAAAACCATTCGCGGAACGCCGCCAAAGCGGAAGAATCTTAAGCTCACAGAACAAGCAAGTAATACCATGGCGGAAAGCAGGAACGGACGAGCAATCAGGATCTGGTATTGCAATTTGTAGCCTGCGGCAATCAACCCCGAGCGCTCGGCGATTTCAATATACGCAGGAAGCTCCCAGAACGGCACGGTCTCCGGGGTCGAAAAGCTTTCCCGGACTTGGGCAGCGGTCAGTGTGGTCTTAACCAAAAAGCTGTCGTAGTCGCGCGGGCGCACCCCGCTGACATAGACCCGGGCCTGTTCGAGCCGCCAATGGCCGGTCTCGAGGAGGGCACGTTTGGCTTCGATGCGCTCAAGTTCCTTGCCTGCGTGGTCAAAGGTGAACACGCTGACCCCGTCGAGCCGCACGCCCTGTTCCTGGCTCGATGCCGCATAGACGATCGATTGGCCGTCCGAACTGCGCTGGCGGACCCAGAAGCCGAGCGCATTCTGCTGCTGCATGACGTTCTTCTGCTCGCCGAACATTTCGGCTTCGAGCTTCTTCGACCATTCGCGCATCGCCGCGGAGAGCGGGTTGTAGATCGCCGTCGCCACGATCCCGAGCGCGAAGGCGACGATCAGTGCTGGCGTCACGAATTGCCACGCGGACATGCCGGCCGCGCGCGCCACGACGAGCTCGTTACGCCGCGACAGCGCCAGGTAGCAGGCCATTGCACCGACCAGCACGGAGAACGGCAGCAGCCGCTCGGTCAACTGCGGCACGCGGAAGAACGAGGCTTTGGCGACCATCCAGGGCGAGAGGTTCGGAACGTCCGCGGCCCGGCGCATCAACTCGATGTAGTCGACCAGCACGATCAGCACGAAGATGCCGAAGAAAACCGACATCACGGCGCCGAGAAAGCGCATGCCGAAATAGCGGATGAGGGTGCGGGAGACCATCGCCGATCCGGTCAGGTCGGCTGCAAGCGCTGCGACATGCGCTCGAACACGGCTGCAAGCTGGGTCAGGAATTCGGGCGGCTCGATCACCGCGCCGCGCGCAATCGCGTACAGACCGAGCGCGAAGGTGAGCAGCATCGATCCCCACAGCACATAGACGGCGGCCACGTTCTGCGCCGCGACGACGTTGCAGGCGAAGCCGACAAGACGCAACGCGCCGATCGCCACGATCGTCAGGACGATCGACACTTCCCGGCTCTGCCTGCTGGTGCGCGGTGCGCCGAGAATCGCAAAGCACAGCACCGTGAACGCGATCGGATAGATCGGCGCGGCGATCCGGTCGTGCAGCTCGGCGCGGAAATGCGTCGGGATCTGCTTGTAGGTCGGATCGTTCGGGTCGGGGAACGCGACATCCCAAAGATTGCGCTCGCGCACGCCGAGCGCGCCAAGCTGCGGCCCGCCGGCAAAGCGCGACAGGTCGAACGCATAGCGCTCGAACTTGACGATGGTCGGGTCGGCCCGGCCGCTTTCCACGCGCTGTACGCTTCCGTTGATCAGGACGAGGAATGTTCCGCGTCCGGTTTCGACGATCTCGCCATATTCCGCCAGAGAAGTTGCTCGTTCGTTGGGATCGCGCCGGTCGTCGATGAATATTCCCAGCAGTTGCCCGTCGGCGCGCCGTTCGCGGATGTGCAGCGTCAGCCCCCGCTCGATGTTGATGAACCGGCCGGGCTGGACGATGTTGACGACGAAATCCGCCTTCACCTTGGTGGCCCAGTCGCGCAGTTCACGCAGCCCCGCCGGCGCCACGTAGGCGCTCACCGCCAGGACCAGCAGCGCGACCACCAGAGTGGTCGTGAGGAACGGGCGGAAGATACGCCACGGCGACATGCCGGAGGCGTTCATCACCACGATTTCCGAATCGGTATTGAGCCGGTTCAGGGTGTGACCGACCGCAACCACCAGGGCGAGGGGCGCGATCACCAGCACCAGCATCGGGATCAGCAGTCCGGTGATGCCGATGAACGTCAGGATGGTCTGACGCTGGTTGGTCATCAGGTCGATTTCGCGCAGCGCATGGGTCAGCCAGATGACCGCCGTCAGGCTGATCAGGATCAGCAGGAACGCCCCGAAAACGTTGCGGAAAATGTAGCGGTCGAACGCGCTCATTGGCCGGCAGTCATCCCCATTTCCCCGCGACGCAACGTCCCCCGACGCCACCGCAACCCACGCTTAGCCGGGATCGGTGGCAAGACCGGGGCAACGACCTCGCAACTGGCCGGCCGATGCGCTATTGCAAAGCCCGATTTGACCCATTTTGGCGCAGAACACGCGTTTTCCGGCGCAGTGTGACATGAAAGGATCAGTTTCCATGGCGGATGCCCGAAAACCCGGTTTTGGCCCGATCGCGGCGCCAGGCGGCGGCGTTCTCCTCGTCTTTGCCGATGACAACCTGCGGTTCGGGCCAAGGACGCGCTCGGTGCTGGGGTCCGCCACCGATCTGGTCGCGCGCGCCGCCAAGGCGGAGAAGTTTACGGGCAAGAGCGGCAGTGCGCTCGACATCGTTGCGCCGGCCGGGCTCAAGACGACACGTCTGGTGGTGATCGGCACCGGCAAGGCCGACGACCGCAAGCCGCAGGATCTGGTCAAGCTGGGCGGGATCGCGATGGGGCGAATTCCCTCCGCCGCCAGCGAGGCCATGGTGGTGCTGGAACTCGGGGACGGGCCGCTGAAAGCCGATGCGGCCGCCGACGTCGCACTGGGCGCGACGCTGCGCGCGTACTCGTTCGAGCGCTACAAGACCAAGCGCAAGGAAGGCGAAGAGGCGCCCGCCAAGGCCCGCATCACGCTCGGCGTGGCTGACGTTGCCTCCGCCCGCAAGGCATGGGCCAGCCGTCAGGGTGTCGCCGACGGCGTGATCATCGCGCGCGATCTCGTCAACGAGCCGCCGAACATTCTCTTTCCGGTCGAGTTCGCGCGCCGCGCCGCCGCCTTGCGCAAGCTCGGCGTCGGCGTCGACATTCTCGACGTGAAGGCCATGCGCAAGCTCGGCATGGGCGCGCTGCTGGGCGTTGGGCAGGGTTCGCGGCAGGACAGCCGCATCGTCGTGATGCGCTGGAACGGCGGGAAGAAGGGAACGCCGCCCATCGCCTTCATCGGCAAGGGTGTGTGTTTCGACACCGGCGGTATCTCGATCAAGCCGGCCGCCGGCATGGAGGATATGAAAGGCGATATGGCGGGCGCCGCCTGTGTGGTCGGCCTGATGCACGCGCTCGCCGCCCGCAAGGCCAAGGTCAACGCCATCGGTGCAATCGGCCTCGTCGAGAACATGCCGGACGGCAACGCGCAGCGCCCGGGCGACATCGTCACCTCGATGTCCGGCCAGACCATCGAGATCATCAACACCGACGCCGAAGGCCGGCTCGTGCTCGCCGACGTGTGTCACTACGTCAACACGAAGTTCAAACCCAAATTCATGATCGATCTCGCGACGCTTACCGGCGCGATCATGGTGGCACTCGGTCAGGAGCATGCCGGACTGTTCTCCAATGACGACAAGCTCTCCGAGCGGCTCACGCAGGCCGGCCTCGACACCGGCGAGCGTGTGTGGCGCATGCCGCTCGCCCCCGAGTACGACAAGATGATCGATTCCAAGTTCGCCGACATGAAGAACACTGGCGGCCGCTTCGGCGGCTCGATCACCGCTGCGCAGTTCATTCAGCGCTTTGTCGGCAAGACGCCGTGGGCGCATCTGGACATCGCCGGAACCGGCTTTGCCTCGCCGTCATCCGACATCAACAAGAGCTGGGGCTCGGGCTGGGGCGTGCGGCTGCTCGACCGCTTGGTGGCGGAGCATTACGAGGGGTAGGCGCGCCCGCCTGCTGTGGTAGGATTGCATATGGTCAAGACGCTTGAGATCGCGTTGACGAAAGCCGCGGATCTACCGGAAGCCGCGCAGGAGCGGCTCGGCCGCGATTTGCTGGAGCGGATTGATCAGTTGGCACGGCTGCGCGCGGATGTGCAGCTTGGGCTTGCCGAATTGGACGCGGGTCTTGGTGAGGAACTCGACATCGAGAACTTGATCCGCGAACTCCACAGCGAGCATGGACAGTCCTAGGCGGATTGTTTGGTCGCCGCAGGCCCGCCACGACCTTCGTGACATATGGCGATATTTCTTTCACGTCGCCTCTAGGGACGTAGCCGACGCCATCCTGCGGGAGATACATCGAACGGCAGCACGTGCCGGACAATTTCCTCTGATGGGACGTTCGCGGGATGAACTTGCACCAGGCCTTCGGTCGATGCTGGTCCATCCACATGTTGTCCTCTATCGTGTCTCGGAAAATGCCATAGAGATTGCACGCGTCCTGCATCAGAGGCGTGATCTGCTAGGTATCTTCGCCCGCGATCGCGAGCCATGACCGAGATCCTGTTCTATCACTTGCAGCGCCAGCCCATCGAAAAGGTGCTGCCGCAGTTGCTGGAAAAATCGGTCGAGCGCGGCTGGCGCGTCGTGGTGCAGGCGTCGTCCGACGAGCGCATCGAAGCGCTCGACGCACATCTGTGGACCTATCGCGACGACAATTTCCTCGCCCACGGCACCTATCGGGAGAGCGAGGCGGCGATGCAGCCGGTTCTGCTCACCGTGCACGATCACAATCCGAACGGCGCCAATGTGCGCTTTGTCATCGACGGCGCGCCGGTGCCGGAGGATGCCGCAAGCTATCAGCGCATCGTTCTGCTGTTCGATGGTGACGATGACGAGGCGGTCGCGGCCGCACGCGTACGCTGGAGCGAGGCCAAGACGCAGGGCTTCGACGCGACCTACTGGCAGGCCGACGAAAACGGCCGTTGGGAAAAGAAAGCCTGATCAGACCAGCGCGAAGATGCGCGCGGGCGCGCCGGTTGCGTCCTTGACCTTGGGAACGCCTGCCACCAGCGTCGCGCCGGCAGGCGGTACCTTGTCGAGATTGGCGATGTTCTCGATGCCCCAGCGGCCCGCGGGCAGCCACGTCGCATGCGTCTTGAAGCTCTTCGAGTTGCCGGGGTCGAGCGAGAGTGTATCGACCGCGAGCCCGGCCACGTTGCGCTCCCTGAGCAGCCAGGCCGCCGCCTGCGGATCGATGCCGGGAAAATGCATCACGCCGCTCGCGTCCTTGCCGGCGAATTTTGCATCGGTCACATGCTGCGCCCAGCCGGAATGCATCGCGACGCAGCAGCCGTGCGGCAGCGGCCCGTTGCTGTTTTCCCAATCCGCAAGGTCTTCTCGGCTCATGGCGTAGTCGGCGTGGCGCGCTGCCTTGGCGGACACGTCAATCACCGCGAGCGGCACGACCAGTTGCTCCGCCGGGATCGTGTCGACCGCGGAGCCCGTGTCGGAATAGTGAAACGGCGCATCGAGGTGCGTGCCGGCGTGCTCGAGGACATGCCACCAGTTCACATTCGCGCCGTCCTTCTTGAGCGTGAACCGCTTCTCGATCGCGATCCCGGGTGTGCCGAAGAATGTCGGAAAGCTGGCCGACAGCGTGTGTGTCAGATCGATCACGGATGTGAAGTTTCGTTGCGCGCGGGCGGGCGTTGCCGCGAGAGTCGCGAGGCCTGCGGTCCCGACGCCCTTGAAAAACCCTCGGCGCGACATCGCGCGCCGCACCGCCTCCCGGCATCCGGGAACGCACATGTTGATCTCCTGCGCTCAGCGTTCACGCAGGATCGCCGCCGCGGACGGCCTGTGCAATAGCAGTTGCTAATCCGCGCCCCGCCGCTAAGAACGCGCCATGCTCGTTCTCGACGACATTTCGATCCGCGTGGCCGGCCGCCTGCTGCTCGATGGCGCGTCGGCGCGCATCCCTGACGGCGCGCGCGTGGGTCTGGTCGGCCGCAACGGCATCGGCAAGACGACGCTGTTCCGCGCCATCGCCGGGGAAATGGGCGTGGAGCACGGCACCATCAGGATGCCCGCGCGCGCGCGCATCGGCCGTTTGGCGCAGGAGGCGCCGAGCGGGCCGGAAAGCCTGATCGAGGTCGTGCTCGCCGCCGATATCGAACGCACGAGCCTGCTCACTGAGGCCGAGACCGCGCACGATCCGCACCGCATTGCCGAGATCCAGACCCGGCTCGCCGATATCGGCGCACATGCGGCGCCCGCCCGCGCCGCGTCGATCCTCGCCGGCCTCGGCTTCGATGCCGCCGCGCAGCAACGCCCTTGCACGGATTTCTCCGGCGGCTGGCGCATGCGCGTCGCGCTCGCGGCCGTGCTGTTCTCCGAGCCGGATTTGTTGCTGCTCGACGAGCCGACCAACTATCTCGATCTGGAAGGCACGCTGTGGCTCACCGATCATTTGGCGCGCTACCCGCGCACCGTGATCGTCATCAGCCACGACCGCGATCTGCTTGACGATGCGGCCGACTGGATTCTGCACATCGATGCCGGCAAGCTCGCGCTCTATCGCGGCGGCTATACGTCGTTCGCGCGCCAGCGTGCCGAGCGGCAGGCGCTCAATGCAGCGGCCGCGAAGAAGCAGGAGACCGAGCGCAAGCACCTTCAGGCCTTCGTCGACCGCTTCAAGGCCAAGGCCAGCAAGGCGCGCCAGGCGCAGTCGCGCGTGAAGAAGCTGGCGAAGCTCACGCCGATCGCGGCCATCGCAAACGATGAGGTGCGCCCGATCCAGATTCCGCGGCCGGCGAAACCGCTGTCGCCGCCGATCATCGCGCTCGACCGCGTGTCGGTCGGCTACGAGCCCGGCAAGCCGGTGCTGCGGAGACTCAATCTGCGCATCGATACCGACGACCGCATCGCGCTGCTCGGGCCGAACGGCAACGGCAAATCGACCCTCGCGAAATTGCTCGCCGGCCGCCTCGCGCCGTTCGACGGCACGGTGACGCGCCCCGACCGCATCGAAGTCGCGTATTTCGCGCAGCACCAGCTCGACGAACTGATCCCGGCGCAAAGCGTCTACGATCACGTGCGCCGCCTGATGCCGGACGCGCCGGAGGCCAAGGTGCGCGCGCGTGCCGGCGGCATCGGTTTCTCCGGCGATCGCGCCGACACGCCGGTCGAGAACCTCTCCGGCGGCGAGAAGGCGCGGCTGCTGCTCGGGCTGGCGACCTTCGCGGGTCCGCACCTCATCATTCTCGACGAGCCGACCAACCATCTCGACATCGACAGCCGCGCCGCGCTGGTCGAGGCGATCAACGATTATTCCGGCGCTGCGATCCTCGTCTCGCACGATCGCCATCTGATCGAAGCATGCGCCGACCGGCTGTGGCTGGTGGGTAGGGGCACCGTTGCGCCGTATGAGGGCGATCTCGACGACTATCGCCGTCTCGTGCTCGGCCGCGACGCCAGAGCGAGCGAGGAGCGCGAGGAATCCGGCAACAAGGTCTCGCGTACGGATCAGCGCCGCGCGGCGGCGGAGAAGCGCGAAGAGCTAAAACCCCTCAAGCGCCGGATCGATGCGGCGGAGAAGGCCGTCGCCAAACTCACTGCCGAGATCGCTGCGATCGAGGCGCAGCTTGCGAGCGACCTGTTCGCACGCGATCCCGCCAAGGCAACCGCATTGTCGAAAACCCGCGCGGACGCCGTCACCGCGCTGTCGAAAGCCGAGGAAGACTGGTTGAGCGCGAGCGCGGAATACGAGAACGCGATGGTCTAACCCCGCGGCGTCTGCTCCGCCGCGCGATAAAGCTCCTTGGCGTCCTCGCGCAGTGCGCGGCGCGAAGCGTCGCGCGTGTAATACATGTGGCCGCCGCCGTAGACCGACAGCTTGAGCCGATCCGGCGAAGCGAACGGCGGCATCTGGTCGAGGATCATCTGGTTCTCGAAATAGGGGGTGACGAGATCGCTCGCTCCATGCGTCACCAGCACCCGCAGGCGCGGGTCGCTTGCCAGCACCGCGCGCAGATCGCTGACGATCTCGTGCGTCGAGCGGCCGCCGCCCCAGTCCCAGCGCGCGTTCACGCGGCCGTTGAGCAGTTGATAGGGTTCCTCGACGCGCCATGTCAGCACGCGCCCATAGAGATCGGTCATCGCGCTTGACAGCGGCGCGCGGATCACACTGAGCACCGGATCGTCGTAGTGCGACGACGCCGAACTCGGGTCCGGGTCGATCCCGGTCACGGTCGCGTCGTACATGCTGGCAATGAGCCCCCGGTCGCGATTGCGCTCGCGCACGAACGTGCGGGTGTCGATCCGCCCCGCGAGACGCCGCACCAGAGCCGGATCGAGGCCCGTCAACTGCGCGACGCGCTCGCTGATGCGCTGGACGGCGGCGACATCGCGCTCGCCGCGCGCCAGATCCAGCAAGTAGTCCCCGGCCGCGTAGCGTTCGGCGTCGCGCAACGCCTCGCGATCGAACGGCGCCGTTGCCTCGCGCGCGGCGGCCGCCATGGAGGGGAGCCGCGCGACCCAATTGAGCGGCGAATGCCGCCCGTTACCGCGCCAGCCGAAGTCCAGCACCGGCGACACCATCACCAATCCGCTGACGCCGACGCCCTGATCGTTGAGCTTGCCGGCAAGTTTCGGTGCGCGGAAGCCGCCATAGCTCTCGCCTGCGATGAACTTCTTCGACGCCTGCCGGCCGTTCTTCTCGATCCACTTGCGCATGAAGGTCGCCAGCACATCGATGTCGCCATCGACCGACCAGAATTGCTTGCGTACCTCATCGCTGGTGTTGATGAACCGGCTGTAGCCGGTGCCGACCGGATCGACGAAGACGAGATCGGTGAAATCGAGCCAGGTTTCCGGATTGGGGATCACGGTCGGCGTCGATGAGGGCGTGATGTTATCGAGCGGCAGCCGCCACGGGCCGAGCGCGCCGAACTGCATATAGGCGGAGGAGGCTCCCGGACCGCCATTGAACACAAAGGTGAGGGGGCGCGTTGCCGCCTCGGTTTCGGGGCGCACATAGGCGATGTAGGCGATTTCGGCCTGCAGTTTGCCTTCGCCGTTGTTGATCGGGATCGAGCCTGCGGTCGCCTTGAAGCGCAGCGTGCGATCGGGCAGTTCGACCGTATGGTCGGTGGTGACGTCGGCGGGAAGCCGGGCGGCCTCGCCTGACTGCTCCTTTGTTTCGGCGGGGCGGCGGGCCTGCTCGGCGAACGAGGCCGCCGCGAAGGTCAAGGCGAACGTGCCGGCGACGAGGACGGCGAGCAGACGGGAGCGCATGGTGATCATGTCGCGATCATCTCACTCCCTTTGCGGCAACTCAAAGGCTCGGGACGCCGCTCGCGACCGTTTGATGCATTACGGTTTGGTTAGCTGGGCCGGAAAACCGCGCGCCAATGCGGCTTGCCGTCCGTCGGGTCGGGGAGCTGTTCGACCGATTCCGGGCGCATCCCGTCGATGCCAAACCGCATGATTTCCTCGCGCGTCAGCGGCCACGGCGGACCCGCCGCGGGCCCCATGCCGTCTCGCGCGCGCGCAATCACCAGCAGCGCGCCGCCCGGCCGCACGAAGCGCGCGATCTGGCGCATCGCCTCTGCGCGCGGTGCGTCGGGCAGCGCCTGCAATGTGTAGCACTCGTGCACGAGATCGAACGCGCCGCTCCAGTCGGCGGGCGGCGCGAACAAATCCGCGGCGACGAAACCCAACGCCGGAAATCGCGACTGCGCCCAGCGGATCGCGCGCGGCGACAGATCGAATCCGGTGACGTGCCAGCCTTTCGCCGCGATGGCCGCGGCGTTGTCGCCGAGCCCGCAGCCGATATCGAGCGCGCGAGCCTCGCGCGACGGCGCTTGCGCTTTGACGAGCCATGCGGCGAGGAGGGGGTGCGCCTTGAGATCGGCCCAGGGAATCTGCGCCGGATCGTCGCCCGCGGTCTCGTACACCTTTTCGAACCAGGCGCGCCGATAGGGATCGGTCGCGCCGGCGTCATCCATTGCGTCGAGCCGCGCGCGCGCCGCAAGCCGCCGCGCCGCGAAGCCGGCACTGTTCGGATCGATCATTGCCGCGGCGCGGTTTTCTTCGCGGTCTTTGTCTGCGGCTTTTTCGGCTGCGGGTCCGCGACGCGCTCCATCGAGGCAAGACGCCCGCCGATGAAGCGATAGATGCCGGGCCGGTCGCCGCTCAGGTAGGTCAGGGTCACGGCGCGCTGTCCGCGCTCGTTCGCGCCGATCTCGACGCGGTCGGTGTAGCCCGCAACCTGCACCACTTGGCATTCCGTCATCTGCAACGCGATGCCGTTCGGGCCGCTGCGCACCTGCGGGGGAAGGGCATTCGGCGCGGCGCTCGCCGTGCGGCCCGTTTCCGGCCCGGCGGTGAAGTAAAGCGCCTGATTGCTGCGCGGATTGATCGGATCGGAGCTTGGACTCTGCGCGACCGTGTCGGGTGCGGCAGGCGCGAGCGTCGGCGCGGCTTCGAAGGCGCAGCGTCCGTCCGGACCGACGAGATCGGCGGCGGTGACGACGCCCGTGACCGTCTGATCGCGCTTGTAGAAATAATTGTAATCCGCGGCGCGCAGCGGATCGCTTCCCTTGAGCGGGTTGAGATCGGCGACCGAGAACCCGGTCAAATCCGTTCCGCAGCCGCCCAGCATCGCGGCAAGCAATGCCGGCAACAAGAACCGAGCACGGATTTCCGGCACCGGAGAACTCCATTTCGCGTCACAGCTTGCCGGGCATATTGCGTCAAGGCGGCGGCGCTATCAACCACGGTTGCGTATCAAGTCAAGTAAGGCCTTGGCAGCCGCTCGGGCGTCGAAGTGGAACTATGCGACAACGACGCGAGTTGTGTCTCATCACAGGGGCATGCACTCAGTTTTGGAGATTTTGCGCAATCGCGCGCCTGCCCGAGGGGCAAACATCATGAAGCGGACGATCTCTGCGATAGCGGCCAGCGGCTCGGTGGTCGGCGCGCTTTTCTTCACACTGCCAGCCCCTTTATCGCAGGCTGCTGCGCAAGGTGCATCAGCCGGCATCACCGATCTCTCCTCGCAACACGATCCGCGTGTGAGCGCGGCCAAGGGCGTCGGTAGAGGCGGCGGGCCGCCGCCGGGAGCGGCAGGTGGACGCGGCGGCGGTGGCGGACCGCCTCCGGGCTTGCGCCCGCCCGGTCCACGCGGACCCGCATTCAATCCCGGCGCCGGCGCCGCGCCGCGCGTCTTCCAGGGCGGAGGCCCACGCGGGCCAGTCGGCGTCGTCGGCCCGGGATATCGCGGGCCAGTGTCGCGCGGTCCGGTCGGCGTGGTTGGATCAGGTTATCGAGGACCCGCCTACGGAGGCTTTCGTCCCTCCTGGCGCGGCGGCCGCGCGGCATTCATCCGCGGACCATATCGCGTTCGGCGCGGCGGATTGCTGCTTCCGCTCGTGGGGCTCGGAGCGCTTGGCGCCATCTATGTCGGCTCGCGCTACTACACGCCCTACGCCTATGTCGATGGTCCGGTTGGACCGGAATGCGCAGGGCCGACGGATGACGGCCTGTGCGAGTTGCGCATGACCGAGGTGCCGCTCGAAAACGGCGGCGCCGAACTGGTATGCGTCGCGTATTGCCCGCAACAATAACGCGGGCGCATCAACCATCGTTGCAAGCGTCGCACCCCGGCCTCTCGCGAGGCCAGGGTGGATCAAGATCGTGGCGATTCGGTCGGATTACTCGCAGACCTTGATCATACGCACTTCGCCGAAGCGGTTGATCTTTTTCACGTAGTAGCAGCTCGGCACGACATCGACGTAGCTCACGCCGTAGCCCGCGCCATAGAAGCCGAAGCCGCCGTGGCCCCAGCCGTGATGGCCCCAGCCACCCTTGCCCCACGCCGAGGCGGAGGTCGGTGCGAGCGCGGCAGCGCCGAGCGTCGCGAGAGCGGCAACAGCGAGAATGGACTTGCGGATCATGGTGTTCTCCTCTGGGTTCTTGGATTCTGTCATCCGCAAGGGTAGTCGGGCGCGCGCGTCTGTCGGTTCAAGATACAATGTGTCGCGTGTGCTGAACGGACGTTCAGCCTTGCCGCTCGCGAATCCGGCCGCTATAAGCCGCCGACCTTTGAACCTTCTCGAAAAATGAGGAATGACCGATGGCGGTCGAGCGCACTTTCTCGATCATCAAGCCCGATGCGACCGAGCGCAATCTGACCGGCGCGATCAACGCGATCATCGAAGGTGCGGGCTTGCGCATCATCGCGCAAAAGCGCGTGCGCATCACGCGCGAAGAGGCCGAGACATTTTACGGCGTGCATCGCGCGCGGCCGTTCTTCGGCGAGCTGGTCGAATTCATGACCTCGGGTCCGGTAGTGGTGCAAGTGCTGGAAGGCGAAGGCGCGATCGCGAAATACCGCGACGTCATGGGCGCGACCGATCCCGCGAAGGCGGCAGCCGGAACGATCCGCAAGGTCCACGCGAAGTCGATCGGCGAAAATTCGGTGCATGGTTCCGACGCGCCCGACACTGCGGCAAAGGAGATCGCACAGTTTTTTTCGGGTAACGAGATCGTGGGATGAGGGCTGCGGCAGTCGGCCGCTGGCCACGGACCTTTGGCCCTCGATAGAGTACCGCGATCCGCGCCGAAGTCGCGGAGGGGAAAACGCCGGCCGGCGCACGGCGTATCAGGAGCAGGGGTAGCCCGTGGATTTCTTGTGGCAGGACATTACACACGCGCCATTCTGGATCGCGGCACTGCAGATCATCGGCGTCAATATCATCCTGTCCGGTGACAATGCGGTCGTCATCGCGATGGCCTGCCTGTCGCTGCCGCCGCGCCAGCGCATGTGGGGCATGATCCTGGGTGCGGGCGTCGCGGTACTCTTGCGTGTCCTGTTCACGCTCGTCGTTGCCCAGGCGATGACCTACCCGTTCTTGAAACTCGTCGGTGGCGCACTTCTCTTCTGGGTCGCGATCAAGCTCGTGACCGAGGATGCCGACGAAGAGGCCGAGATGGAGGCCGGCGAGACTCTCTGGCGCGCCGTGCGCATCGTCGTGATCGCCGACATCGTGATGAGCCTCGACAACGTGATCGCGATCGCGGCGGCGGCCGAGCTTGCCGCTGCGGCGGTGGATCCCGCGCATGCGGGCGCCATCAAGGCGACGCTGATCATCTTCGGCCTTGCGACCTCGGTGCCGCTGATCATTGCCGGCAGCGCGATCCTGATGGCGCTGCTCGAGCGCTTCCGCGTGCTGGTGTGGGGCGGCGGCGCGCTGCTCGGCTGGGTCGCGGGCGACATCATGAGTACCGATCCCGCCGTGGTCGGCTGGCTCGGCGAGGCTGCGGCCGGGACGGTTCACGCCTGGGGCGGGCGGCTCGGCGCGCTGATCGTGGTTTGCGCCGGAATGTGCATTGTCCGCCGCCGGCGGCCCTGGAATTCGGAGGAAGTCTGGACCTTCGTGGCGATGCTGGTGTGGGTCGCGGGCGATATCGTCATCGACCTCAACTTTGCCGAGACGGAAGCCGCGAAGAAGTGGTCCGTGCGGCTGCTGCTGTTCCTGATCCTGGCGGCCGAATATGTTGTGCTGCGCAGCCGCCAGGTGGTCGAAGAAGAAGACGTCGAAGTCGTCGAAGTAGAAGAAACGATTGTCCTTAAGCCGCACCGGGAGCGCGACAAAGTCTAGCGGACGTCCTATGCTGGGCGGGTCATGAATCAGTCCGTCCGCCTGCCGCTCAAGCCGGTCGAGATCCGCGCGTCCGCCTGTCCGCACGATTGCCCTTCGACCTGCGCGCTTGAAGTCGAGGTGCTGGAGGGCCGCTCGATCGGCCGCGTGCGCGGCGCGGAAGACAATCTTTATACCGCCGGCGTGATCTGCGCGAAGGTCGCGCGCTATGCCGAGCGCATCCATCATCCCGACCGTTTGCTGCATCCGCTGATCCGCACAGGGTCGAAGGGTTCGGGGCAATTCTTAGCCGTCTCGTGGGACGACGCGCTCGATCTGGTGGCGGAGAAATTCCTCGCGGCCGAAGCGCGTCACGGCAGCGAGACCGTGTGGCCCTATTACTACGCCGGCACGATGGGCCTGATCATGCGCGACGGCATCAACCGCCTGCGCCATGTGAAGAAATATTCCGGCTTCCACTCGACCATCTGCGTCAATCCGGCCTGGACCGGCTTCATCGCCGGCACCGGCAAGCTTGCCGGCCCGGATCCGCGCGAGATGGCGAAGTCCGATTGCGTGGTGATCTGGGGCACCAATCCGGTGAACACGCAGGTCAATGTGATGACCCACGCGGTGCGTGCGCGCAAAGAGCGCGGCGCCAAGATCGTCGCGGTCGACATCTACATGAACGGCACCATGGAGGCGGCCGACCTCGCCGTGCTGGTGCGGCCCGGCACCGACGCCGCGCTTGCCTGCGCGGTGATGCATTGCCTGTTCCGTGACGGGTTCGCGGATCGCGACTATCTGGAAAAATATACCGACGCGCCGCGCGAGCTTGAGGAGCACGTCCGCACGCGCTCGCCCGAATGGGCGTCACGCATCACCGGCTGTCCGGTCGAAACCATCGAGGCATTCGCCAAGCTCATCGCCGAGCGCAAGCGCACCTACTTTCGTCTCGGCTACGGCTTCGGCCGCTCGCGCAACGGCACCGCCAACATGCATGCGGCAAGCTGCATCGCGGCGGTGCGCGGCTCCTGGGCGCTGGAAGGCGGCGGCGCATTCCACAACAACGGCGCGATCTATCACTGGAACAAGTCGATGACCGAGGGGCACGACGCGATCGACCCGTCGATCCGCGCGCTCGACCAGTCGCGCATCGGGCCGATCCTGTGCGGCGAGCCCGGCGCGCTGATCAATGGCGTGCCGGTGACCGCGCTGCTGATCCAGAACACCAACCCGATGTCGGTCGCGCCCGAGCAGGACAAGGTGAAGCACGGCTTCGCGCGCGCAGACTTGTTCACCTGCGTGCACGAGCAGTTCATGACCGAGACGGCGCAGATGGCCGATGTCGTGCTGCCCGCGACAATGTTCATGGAGCACGACGATTTCTATCAGGGCGGCGGGCACCAATACATTCAGCTTGGGCCGAAGCTGATCGATCCGCCGGGCGAGTGCCGCAACAATCACGAGGTCGTCTGCGCGCTCGCCAAGCGCCTCGGCGCGCGCCATCCGGGCTTCACGATGACCGAGCGCGAACTGATCGACTGGACCTTGCAGCATTCCGGCTGGGGCACGCTCGGGGCGCTTGAGGCGAACAAGTGGATCGACTGCCAGCCCGATTTTGACACCGCGCACTACACCAAGGGCTTTGCCTGGCCCGACGGAAAATTCCGCTTCAAGCCGGAGTGGAAGACCGTGCCGTTCCGCTCGCCGTGGCTCGCGGGGCCGGTCGATGACATGCCGGTGCTGCCCGACCACTGGGAGGTGATCGAGGAGGCGACGCCTGAGTTTCCGTTCCGGCTTGCGACGTCGCCGGCGCGCAATTTCCTCAACTCGACCTTCAACGAGACGCCGAGCTCATTGGCGCGCGAGCATCGCCCGACCGTGATGATCCACCCCGACGATGCGAGAGCGAACGGCATTGCGGATGGCGCCAAGGTCGTGTTGGGCAACACGCGTGGCGAGGTGCGTCTGCACGCGAAAGTTTTCGATGGCGTGCGCCGCGGCGTGCTGATCGCGGAATCGATCTGGCCGAATTCAGCCTACGAGGACGGGCGGGGGATCAACACTTTGACAGGGGCGGATGCGATTGCGCCGTATGGCGGGGCGGCGTTTCATGACAACCGGGTGTGGATCAAACGGGCCTAATCCAGCGGCTCCAGCTGCGGTGTGCCTCCCGGACCGGCACCTGCGCCACGCTGAGCGTCATCGACACGGCTCGCGCTTGGCCGTAGCTGCTGCCCGCGCGCAATTGAATCATGGGCGCTACCAGTGATTGAAAAATGAACTTGCTCGTGCTAGCACCAGGCAAGGATTGATCAGGGGGCTGACCGTGGCATCGCGCTCAAAACTGGCGGCGTTGGTTGCCGTGACAGGGATTGCTTGGAGTTCGGGCAGTGCCCATGCCTGGCATGAGCAAGGCCACATGATGGTCGCAGCCGTCGCCTGGGAGCAGATGACGGACGCCGTGCGTGCGCGCGCGATCCAGCTGCTCAAGATCAACAAGGACTACGACAAGTGGATTTCCGGCGTGCCCGATAACCTGAAGGACAAGACCGCCTTCATGCGTGCATCGGTCTGGCCCGACGACATCAAGAATCCATTCACGCATGCAGGCTTCAAGAACGACGGCGATACGCCGCCGAAGACAAAGCAGGCGGGCCAGAACATCGGCTATGCCGACAAGCGCATGCACAAATACTGGCACTACAAGGACATTCCGTTCTCGCCTGACGGTACCAAGACGTTTCCCGCGCCGACACCGAATGCCGAGACGCAGATCAGGCGATTCACCGCAGCGATCTCCAAGCCGAACGTGAACGACAACATCAAGTCCTACGATATCGTGTGGCTCATCCACATGGTTGGCGATGTGCATCAGCCGCTGCACGCGACGTCGCGCTTCACCAAGGCTTTCAAGACCAGTGAAGGCGATCGCGGCGGCAACAGCGTGCGCATCGATTGCTGCGGCTCAAAGCTGCATACCTATTGGGACGGTGTGGTCGGCGACAGCCGCGACCCGAAGGACGCGGCGGCTGCTGCGGCCACTCTGCCGGCGGCGCCGGCAGCCGCTGCCGCCATCTCGGATCCGGGTGCCTGGATTCTCGAGAGTTTCAAGGTCGCCAAGGCCGAGGTTTACAAAAAGCCTCCCATTGAGGTCATAGACGTCGTGTCCTCGTTGACGCCGGCCTACAAGGCCGACGCCGAACGGATCGCCCGCGAGCGCGTCGCGCTTGCAGGAGCGCGCCTCGCGCGGCTGTTCAACGATAATCTGAAGTGACGGGTCACTTCTTGCCGTAGACCTCCGCATAAACCCCGTTCTCGATCTCATCGAACAGCGCGCGGCCCTTCGGCTTCCACCCCAGTGCGCGCGACCTCACCCCCCGCACGCGGCTGTTCGAGCCGAAAGAGAGATATGCGCCGGGCCCCAAGCCCTCGACCGCTTCGCCGATCGGCCAGTCCTTCGTCGCATCGCCCATCCCGAGCATGCGGCCGATCGACTGCGTGACCGACTTGAAATTCGCCTCGCCGGCCTCTGCATAAAAAAGCGAGCCCGCTTCCGCCTTGTCGAGCGCGAGCAGGAAGAGATCGACCACGTCCGCGACATGCACGTGGCCCCAGATGTTCAGCCCACGCCCGACGTGGCGCGGCACGCCGTGCTTCTTCGCGACATCGATCAGTTTCGGCAACTGAACGCTGATGCCGGCGACCCCGATACCGCGCCCGTAGATCAGTGTCGGCCGGATCACGATCCCGCGAATGTCCTCGGAATCGAGCACCTGCTCGTCGATCGCGACGCGCGTCGCTTTCTCGGGCTCTGGCGTAAACGCCGAGTCCTCGTCGTAAATCTCCTCGCGCGCCTCGCCGTTGTCGTAGGTGCCGACCACGCTCGATCCGCTCGTCTGGATCAGCGTCTTTCCACTTCCTTTCAGCCCATCGAGCAGCGCGTGGGCAACGAACGCGTTGTCCGAATTCGCCGCGTTGATGACGGCGTCCACGCGCCTGCAGACCTCGATGACCGGCGAGTAGGCGTTGATATCGCCCGCAACCGGCTCGATGCCGCGCTTCTTCAATGCAGCCGCGGCGTCGTCTGAGCGGGCAAGCCCGAGCACCTCGTGCCCGGCTTCCAGCAATTTGGTCGATACCGATCCGCCGATGTAGCCGGTCGCGCCTGTCACAAAGACCTTCATTTTCAATTTCCGGTTGGTGCCGCCGCATGGGCGCTAGTGTCCCCTTGACATGATAGCGTCGATGACCGGGAATTGACACAAGCGTGGGCCGCACAAGACGTCCGCGCGTCTTGAACAAAAGGGGAGGCGCATGATCCGCAGCATCAGGATATTCGTCGTCGCGGCGCTGGCCGCGGCCAGTCTCGCATTGGGCTTGGCCGGCCCGGCACGCGCCGCGTTTCCCGAACGTCCGATCACTCTGATCGTACCGTGGGCCGCGGGCGGCGGCACGGATGCGGTCGCGCGGCAGGTCGCCATGATGCTGGAGCGTGATTTCAAGCAGCCGGTGAACGTCGTGAACCGCACCGGCGGTTCGGGCGTGGTCGGTCACACCGCGATCGCGTCGGCGCCGGCCGATGGCTACACGTTCGGGCTCATCACGCTCGAGATCAACCAGATGCACTGGGTCGGTCTGACCGACCTGACATGGGAAGGCTTCACGCTCCTCGCGCTCGTCAATCAGGACCTCGCCGCTCTCTTTGTGAAAACGGACTCGCCGCACAAGACCGCGAAGGACCTGTTCGCGCACATCAAGGCGAACCCCGGCAAGGTGGTGGCCTCGGGCTCGGGGCAGGGCGGAAGCTGGCACGCCGCGCTCGCCGGCCTGATGGAGGTCGAGGGCATTTCGCCGAACTCGATCCGCTGGGTGCCGGCGACCGGCGCCGCGACCGCGCTGACCGATCTTGCCGCCGGCGGCGTCGAATTCGTGTCGTGCTCGCTGCCGGAGGCCGAGGCGCTCATCAAGGCGGGGCGCATCCGCGCTCTCGTTTTCATGTCGCCCAAGCGCGCCGCGAACTTCCCGGACGTGCCGACGGTCGATGAAGCGCTTGGCAAGAAGTGGCACAAGGGCGTGTGGCGCGGCTTCGCAGCCCCGAAGGGGCTCCCGAAGGACATCGCCACGCAATACGAGACCGCGATCAAGAAGATCTGGGACAGCGCAGAGTTTCAGGAGTTCATGAACAAGCGCGGCTTCGATCTTGTCTATGCGGATTCGACGAAGTTCGCGGAGTTCATGAAGACCGACAACGAGGACAACGGCAAGACGCTGAAGTCGCTCGGGCTCGCGAAGAAGTAACCATCCCGGAGAAGGGCGCTGCGCAGCCGCGCGGCGCCCTTATCTTATGCGCGCTCAGTCCAGTGGCTTGAGCGGCAACGTGCCGTCCGGAACCGGCACCTCGGCGACGTTGAGCGTCATCGAAACAGCCGTGTAGTAGCCGCTCACGCCGATGAGATCGATCACGCCCTGTTCGCCGAACAGCGCCTTGGCGCGCTTGAACGTCGCGTCGTCGACCTTCTTGGTCCGGTGCAGCTGAGTGCAGAAATCGTACACCGCTGCTTCATCCTCTTTCATGTTCGATGGGCGCTTGCCGGCCGCAAGCTCCTCGGCGATCTTCGGATCGAGCCCGGCCTTCATCGCCAGCGCATGGTGCGCGTACCATTCGTACTGCGAGGTCCATTCGCGTGCCGTGATCAGGATCGCGAACTCGTTGAGGTGTTTCGGGATCGAGCTTTTGAACCGGATCTGCTCGCCGACCGCCTGAATCTTCAGCCCGAATTCGGGGCTGCGCATCCAGGCATTGAACGGGCCGCGTTTCAGCACGTGGTTGGCGGCATCGCCGCCATAGTTCTGCGCGCGCGGGCCCGAGATGATCGTCTCGAACAGCTTCTTCTGCTCCGCAGTCATCTGGTCGGGCGGAATGATCGGAAAGCGGTCTTCGGCGCGAGACATGTTGATTCCCGTTATCAATGTGAATGCGATGGCGAAAATGACTCTCATGGCGTCCTCCCTTGCTGGGCTTACGCACCCGTTCGGTGGGGGATTGTCTCGCCTCGACCGAGGCGGCGCAACCGCGCCCCCAGCCTATGAGCTCTGCGCCGGAGGCGTACTGGTATTGGTGTTGGCGGCATCCGGAGCGGTCGCGACCGGTTGCGCGACCTTGGAGCCGAAATACACCGCGTTGCTGATCCCCATGAGAATCTGGAAGCCCTGCGGGATTTCCGGAATGACGTAGGTCGTGAGCACGCGCATCACCACGAACGAGGCGGTGACGAGCGTGAAATACAGCATCTGCACGCGCGTGATGTCCATTTCGCGCTTGCCGTTGACCTCATTGACGATCAGGTCGGACCAGCGCGGCTTGCGCGGCTCCGACGCGCTGCCGGCCGGGTTCGGGGCCTGCGCGATGTCGTGCAGCTTCGTGCCGACCGACACGGCGCCGGAAATGCCGAGCAGCACCAGCGTGCCGCTGGTGACTTCGATCAGTTCGCCCGAGAGCACCATGACGTAGACCGCGGAGGCGGCGACCACGAACGTCCACAGCACCAACTGCAACTGCGACAGGCTGGCGTAACCGTCCGGCGTGGTGATGAGGCGTATCACCGGATCGAGGTCGCCGTAGCCGAAGCGCTTGAGTCTGCGGTGGCCGATGATGCTCAACACCGCGAATGCGGCGAGTACGGTCGATAGCGCAATCAGCAGGGCCCAGAAAGGATTGCTGACGCCGATCAGATGAGACACGTCGGCCGCCACCAGCAGGCTGCCGTCGGGATTCTTGCCGAGCACGAGAATGCGCACGTCGGCGAGGGGCACGAGATAGAGACCCGCAAACTCGCCGTCGCCGCCAAAGCGTGGCGGAGCTTTGGGCAGATTCGGCGGCACGAGTACGGTGATCTTCAGCAACCGGCCGGCGTCGGTGAGATCGAGGTGCGTCGGCCGCGCCGTGGTGAAGCGGTCTTGCCGCTCGCCGGTGTGTTTCCAGCGGAAGCACACCAGCACCAGCGCGTCGGACGGAATCTGGTTGAAACTGCGGATCGTGAACGTGATCTCGCCGCCCGGCGGCTGCCAGTTCTTCTGCTGGCCCGGCTGCTCCGGAACCATGCTGGCGCCGCCCGCGCTGACCGGCCTTTCCACCGTGTTGCAGCCGCCGCCATCGACGCTGGTCATGGCCGCAGGTCTTGGCGCCGCCACTGGGGGGGCTGGCGCCGGCGGCGCGGGCTGCGCGCCCGCGGCGCCGCCGAGCCCCAGCAACACCGCAACGGCCGCGGCCTGCCGCGTCCATGACACTCGCATCGCCCGCCACCGCATGTCCCGCCCCGCTGTCGTTGCCACGCCATACTATTGGAGATTGCAGACGACACAACGCCAATGGGCGTCGCGGCAGCTTAAGGGATCAGCCTACGGCATCGGGACTTCGCCGACGTCCTTCGGAACCTTGTAGCCCTTCTGCACGGCGGGGCGATTCGCGATCGCCACGTACCAGCGCTTCACGTTCGGATACTGGTTCATGTCGATCGTCTGCCACTCGAAGCGCGAGATCCATGGCCAGATCGCGATGTCGGCGATCGAATAGTCGCCGGCCACGAACTCGTGCGCGGCGAGGCGCCGGTCGAGCACGCCGTAAAGCCGGTTCGCTTCCTTCAGGTAGCGCTCCTCGGCGTACGGCGCCTTGCCCTTGTTGTATTTCACGAAGTGATGAACCTGCCCGAGCATCGGACCCGGTCCGCCCATCTGCCACATCAGCCATTCAATCGTGCGGTAGCGTTTCTCGCCTTCTTTCGCGAGCAGCTTGCCGGTCTTGTCGGCGAGATAGATCAGGATCGCGCCCGATTCCATCAGGCTCATCCCGTTGTCGCGGTCCACGATTGCCGGGATGCGGTTGTTCGGCGCGATCTTGAGGAAATCCGGCTGGAACTGCTCGTCCTTGCTGATGTCGATCGCATGTGCCGTGTAAGGCAGGCCGAGTTCCTCGAGCGCGATGGAGACCTTGCGGCCGTTCGGCGTCGTCCAGGTGTAGAGATCGATCACGGGGCGCGTTCCTTGTGCTGTGGGCAATGTGGCCGAGGAGGGGCCGTTGAGTATGACGGCTTCTAGCAAGAAACGCGTGCCGTTGCGAAGCCGCCGGCTCTACGGCCGATTATATCGGCCTTCGCCCTTCGGCAACGCGCCTGAGCGCGGCCGGATAGAGGCGATGCTCGGCCTCCAGCACGCGGGCGGCGAGCGTGTCCGGCGTATCGTGCGCAAGCACCGGCACGCTTTCCTGCGCGATGATCGGGCCGGCGTCGGTTTCCGGAATGACAAAATGCACGGTCGCGCCGGAGGTCTTTGCGCCCGCGCGCAACGCCTGTCCGTGCGGATCGAGTCCGGGAAATAGCGGGAGCAGCGAGGGGTGGATGTTGAGCATGCGCCCGGACCATCGCTGCACGAACTCCGCCGTGAACAGCCGCATGAAGCCGGCAAGGCAGATCAGCTCGATGCGGCGTTCGTCGAGAATGCTCTGCAGCGCCGACTCGAACGCGGCGCGATCCTTGCCGAACGGCTTGTGATCGAGCACCGCGGTCGCGACGCCAGCCTCTCTCGCGCGCGCAAGTCCGGCGGCATCGGCAACGTTGGAGACAACGAGCGCGATCTCAGCCGGATAGTCGGCGGCCTTGGCGGCCTCGATCAGCGCCGCCATGTTGGAGCCGCGCCCGGAAATCAGAATCGCAACGCGCTTGCGGGTCATGACAGCGCGAGATGGCCGTCATAGATGACGCGCGGCGCATTGGGCCGCGCGTCTACGACTTCGCCCAGCCGCGCCACCGACTCACCCTCGCGCGCCAGCACCGCCGCGACCGCATCGGCTTTCGCGGGCTCGACGACTGCAATCATGCCGGTCCCGCAATTGAAGGTGCGCAGCATTTCGGCTTCGGTAATCCCGCCGGTGGCGGCGAGCCATTTGAAAACGGGGAGTACTGGCACGCGCGCAAGATCGATACGCACGCTCAAATCCTCCGGCAGCACGCGCGGAATATTCTCGGTGAAACCGCCGCCGGTGATGTGCGCCAGCGCCTTGACGCCGCCCGTTTCGCGGATCGCCGCAAGGCACGAGCGCACATAGATGCGCGTCGGCGCGAGCATCGCTTCACCGAGCGTCATGCCGGGCGCAAACGGGGAGGGCGCGTCCCAGCGCAAGCCCGATGTCTCGACGACCTTGCGGGCGAGCGAATAGCCGTTCGAATGCAGCCCCGAGGATGCAAGCCCGAGCACGATATCGCCCGCCGCAACGCCGCGCGGCAGCACTGCGTCACGCTCCACGGCGCCGACCGAAAAACCCGCAAGATCGTAATCGCCCGCCTTGTAGAGACCGGGCATCTCGGCAGTCTCGCCGCCGATCAGCGCGCAACGCGCCTCCCGGCAGCCCAGTGCGACGCCCTTGACGACCTGCGCGCCGACCTCCGGGACAAGTTTTCCGCAGGCGAAATAGTCGAGGAAGAACAGCGGCTCGGCGCCCTGCACCACGAGATCGTTGACCGACATCGCCACCAGATCGATGCCGATCGTCTCGTGCCGGCCGGTCTCGATCGCGATCATGACCTTGGTGCCGACGCCGTCGGTGCCGGCCACCAGCACCGGGTCCTTGAAGCCGGCGCGCTTGAGGTCGAACAGTCCGCCGAAGCCGCCGAGCTCGGGATCGGAACCCGGCCGCGCAGTCGCGCGCACCAGCGGCTTGATCAGATCCACCATGCGGTTGCCGGCGTCGATATCGACGCCCGCCTGCGCATAGGTGAGGGCGTTGCGCTTCTCGTTCATGCGGTTGCCCTACGTGGGAAAGCGAGCCCACGCAATGGCCGCATAGCAGTTGTCCGCAGCAGTCCTTGGCAAGGCGCCCCGCGCGGTTTATCTGCGAAGACTGGACTTGCTGCCGGGGTCGGACGTTTGAGTATTCCCAACCTGATTACGCTGGCGCGCATTCTGCTCGTGCCCGTCGTGGTATGGGCGATTGCGTCGAACCAGATGCTGTTCGCCTTCCTGCTGTTCGCCGCCGCGGGGGTCAGCGATGCCGTCGACGGCTTCCTGGCCAAGCGCTTCGGCATGGCGAGCGAGCTTGGCGCCTACCTCGATCCGCTCGCCGACAAGGTGCTGATCGTCTCGATCTATGTCTCGCTCGGGATCGTCGATGCGCTGCCGCGCTGGCTGGTCATTCTGGTCGTGTCGCGCGACCTGCTGATCGTCGGCGGCGTGCTGTTCTCGTGGCTGCTCGGCAAGCCGGTGAGCGTGAAGCCGCACCCGGTGTCCAAGGCCAATACGGCTGCGCAACTCCTGCTGGTCGGCCTCGTCCTTGCGGCGCTGGGCTTCGGCTTCGACGCCGGATGGGCACTGACCCTGACCATGACGGCGGTCGCCGCGCTGACGCTCGCCTCCGTCGCGGTCTACCTGCGTGAATGGGTCCACCACATGGGCGTGAACGGGATCAAGCGCTGATGCGTGGGCCGCACTGGCGAAAGCCGTGCGGTGCCCTATGCTACGATTGCGAACGGATCGCCGCCGAGGCTGAGGGACATGACGCTTACGCGCCAGATGACGTTCTGGGTACTGACGCTCGTGGGCGGGGTGCTGGTGCTCTACGTGCTGCGCGAAATCCTGCTGCCGTTCGTCGCCGGCATGGCGCTCGCCTATCTGCTCGACCCGCTCGCCACGCGCTTGGAGCGCGTCGGCATCAACCGGCTCGCCGCCACGCTGGTGATCATCGGGACGGTCGTTCTGCTGTTCGTGCTGCTCATTCTGCTGTTCGTCCCGATTCTCACCGCGCAGCTCGGCGCCTTCATCGACAGGCTCCCCGGCTATGTGTCGCGCATCCAGGCCGTCGCGATGGATCCGAACCGCGAATGGCTGCGCAAGTTTGTCGGCGAAGGGGTCGCCGACGTGCAGGTGAGCGAACTGGTCAAGCAGGGGGCGGGGTGGACGACCGCGTTCCTGAAGTCGCTGTGGTCGGGCGGGCAGGCGCTGATCTCGATCTTCTCGCTCGTCGTCGTGACGCCGGTGGTCGCATTCTACCTGCTGTACGACTGGAACCGGATGGTGTCGGCGGTCGACAATTGGATTCCGCGCCAGCATCGCGCCACCGTGGAGACGCTTGCGCTCGAAATGAACGAGGCGATCGCCGGGTTCGTGCGCGGGCAAACCGCGGTCTGCCTCATCCTCGGATCCTATTACGCGGTGGCGCTGACCATCACGGGCCTGAGTTTCGGGCTGCTGATCGGACTTGCGTCTGGAATCATCACGTTCATTCCCTATGTCGGTTCGATGACCGGGCTGGTGCTGGCCGGCGGCGTCGCGGTCGCGCAGTTCTGGCCCGAGTACACGCCGATCATCGCCGTGCTGGCGATCTTCTTCGTCGGGCAGTTCCTCGAAGGATACGTGCTGGCGCCCAAATTGGTCGGCGAGAGCGTCGGCCTCCATCCCGTATGGCTGATGTTTGCCCTGTTCGCGTTCGGCTATCTCATGGGTTTCGTCGGGCTGCTGATCGCGGTGCCGCTCGCCGCCATCATCGGCGTGCTCATCCGCTTCGCGCTGCGCCGCTATCTGGAGAGCCCGTTCTATACCGGCGAGCCGGCCTCGAGCCCCGTCGGGTTCGCGCCACCGGCTGTCCGAGGCAAGACCGAACAGTATCCATGAATGTACCGCGTCAGCTTGCGCTGGCTCTGCCGCACGCGGAGAACTTTGCGCGCGAGGACTTTCTCGCCGGCGTGTCGAACGCGGCCGCGCTCAAGACGATCGAGCAATGGCCGGATTGGCCGCATCGCGTGCTCGCGCTGGTAGGCCCCGAAGGGGCCGGCAAAAGCCACCTCGCGGAGATCTGGGCCGACATCGCGGGCGCGCGCCGCGTGTCCGCCCGCGCGCTCGGCGAGACGGGTCTGATGGGTGCGCTCGCGACCGGCGCGCTGGTGGTCGAGGATGCGGGCGCCGGGCTGGACGAGCGCGCGTTGTTCCATCTCATCAATTTGGTGCGTCAGGAAGAGGCTTACCTGCTCATCACGGCGCGGGTCGCACCGGCCGTCTGGAGCATCGGACTTCCCGACCTCGCTTCGCGGCTGCGCGAGATACCGACGGTCGCGCTTGAAGCGCCGGATGACATTCTGTTGCGCGCGATATTGATGAAATTGTTCTCCGACCGCCAACTGGCCGTGGACGAGAGCCTGATCGGTTATCTGGTGACCCGAATCGAACGCTCATTCGCGGCCGCCCGTGCGGCAGTCGAGGTGCTCGATCGCGAGGCGCTGCGGCAGAAGCGGCCCGTCACCCGTGCCCTGGCGGCGGAGCTGCTTTCGCAAGCGTGAACCACAGGATCGTCGCGACCGTCACGGCGCCGAGCACCGCGTAGGTGATCGGATAGCCGAGCCACTCCATGCCCATGATTCCGATGAAGGCGCCGGCCGCGAGCCCGCAATCCGACCACGTCGCATAGGCCGCAATCGCGCCGATCCGGTCGCTGGACTGTTGCGCCGCAACGATCGGTCCGACGATTGCGAAAATCACACGGCCGACAATCAGCACCACGGATCCCGCATAGACGTGCCCCAGCGCAATGGCGCCGAGCCCGATAGCAATCGCTACGCCGCAGGGCGTCAGCATGCGATGTGCTTTGAGCCGATCGACGATGGGTCCGCTGATGAACGACAGGATGACGGAGAGAAAGCGCTGGGCCGCGAGCAGCAAGCCCGCGCCGATCAACGCCGAGGTGACCGGAATGATGTCGGCCAGCAATGTCGAAATCGTCGCGGTGAAAACGCCGTCCGCCCCGAGCGCAACGACGAAGAACAGGAGATTGAGCGCACTCGGCGTCCAGCGGCCCTTCGCGGCCGCCGGCACATCGCCGACGGTCTGACGCAGGCGCGGCAGCGATAGCGCGAGCGGAAGCGCGATAAGTCCGACCAGGCCGTAGATGACGAACACGTGCTGCGGCCCGACCAGCGTCACCAGCCATCCGCCGAGCCCCAGCGCCAGCACGGGGCCGAGCGTGCTGACCGCGCGATTGAGCCCGATGCGCGTGCCGGCGCGCTGCCCGTCGCCATAGGCGTAGGCCGTGTTGGTCAGATTGATCACGCCGTAGGCGCCGCCCCACATCAGCCGCGCAACGAACAACAGCGCAAAGCCCGTTGTCAGGCCGTAGGCGAGTGTCGAGATCGCGCCTGCCGCGCAGGCCGCCGCGGTCAACGTGTTGGCGCCGAACCGGCGAGAGAGCGGCGACACCCAGCCGTAGCCGACGATACGGATGACGCGGTTGACCGACAGCAGGATCGCGACCGACGCGACCTCCAGGCCGAACGCCGCCGGGTAGAGCGGCAGCACCACGTAGATCAGGGCATCGCCCAGCCAGACGAGGCCAAGGCACGCCGCCGCGATCACGGTCTCGGAATAGCCTTTCGCACCCCTCGAAAACGCCACGTCCTACCCCAAGCCGCCGCCCTACCTGACGGAAACCATAGCGCAGCTTCGCCGCCGGAACCGCGCGAGACAGCTTGACGCCGCCCCCCAAACGGGCGGCATCATGTCACCGGACCGACATACGGCCCCGATAGTTTCTATCGCAACGTCATTCTGGTCATCATGGCAGATCGCAGCGAAGCTCTTGTTCTAACTGAGGAATCTGTGCCACCGGAGCGGCCGGCCTTGACCGCTCAGCCGGTCGCTGTCCCATTGCCCGACCTGACCGCCAGTCCCGAGCGGTTCATCAACCGGGAACTCTCCTGGCTGCATTTCAATCGTCGGGTGCTGGAGGAGGCCGAGAACAAGCATCACCCGGTGCTGGAGCGGCTGCGCTTTCTCTCCATTTCGGCGAACAACCTCGACGAATTCTTCATGGTGCGGGTCGCGGGCTTGAAGGATCAGGTGCGCGAAGGCGTCGTCGAGAAAAGCCCGGACGGACTGACACCGGCCGAGCAACTGGTGCGCATCGGCGAAGCGGTCGGAAGCCTCGCGAGCGATCAGCAGGGGCGCTGGCGCGCGCTACGCGAAGATCTGCGCAAGGACAACATCGTTCTGGCGGACGGCAGCGAGGTGACCAAGGCCGAGAGGACCTGGCTCGAGGACCATTTCCTGCACTACATCTTCCCGGTCCTCACCCCGCTGGCGATCGATCCGGCGCATCCGTTTCCGTTTATTCCCAACCTCGGCTTTACCATCGCGATGCATCTTGCCCGCGCGAGCGATGGGCGCGGCATGAACGCGCTGATCCGCGTGCCGGGGACGCTCGATCGCTTCATCCGCTTGCCCGATCCGGAAGGCGGCGGCGTGCGCTTCATCACCCTGGAGCACGCGACCGGCCTGTTCATTGCGCGGCTTTTCCCCGGCTATAGCGTGAAGGGGCAGGGCGGCTTCCGCGTCATCCGCGACAGCGACGTGGAGGTCGAGGAAGAAGCCGAGGATCTGGTGCGCACGTTTGAGACGGCGCTGAAGCGCCGCCGCCTCGGATCGGTAATCCGGCTCGAGATCGACGCCACCATGCCGGTGGAGCTGCGCGCCTTCGTGCAGCGCGCGCTGAAGGTTGCGGACGACGAGGTCTTTCTGGTCGATGGCGTGCTCGCGCTGAACGAGCTTGCACAGCTCGTCTCGATCGACCGGCCCGATTTGAAGTTCACGCCCTACAATCCGCGCTTTCCCGAGCGCATCCGCGACCAGGGCGGCGACTGCTTTGCGGCGATCCGGCAGAAGGATCTGATTGTCCATCACCCATACGAGTCGTTCGACGTTGTCGTGCAGTTTCTCAATCAGGCGGCGCGCGACCCGAATGTCGTTGCGATCAAGCAGACGCTGTATCGGACGTCGTCCGACTCCCCGATCGTGAAGGCGCTCACCGAGGCGGCCGAGGCGGGCAAGACCGTGACCGCCCTGGTCGAGTTGAAGGCGCGCTTCGACGAGGAAGCCAACATTCGCTGGGCCAAGGACCTTGAGCGCGCCGGCGTGCAGGTCGTCTACGGATTCATCGAGCTGAAAACCCACGGCAAGCTATCGCTGGTCGTGCGCCGCGAAGGCAAGGCGCTGAAGACCTACGTCCATGTCGGCACCGGAAATTATCATCCTGTGACGGCGCGCATCTACACCGACCTGTCGTTCTTCACCACCGACACGGTGATCGGGCGCGATGTCGCGCGCGTCTTCAATTTCATTACCGGCTATGCCGAGCCCGCCGAGCTGGAAAAACTGGCGGTCTCGCCGGTCAACCTGAAGAGGCGGATTCTCGACCACATCACCGACGAGATTGCCCACGCCAAGGCGGGGCGTCCGGCGGCGATCTGGATGAAGATGAACTCCCTGGTCGATCCTGAAATCATCGACGCGCTCTATAGCGCCTCGAGCGCGGGCGTGGAGATCGATCTCGTGATCCGCGGCATCTGCTGCCTGCGCCCCGGCGTGTCCGGCCTCTCCGAGCGCATCCGGGTGAAATCGATCATCGGCCGCTTCCTGGAACACAGCCGGATCTACTGTTTCGGCGCCGGTTTCGGGCTGCCGCACCGCAAGGCCGCGGTTTACATCTCGTCCGCCGACATGATGCCGCGCAATCTCGACCGTCGCGTGGAGATATTGTGCCCAATCCAGAATGCCACCGTCCACGAACAGGTGATCGACCAGATCATGCTGGCCAATTTCAAGGACAACGAGCAGAGCTGGAACCTCTTGCCCGATGGCACCTCGATGCGTATCAAGGCGGCGCCGGGCGAAGAGCCATTCAACGCCCATAAATACTTCATGACCAATCCGAGCCTGTCGGGCCGTGGCAAATCGCTCAAAGAGTCCTCGCCGCGCAGCCTCACGCGGCGCCGCGAGCGGAGCTAGAGCGCGCGCGTCCGATTCCGCCCAGGGGCGGCTGCATCATGGACCGCCGATCGCCGTGATCGATATCGGCTCGAATTCCGTGCGCCTCGTGATTTATGAGGGTCTGACGCGGGCGCCGACCCCGATTTTCAACGAGAAGGTCCTCGCCGGCCTTGGCCGCGAAGTGCAGTCGACCGGCCTGCTGGCGGCCGACGCGGTCGAGAAGGCGCTGCACGCGCTGCGGCGTTTTCGCGCGCTGTGCGATACCGGCGGCATCACGCGGGTGTGGTGCGTCGCCACCGCCGCCTGCCGCGATGCCGACAATGGCCCCGAATTCATCGCCGCGGCCGAGCGCATCTGCCGCAAGCAGATCGCCGTGCTGACCGGCAAGCGCGAGGCGAAGTATTCGGCGCTTGGCGTCATTTCCGGTCTGTACAAGCCGGACGGCATTGTCGGCGACCTCGGCGGCGGATCGCTCGAACTGGTTGAGGTGCACGGGCAAAATATCCGCCACGGCGTGACGCTGCCGCTCGGCAGTCTTGCGCTGCAGGATTTGGCGGAACTGTCCGTCAAGAAGGCGGACAAGATCGTGCGCAAGACGCTCGCCGGCGTGCCGCTGCTCGAGCGCGGCGAGGGCCGCAGGTTCTACGCTGTCGGTGGCACCTGGCGCGCGCTGGCGCGGCTGCACATGTGGCAGACCGGCTATCCGCTGCACGTGATGCACGGCTATGTCATCCCGGCGCGCGAGGCGCTGGAATTCTCGCGGCTGGTGCACCGGGTCAATCCCGAAATGCTCTCGCGCATCGAAATGGTGAACGAGGCACGCCGTCCGCTGCTTGCCTATGCGGCGCTGGTGCTCGAACACATCGTGCGCATCGCCAAGCCGAGCGAGATCGTGATCTCGGCGCTCGGCGTGCGCGAGGGCCTGCTCTATGCGGAATTGCCGAAGCGCGAGCACTCCAAGGACGGCCTGATCGCGGCCGCGCAGGAGCTCAACGTGCTGCGGTCCCGTTCGCCCGAGCATGGGCACGAATTGATCCGTTGGACCGATCAATTCATGACGTCCTCCGGGCTCGACGAGACCGCCGACGAGCGGCGGCTGCGCCACGCTGCCTGCCTGCTCGCCGACATCGGCTGGCGCGCGCATCCCGACTATCGCGGCGAGCAGTCGCTCAACATTATCGCGAATGCGGCCTTCGTAGCGGTGGACCATCCGGGCCGCACGTTCCTGGCCCTCGCGGTGTTCTTCCGCCACGTCGGATTGGTCGATGACGAGCTTTCCCCGCACGTGCGCGAACTGGCCTCGGCGCGCATGCTCGACCGCGCGCGCGTGCTCGGCGCATCGCTGCGCGTTGCGTATCTGGCCTCGGCCTCGATGCCGGGCGTGCTGCCGTACACGCCCATGGTGGTCGAGCGCGGCAGGCTGAAGCTCAAGCTGCGTGGACGGTTCGCGGCGCTTGAAGGCGAGCGGCTGTTCAATCGCTTGCGTCAGCTCGCGCGCCTGATCGGCCGCGAGCCGGTGATCGAAACGGGCTAAGAGCCGTACTGCTGGACGATGAACCCGCCGGTGCCGAGGACGATCAGCCCCGCGCTGACGATCTTCACGGCGTAAAGCGAGCGCATCAGGGACTGCATTTCGAGATTATAGCCCGCTTGATCGGCGCGGTTCATGCTGCCGTGGCTGACGACCTGCAGGGTGTGCGCGCCCTGTTCCTCCAGTTGCGCCATGATGGCCGCAAAGCCGATCAGGATGCCCAGCACGACGAAGCCGAGAAAACCGAGCAGCGGCAGCATCACGAGCGGAAACAGGCCGATCGCGACGACCGGCAACAGCAGTGGCACCAAAGGCAAGTCACGGGTGGTCAGGCGCATGGGGCAGCCCCGTTTGAGCACTTGAATATAACACTCCCGAGCGGCGCTACATCATGCATCCGCTACGCAGCCGCGCCGCCAGCTATGCAAGGTTGGCGGGGTTTACGCCCGCGTTCCCTCGAACGGGAAGCTGCCGAACATGCCGGTATCGGCCGTTCCGTTCAGGGTGTTGCCGTCGACCGTGCCGCTGAAGGTCAGCGTCAGCGGCATCGGATTGGTGATCGACACCTTCCACGACACGTCGTTGCCGTTGACGGTCCCCTCGGAGATGTCGGTGGTGTTGCCTTCCGCCTCCTGCTTGCCGGTCAGCGTGCCGCCCGCGGTCGAAAGGGTGAGCGTGCTGCGCCGCTCCCCCATGGGGGTCTGCATCGTCAGATTCCAGGTACCGTCTGCGGACATGGCGCGATCCTTTCGAGAAAATATGAGAGTTAACTATCCGAAGTTCCGGCGCAACTGAACATCTTTTGATGTCGCAGCGATGAATTAACGCTCGACCGCGACGACACGGTGCTTCTCGACCGCGAGCGCGAGCCGGCCGTGCTTGAGCGCGATCGCCTTCTCGCCGAACATCTCGCGCCGCCAGCCCTTCATCGCCGGGACATCCGCGTCGTCGCTTGCGGCGATCTGTTCGAGATCGTCCACGGTCGCGATCACCTTGGCGGCGACGCCGTTGCGCTCCGCCGTCATGCGCAGCAGCACTTTCAGCAGTTCGAGCGTCGCGGTGCCGTTCATGCCCTGCTTGCCGCGCTCCAGCATCGGCAGCGATTTGGGATCGCGCGCGAGCCCGCGCTTGACGGCCTCGAGGATATCGTGGCCCCATTTCGAGCGCTCGAAGCCCTTGGGCAGCGAGCGCAGACCGCCGAGTTTCTCAATCGTGGTGGGCGCTTGCACCGCGATGTCGCCGATCACCTCGTCCTTGAGCACGCGCCCGCGCGGCACATCGCGCGCCCGCGCTTCGTGCTCGCGCCAGGCCGCGACCTCCATCAACACAGCGAGCTCCCGGGGCTTGCGCGCGCGCGTCTTGAGGCGCAGCCAGGCGCTCTCCGGCTCCATGCGATAGGTGTCCGGCGAGGTGAGAATCTTCATCTCCTCGTTCACCCACTGGGTGCGCCCGCGCTTGCCGATGTCAGCGGACAGCGCCAGATAAACGTCGCGCAGGTGGGTCACGTCCGACACGGCGTATTTGAGCTGCGCCGGCGTAAGCGGACGGCGCGTCCAGTCGGTGAAACGGTTCGACTTGTCGAGCGTGTCGCCGGTGATGCGCTGCACGAGTTGGTCGTAGGAAATCGAATCGCCGTAGCCCAGCACCATGGCGGCAACCTGCGTGTCGAACACCGGATGCGGGATCATCTTGGCGCGATGCCACACGATTTCGATGTCCTGGCGCGCCGCATGGAAGACTTTCAGAACCTTCTCGTTCGCCATCAGCTTGAAGAAGGGGGCAAGGTCGATGCCCTCGGCGAGCGCGTCGATCACGTGCGCTTCGTCTGCGCTCGCCACCTGTGCGACGCACAGGATCGGGAAATAGGTGGTTTCGCGCAGGAATTCCGTGTCGACCGTGATGAAGTCGTGCTTCGCCAACCGCGTACAGGCGGCGGTCAGCTCCTTGGTGGTCGTAATCGGCTCCATGACGGGTTTCTATCGGAGTCGCGGATCGCTGTCGCGCACTCTGCGCCGATGCCGTGGCGACATTACGGGGCGGGTGGGTCAATAATCCAGAAACAGAAGATATTACCGTATCATATTGAAAAAATTATGTTTTTACTTTCGCTAGCCTCGTAACTTGTCCATCAGGATGAACTCCCACGGGCTCGGCATCGGGCCGACCGGCATGTCGATCAGGGTCGGACCGTCGCGGCGAGCAAAACCGCGCTTCAGCGCCCGGCGCAATTCTTCGGGCGAGCGCACGCGTTCCGCCGCGGCGCCGAAGCTTTCGCCGAACTTGACGAAATCCGGATTGGCAAGATCGCTCGCGATCAGCCGGTTGCCGTAATTTTCTTCCTGAATGCGCCGCACGTTGCCGAACGATCCGTCGGAGAACACGATCGCGGTGAGCGGAATGCGATGGCGCACCGCGGTCGCGAGTTCGTTCGCCGTATACATGAAGCCGCCGTCGCCGTTGATCGAGAGCACCGGCACGTCGCGCCGTGCATCCTGTGCACCGAGCGCGGTGGCAAAGCCCCAGCCGAGATTGTCCTGATAGCCGGGCGAGAGGAACGTACGCGGCTTGTAGACCGGCAACGCAAGCCGCGCCGCGAAGCCGACCTGCGTCACCTCGTCGACAAAGATGCCGTCTTCCGGCAGCTCGGCGCGGATCGCTTCGAGGATCGCAAGCTGAGGCGCGAGCGTGGCGATGCGCGCCGCCCATTTCGCCTGCCGCTCTTCCATTTCCGCCGCGCGCGATTTGCGCTTGCTGTTGTGCGCGGGCAGGGAATCGATGAGCCGCCGCAGGATCGGCGCGGCGTCGCCCGTGAGTGCGACCGCAGGGGCGCGGTGTTTGCCCGGCTCGTCCGGATCGGCGTTGACCGCGATGATCGCCAAATCGTCGTCCACGCCCACATGGTGTGCTGGAAGAACAGCCGCGTGCCGACCGCGAACACCACGTCCGCCTCGCCCCATAATTCGTGGCCGAGCGGCAATGTGACGGCGAGTGGATTGCGGCTGTCGAGCACGCCTTGGCCGCGGCGGAAACCGCACAGCACGGGGGCCTGCAGCATCTCGGCAAGCAGCGTCACCTCCGGCGAAGCGTCCTGCGCGCCGCCGCCGACCACGATCAGCGGATTTTTCGCGGTACCCAGGCGCTTGGCGGCATCGCGCAGCGCGTCTTCATCGATCGCCGGCTGGGTGACGGGCAGAGGACCGTTGGGCGTCACGTCTCCCGGCCTACCCCACACATTGATCGGGCATTCCAGTGCCGCCGGGCCGGGCCGCCCGGTGAACATCGCGCGGAATGCTTCGGCGACCATGCGCGGCGCGGCCTCGGCATTCGGCACGAGCGCCGAATGATCGACCAGCCGCGCGATGATGCCAGCCTGATCGTTGATCTCGTGCAACTGCCCGAGCTTGCGTCCGATATCGCGGGCGGGAATCTGGCCGACCAGTGCCAGCACCGGCGCGTTCATCGAATAGGCGGTGAGCAGCGCGGCGGACGAATTGAGCAGCCCGGGCCCCGGCACCACCGCATAAGCTTGCGGCTTGCCGGTCGCGAGCGCCGCACCGAGCGCCATGTAGGCCGCGCCCTGTTCGTGGCGCGTGTGGACGGTGCGGATGCGATCGGAGGACTTGAACAACGCGTCGAACAGATGGTCGTTCTGCACGCCCGGCAGCGCGTAGATCGTGTCGAGGCCGTGTGCGATCAGGCCGGCGACAATCGCCTCTGCGGTGGTCATTTGCGGCATGGTTCAGAACTGGCAGATCGACCGGAAGCTGTCGAGAGGTCGGCTTCGGCCTTGCCTTGACAAACATGGCCCTGCATGCGCCTTTCGCGCGCTTTTTCAGGCCTCCGGAAACCGACTCGATGCATCGCTACCGATCCCACACCTGCGGCGCTTTGCGCGACGCGCACATCGGCGAAACCGTGCGGCTGTCGGGCTGGGTGCACCGCATGCGCGACCACGGCGGCGTGCTGTTCATCGATCTGCGCGATCACTACGGGCTGACGCAGGTGGTGGCCGACCCGGATTCGCCGGCGTTCAAGGACGCCGAGAAGCTCCATGCCGAATGGGTCATCAAGATCGACGGCAAGGTGCGCCGCCGTCCGGGCGGCACCGAGAATGCCGACCTGCCGACCGGCGCGGTCGAGGTCTACATCGACTCAATCGAGGTGCTGGGACCGGCCGCCGAATTGCCGATGCCGGTGTTCGGCGATCAGGAATACCCGGAGGAAATCCGGCTCAAATATCGCTTCCTCGATCTGCGGCGCGAGCGGCTGCACAAAAACATCATCAAGCGCGGGCAGATCATCGACTCGATCCGCCGCCGCATGAAGGAACAGGGCTTCTTCGAATTCCAGACGCCGATTCTGACCGCGTCCTCGCCCGAAGGCGCGCGCGACTTCCTGGTGCCATCGCGGCTGCATCCGGGAAAGTTCTACGCGCTGCCGCAGGCGCCGCAGCAGTTCAAGCAACTCACCATGATTGCGGGTTTCGACCGCTATTTCCAGATCGCGCCGTGCTTCCGCGACGAAGACGCGCGCGCGGACCGCTCGCCGGGCGAGTTCTATCAGCTCGACGTCGAAATGAGTTTCGTCACGCAGGACGACGTATTCGCCGCGATCGAGCCGGTGATGCGCGGCACGTTCGAGGAATTCGCGGACGGCAAGCCCGTGACGCAGACGTTTCCGCTGATCCCGTATCGCGAGGCGTTGCGCAAATACGGTACCGACAAACCGGACCTGCGCAACCCGCTCGAGATGCAGAATGTCAGCGACGCGTTCCGCGGCTCCGGCTTCAAGATCTTCGCCAACATCCTTGGCGCCGATCCGAAGAACGAAGTCTGGGCCATTCCGGCGCCGGGCGGGGGAAACCGCGCCTTCGCGGACCGCATGAACTCCTGGGCTCAGGGCGAAGGGCAGCCGGGGCTCGGCTACATCTTCTGGCGTGAGGGCGAGGAGGGCGGCGCCGGCCCCCTTGCCAAGAATATCGGCCCGGACCGAACCAAGCAGATCGCCGATCAACTCGGCCTCGGCGTCGGCGACGCGGCGTTTTTCGTCGCGGGAAACCCGGATCAGTTCGTGAAGTTTGCCGGGCCGGCGCGCACCAAGGTCGGCGAGGAACTGGGCCTTATCCAGAAGGACCGCTTCGAGTTCTGCTGGATCGTCGATTTCCCCATGTTCGAATGGAGCGAAGAAGAGAAGAAGATCGACTTCTCGCACAATCCGTTTTCCATGCCGAACATGGAGCCGGAGCAATTCCTCGCGCTCGATCCGAACGACAAGGACACGCTGCTGAGCCTCAAGGCGATCCAGTACGATATCGTCTGCAACGGAATCGAATTGTCATCCGGCGCAATCCGCAATCACCGCCCGGACGTGATGAAGAAGGCGTTCGCCATCGCGGGCTATCCGGAAGAAGTGCTGGAAGAAAAATTCGGCGGCATGCTGCGTGCGCTGTCGCTCGGCGCGCCGCCGCACGGCGGCATCGCGCCCGGCATCGACCGCATCGTGATGCTGCTGTGCGGCGAAGAGAACCTGCGCGAGGTCGTGCTGTTTCCGATGAACCAGCGCGCCGAGGACCTGCTGATGGGCGCGCCGTCGGAGGTGACCCCGAAGCAGCTGCGCGAGCTGCACATCCGGCTGGCGCTGCCGGAGAAGAGCTAGCGGGATGTCATCCCGGCCAAGCGCTGCGAAGCAGCGCGCGAGCCGGGACCCATAAACGCGACACTATCGATAGATTCGTGGTTATGGGTCCCGGGTCTCGCTCCGCTCGCCCGGGATGACACCGAATGTTACCGCCCCGTCGTCGCCTCGACCTGGAAGCGCGCGAGCGCCGCGACCGGGCTTCTCTTCATCGCGTCGACGATCTGCATCATCCCGACCTTGCCGCGCGGCACAAGCTTCACCGTCAGCGTCCCGCGCGGGTTCTCGATGAAACGCGTCAGCGCACCGGCGATCGCCATCACGTCCGGATTGACCGAGGCCATTTTCATGGCGTTGTCGCGGATGCTGTCGGTCATGGCGCGCCGCGCCGCCTCGCGCGAAATGTTTTGCTGACGCGCCTGCTGCGCGATCGCAAGCTCGATCCCGCCGGTATCGCGCAGCACGATCTCGATCGGCCCGGCTTCGATCTGTGCCGCCATGATCGCGGCCTGCAGCGGATTCAACGAAAATGTCTCGCGGGCGACATTGGCGAGCGAGGCGCGGGCCACCGCGGTGAACAGGTTGCCGATTTCGAGCGTGGCCGGTTCGAGCGCGAATGAGCGCGTGCCCTCGGTCCACGCGGCGCCGAGATCGAAGTTCACACTTGCGTTGCTCATGCCCGACAAAGCCAGCGTCTTGAACGGGTCCGGGTCGGTCACGTCCACCGGTCCGGTCATTTTCACGGTCACGCGCGCGCGCGTCGGGATCGGCCCGACGAACTGGCCCCACGCAAGGTTCAGCGTGTCGATGTTGATCGGCTTGCTGGTGTCCTTGTAGGGCGCGACCAGATTCGCGACCTCGGTGCCTTCGAGCAGCAACAGCAGTGCGGCCAGTTGCTCGGTCGAGGGATTTCGGCCCGGCACCGCGAACTGTCCTGACGCGCGCATGAGGTTGGCGACATCGAGCGCCTTGAGGGCGAAGCGGCCGACCTTCACCGGCCCCTGCGGCGCCTTGGCGTCGAGCCCTTCGAGGGCGAATTCGCCGACCTTGCCGTTCTCCAGGTTGGTGAGCCGTATCGCGGCAAGCCGGAAGGGGCCTTGCGGCGTATCCATGGAAAGGCCGCGCACCTCGGCATTGCCGATGCGGATGCCCTCGTAAATGCCGGCGACCTTGCCGAGAAGATCGCGCATTTGTTCGGTTGTCGGCGTGGTGCCGGGAGGCGGCGCGGCGTCGACGATTGCCATCAGTTGCGGAAATTGCAGCTTTGAGGGCCGCACGCCGACATCGTCGATGGTCACGCCCTCGACGCGCATCCTGAGCCCTTGCTGGAACGACGCCGAGTAAGGGCCGACGGTCATCTGCCGGTAGGCGCGGTAATACTTGTCGTCATTCGCGTGCGCCGGATCGAGCATGACCATCGTAGCGGCGGCATCGAAGTCGAAAGCCGCGAGATTGGCCACGTCGCCGGTGAAGGTCTCGGTCTTCCCCGCTGTCGTCATCGCGGCCGTGAAGGTCACGCGGTCGACCGTCGATGCGGCGATCTTGCCGTCCTTGATGTCGCGCAGCACCACGCCCGTGTAGGTGTAGTCGCCGGCGCCGGCCGCCGATCCGGTGGCCGACAGTTTGACCGCCACCGTCGGGGCGGCCACCGATTTCGCCGTGACGGCGGCAAAGTGCTCCAGCGCGAACCGGTAGATATCGGCAGCAGCAGCAGTCGATCCAAGTGGCCGCAGCGGCCCCCCCGGCCCCGCATAGTCGGAAATCTCGATACGCGGTGCATGATAATTGAACCGCAGGCCGGTCTGCTGCCCGATGGCGCCCGCGACCTCGATATCGGTGGCATCGATCCGGTCAGCCGCGAAGCGTCCGGCGTCCCGCTGGCTCACGCCGCTGGCGGTCACGCGTCCGATCTTCAGGCTGGCCGGGGGCTGGGCGGTAAATTCGCCCGCGATGTCCGCAACCGTAATGGTGCGGCTCCACAGGTCGAAGGCAACCTTTCCGTGGCTCGCTTTGGCGCCGCTCGCGCGCACGTTCGCGAAGGCGGCCTCGATGTCGTTCGCGATCCGTTGCTGGAGGTAATACTCGAAGCCGAAATAGCCGCCGACTGCGATTACGAGGGCGGCGAGCACGCCGATAACAATCTTGACCATGAACGGCTCCGTTCGCCGATTGTCCGGCGGCGTAAATGCCATATTGTCGGTCTCGATTGGACCGGAGTGTGGCAATGGCCTCGACGATATCCGACGACCTGCGCGCCGGCGCGCTGGTCTATCACCGCTTCCCGAAGCCCGGAAAGCTGGAGATTCAGCCGACCAAGCCGCTCGGCAACCAGCGCGACCTGGCGCTGGCCTATTCGCCAGGGGTCGCGGCCGCCTGCGAGGCGATCGTCGCCGATCCGGCCCAGGCCGCCGAACTGACCGCGCGGGCGAACCTGGTGGCGGTCGTTTCCAACGGCACCGCGGTGCTGGGCTTGGGCAATATCGGTCCGCTCGCCGGCAAGCCCGTGATGGAAGGCAAGGCGGTCCTGTTCAAGAAGTTTGCCGGCATCGACGTGTTCGACATTGAGATCGAGGCGCATGACGTCGACCACGTCGTCACGGTGGTGTCCGCGCTGGAGCCGACCTTCGGCGGCATCAACCTGGAAGACTTCAAGGCGCCGGAATGCTTCGACATCGAGGACAAGCTCAAGGCGCGGATGAAAATCCCGGTGTTTCATGACGACCAGCACGGCACCGCCATCATCGTCGCCGCCGCGGTGCAGAACGCGCTGCATCTTACGGCCAAGAAGATCGGCGAGGTGAAGATCGTCGCGTCGGGCGCGGGAGCCGCCGCGCTCGCCTGCCTCAACCTGCTGGTTGCGCTTGGCGCCAGGCGAGAGAACATCTGGGTCTGCGACATCGAGGGCGTCGTCTACGAGGGCCGCCCAAAGCTGATGGACCGCTGGAAGGCGGTGTACGCGCAGAAGACTCAACTGCGCACGCTTGGCGACGTGATCGACGGCGCGGACATTTTTCTCGGCCTCTCGGCGCCCGGCGTGCTCAAGCCCGAGATGGTGGCGCGCATGGCGCCGCAGCCGCTCATCATGGCGCTGGCCAATCCGGTGGGGGAGATCAGCCCGGAGGAGGCCTACAAGGTGCGCGCCGACGCAATGATCTGCACCGGGCGCTCCGACTACCCGAACCAGGTCAACAACGTCCTGTGCTTTCCCTACATCTTCCGCGGCGCGCTCGATGTCGGGGCGACAACGATCAACGAGGAGATGAAGCGGGCGGCGGTCGACGCCATCGCTTCGCTCGCCCGCGAGCCGCCGTCGGACGTCGCGGTGCGCGCCGTCGGGGGTGAGGCACGCTCCTTCGGCAAGGGCTCGCTCATTCCCAACCCGTTCGATCCGAGGCTGATCCTGCGCATCGCGCCAGCGGTCGCCAAGGCGGCGTGCGAATCGGGCGTCGCAGCCCGCCCGATCACCGACTACGCGACCTATCAGGAACGGCTCGATCGCTTCGTGTTCCGCTCCGGCTTCATCATGAAACCGGTGTTTGCCCAGGCGAAGGAGCAGATCAAGCGCGTGATCTACGCCGAGGGCGAGGACGAGCGTATCCTGCGCGCCGCGCAGGTGGTGGTGGAGGAGGGGCTTGCCAGGCCTATCCTGATCGGCCGCCCGGCCATCGTGGAGCAGCGGCTGGAGCGCTTCGGGCTCGCAATTCGGCCGGGCAAGGATTTCGAACTGATCAATCCCGAGGACGATCCGCGCTACCGCACCTTTGTACAGGCCATGGTCGAGGCGGCGGGACGCAAGGGAACCACGCCGGATGCGGCGCGCACGCTGGTACGCACCAATGCGACGGTCATTGCAGCACTCGCGGTCAAGCAGGGCATTGCGGACGCCATGATCTGTGGTGTGGAAGGCCGCTACATGGGCCATCTGACGCACATTCGCGACATCATCGGGCGCGCACCCGGCGTCGGGATTTTCGCGGCGCTCACCACGGTCATCACCGCCAAGGGCGTCTACTTCCTCGCCGACACCCACATCAATGCCGACCCAAGCGCCGAGCAGATCGCCGAGATGGCGCTGCTTGCGGCGACACATGTGCGCCGTTTCGGCATCGAGCCGAAGATCGCGCTGCTGTCGCGATCGGATTTCGGCAGCTACGAGTGTGAGGGAGCGCGCAAGATGCGCGCGGCGCTCGACATCATCCTCTCCCACGCGCCGGGGTTGGAAGTCGACGGCGAGATGAACGGCGAATCCGCGCTGGTGCCGAGCTTCCGCCAGCGCGTCTATCCGCACTCGCGGCTGACCGGCGAGGCGAACGTGCTGATCATGCCGAACATCGATGCCGCCAACATCGCCTATCAGATGATCAAGTGTCTGGCAGACGCGCTTCCCGTCGGGCCGATTCTGATCGGCGCTGCGCGCCCGGCGCACATTCTGACGCCGTCGGTGACGGCGCGCGGCATCGTCAATATGACGGCCGTGGCCGCCGTCGAGGCACAGCAGGCTGGGGAAAGCCAACTGCCGCTTGGGTTTGCGTGAGTCTTGTTGCGCCACATATGAGGCGAAACGTGCATGCTGCGAATGAGGCAAGAATCTTCTTGATCGTGGGGGAATCTGACCTTATCTGGGGGTCTTGCCGCTGGTGATCAGTCCAATCGGGACAGGGTCGGGCGGCTTTCGCTTTCCGTGGCGCCGGCTCGCCGGCATCTCGGGTTCTTTTTCCTGGTTGGGGAGGACGGCATGCGCCAGCACGCCCTCTTGCGATCGGACAAGGGCTTGGGGATCCCAGGTACCGCCCGAAACAAAAACGAGCCGACTTCAGTTCCGGCTATCGTCGACGACCGCAAAGACCACTTCGTGGTCCGCAACGGCGTGCGTTGCGCCGGCGTGCACCTGATCGTCGATCTCTACGACGCCAAGCACCTCGACGACATCGATCACATCGATGAGGCGCTGCGCCGCTGCGTCGCCGCCGCCGGCGCCACGCTGCTGCACATCCACCTGCATCATTTCGAGCCGAATGGCGGAGTGTCGGGCGTCGCGGTGCTGGCCGAGAGCCACATCTCGATCCACACCTGGCCGGAGGCGCATTATGCCGCGATCGACATTTTCATGTGCGGCCGCGCCAATCCGGACGCCTGCGTGCCGGTGCTGCGCGAGGCGTTCAAGCCTGCGCGCGTTGCCGTCGGCGAGCACCTGCGCGGGCAGGGGACGTAAGCGCGCTTCCCAAGAGTGAGTTCGTCATGCTCGGGCTTGTCCCGGGCATCCACGACTTGTAGCCCTTTGATGCGCGAAGACGTGGATGGTCGGGCACCAGGCGTTTACGCCCGTCTTCGACGGGCTATGGTCCGGCCATGACGGAGCACTTCCGATGCCCGAGAAACGCTGGCTCCCCGAAACCCTGTTCGACGATCTCGGCTTCCGCATGAGCTACGCGGTCGAGAAGGTGCTCTACGAGCAAGAGACCGAGTATCAGCATCTCGTGCTGTTCGAGCACAAGCACTTCGGCAAGATGCTGATGCTCGATGGCGCGACGCAAGTCACAACGCGCGACGAGTTCATCTATCACGAGATGATGACGCACGTGCCGATCCTCGCGCACGGCAAGGCGCGCAATGTGCTGATCGTCGGCGGCGGCGACTGCGGCATTGCCGAGGAAGTGTTGAAGCACAAGGCGCTGAAGCGCGTCGTGCAGGTCGAGATCGACGCCTCGGTGATCGAATTTTCCAACGAGCATTTCCCGGAATTCACCAAACCGGTGTTCCGCGACAAGCGCTTTGAGAGCGTCATCGGCGATGGCATGAAATACGTCGCGACCACCGACCGCCGCTTCGACGTCATCATCGTGGATTCCACCGATCCGCAGGGGCCGGGCGCGGTGCTGTTCACCAAGGAGTTCTATGCCGCGTGCAAGCGCTGCATGGCGCCGGGCGGCGTGATGGTGACGCAGAACGGCGTGCCGTTTCTGCAGCCCGACGAACTCATTTCATCGGTCGGCATGTTCAAGTCGCTATTCGCGGACGGCACCTGCTATGTCGCTGCGATCCCGACCTATGTAGGCGGCCACATGGCGATGGGCTGGGCCGCCAAGGACAAGAAGCTGCGGCGGCATCCGGTTCGCACAATAGAGTCGCGCTACCGGAAGGCCGGCAATTTCAAGACCAGATACTGGACGCCCGAGGTCCACGTCGCGGCCTTCGCGTTGCCGCGGTTCATCGCTGAGCATGTCGCCAAAGCGACGGTGCGTAGGGCGGGCAAAGCGCAGCGTGCCCGCCGCTCTTGATGGCGGGCATGGCGCTTCGCGCCTTTGCCCGCCCTACGGCTATGCCACCTTCCCGAAAATCTTCTCCGCGTTTCCATGCGCGATGCGCTTGGCCTGCTCCTCGGGCAATTGCGCCAGCCAGCCACGATACTCCTTCATGATCGTGTCGTAACCGAACCAGCGCTCGTTGATCCAGGTATCGGAGCCCAACAGGAAACGCTGCGAATGGCTGGCGAACAGCGCGCGCCAGTCCGCCGACAGTTTGCCGCCGCTTTCGGTGATGCCGCCGCGGTACGACAGCTCACCCATCAGCCCGGGATACTTGTCGAGCAGTTCGCGCACGCGCGCCGGTGCAGTCGAAAAGCCGGTGTGCGCCCAGATGATGCGCGCCTTCGGGTTATGCGCGAACAACAGCAGCAGCGCTTCCTCGTCGCAGTGCATGTGGAGCCAAAGCTCCTTTTCGACCGCGAAGTCGACGATCCGCTTGACTTGCGCGCCAGCAGCCGCCTTGCCGTAGATGTGGCCCTCGCCGATGCCGCGATAATAGCCGCGCTTGTATTCGGACTGGATCAGATCCCAGATCGCCGGGTCGTCGAACCAGGTCTGGATGTCGCTGCGCATGCGATAGGGCCGGATGAACGGGACGACCGTGAGGCCCGGCGCCTTCGCATCCACCAGCTGATGCGTGCCTTTGTTCGGCCGGCTGGTGGCAATGATGCCGGTCACGTTGTTGCGGCGGAAAATCTCCAAAACCTTGTCGAGCTCGTAGAACGGCGTGGGCTCCTGATTGTAGTGCAGGTGCGCGTCGAAGATTCGCAGCGGCGCTTGCGAGAGGGCACCCGGCGCGACCAGCGCGGCAAAAATCGCCGCCGCAGCGGCGCGGAATATCAAGCCCGTCAATGTCATCGTCTGCCCCTCGCGGCCCTTGCCAATCATAGAGCAGCGCCGCGCGCGCCACACCTGGGCGCGGCGTTACGCCGCTTCGCGAAACGCCTGCTCGGCGGCCAGCACGTCCGCGCGGGTCGGCAGCGAGTGTTCGATGCCGAGATAGCGCACCGAATGAGCCGAGGCCGCGCGGGCGAAGCGGAAATGCGCCTCCCAGGGCTTATCGGGTGCGTGCAAATACGAGAAGACGTACGCGCCGTGGAAAATATCGCCGGCGCCGTTGGTGTCGATCACCTCGCTCGGCGGTACCGCAAGCGCCGGCATGTGGCGTTCGTTGCCGCGCTCGTCGTACCAGATGAGCCCTCTTGCACCCAAGGTGACGCCGCCGATGCGGCAGCCCTTGTTCTTGAGCAGCGCGCACAGTCCCTGCGGGGTCAGCTTGAGCTGCTCGCACAGCCGCTCGGAGCAGATCGCGACGTCGACATGCTCCAGCAGCTCCAGCGTGTTGGAACGCAGGCCCCCGCCGTCGAGCGAGGTCAGGATGCCTTTCTCACGGCAAAGCCTGGCATACTGGATCGCAGCATCAGCCTGGTGCCCGTCGAGATGCAGGGCACGGCAGCCAGAAACGTCGAGCGGCGGAACCGGGTGCAGATAATGATCGTCGCGGCAGCGGATGATCGCGCGCATACCCTTGTTCGGCATGACAAAGGAGAGCGACGACTCCTTCACTTTGCGGCCATGAACCGAGATCTGATACTTCGCCGCCATGTCGAGGAACATGCGGGCCAGCCAGTCATCGGCAAGCGAGGTCATCAGCTCCGGCACGATGCCGAGCTTGGCGCAGCAGAACGCCGCCGATACGGCATTGCCCCCAAAACTGACAGCGTAATCCTCGGCGACCACCTTCTCGTCGCCAGTCGGGATGCGATCGACCACGAACGTGACGTCGATGTAGGTCTGGCCGATGAAGAGTGCTTCCATATCGATCGTCCGCAGTTGCTTTCGTCCGCGCAGGGCGCGGACGCGTTAACATCTCGTTAACCAGCGGGTTCTGGCTTCGCTTACGTTTGTGTCAGAAAAATATTCTGTCGTAATCGGCCTTTAACGCTGCTGCGCAATTTTGTCACGGCAATCCCAACGAGGATGCCGTGATCCCCCGCAGGCAGCAGAAATACGTCGCGGTTGTCGTCGGGGCGCTGGCCGCCGGAGTTCCGGTGGCGATGATCCATCGGGGCCTCGACGCCTATATCGAACGGCAGGCCACCGAAGAGGTCCGCCTTGCCGCGCGGCGCGCGATTGCGCGCGCGGAATGGCGGATCGGCCAGTCGATTGCGGCACTGTCGGAAATCGGAGCGGCGGGGTTGAAGAGCTGCACCGATATCGATCCCGGCGCGGTGCGCCGCGCCGTCATGGCGACGACCCAACTCAAGGAAATCTCCGTCGCGGACGAGGCCGGCAATCCGCGCTGCCTGACATCCGGAACCGTCACACAGGCGCCGATGCTCTCGCGCGAACTGCGCACCGCCGACGATCGCGTTTTCCTCGCGGTGATTCGGCCGGCTGAGCTGGATGCGCGCGCCTTGCGCGTCGCCTGGCGCCGCGCGGCCGATCCGTTGCAGCTGGTCGGCCACATTCCCACGGACGCGTTTCTTCCCGATGGCTCCTCCGGCAAGGCGGCCAGCGATCCGATCGTCCGCGTGATGCTCAGCGAGGGGACATTGATCGCGGCCCCGTCTGAAGGCCGCGAGGGTGCGGCGGAGGATGGCGACACCATTCGCGCCCAGAACCAGTCGACGCGCTATCCGTTGCTCGCGACCGCGACGGTGTCGCGTGCCGCGGTGTTTGCCGAGCACAGCGATCT
>JAXDNY010000227.1:0-5903 GCA_034669145.1 Hyphomicrobiales bacterium
AGAACAGGTAGCAGCCGATCGGTTTTTCCGGTTCGCGCAAGCCCGCGCGCGCGAGCTTGATCGAGGATGACAACGCGCCGATCGCCTTGTCCTGGCCGTAGACGACGCGCTTGAGCGTGTCTTCCAGCTGCGCCAGCACCTCGGCGTCATCCTTGGAGACGCTCTTTGGCGGAATGCGCGCCATCGTCGCGATGGTGGTCTCGACTTCCTTGATGCCGATGGTCTTCTTGCGCCGGTTCTCCGGCAGCAGCATCTGCGCCGCGCCGGATTCGTCGATCACGTCGATCGCCTTGTCGGGCAGCTTGCGGTCATGGATGTAGCGCGCGGAGAGCTCCACCGCCGCCTTGATCGCCTCGGCAGTGTATTTGAGGCGGTGATAGTCCTCGAAGTACGGCTTGAGCCCTTTCAGAATTTCGATCGCGTCCGGAATCGAAGGCTCGTTCACGTCGATCTTCTGGAACCGGCGCACCAGCGCGCGGTCCTTCTCGAAATACTGGCGGTATTCCTTGTAGGTGGTCGAGCCGATGCAGCGCAGCACGCCGCCGGCAAGCGCGGGCTTGAGCAGATTGGACGCGTCCATCGCGCCGCCCGAGGTCGCGCCCGCCCCGATCACGGTGTGGATCTCGTCGATGAACATGATGGCGCCGGGCGTCGCTTCGAGTTCCTTGATCACCTGCTTGAGGCGCTCTTCGAAATCGCCGCGATAGCGCGTACCGGCCAGCAGCGTACCCATGTCGAGCGCGAACACGGTGGCGTTATTCAGCACCTCCGGCACTTCGCCGTTGACGATGCGCCGCGCGAGGCCCTCGGCGATCGCCGTCTTGCCGACCCCGGCGTCGCCGACGAACAGCGGATTGTTCTTCTGGCGGCGGCACAGCACCTGGATGGTGCGGTTGATCTCGGACTCGCGTCCGATCAGCGGATCGATCTTGCCCTCGCGCGCCTTCTTGTTGAGGTTGATGCAGTAGGCTTCGAGCGCGTCGCCCTTCTTCTTGTTGTCGTCGCCGGTCTTGGTGTCGGTGTCCTCATCGACGCCGCGCACCGGCTTGGACTCGGAGAGCCCTGCCCGCTTGGCGATGCCGTGGCTGATGTAGTTGACCGCGTCGTAGCGGGTCATGTCCTGCTCTTGCAGGAAATAGGCGGCGTGGCTCTCGCGCTCCGCGAAGATCGCGACCAGCACGTTCGCGCCGGTGACTTCCTCGCGGCCGGACGATTGGACGTGAATGACGGCGCGCTGGATCACGCGCTGGAAGCCTGCGGTCGGCTTGGAGTCCTCGTTACCTTCCGTCACCAGATTGTCGAGCTCGGACTCGATGTAGGCGGTGAGGCTGCGCTTCAATTTGTCGAGGTCGACGTTGCAGGCGCGCATCACCGCGGCCGCGTCCTGATCCTCGAGCAGCGCCAGCAGGAGGTGCTCCAGCGTGGCGTATTCGTGGTGCCGTTCGTTCGCCAGGGCGAGCGCCCGGTGAAGCGACTGTTCGAGGCTGCGCGAAAAAGTTGGCATTACGGTCTCGTCGTTGTTGTCGTTACTGTTTCAGGCTCGCCCCAAGGTCCGTCTCGCCCCCCATATAGTTACTTCTTTTCCATCACGCACTGGAGAGGATGCTGGTGTTTGCGGGCAAAGTCCATCACCTGCGTCACCTTTGTCTCGGCCACCTCGTAGGTAAACACGCCACATTCGCCGATGCCATGATGATGCACATGGAGCATGATTCGGGTCGCGGCCTCGCGATCCTTGTTGAAGAACCGCTCCAGCACGTGAACCACGAATTCCATCGGCGTGTAGTCGTCATTGAGGATGAGCACGCGGTAGAGGCTCGGCTTCTTGGTCTGCGGCTTGGTGCGCGTGATGACCGCGCTGCCGGGCGCGCCGCTGCCGCCACGGCGCCGGCGATCCTCATCGGCGGCGCGCGGACGCAGGTCACGCGATCCGGCCGGCTGTTCCCCTCTTGCCCAAGGATTCATGGTCTCAAGCGCACTTTCAAGTTCTAAACGAGGCGGCCGGGATCATGAAATGATGCCGCAAACCGCTCCCGGACGAAACGACGAATTGACACCCGGCGAAGGCCCTGCCGCACGGCCTTTCCCCACCGGCGCGGACATCCGATTCATACTTTACAAAGACTATATGGATTTCGGCAAACTGCAGAAAAGCCCGGGACGGTGAAGATTTCGCACCCGGGCCAATCCGCGCAGGCGGACATATGTCCCGCCGCGAAACTGTGCAAGCCTCGGGCTCACCGGGGCCCGCCCCGCGCGCGCCGTGTCTACGGCCGGATTCATAATTCATCAGACATAAAGTGAATTCCGGGCCGTTTCGGGGCAGATGGAACCGGCATGTAAGTGTTTTCAGCCATCGTCCCGCCGCATCCACAGGAGGCTTGCGGCCTGATGATCGCATCTATTCCCGTCGCCCTTCGCCGCTGCGTCGCCTTGACGCGTGGCGCCGCTGATCGCGCGCGCAGCACCGCGGCCGCGTTCCGCGCCGACCGCGGCGGCAACTTCGCCATCATCTTCGCGGTCGCGCTTATTCCGGTGTTCGGCGGCGTCGGCGTCGCGGTCGACTACAGCCGCGCCAACAACGCACGCACCGCTCTGCAGGCAGCGCTCGATGTCACCGCCTTGATGATTTCCCGCGAGGCGCTCGATCTGCAAAGCGGGCAGGTGCAGAAAAAAGCGAAGACCTATTTCAATGCGCAGCTCAACCGCCCCGATATTCAGAACATCAATCCAACCTTTGCCCTGCAAACGAACGGCCCCGGGGACTTCACGGTTGTCGCCGAGGCGACCGGCTACATCGATGCCACCATCGCGCAGGTGCTCGGCACGAAGACCATCGACCTGCGTGTCACCAGTCAGGTGCGCTGGGGCTTCAAGTCGCTCGAGCTTGCGCTCGCCCTCGACAACACCGGCTCGATGGCGGCGAAGAGCAAGATGACCGAGCTGCAGGCGGCGGTGAAGCTGTTGTTTTCCATCCTGAAGAAGAATTCCAAGGTGCCGGACGACACCAAGATCGCGGTCATTCCGTTCAACACGGTGGTGAATATCGGCACCGATTACGTGGACGCGCCGTGGATCGCCTACGACGGCACGATCACCAAGGCGAACTGGACCGGCTGTGTCGCCGACCGCGACCAGCCTCACGACGTGAAAGACACCGCGCCCAGCGGCAGCGCTACCCTGTTTCCGGTCGCCGCCTGCGGCGCCCTCGCAAAGACGCTGCCGCTCACCAGCGACTGGACCGCGCTCGAGGGCATGGTCGACACCATGACGCCGACCGGCATGACCAATGTCACCATCGGGATGATGTGGGCCTGGCACGCGCTGACCTCCAGCGAGCCGTTCACGCAGGGGCAGGCCGCGCGGCCGGACGTCGAGAAGGTGATCATCCTGCTGACCGACGGCCTCAACACGGCGAACCGCTTCACCACCAATCCGGCGCAGATCGACGCGCGTACCGCCGCCGTTTGCGACAACATCAAACTGGCCAAGATCAAGCTGTTCACGGTGCGCGTGATCGAGGGAAACCTTGCGCTGCTGCAGGGCTGCGCGACCGCGCCCAACATGTTCTACGACGTGCAGGTCGCAAGCCAGCTCAAGGACGTTTTCACGTCGATCGCCGCGAGCCTCTCCGGCGTCCGGCTGTCGAAATAGGCATGGTTACCGGAGCCTTAATGGGAAGACTTCAGAAAATACGGAAGTCACTCAACGGAATGTAAAAACCTTCACGGCAATCTTGCAATGTCCATAGCCAGGATGTGTGACATGCTGCTCTCCCGCTTCATGCAAGACCGCCGCGGCGGCGTCGCGCCGATGTTCGCGCTTGCCGTCATCCCGATCATCGGTCTCACCGGCGCCGCGATCGATTATAGCCGCGCCAATTCGGTGCGGGTCGGCATGCAGTCGGCGATCGACGCGACCGCGCTCGCGATGGCCAAGCTCGCGCCGACGCTGACGCCGAGCCAGCTGCAGACGCAGACCAACGCGTATTTCCGGGCGATGTTCAGTCATCCCGAGGCGAAGAACCTGGTGATCACGCCGTCCTACACCACGACGGGTGGCTCGCAGCTCACCATCGCGGTGTCGGGTACGATGGACACGACGTTCATGAACGTGATGGGCTACTCCAGCCTCAACATCGGCAGCACGTCCACGGTCAAGTGGGGCAACAACCGCCTGCGTGTCGCACTGGCGCTCGATAATACCGGCTCGATGGCAAGCGCTGGCAAGATCGAGGCACTCAAGACCGCATCGAAAAGCCTGTTGACCCAGCTCAAGACCGCCGCAACGACGAACGGCGACGTTTACGTGTCGATCATTCCCTTCAGCAAGGACGTGAATGTCGGCAAGAGCAATTACAATCAATTCTGGGTCGATTTCGGCGACCATGGCGACTACGAAGGTTGGGACGCTCTCAACGGCGACGACGTGAGCAACACGACGTGCACCAAGAAGGGCAAGAAGACCAAGTGCACCACCTCGACCTCGTGGGTGCCCGACAATCACAACACCTGGAACGGTTGCGTGACCGACCGCGACAAGGAGAACGACGTCGATAACACGGCGCCGGTTGCCGGCAAGGCCAAGACGCTGTTCCCGGCCGAGCAATACGACAATTGCCCCGTGGAGCTGATGGGGCTGAGCTATGATTGGAACGCGCTGAATGCGAAAATCGACTCGATGTATCCGGCTGGCAATACCAACCAGACGATCGGCCTGCAGTGGGGCTTCCAATCGTTGACCGCGGCCCCTTTCACCATTCCGGCGAAGGACCCGAACTACAAATATACCGACGTGGTGATCCTGCTCACCGACGGCCTCAACACAGAAAACCGCTACGACACCGATCAGGACAACATCGACCAGCGCACGGCGAAGGTTTGCGACAACATCAAGAAGGCTGGCATCACCCTCTACGCCTTGCAGGTCAATACTGGCGGCGATCCGACCTCTAAGATGCTGCAGCAGTGCGCGACCGACGCCGCCAAGTTCTTTCTGGTGACGTCCTCCTCGCAGATCGGCACGATCTTCAATCAGATCGGCACCAACCTGTCGCAGCTGCGCATCGCGAAGTAACGGCGCGCTTCACCGCAAACGCCAAAAGCCCGGCCGGTTGGCCGGGCTTTTTTCTTCGCGGGGAGCCGGGCAGCGGAACCGCTCCCTGCTGGCCGCGTTTGCGCATCATGAAACGCTCCCTCGCAATTCTTGCAGCTTATCTTCTTGTCAGCGCGGGACTCCTCGGGGGCCTCTTGAGCGGCGTGTTCTGGCTCGTCCAATCTGACCCGACGATCGCTCGCGAGCAGCGCTCCGTTCCGATCCCTCCGCGAATCGCCGAGAGCATCGAGCGCAAGCTGGTTCCGCCGCCGCCCGTCGTGAAGGAGCCGGAGCCCATCAAGCAGGCGATGCAGGAGGCGGAGGTTGCGCTTCCGCAAACCCCTCGCAAGGTTCAGATCCGTGACCTCGCTCCGCAGCCGGTAAAGCGTAAGCCACGCCGGGACGAGCGGGCGGTCGCGTTGCGCGAGGCACCGGCCCCGCAAGAAGCTTCGGCAATCGTCCGACCCGTATCGACGGCGCGATCTGATTCACCGTATTAGTGGCAGGGCGGCGCGGCGTTCGCCAACGCGGCACGTACAATTAGTCGGGATCAAAATATCGACAACGACGAAGGCCCGGTTGTTCTCGCCGGGCTTTCGTTACCAGAAAGGTTGCTACTTCACGATCAAGTAGGTCACGCCGCCGAGAACGAAGAAGGCGGGAACTGCCCACAACAGGATGACCGGCATGGCTCTCTCCTCTGGTTGACGTGACATTAAAACGTCTTGCGTTCCACGAAGTTCCGCGCGCTACGTGAATTGAAACATCACACGATGGCCGTTCGTGCGTCTAAAATAGCGGCGCGGCTT
>JAXDNY010000228.1:0-3059 GCA_034669145.1 Hyphomicrobiales bacterium
ACGCCGGACACCCCAGCGCGCCTTGCAAGGATGGGATTGCGAGTCCCATCCCGAGGCGCGCGCGGGCGGTGATCTCAAGGCTTGCGAGGCCTCGCCACCGAACCGCTGCGCCTCCCGGCGCTCCACCGGCCGGTGCGGTTGCCCGCGTCCGGCCCCGGGTGCGGCTGGCCTGATCTCCGGCCCCGCTGCCCGGCCCGCCCGCCTGCCGTGCCGCCTCATGAGAGCGGCACGGGTGAGCGAGCAGTGACGCGAGATAAGATAAGGGCGGATTCCGGGGCGGGGATAACTTTTTTCTTGTCCTTCTCCCCGCTCTTGCGGGGAGAAGGTGGCGAGCATGGAGCGGAGCGGAATGCGAGCCGGATGAGGGGCTTCGGTGATTCGGCAGAGGCCCCTCACCCGGCTCGGCGCTTCGCACCTCGCCACCCTCTCCCCGCTTCGCGGGGCGAGGAAAAGAAGGAGAGACTACTCCGCCGGCTTCGCGTCGGGCGTCGCCCCCGCGGCCTTTGCGGCGGCCTCCGCGGCGGCCTTCTTCTCGACGAAGCGCACCGACCAGATCGAACCCTCGTAGAGCAGCATCAGCGGCAGCGCGAGCGAGAGCTGGCTGATTACGTCCGGCGGGGTCAGCACGGCGGCGATCACGAACGCGCCGACGATGAAGTAGCGCCGTTTGCTGCGCAGCGTCTCGGAGGTCAGCACGCCGATGCGGCCGAGCAGCGTCAGGATCACGGGCAACTGGAACGCGACGCCGAAGGCGAGCACCAGCCACATCATCAGGTCGAGATATTCGCCGACCTTGGGCAACAGCTCGATCTTGGCCTGCCCCGGCCCCCCAAGCTGCTGCATGCCGAGCGAGAAGCGCACGATCATCGGCATGACCATGACGTAGACGACGAGTGCGCCGAGCGCGAAGAAGATCGGTGTCGCGACCAGATACGGCAGGAACGCCTTGCGCTCGTGGCGGTAAAGCCCCGGCGCAACGAACATGTAGATCTGCGTCGCGATGATCGGGAACGACAGGAAGGCCGCGCCGAACATCGCGAGCTTGAGCTTGGTCCAGAAGAATTCCAGGAGTGCGGTGTAGATGAACTTGGTGTTTTCGGCGCCCGCGATCCATTCGAACGGCCAGATCAGCACGTTGTAGATGTCGCCCGCGAAGAAGAAGCAGACGATGAAGGTGAGGAAGAACGCGATCAGCGCCTTGATCAGCCGCGAGCGCAGCTCGATCAGGTGCTCCATCAGCGGCGCCTTGGTCGCCTCGATCTCCTTCTCGTCCTCTTCGGTCTTCATGCGGCCTTGCCTCCCCCGGCCTCCGGGACCGGTTCAGAGGGGCGCGCAGGCGCAGGTGCTGCCGGCGCGGGTGGGCTTTCCGCGAAATCCTTCGATGTGGGCGGCGGCGGGAGTTCGGGCATCGGCACCGAAAGATCGCCCGCCGGCTCGGGCGCAACCGGCGCAGTGCCGAGCGCGACCGGAGTCGCAGGCGCGGGCGCTGCCGGATCGGACGGCGGTGTCGCCGGATCGCTCGACGCCGAAGCCGCCGGTGGCGTCGTCACGCCGGCCGGATCGCCGATCAGCTTCTCCATCTCGTTCTTGATGTCGGACGTGTCGAAGACGGATTTGACGGCCGAGGTGGTGTCGTCGAACTGCTTCTTCAGGTCGGTCATCTCGGCTTCGCGCATCGCTTCCTGGAACTGGCCCTGGAATTCCGACGCCATGCGGCGGATCTTGGTCATCCACTGCCCGACGGTGCGCAATACCATCGGCAGGTCCTTCGGCCCGATCACGAGGAGCGCGACCACACCGATGATGACGAGCTTGCCCCAACTGATATCGAACATGGGCTTCCCATTAACTCCAAGGGGCGCAAGACCTCGCGGCCGCGCCCCTTTGCATCAGGAGTAACCGCGCCGAAGCTGCGGCGATCAGACGGTCCCGCCCTCGAAGCGCTTTTCGGTCTCCGAGCGCGCCTTCATGGCTGTTGCGGCGTTGTCGTTGTCGATCACCTTCACGTCCGGCTTGGCCGGATCGACCTTGGCGACCTCGTCCTCGGACATGCCCTTCTTGAAGGCCTTGATGCCCTGCGCGACGTCACCCATCAGCTCGGAGATCTTGCCGCGGCCGAACAGCAGCAGCACCACTCCGATCACGATGATCCAGTGCCAAATGCTCAAGGAACCCATAACCAACCCTCCAGAACGGGTCACCCCGTCATTTTCGGGCAGAACCTAGGCTCCGGGCGCGGCAAAAACAAGGACTTCGGCCGGGTCGATAGCGATCCCGACCGCACTGTCGGGGGGCGGATAAACCCGCTCCCGCACGCGCGCCAGCAGGGGTTGCTCGGCCCCGTTAACCGTCAGCTCAAGGAGTTCGATTTCGCCGAGAAAGCGGCGCGAGATGAGCCGTCCCGCGATACCGGTACCGACCGGGCGCAATGAAATGCCCTGCGGGCGGATCGCCACCACCGCGGCGCTGCCGTTGGCAAGGTCCGGCGCCGGGAACCGGCCCACGGCCGACTCGGCGACGCGGTCGCGTACGATTGCCGGCACTTCGTTCAGCTCGCAGAAGAAGCGCGCGGCGGCGAGATCGGCCGGCGCCAAATAGATTTCGCGCGGCTCACCCACCTGGATCAGCCGCCCCGCGCGCATCAGCGCGATGCGGTCGGCGACGCGCATCGCTTCCTCCGCGTCATGCGTCACGATCACGCAGGTGACGCGGCTTTCGCGCAGGACATGCAGCACGTCCTCGCGCACCTGATCCCGTAAACGTCGATCGAGCCCGGAGAACGGCTCGTCCATCAACAAGACGCTCGGGCGCGGCGCGACCGCGCGCGCGAGCGCCACGCGCTGCTGCTCGCCGCCGGAGAGCATGTGCGGATAAAGATGCGCGTAACGCCCAAGCCCGACGCGTTCGAGCGAAAGCCGCGCCTCGCGCTCGGCATCCGCTGTCGGCATGGATTTGAGCCCGAACATCACGTTCGCCAGATTGGAGAGATGCGGGAACAGCGCGAAGTCCTGGAACATCAGCCCGACGCCGCGCCGCTCCGGCGGCTCGAAGTTCGCGCC
>JAXDNY010000229.1:0-9117 GCA_034669145.1 Hyphomicrobiales bacterium
AGGCCATAGATCTTCGCGGCGAGCTTGGGCGCGAGCGCCGCGCGGGTCACGTCCTCAGTCTCGGAGATATGGCGCGCCGCGCCCGCCGTATCGGCGGCGATCACCGCCTTGTAGTTATGTTTGCGAATGAAGCGGCGGCACTGGCCGAGCGCATGAATGTGGCTCTCGACCGATTTGATCGTCTTGAGCGTCGCGCCCTTCGGCGCCATCAGGTTGAAATGGATCGGCAGGAAGTGCTCACCGACGATATGCAACTTGGCGTGCGGCAACAGATGATGGATGTCGGCGACGCGTCCGGCGATCGAGTTGTCGATCGGAATCATGCCGAGGTCGGCCTTGCCGTTCGAAATCGCCGCCAGCGCATCCTCGAACGTGGCGCACGGCAACGGCTCGCAGCCCGGATAGGCTTCGCGCGCCGCGATGTCGGAATTGGCGCCGGGCTCGCCCTGGAACGCGACTTTCAACGTGCTCATGGGATGTCCGTTACGCGTGCGCCTTTGCGGGGTCAACGCCCCAGCAGCGCGCGCGCCTTCTCCAGATGCTCCGGCGTGTCGACGCCGAAGATCGGGTTTTTGGTAAGCGCGACATCGATGCGCATGCCGGCTTCCAGCGCGCGCAATTGCTCGAGCCGTTCGCGCCGCTCCAGCGGCGACGGCGGCAGCTTGACGAAGCGCGCGAGCGCCGCGCGGCGGTACGCATAGAGGCCGATGTGATGATAAAGCGGCCCGTCGCCGGTCGGCGCGGTCGCGCGGGTGAAATAGAGCGCACGGAAACGGCCCGGCGCGACGGGCGAACAGATCGCCTTCACGACGTTCGGGTCGGTGCGCTCGGCGTCCTCGGTGATCTCCAGCGCCAGCGTCGCGATATCGACCGCAGGATCACGGAGGGGGGCGAGCGCGGCCTTGATGTCGTTGCCCGTCAGCATCGGGAAGTCGCCCTGAACGTTGACGACAATTTCGGCACGCCCCTCCGGGTCGGCTAAGCCCAGCGCCTCGAAAATCCGGTCCGAGCCGGTCGCATGGTCACTGCGCGTCATCACCGCACGGCCGCCCGCCGCCGTCACGGCATCGGCGATTTCGGCGGAATCCGTCGCCACCATCACAGGCCCGACCGCCGCTTCCTCGGCGCGGCGCATCACGCGCACGATCATCGGCAGCCCGCCGATCTCGGCGAGCGGCTTGCCCGGCAGGCGCACCGAGGCCATGCGGGCCGGGATCAGGACGATGACGTCGGAAATCATGGAAAATGCCCGTTCGCGGGCGGTTTTCTGCTGGCGGTAAACTTGGGGCGTTGACTGTCTACACGGGTTGCCAGCCCGGCGGCAAACCGGCTATGTGTCGGCTCCGTCAGGTGCCCTTCTGGCACCGATTCCGCCTGAATTTCCCGCCTTGAGGCCCGAGTCGCGATGGACTCCTTCGAAATCAACAAGATCCTGGGCGCGTTGCTGTTCACCTGCCTGTGCCTGCTGTCGCTCAACATCGCCGCCGAGGCGGTGTTTCACCCCGCCAAGCCCGGGAAGCCCGGCTTCGAGGTGGTGGTCGAGGAGAAGCCGGCGGCGGGCGCGGCCGCCGCGGTCCCCGACGAGCCGATCGAGAAGCTGCTCGCCAGCGCGGACATTTCCAAGGGCGAGAATTCGGCCAAGAAATGCGCCGCCTGCCACACCTTCGGCAAGGGCGAGCCGAACCGCGTCGGCCCTAACCTTTACGGCGTGGTCGGGCGCGAACGCGGCTCACACGCGGGCTTCAACTATTCGGCCGCCATGAAGGGCAAGCCTGGCAAGTGGACGATCGAGGACCTCAACGCATTCCTCTCCAACCCCCGGGGCTTCGTTCCGGGTACGTCCATGAGCTTCGCCGGGCTGCCGCGCGGCAGCGAGCGCGCCGACGTGATCGCCTATCTGAATTCGAAATCCGACAGCCCGGCGGCGTTGCCCAAGGCGGCCGAGGCGGAGACCGGCACCAAGACGCAGTAGTTTCTTGTCCCGCACGCGGTGCAGCGCGTCAGCGGTGCACTGCGGGACAAAGCCAGTGCGACGATTCGCCCGCGTAACGTGGGAGAATGGTAATGATGGCATCCCAAGGCGTCTATTGCGGCACCGGAAAACTGACATAATTCAGCGAAATCCGTTGAAGCGAACAACTTGGGTGCGACCGACATTGGGAGCCGTTCCGTGAAGCTGTCCCGCCGGACCTTGTTGCGCAGCGGCGCTGCGGCCCTCGTTATCCCCGCCACAGGTGTCTTTCCCGGACCCAACGGGGTGGCGCGCGCCGACGACAAGACCTGGCGCCACGGCCTCTCGCTGTTCGGCGACCTGAAGTATCCGGCCGGCTTCAAGCACTTCGACTACGTCAATCCGAACGCTCCGAAGGGCGGCGTTGTCCGGCTCGGCGGGTTCGGCACGTTCGACAATTTCAATCTGGTCGTCGCCGGCGTGAAGGGGACGATCGCCGGGGGACTGAACGACGTCTTCGACACCCTGATGGTGCCGGCCTCGGACGAGGTATCGACCGAATACGGTCTGCTCGCCGAAAGCGCGAGCCATCCGGCGGATTTCTCCTCCGTCACCTACCGGCTGCGCGCGGGCGCCAAGTGGCACGACGGCAAGCCGGTGACGCCGGATGACGTGATCTTCTCGCTGCAGGCGTTCCAGAAGAATCATCCGATGCTCTCGGCCTATTACCGCCACGTCGTGAAGGCGGAGCAGACGGCTGAGCGCGACATCACTTTCACGTTCGACGGCCCGGGCAACCGCGAACTGCCGCAGATCGTCGGCCAGCTCAACGTGCTGCCGAAGCACTGGTGGGAGGGAACCGACGCTTCGAGCAAGAAACGCGATGTGACGGCGACCACGCTCGAGCCCCTGCTCGGCAACGGCGCGTACCGCATCAAGGAATTCGTCGCCGGCCGCACTATCGTCTACGAGCGGGTGAAGGACTATTGGGGCAAGGACCTCAATGTGAATATCGGGCGCGATAACTTCGACGAGATACGCTACGAGTATTTCCGCGACTCCACCGTCGCGCTCGAGGCCTTCAAGGGTGACGCGCTCGACTGGCGCACCGAGAATTCGGCGAAGAACTGGGCGACCGCCTACGATTTTCCCGCCGTCAAGGACAAGCGCGTGGTGCAGGAGGAATTCCCCAACCGTGCGTCCGGGCGCATGCAGGGATTCGTGCTCAACACGCGGCGCGAGAAATTCAGCGATCCGCGCGTGCGCCTCGCGCTCAACTATGCGTTCGATTTCGAGGAGATGAACAAGCAGCTGTTCTTCGGCCAGTACCAGCGTATCGGCAGCTATTTCGACGGCACCGAGCTTGCGTCGTCGGGATTGCCCGAAGGCAAGGAGCTCGAAATTCTCGAAACGGTGCGCGACAAGGTGCCGGCGGAAGTGTTCACGAAGCCGTACAAGAATCCCGTCGGCGGAACTCCCGAGAACGTGCGCGCCAACCTGCGCGAGGCGACGCGGCTGTTGAAAGAGGGGGGCTACGAAGTCCGCAACCAGAAACTCGTCAATGCCAAGAACGGCGAGCAATTCTCAATCGAGTTTCTCACCTACGATCCGAACTCCGAGCGCTTCGTGCTGTTCTACAAGCCCGCGCTGGAGCGGCTCGGCATCGCGGTGAGCGTGCGGACCGTGGATGAGGCGCAGTACGTCAACCGCGAGCGCAATTGGGATTTCGACAGCATCACGACCGTTTGGGGTCAGTCGCTGTCGCCCGGCAACGAGCAGCGCGACTACTGGAGCACGACCTCGGCCGACCGCACCGGCTCGCGCAATTATGCGGGCATCAAGAATCCGGCTGTCGATGCGCTGATCGAGCGGATCATCTTCGCGACGGATCGCGCCGAACTGGTCGCGGCCACCAAGGCGCTCGACCGTGTGCTGCTGTGGAATCACTACGTCGTGCCGCAGTTCACCTACAACAAGACGCGCGCCGCGCGCTGGGACCGCTTCGGCCGGCCGGAGAAATTGCCGGAATACGGCTCGTCGTCGTTTCCGACCATCTGGTGGTGGGATGCGGAACGCGCCGCCAAGACAGGATCGCGTTAGTGGCCCTCACGCGCCGCGAAGCGTTGGTGATCGGCGTCGGTGCGCTCGCCGGAAGTACAAATCTTGCGACGCGCGTGCTTGCCGACGAGAAGGAAGTCCACGGCATCTCGTCGTTCGGCGACCTGAAGTACCCGGCCGATTTCAAACACCTCGAATATGTCGAGGTGAACGCCCCGAAGGGCGGAGTGTTCTCGCAGATCGGCCCCTCGCGCCAATACAATCAGAATTTCCTCACCTTCAATTCGCTGAACGCCTACATCCTCAAAGGCGACGGCGCGCAGGGCATGCACCTTACCTTCGCGACCTTGATGCAGGCGGTCGGCGATGAGCCCGACGCCATGTACGGGTTTGCGGCGCGCGCGGTGCGCATCTCCGCCGACCGGCTGACCTACCGCTATCTGCTGCGCCCCGAGGCGCGCTTCCACGACGGCACGACGCTTACCGCGCACGACGTTGCGTTCTCGCTCAGGCTGCTGAAGGAAAGAGGCCACCCGATCATCGGCCAGCTCACGCGCGATCTCATCAGCGCCGAAGCCGAGGACGACGCGACGGTGGTGGTGAAATTCGCGCCGAAGCGCGCGCGCGACGTGCCGCTGTTCGTCGCCGGCCTGCCGATCTTCTCGCGCGCGTATTATTCCACCCGCAATTTCGACGAAACGACGCTCGACGCGCCGCTCGGTTCCGGACCGTACAAGGTGGGGCGTTTCGAATCCGGCCGCTATATCGAATACGAGCGCGTGAAGGACTGGTGGGGCGCGGACCTGCCGGTGATGCGCGGGCACCACAATTTCGATGTCGTTCGTTACGAATTTTACCGCGACCGCGACGTTGGCTTCGAGGGATTTACCGCGAAGAACTACCTGTTTCGCGAGGAGTTCACCGCGCGCACCTGGGCGACGCGCTACGATTTCCCGGCGCTGAAGGACGGACGCGTCAAGCAGAGGATCCTGCCTGATGATACGCCGTCGGGCGGGCAGGGCTGGTTCATGAACACGCGGCGCGACAAGTTCAGGAACCGGCTGTTGCGCGAGGCAATCATCCATGCGTTCGACTTCGAGTGGACCAACAAGACCATCATGTACGGCGCCTACAAGCGCACGTTCTCGGTGTTCCAGAATTCCAACATGACCGCCGAGGGCAAGCCGGACGAGGCCGAGCTTGCGCTGCTGGAGCCGTTCCGCGGCAAGGTGCCGGACGAGGTGTTCGGCGAGGCGTTCGTGCCGCCGGTGTCCGATGGCTCGGGACAGGACCGCGCAATGCTGCGCAAAGCCTCGCAACTGCTGCAGCAGGCGGGTTACGCCATCAAGGACGGCAAGCGCGTCGATCAGAATGGCGAGCCGGTTACATTCGAATTCCTGATCGACGAGCCAACCTTTCAGCCGCACCACATGCCGTTCATCAAGAATCTCGCCACCATCGGCATCGACGCGACCTTGCGTGTCGTCGATCCGGTGCAATACCGCAAGCGCGTGGACGAATTCGATTTCGACATCACGGTCCAGCGCTTCAATTTCTCGGCGACCCCCGGCGACTCGCTGCGTTCGTATTTTACCTCCCAGTCGGCGAAAATGAACGGCTCGTTCAATCTCGCCGGCATCGCCGATCCGGTTGTCGATGCGCTGGTCGAAAAGATTCTGGAGGCCGAAACGCGCGGCGAACTGACCACCGCGTGCCGCGCACTCGATCGGATGATCCGCGCCGGGCGGTACTGGATTCCGCATTGGTACCTGGCGGCGCACCGGGTCGCCTATTGGGACGTGTTCGGCTTCCCGGAGAAAAAGCCCGGATTTTGGCGCGGCATTCCCGAGACCTGGTGGTACGATCAGGACAAGGCGGCGAAACTCGAGCGGGGGCGCTAGAGAGCACGATCCCGAAGAGGGGAACCGATTTCGGATAAGATCATGCTCAAAGAACGTTCAATGGTAAGCGCGAATCTCGCGAGAGAAGTCGAATAGACGATGGCCGCCTATATCATCCGCCGCATCCTGTTTATGATTCCGACCTTGCTCGGGATCCTGCTGGTTTCGTTCATCGTCGTGCAGTTCGCGCCAGGCGGGCCGGTCGAGCGCGTGATCGCGCAGATTTCCGGCTCCGACACCGGCGCGACCTCGCGCATTTCGGGCTCGCAGGGCGGCGATTTCGGCTCGCGCGCGCAAGGCGTCCCCGGCGGAGAGGCCAGTTCGAAATACCGCGGCGCGCAGGGCCTCGACCCGGAATTCATAAAGAATCTCGAGAAGCAGTTCGGCTTCGACAAGCCGGCCTACGAGCGCTTCGGGATCATGCTGTGGAATTTCGCTACGTTCGATTTCGGCAAGAGCTTTTTCCGCGATACCAGCGTGCTGCAGCTCGTCAAGGAGAAGCTCCCGGTCTCGATGTCGCTCGGCATTTGGATGACGCTGCTCACCTACCTGATCTCGATCCCGCTCGGCATCCGCAAGGCCGTCGCCGACGGCTCGCGCTTCGATGTGTGGACGTCGAGCCTGATCATCATCGGCTATGCGATCCCTGGATTCCTGTTTGCGATCCTGCTGATCGTCCTGTTCGCGGGCGGCTCGTTCTGGGACTTCTTCCCGTTGCGCGGGCTCACTTCGGACAACTGGGCTGCGCTGCCGTGGTACGCCAAGATCCTCGATTATTTCTGGCATCTCGTGCTGCCGATCGTCTCGATGGCGCTGGCGGCCTTCGCCACGATGACGCTGCTGACAAAAAACTCGTTCCTCGATGAAATCCGCAAGCAATATGTGCTGACCGCGCGCGCCAAGGGCTGCACCAGCGGCCAGGTGCTCTACGGCCATATCTTCCGCAACGCGATGCTGATCGTGATCGCAGGCTTTCCCGGCGCATTCGTGCATGCGTTCTTCACCGGCGCGCTGCTGATCGAGACGATCTTCTCGCTCGACGGTCTCGGCCTGCTCGGTTTCGAGAGCGTGCTTAACCGCGACTACCCGGTGGTGTTCGCCACGCTCTATATCTTCTCGCTGGTCGGGCTTCTGGTGAACCTGATCGCCGACCTCACCTACACCTGGGTCGATCCGCGCATCGATTTCGAGACCCGGGAGGTGTGAGCGTGGACGCCCACACACCACCTTCCTTGACCCCGGACACGACCGCTATCGGCGTGATGGGTCTCGACGTGCCGCCGGAGCGGCACTCGCTCGTGATGTCGCCGATCAACCGGCGGCGCTGGCTGAACTTCAAGGCGAACCGCCGCGGCTACGTGGCGTTCTGGATATTTTTGGTGCTGTTCTTCGTGACCCTGTTCGCCGAATTCCTGGCGAACGACAAGCCGTTCCTGGTGCGGCTCGAAGGCAAGACCTTCATTCCGGTCCTCTTCACCTATCCGGAAACCGCATTCGGCGGCGAGTTTGAAACCGCGGCTGACTATCGCGACCCGTACCTGAAGAAGCTGATCGCCGAGAAGGGCGGGACGATGCACTTCCCGCCGATCCACTTCTCCTATTCGACACACAATCTCAATCTGCCGACACCCGCGCCTTCGCCGCCGACCTGGATGCTCAAGGAAGAGCAATGCAAAGCGGCCGCCGAGAAGATCGGCGGCACCGGCTGCCGCGATCTCGAGTACAACTGGCTCGGCACCGACGATCAGGGCCGCGACGTACTGGCGCGGATGATCTACGGCTTCCGCATTTCGGTGCTGTTCGGCCTGACGCTGACCATCATCTCGTCGATCATCGGGGTCGCTGCCGGCGCCGTGCAGGGCTATTTCGGCGGCTGGACCGATCTGTTGTTCCAACGCTTCATCGAAATCTGGACCTCGATCCCGTCGCTCTATCTGCTGCTGATCATCTCGTCGGTGCTGGTGCCGGGGTTCTTCGTGCTGCTCGGGATCCTGCTGCTGTTTTCATGGGTCTCGCTGGTCGGGCTGGTGCGCGCCGAATTCCTGCGCGGGCGCAATTTCGAATACATCCAGGCCGCGCGCGCGCTCGGCGTCTCGAACCGCACCATCATGTTCCGCCACCTGCTGCCCAACGCCATGGTTGCGACCATGACATTCCTGCCGTTCATCGTCTCGTCCTCGGTGATGACGCTGACCGCGCTCGATTTCCTCGGCTTCGGCCTGCCGCCCGGCTCCCCCTCGCTCGGCGAACTGCTCTCGCAGGGCAAGGCCAACATCCAGGCGCCGTGGCTCGGGCTGTGCGGGTTCATCACCGTGGCGTTCATGCTCTCGCTCTTGATCTTCATCGGCGAGGCGGTGCGCGACGCATTCGATCCAAGGAAGACGTTCGGGTGAATATCGTGGACGCCGTGTCTCAACCCCTCCTCTCCGTCCGCGATCTCTCCGTCGCCTTCCGCCAGGGCGAGCGGCAACTGCTCGCGGTCGACCGCATTTCGTTCGAGCTGAAGAAGGGCGAGACCGTCGCGCTGGTCGGCGAATCCGGTTCCGGCAAGTCGGTCACGGCGCTCTCGGTGATGAAGCTGCTGCCCTATCCGGCGGCGAGCCATCCCTCCGGCACGGTGCACTTCAAGGGGCAGGAACTGCTCGGCCTGCCCGAGCGTGAAATCCGCAAAGTGCGCGGCAACGACATAACGATCATCTTCCAGGAGCCGATGACCTCGCTCAATCCGCTTCACACCATCGAGAAGCAGATCGGCGAGATCCTGCTGCTGCACAGCGGGATCACCGGCGAGCGGGCACGCGGGCGCATCCTCGAACTCTTAGGCCTGTGCGGCATCGCCGATCCGGAAGGCCGGCTCGCGAGCTATCCGCACCAGCTTTCCGGTGGGCAGCGCCAGCGCGTGATGATCGCGATGGCGCTCGCCAACGAGCCGGACCTGCTGATCGCCGACGAACCGACCACCGCGCTCGACGTCACCGTGCAGGCGCAGATCCTCAAGCTGTTGAAGGAGCTGCAGACGCGGCTCGGCATGGCGATGCTGTTCATCACCCACGACCTCGGCATCGTGCGCAAGATCGCCGACGTGGTCTGCGTGATGAAGGACGGCAAGATCGTCGAAACCGGGCCGGTCGCCGATGTGTTCGACACGCCGCAGCATCCTTACACGCGCGCGCTGCTTGCCGCCGAGCCGAAGCCCGATCCCGCGCC
>JAXDNY010000230.1:0-4850 GCA_034669145.1 Hyphomicrobiales bacterium
GGTCGAGATGTTGCGGGACGACATCTGCGCGGCAGTCGAGGCGCTCGAGGATGCGCTGCCGGCCGGCGCGCCGCTGGGCGACCGCGCGCCCGGGCGGTTTCTCCGCACGCCGTGGGAACGGACCGACCAATCGGGGAAGCCGGGCGGCGGCGGCACGATGGCGATGATGACCGGCCGCGTGTTCGAGAAGGTCGGCGTGCATGCCTCCACCGTACATGGCGAGTTCGCGCCGGAATTCCGCAAGGAAATCCCGGGCGCCGCGGATGACCCACGCTTCTGGGCCTCGGGCGTCTCTGTGATCGCCCACATGCACAATCCGCACGTGCCGGCCGTGCACATGAATACGCGCTTTGTGGTCACCACCAAGGCCTGGTTCGGCGGCGGCGCCGACCTGACGCCCGTGCTCGACCGCCGCCGCACGCAGGATGATCCGGACACCATTGCCTTCCATGCCGCCATGAAGGCCGCCTGCGACGCGCATGCCGCTGTGGCGCCCTATGAGAAATTCAAGAACTGGTGCGACGAGTATTTCTATCTCAAGCACCGCAAGGAGATGCGCGGCATCGGCGGCATTTTCTACGATTACCTGGAGACCGACTGGGATGCCGCCTTCGCGTTCACGCAGGATGTCGGGCGCGCGTTCCTGAACATCTATCCCGAGCTGGTGCGGCGCAATTTCGAGCATCCGTGGAGCGAAGCCGAACGCGATGAGCAGTTGGTGCGCCGCGGGCGCTATGTGGAGTTCAACCTGCTCTACGATCGCGGCACGATTTTCGGCCTGCGCACCGGCGGGAACGTCGACTCGATCCTGTCCTCCATGCCGCCCGTGGTGAATTGGCCCTGATCATGCGCGCATCAGCGCGCCGATCACCATCAGGAGTCCGCCGCCGATCACCACCGCGTCGAGGATGGCGGTGTGCACGTGCACCGGCAGGCGCTCGACCAGTGCCTTCGCGAGGAATGCGCCGGGGAATGCCACGACGCCGATCAGCAGCGCGACCGCCACCACCTTGGGCGTCACTGCCCCGAACACGCCGAACACGCCGATCTTGCCGATGCCGATGATGATCGAGATCGCCGCGTCGGTCGCGATCACGGCGGCGCCCTCGAGTCCGACCGCCATCAGCAGCGAGAGCAGGATGATGCCCGCGCCGCTCGTGCCGCCGACCACGAAGCCCCACAGCACGGAGGCAACCGCAAGCCCGCCTTCGCCGAGCGTCAGCCCGCGTTTTTTCGACAACCGCCGCAGCGGCACGCTCAGCACCATCATGCTGCCGATCACCAGCATGGCGCCGGCGCCGGTGAGCATGGTGTAGCCCCACGCGCCGAGCATCGTGGTCGGCAGCGCGCACGCCAGGATGATCGCCGCGCGGCGCCAGTCGATCACCTTCCGGAACGCGGTGGCGCGGCTTGAGTTGGTGAACAGCGCCGAGATCGCGATGATCGGCACCACCGGCTCGGGCCCGACGATCGGCACCAGCACCAGCGGCATCAGCGCGCCGGTGCCGTAACCCGCCACGCCGCCAATCACCGAGGCGACGATCGCCATTCCGGCGATCAGCGAGAGCTCGAAGACCGAGAGATCGGCGAGGGCCGCGAGCACCTATTTCGCCGCCAGGTCCGCGGGCGAGATCAGCACGCTGAACTGCCGGCACCAGATGATCACGCTTTGATAGTTCTTCAGGTCGACGCCGGCTGGGATCGCGTAGCGCTGGCTCCCCTTGAAGGCGCGCAATCCGCCGAGATCGACGAACATCGCCTCGCCGAGATCGGCGCTTTGGCGGATGCCGAGCTTCGGCACGAGATAGACGTGGAACGCCGGGCCCGGGCCGACTTCGAAGTCCGGCTCGAGAAACACCGCGCGCTCGTAGACCGAAACCTTGCCGCGGCCCCAGTGAATCGGGTCGGACGGATTGGCGTGGATGAACGTGCCGGTCGCGACGAGCTTCGCCTTGTCGGCTTCGCTCAATTGGTCCGTGGCAGCGGGCGGCGGAAACACGAACGGATAGACGAAGAACCCGAGCGCGACGCCGAAACCGGTCCCGAGCACGCCGCCCACCAGGAAAATCGCAAGCCCGCGCCAGAACCTGCGCATCACGGCGTTCCAAATTCTTGTTGGCGCATGATTTTGTCCGAAAACCGGTGCCCACTTTTCGGGATCACGCGCGTCAATCCGCCGTCGGCAGCCGCCGCATGGTGAACTCGATGCGCCCGTCGGGCAGTTCGCGCCAGCTTTCGATCTCGGTCATGTAGGCGGGCTTGGGATAGCGGCGAAAAACCTCGCGCGCTTTCTCCCGCGCCTGCTCGCGCGGCAGCGCGAAGGTCTCGCGCCGGAACGCGTCGGCCTCGCGCTTGCGCGGCGCGCGCCGCGATGTCGGCGGGAGTTCGGCTGGTACGCATTAACCCTGACCGGTGCCTCAGGATACCGACGATACAATTCAAACACGCGCAATACGAGTCGAATGCGAACCACGGCGCGTACGCGCGCGACAAATTGGTTCCAGCTCATCGCCAACCGCAGAGGCCCGCCGTGCAGACCCCGCAGACTGACAACAACGCGCCGACCGAGACCGACATCATGCTCGTGCGCAAGACGTTCGATCTCGTCGTGCCGATCGCGGGGCTTGCCGCGGACCTGTTCTATGACCGGCTGTTCTACCTCGCGCCGAGCCTGCGCCACATGTTCCCGAACGACATGCGCGACCAGAAGCGCAAGCTGATGGTCATGCTCGCGACCGCCGTGCACAGCCTGACCGATCTCGACGCGCTGGTGCCGCAACTGATGACGCTCGGCGCGCGCCACGCCGGGTATGGCGTCAAGGATTCCCACTACAAGGTCGTCGGCGAAGCGCTGATCTGGACCCTGGAGCGCGGGCTCGCCGACGCGTTCACGCCCGAAGTCGAGCGCGCCTGGGTGCGCGTCTATCTGCTGGTCGCCGCGACCATGCAGGCGGGCGCCGACGAAGCCCGCACCATGCAGGCGGCCGAATAAGTCAGCCGCCGAGCGCATCGTTGACGATCTCGTTGAGCGCTCTGCGGTCCAGCGGAAAGCCTCGGCCGATCCAGGCCTCCTCGGCACGCGCGAGCGCGGCGCCGAGCGAGGGACCTTTCTCGACCCCGCGTGCGATGAAGTCCGCGGCACGAAGCGGAAACACCGGCGCGCTCCAGCGCTCCGGCAGCATCGCAAGGCCGCGCCACGCTTCGTCATGCACGCTCGCGTCCGAGCGCGTCCAGGCGAGCAGTGCGCGCTCTCGGAATTGCTCCGGGCCGAGCGCATAGATCAGCCTGCGCGCCGCCGCCTCGCCTTGTCCCGGCGACACGCGCCACCACGTGTCGCCCATCGCGGCAAGCCGTTCGTGCTCGGCATTCGAGAGCCGCAGCCGCTGCCACAGCCGCTCGGCATCCTCCGGTATCCACACGCCGAGCGCGCCGAGCCTGCGGGTTGCGTCGGGGACAAGCCCGCACGCCGCTTCGACCTTTGCCATGTTGGCGAAGCTTGCCAGATACGGCACGCCGCCGAGCACGCTGAGCAGCCCCGCCTCCGCCATCACGGCGAGCGCCGGCACCGCATGCGGCGCCACCATCAGCTTCATCAGCTCCATGCGCACGCGCTCGCGCGAGAGCTGTTCGAGGCCAGCGCGCATGACGATCGCGGCATGCAGGCCGTCGGCGTCCGGATGGCCTTGCCCGTAATACGCGTGAAAGCGGAAGAAGCGCAGGATGCGCAGATAATCTTCGCGGATGCGCGTCGCGGCGTCGCCGATGAAGCGCACATGATGCGCGCGCAGATCCGCGAGCCCGCCGACGTAGTCGTGCACCGTCGCGTCGGCCGAGAGCGACAGCGCGTTCATGGTGAAGTCGCGCCGTTCGGCGTCGCGCTTCCAGTCGCGCCCGAACTTCACGGTCGCGTGGCGCCCGAACGTCTCGACGTCTTCGCGCAAGGTCGTCACCTCGAACGGGCGGCCCTCGATCACCACCGTGACGGTGCCGTGGTCGAAGCCGGTCGGCACCGCCTTGAAGCCCGCGGCTTCGGCGCGGCGTGTCACCTCGGCCGGCAGCGCCGTGGTCGCCACGTCGACGTCGCCATGCGGCAACCCGAGCAGTGTGTTGCGCACCGCGCCACCGACCACGCGTGCCTCCTCGCCGTCGCGATCGAGTACGGACAGCAATTCCGCGAGCGGCTTCTCGGTGAGCCACGCCGCGTCGATTTTCACTTCGTCGTCCCCGGGACGAGCTTGCCGTTCTCGATGTGCGCCGGGATGTAGTCCGAGCCCGCCGGGTCGCCGCCCCACTGCGCCAGCACGATGAAGCTGCCGGCCATCAGGACGAGCGCCACGATGGTGAGCCACATCAGGGTGGAGAGCGGCCAGGATTCCGGATGCAGCACGCCCGCCTGCGTGGCCCACAGATAGACCGCGTAGACCGCGAACGGCAGCAGGAACAGCGCAAGCTCGGTGAGGACGGGACGGATCATGGGCGTGAGTCTTAGCGCGGTGGTGTGGCGTGCGATAGCACATGCCACGCGCTCGGTCGGTCCCCTCCCCCGCTTGCGGGGGAGGGCTAGGGAGGGGGCAACTTTCGCGCGGAGCATTCCCCCTCTCCAACTCTCCCCCGCAAGCGGGGGAGAGGGCGCACCGAGTTTGCCGCGCGCACTTCATCCCGATTCAATTGTCAGACAGCCAAAGCTCCGCCGGCCCGATCGGCAGGGGGCGGGTGCCCTCGTCTGTTTTCCGCTCCCGAAAAAAGAGGGGAGCAGAACGCCGACAGGCGCTGGTGCGGAAGCGCCGCACCCGGTGACCGTCCTCGCGGATAGGTCCATCTCCGGAAATTCGGCCAGAGATGACCGGCCA
>JAXDNY010000231.1:0-2527 GCA_034669145.1 Hyphomicrobiales bacterium
TACCCGGTGGTTCGGGCGTGGCAGCGTGGCCCCTCGCCTGCGCCTTCCGGCGCTTGAGGTTCTCCCGCAAGGCCGCCTTCAGCCTGTCGGCACGAGCCCGGTCCAGACCGACCTCCCTATGGCGCGGCTCCGACGCACATCGCTGAACGGCCCCGGCGCTCGTCGGCGCGGATGGTGCTGCCAGAGAGGATCGAACTCTCGACCTCTCCCTTACCAAGGGAGTGCTCTACCACTGAGCTACGGCAGCAGACGCGAAGGACCGTACCGGGCCCTGAAGCGGCGGCGCCTTGTGCCACAGGCACCCCGCTGGAGCAAGGCGCCACCCTGCCCCGGCATTGACTTCGCCCGATGCGGCGCGCTTCAACCGGACCTCCGCAACCCCGGAGACCGCGCGTGTGCCGATAAAACCCAAGGCGCTGTTTTTCGACGTGTTCGGCACCCTCGTCGATTGGCGCTCGGGGGTGGCACGCGAGGCGCGCGCCGTGCTCGCGCCAAAAGGCTTCGACCTCGACTGGTCGGCCTTCGCCGACGCGTGGCGCGGCGAATACCAGCCGGGTATGGAGGAGATACGTGCCGGCCGTCAGCCCTTCGCCCGGCTCGACGTCGTCCATCGCCGCAATCTCGAGCGTATCCTCGCCCGTTTCGGCCTCGACAAAACGGACGAGGCGACGCGCCACGCGCTGGTGCTCGCCTGGCACAAACTCGACGCATGGCCGGACGTGACGGCCAGCCTCGCGAAGCTTCGCTCACACGCGCTGCTCGCACCGGTTTCGAACGGCAACATCTCGCTTATGGTCCATCTCGCGCGCCATAATGGCGTGTGGTGGGACGCGATTCTCGGCGCCGAAGTTGCCGGCGACTACAAGCCGAAGCCACGCGTTTACCTTGCCTCCTGCGACGCTTTCGATCTGCCGCCCAAGGCCTGCATGATGGTCGCGGCGCATTCCGCTGATCTCGCGGCGGCCGCCAAATGCGGGCTCATGACCGCGCATGTCGCGCGCCCGGACGAGCACGGTCCCGGGACGGGTGAAACAACGCCCTCGGTGCCGGTCGATGTCGCAGTCAAGGACCTGGGGGAACTCGCGCGCTGGCTAGCGCCGTGAATTGATCCGGCGCAAGCCACAGGAATTCCGCCAGTTGATGGCGCGCGAAGGTGAACTGGCGTTTGACGTAGGCGCGCGTGTCGCGCTTGCTGAGGCGCGCCGCTTCCTGCAGCGGGATGCGGCCCTCAAGATACGCGATGAGATGCGGCACGCCATGCGCGCGCATGACCGGCAGCACGGGATCGAGCTTGCGCTGGCGCAACGCATCCACTTCATCGAGCGCGCCGGCGGCGACCATTGTGTCGAAGCGCTGATTGGTAGCGGCGTGCAGCGCCGCGCGCGGCGGCCCGATGAACAGGCAGAGGCATTGTTGCGCATCGAGCAGCGGCTTGGCGCGCGATCCCTGAAAGGATGCGAGCGGCTGGCCAGTCGCGGCAAAAACTTCGAGCGCACGCAGAATGCGTTGCGGATCGCTTGGGCGCAGGCGCGCAGCGGTTTGCGGATCGCGTGCGGCAAGGCGCGCATGCAATTGCGCTGGAGACAGTCCTGCGGCTTCTTCGCGCATTTGTGCACGCACATTTGCCGGAACAGCGGGTATGTCCGACAAACCATGCAGCAGTGCCTTGAAGTAGAGGCCCGTGCCGCCGGTAAAGATCGGCATGCGATCCGCGGCGCGCGCAGCGCTGATCGCTTCGCCTGCGGCGTCGAGATATTGCCCGACGGAAAAATTCGTCGCGCCATCGATTGTGCCGAAGAGAAGATGCGGGACGCGCGCCTCATCTTCACTGGACGGACGCGCCGTAAGAACGCGGAGATCGCGGTAGACCTGCATCGAATCGGTGTTGAGGATCGCCCCACCAAGTCGGTTGGCAAGCCGCAACGCGAGAGCGGACTTGCCGCTGGCCGTCGGGCCTGCGATGAGGATCGCAGAATACAAATCTTCCTCGCTTGAGTTTCGCTGCCTTATGACGCATGTCGCAACACTCGTCACCCCGGAAGATGCGCCGGTCCTCGACGATGCGGTGATCGCACGTGCCGCGGCGTTGCTGCCGAATGCGGCAGGCCCCAAATCGCTCGCGCCGCAAGTCGCGGCCGATATTCCGTTCGCGCCCGTTGATCCGATCGAGCCGCGCAAGCTGGCGGATCAGATTCGCACTGCGCTCACCCGCCTGCCGATCGATGTCTTTATTCAGCCCCGCGCGCACCGCCGCAAGAGACTCCTGCTTGCCGACATGGATTCAACCATGATCCGGCAGGAATGTATCGACGAGCTCGCGGACTTCGTCGGCCTGAAGGACAAGGTCTCAGCCATCACCGAGCGCGCCATGCGCGGCGAAATCGCGTTCGAGCCCGCTCTACGCGAGCGCGTTGCCCTGTTGCGCGGCCTCGAACACAAAATCGTCGAACGCATCCTCGACGAGCGTATCGTGCTCACCCGCGGCGGCCGTACGCTGGTGCAAACGATGCGCGCGAATGGCGCACAT
>JAXDNY010000232.1:0-3361 GCA_034669145.1 Hyphomicrobiales bacterium
GAGGCCTTCATCTCGGCGATGATCCAGTCCTTGCCCTTGTCGATCAGCGCCTTTGTGTTGTCCCACGCGCCGCGCTCGCGCGCGCCTTCGAGGCCCCAGTCGCCGAAGCCGTAGAGATTGGTGAAGATGCGATCCTTGTCGGCGAGCATGTTTATCCGGCTTCAAACTGAAGGTGCATCAGCGAATTCAAGACGCCGCTCGATGCGATCAAGGCGGGTCTCTACGACGGAAACCCGATTGTAGATATTGGCGACATCCTGCTGCAAAGCGACCATGTGTCCGCGGATGGCGTTCATTTCTACGCGAATTTCACGCATTCGCTCCTCGATTTCGGTGAGGCGCGACTGCATCGCCTTCAGCACCTCGTAAATCAGTTCGGTGGTTACCTTGGCCATGTCGTCCTCATGGCATGTCCTTACCGCGGCGATCGCTGGACGTGGCTTCACCGGGTGCCGCATCGGCCGCCTTGTCGGCCGGCACGCCTGCCGTTTGTTTGACGCCGGATTGAGTATCCGCCTGCGTTCTGCTCGCCTGTTCGGGCGCGCTTGCTTGCGAGACGCCCTCCTTTTGGGATTCCGAGCCGGTGCCCGCGCCCGGATGCGGCGTGGTTTGTCCCGACGCACTTGCCGCGCCTGGCGTCACGGGGTTGGTGTTTGCGCGAACGGCCTCGTCGGCGCGCTTTCCCTCGCCTTCGACCGGGCGCTCGGTGCGCGTGCCGGTGTCGGCGATCGAGTCGGTCGGCTTGCCCTTGCGCTGCTCGCGATCCCGCGTGATTTGCTCGTGCGCCGGTGCATTCAGTCCGGGCTGCGCATCCTGCGCCGCCTTCTCGTCGGCAGCGGCGGCATGGTCGGGCGCCGTGCCTTGCTTCCGCAGCCGGCCAGGGCCGCTCCGGCCGTCCTTGCCCCAGAATTCCGTGAGGCTTGTCAACCCCCCGACGGGCTCGGACGTGACACGGCCGATCTGCGAGCCGGTCTTCACCTCACGGCCGGCGGCCAGATCGTCGAGGAGTTTTTCAAAGTTCTCTGCCGTCAGGTCCTCGTAATAGTCGTCGTTGATCTGCACCATCGGCGCGTTGCAGCAGGCGCCGAGGCATTCGACTTCGGTCCAGGAGAAAAGCCCGTCAGCCGTCATTTTGTGCGCCGGCCCGATGCGGCGATCGAGCACGGACTTGATGGCATCCGAGCCTTGCAGCACACATGGTGTCGTGCCGCACATCTGGATGTAAAATTTCCCGACCGGTTCGAGATTGAACATCGTATAGAAGGTGGCGATCTCGAGCGCGCGAATGAACGGCATGCCGAGCTGTTCCGCGACTTTCTCGATCGCCGGCTTCGGCAGCCAATAACCGTTCTGCTTCTGCGCCTGCCAGAGCAGCGGAATAATCGCGGAGGCCTGCCGTCCGGGCGGATATTTCTCAATCTGCTTGTCGGCCCAAGCCCGGTTTTCCGGCGTGAACTCAAAGAATTCGGGTTGGATTTCAGCGAGGCGGCGGACGGACATTAGCGGTCCACCTCCCCGAAGACGATGTCGAGCGAACCGAGGATCGCTGACACATCCGCGAGCATGTGCTTGCGGCACATGAAATCCATTGCCTGCAAATGCGCGAAGCCGGGCGCACGAATTTTGCAGCGATAGGGCTTGTCGGTGCCGTCGGAAACGAGATACACGCCGAACTCGCCCTTCGGCGCTTCGACCGCGGCATAAACCTCGCCGGCCGGGACGTGATAGCCTTCGGTATACAGCTTGAAATGATGGATCAAGGCTTCCATTGAACGCTTCATCTCGGCGCGCGAGGGCGGCACGACCTTGTTGTTGCGCACCGACACCGGCCCGCGATTTTCCGCGATCATCAGCTTGTCGACGCATTGCTTCATGATCTTGGTGGATTCCCGCATCTCTGCCATGCGGATCACCTGCCGATCGTAATTGTCGCCGTTACGGCCGACGGGAATGTCGAAGTCCATCTCCTCGTAGCATTCGTAGGGCTGCGCCTTGCGCAAATCCCAGGCGGCGCCGGAGCCGCGCACCATCACGCCGGAAAAGCCCCAGGCCCAGCATTCATCGAGCGTGACCACGCCGATATCGACGTTGCGCTGTTTAAAGATTCGGTTGTGGATGAAGAGTTCTTCGAGATCGTCAACGACTTTCAAGAACGGATCGCAGAATGCGCCGATGTCTTCGACAAGTCTGTCCGGCAGATCGCTTTTGACACCGCCGGTGTGGAAATAATTCGCGTGCATGCGCGAGCCGGAGGCGCGCTCGTAGAAAACCATCAGCTTTTCGCGCTCTTCGAACCCCCAGAGCGGCGGCGTCAGCGCGCCGACATCCATCGCCTGCGTCGTGACGTTGAGCAGGTGCGACAAGAGCCGGCTGATCTCGGCATAAAGCACGCGGATGAGCTGGCCACGCCGGGGCACCTCGATCCCCATCAGCTTTTCGATGGCGAGGCAGAAAGCGTGCTCCTGGCTCATCGGAGCGACATAGTCGAGCCGATCGAAATAAGGAACGTTCTGCAGATAAGTGCGCGCCTCCATCAGCTTCTCGGTGCCGCGGTGGAGGAGCCCAATATGCGGATCGACGCGCTCCACCACTTCGCCGTCGAGTTCGAGCACGAGGCGCAGCACGCCGTGCGCGGCCGGATGCTGCGGGCCGAAATTGATGGAGAAGTTGCGGAGGTTCTGGACTCCGGGCGCTTCGCTACTCATCAGGCACTGTCCTGCCCTTTGGCTTTTTCATCTCCCGGCAGTTCGTAATGCGAGTCACCCTCCCACGGCGATAGGAAGTCAAATTGCCGGAATTCCTGATTGAGCCGCACAGGCTCATAGACGACGCGCTTCTGCTCGTCGTCGTAGCGGACCTCGACATAGCCCGTCATCGGGAAATCCTTGCGCAGGGGATGCCCGTCGAAGCCGTAATCGGTCAGGATGCGCCGGAGATCGGGGTGGTTTGAAAACAAGACCCCGAAAAGGTCGTACGCCTCGCGCTCGAACCAATCGGCCGCGGGAAAAACCTCGTAAAGCGAGGCCACCGGCGTGTCTTCATCGACCGATGTCTTCACGCGGATGCGCCGATTGTGTCTCGGCGACAGGAGATGCAGCACGACTTCAAAGCGCTTCTCGCGCACGGGATAATCGACCGCGCAAAGGTCGATGAAGCAGACAAAAAGCTGGTTGGGATCCTCACGCAGATAGCGCGCGACATCGACCCAGCGGTCCGTCTCGACGCTCAGCGTGACTTCCCCGTATGCATCAGAGATATCGGTCACCGCGCCCGACAAAGCCGCCGCAATCGCCTCGCCGGCCGATTTCACGTCCGTCTCAGCCGCATCCGCCATTTGCAGTTATCTCTCGATCGTGCCGGT
>JAXDNY010000233.1:0-11028 GCA_034669145.1 Hyphomicrobiales bacterium
GACGAAGCCGAGCAGGTCAGGATCGATCCTTCTGGAATTGTCTCTCCAATAAAATTCAGTGAACTCGTTACCAAAGCGTTTCAGCGCGTGCATCAATTCGACCGTTTTGTATCAGACCTACAGAATATCTTGTGAAGTGGCATAGAGGGATGGCAGAGTTTCGAATGCTTCTGCACGAACGACGCCAGCTCTTAGTCCGTTCAGCTCGTCAAGGGCGCGAACCACGCGAATCCAGAACTTGGTATCCTGAGAGTTGTGATGCGCGATCAAACGATACTTTGCTTCAGCCGTATCACTCACATCAACGAACGTGTCCGGCTGAAAGCTGCCATGGTGATTCATTTGTGAGTAGTAGCTGTCACACATGTAGATACGCTTCGGTGCTTCATGGCGCCCGAGGCGCATAAGCGCCGTCATGGTAAGTGAGTAGCACCGGCGGTGATCGAGATTCGGGTCGCTGCGATGGTGTGTAACTATCGCCAGCGGCCGCGTCGTCCGCACCTGTCGAACGACTTCTTCGACGTGTGTTCGTTCGTCAAGCAGTTCGAATTCTTTTTGTCCCAGGAAGGTCAGCGAAAGCCTTTCCAGCGATTTGCTCGCATCGACTGCCTCTCGCTTGCGGTCTTCCTCAGCGGCAGCAATTAGCAAACTAACTTTATGCCCCATCGCCAGCAGCTTAATCATCGTGCCCCCGCACCAGAGCTCAGCGTCGTCGGGGTGGGCGAGGCAGAAGAAATAGCTACGAGACGGGTTGCTTTCGGATGGGCGGCTTAGATAGTCGATCAATTCAAACGCCATGTTTGTATAGTTTGAGACCGGCTTTAGAGTATCGATCACCTCTCCTAGAAATACTTGCTCAATGCGCAAGCCTGCGCGGTGGGTTTGCAGTAGTAGCGCAACATCGAACGCCCAATTATCTGGAAGAGAATCCCATGCCGTATTATTTCGGTGAAAGAGATAAATTCCTGAAAGAGGCATCACGAGATTTTCAAGTTGCGGGAAAAAGCGCTTCAGGCTTGGTCTGGCTACCAGATTTGTGACAGGCATCGGATCCCTGGCATTCGTCCACCATCCCTTTATGAGGCCCACGTCCACCTGGTGAGATGAGATCAAACGATCAATCCAAGTATGACTTGGGTTTTGAATATAAGCATCGATTTTTAGAACCCAATCGCCGGTTGCGACTCTGAGTCCCTCCTTTATCGCTTTTCCCAACCCTCTGATGGGGCAACTAATAACTCGGGCCTTTGCACGTTCGGCGATGAGTGAGGTCTCGTCGGAAGATCCATTGTCGACCACAATCACTTCACGAACGAGCGGCGAAGAAAGCATCTGGGTTACAACGCCAGCAACCGTGGCGGCCTCGTTCAAGGCGGGAATAACGACGGACAAGTTTGCCGGTGGCGTCGTGAGATTTGCAGGCATAATCCGGAGTTATGTGTCCCAACAGCGGCGATCAGCCTGGTAGTCGTAGGACGTGCAATCGGATTTGATGCTGCTGCAGCTACACCAGCCCGCCCAACACATTCGCCTTCTCAAGGCTCGCCCGCAGCGCCTCGTCCGACACGTGCGTGTAAATTTCCGTCGTCGCGATGCTGGAGTGCCCGAGCAGCCGCTGGACGATCCTGATGTCCACACCGGTTTCGATGAGAAGCGTCGCCGCCGTGTGCCTGAGCATGTGCGGCGTAATCCGGCGGGCAAGTCCGGCTTCGGCCGCAGCGCGGCGAAGCTTCGTTCGAATGGATTGAGGCTTCAATTTCACGCCCTGTCGGTTGACAAAGAGGGGCGCGCTGCGCCCCGCTGCGCCTTGGCGGGTTTCGACAAGCCGGCGAAGCTCCGCGCGGAAGGTCGTGTCGGCAACATAGGCCACCCGATCGCGCGACCCTTTCCCGTGCACACGCAGCGAGGCTCCATCGGGCGAGATATCTTCGACCCGCAGCTTGCAGAGCTCGCCGACGCGAACGCCGGTCGAGACCATGAGCCGAACCGCGACACGCAATAAGACGTCGCTGTCGGTCACTCGGCGGAGCTTCAAAAGCAGAAACGAAATCTCGTCGCGTGACAGCGCGCGCGGCAATCGTTTGCGGCGGGGAAGTTTCAGCCGCCACCCGGCGAATGGGTCTGTCGCGTGACCCTGCTCCGAGAGGCGGCCGAACAGTCCGCGAAAGCATGCAAAACGTCTTCGGATGCTGGCGCCCGCCAGCTTTCGTTCACCGACGATTTGCTCCAGATAGCCTTTGAGCGTGTCGGTTGAAATGTCGGAGACGAGGACGGCGCGGGGTAACCATCGCCGCAGATCGGCAAGATCGCACGCATAGGCCTGCAGCGTATTCTCCGACAACTGGCGCTCGACCGCGCAGAACCGGAGAAAGTCATCGACGGCTGAACGAAACTCCATTTTCCTCTCCGGCGCTGGGGTACCGGAGGAGTGGCGCGCGTGCGCGGATTGCGCCAGGCACTTTCAGTCGTTTGGTTATTCATTGAAAACGTTCTTCAATCCAACTTTTCCGCGTATCGCCACGATGGCGGTCGCTCATTGATCGGCGCGGTGCCGAGCAGCGTGATGGCGCTGATGCCGGTGACAAGCTGCAGGTTGATGTTGGTCGACGACGGTCCGCCGTCGAATGACAGGCCGTCGACCATCACCGTCGCGTTCTCGTTTCCATAGCCGGCCTCCAGCGAAATGATGTCGCCAGTGCCTGCAGCCGCCATGGCGGCGGCGATGGTCGGGAACGTGGATGTCGGGCCCACTGTGAGAATAGCCATCTATTTTCCTCAATTCTGAAAGAATGTTGGGAGCCTTCGATGAAGGCGATAAAAGTAATAGCAAGGAGACTATTGATTACGTGCCCGGGATTTATGAATAAACTTCAGGTCTGAACCAAATGGTCGATTTATTATTGTAATTGTCTTGAAAACATTTTTACGTGTACAAAGTTATACTTAGGTGATCTAAGTAATACTACAGAGCAGGTTCAGGGTCGGGGGGAGGAGAGGCCGGGGTGAGGCCGCTCAGCCGTCCCCTCCGCTCCCCACCTCCAGCCTCACCACCTTGATCCCCTTCTGCTTCGGATCGTCGTCGATCGCAAAACCGAGTTGGGCGCACATGCGCAACATGGTGGTGTTCTCGGCGAGCACCTGGCCGTGCACGCGGGCGAGCCCGATCGCTCGCGCGTAGTCGATCATGCGCCGCATCAACAGCCAGCCGAGCCCGTGTCCCTTGAACGGGGAGCGCACGATGACGGCAAATTCGCCGTCGCGGCGGTCCTCGTCGAGATGCAGCCGCACCACGCCAAGCATCTTGCACTGGGCTTCATCGAACGCGATGAACGCCATGGCGCGTTCGTAGTCGAGATGCGTGAGTTCGTGGATCCGCTGTTCCGAGAGCTCCCGGACTGCCGAGAAGAAGCGCAGCCGCGAGTCCTCCGGCGCGATGTCTGCGACGAACTCCGGATAGAGCGCCGCATCGTCCGGCTTGAGCGGGCGGGTCAGAACGCGCGTGCCGTCGGACAACACGTCGTGGCGGGTGAGCGCTTCCGGGTCAGGCCGCATGGCAGGGCGGCGCCGAAATCGTTAATGCGACATCAGCGTCGGGATGGTCACTGCCTTGAGAATGCCGCGCGTCGCGCCGCCGAGAATGAATTCGCGCAGGCGCGAGTGGCCATAGCCGCCCATCACCATGAAGTCGGCCGCCGTGTCGGCCGCGTGCGACAGCAGCGCGCTCGCCACATCGATGTCGGTTGCGACGATGCGCTTGACCTCCACTTTGAGACCGCGGCGCGCCAGATGATGGCCGATGTCGGCGCCAGGGATCTCATCGCTCTTCGGCTGCTCGCTCGCCACGATCACCACGTCGATCGCGTTGGCGCGCGCAAGGAACGGCATCGCGTCGCCCACCGCGCGCGCGGCGGCGCGGCTCGCGTCCCAGGCGATCATCACGCGGTCGAGCTTGACGCCGGACTTCTGGATATAAGGCATGACCACCACCGGCCGGCCGGACCCGAACATCGCGCCCTCGATGATGACCTCCTCGGGCGAAAGCTTGTCCGGCTCGGCCTGCGCGACCACCGACAGGTCGAAACGGCGCGCCATGGCGCCGAAAAGGTCGGCAGAGCCCGGTACGCTTGCCCACGTGCTCCATGACTCGAACGACACACCGGCGCGGCGCGCGGCCTCATCGAATCTTGCCCGCGCGGTGGCGGCGGCCGCCTCGTTCTCGGTGCGTTGGTCCTCGATGAACGAGGCCGGAATCGTGCCCATGATGGTCGGCGGGATCACCGCTTCATAGGCGAACGCGACACCAGCGGCGTGCGCGCCGAACGTTTCGGCGATGGAAATCGCGTAGGGGCCGGCCACGTCGCGGCCGCCCGCGACCGGGAGGTTGACGATGAGGTCCTTGATCATGGCTGCTCCGATCGCTCGGGTTGCACAGCCCCCGTGTTTACTCCACGCCGCGTCCGGGTCCTTGATGCAGGTCAACGATCACTTTTTCTCGCCCTTGGCGTCGAACTGCTTGAGATAGGCCCACAGGGCCGCCTTTTCGTTTTCGCTCTTGATGCCGGCGAACACCATCTTGGTGCCGGGAATCTTGGCGCGCGGATCGGTGATGTATTCGGCGAACGTCTTCTCGTCCCAGGTGATGCCGGAGTTCTTGTTCGCGTCGGTGTAATTGTATCCCTCGATCGTGCCGGACTTCCGCCCGTCGAGCCCGTTGAGCACCGGCCCGACCAGGTTTTTCGCCTCCGGGCCGACCCGGTGGCATGGCAGGCATTTCTTGAACGAATTTTCGCCCGCCGCGAGGTCCTGGGCGAGGGCGGGAGCGGCGGAAGCCGCGATGGCGATGGCGGCAACAGCATATTTCTTCATTCCGAGCGATCCTCGAATTGGATGGTTTCTGATGCAGCTATCCAGCATGCGGTATTTGGCGATGCAAGTGCAGCCCCGCAAGGCAGCGCGCTGCCAGCCGCATGGCGCTGGCCCGCACTCATCGTTTGCCCTAGCATCCCGAGGTTGCAAGCGTATCGGAGGCGCGGCCATGAGCGATTTTGTTCAATTTCCCGACCAGGTATACACGCAGGCCGGCAACGTGTTCGCCACGTTCGTTGGCGCGGCATCCGGATTCACGCTTCCGAATGCCAGGGCGATGATGTGGTTCGCCCAGCTTGCCTATGAGGTGGACACATCCGGAAACAACGGCACGGCCGCGAAGATCGACCGCGTCAGGACGCTCTGGGAATTCGAGCCCGTCACCACATTTCGCGCCCGCGCGGTCTCGCCTGTCGCGAGTTTTGATACGACCGGCGTTTTCGGCGAGCGGGCCGACGCGGTGGTGCTTTCGTTTGCCGGCACCGATCCGGCGGTCTGGGAGACTTTGGCGACCGATTTCAATCCGCAAATTGGCCCGGACAATACGCATGTTGGCTTCCAGGCCGCGATGAATGCGGTCGAGAACGATGTCCGCGCGGCCATCACGCTCAGCCAGCAGCGTAACAAGCCCCTGTTCATCACAGGGCATAGTCTCGGAGGTGCGCTTGCGGCGCTCGCGGCGCGCTTCGCTGTCGCGCAGAACCACGCACCGCGCGCGGTCTACGCTTACGGCATGCCGCGCACCGGCGATGCGACGTTTCAGGCCGCCTACAACGGCGCGCTCGGTAATATGACCTACCGACTGGTCCATGGCCGCGATCTCGTTGCGCGCGTTCCTCCGGCCGCGATCAATTACCGGCACGTCGGGCGTGTTCTGCAGTGTGATCCCGCTGCGAGATTCGTGGCTGCCGATCTGACCGCGCAGCCCTCGAACGATCCAGACGTAACGTTCGCGTATCTACAGCAGATCATGACCATCCCCGGCGCGGCGGGCGCTTTGGCCGGTTTGATCGCCGGTGGAATTGGCCCGCAGAGTCTGAAAACTGCGCTCGGGCACCTGTTACAAAAGCCGGGGCATGGTCCGCTCGGGCAATGGTTCAAGTTCATTCCGCCGCCGATCCGCGATCATCTGCAAGACCAGTACATCGGCGCGCTCTGACGGCTGCGATTTCGGCGAAGGCGCGCTATAACGGCCCCACCGGAGGCCGTGAATGTCGCTTCGAATGCCCGAACCCGATTCCGCCGTGCTGGCGCGGCGCGCCGAGATCGTGCGCGGTTTATCCGCAATCGTGCCGGGCGAGGGCGTGATCTCGAACGAGCGCGAGATGCGCCCCTATGAGTCGGACGGACTGACCGCCTACCGCCAGCTTCCCTTCGTGGTGGTGCTGCCGGAAACAACCGGGCAAGTCTCGAAAGTGCTGCGTTATTGCCACGAGCACGGCATCCGCGTGGTGCCGCGCGGGGCAGGGACCTCGCTGTCGGGCGGCGCGCTGCCGCTCGCCGACGGCGTCCTGCTCGGCATGGGCAAGTTCAATCGCGTGCGCGAGATCGATTTCGACAACCGCGTCGCCGTGGTCGAACCCGGCGTCACCAATCTGGCGATTTCGCAGGCGGTCGCGCATGAGGGCTTCTATTACGCCCCCGACCCGTCCTCGCAGATCGCCTGCTCGATCGGCGGCAATGTGGCGGAAAATTCCGGCGGCGTGCACTGCCTGAAATACGGCATGACCACCAACAATGTGCTCGGCTGCGAGATCGTGCTGATCACCGGCGAGGTGATCCGCATCGGCGGCAAGCATCTCGATTCGGACGGGTATGACCTGCTCGGGTTGATCACCGGCTCGGAGGGCCTGCTCGGCGTCGTCACCGAGGTGACGGTGCGCCTGCTGAAGAAACCCGAGACCGCGCGTGCGGTCCTGGTCGGGTTCGCGTCGTCGGAGGATGCCGGCGCGTGCGTGAGCAGGATCATCGGCGCAGGCATAATTCCGGGCGGCATGGAGATGATGGACCGGCCCGCGATCCATGCGGTCGAGGAATTCGTCCATGCGGGCTACCCGCTCGATGTCGAGGCGCTGCTGATCGTCGAGCTCGACGGGCCGGCCGCGGAGGTCGATCATCTGCTGGAGCGCGTCGAAGCGATAGCGCGGGAATGCGGCTCGACCACCTGCCGCGTGTCGAATTCGGAGGACGAGCGGCTGTTGTTCTGGGCCGGCCGCAAGGCCGCGTTCCCGGCGGTCGGCCGCATCTCGCCGGATTACTACTGCATGGATGGCACGATCCCGCGCGCCAAGCTGCCGCAGGTGTTGCATCGCATGCGCGAACTGTCGGCGAAATATGAGCTGCGGGTCGCCAATGTGTTTCACGCGGGCGATGGCAATCTGCATCCGCTCATTCTCTATGACGCCAACAAGCCGGGAGAGCTGGAGCGCACGGAGGCCTTCGGCGCGGACATCTTGCGGCTTTGCGTCGAGGTCGGCGGCGTGCTCACCGGCGAGCACGGTGTTGGCGTGGAGAAGCGCGACCTGATGCCGGCGATGTTTTCCGAGATCGATCTAAACCAGCAGCAGCGCGTGAAATGCGCCTTCGACGCCAAGGGGCTGTTGAACCCCGGCAAGGTGTTTCCGACCCTGCACCGCTGCGCCGAGCTCGGTCGCATGCACGTGCACGCCGGCCGCGTGGCCTTCCCGGACATTCCGAGGTTCTAGCGTCAATCGATGACCAACATCCTCAAACCGCGCGACGGCAAGGACGTCGAAGCCGCCGTGCAGTGGGCGCTCGGCGAGGGCAAGACGCTGGAGATCGTCGGCCACGGCTCCAAGCGCGGGATCGGCCGCGCCGCGCAATGGGATCTGAGTCTCGACCTGTCGGATCTTTCGGGCGTCACGCTCTACGAGCCCGACGAGCTGATCCTCTCCGCCAAGGCCGGCACGTCGGTCGCCGAGATCGAGGCGCTGCTGGCGGAACACAATCAGGAACTCGCCTTCGAGCCGATGGACTATGGCCCGGTGTTCGGTGCGGCACCAAACCTTGACGGAAAGAGTCGCGGCACGATCGGCGGCGTGCTCGCGGCGAACCTCTCCGGCCCGCGCCGCATCAAGGCGGGCGCGGCGCGCGACCATTTTCTCGGCTTTACCGCTGTGTCGGGGCGGGCCGAAACCTTCAAGTCCGGCGGGCGCGTGGTGAAGAATGTCACCGGCTACGACCTTTGCAAGGTGCTGGCCGGGTCCTACGGCACGCTCGCCGCGATGACGGATGTAACCGTGAAGGTGCTGCCGCGCGCTGAAACCGAAGAGACCGTGCTGGTGCTCGGGCTCGACGATGCGGCGGCCGCCCGGGCGATGAGCGCCGCGATGGGTTCGTCCAACGATGTCTCGGGTGCCGCGCATTGTCCGGCGCCGCTCGCGGCGAGCCTCCAAGCGGAAGCCGGGAGGGCGCTCATGGCGCTGCGCCTCGAAGGCGTCGCGCCCTCGGTCGTGCATCGCCGCCGCGCGCTCGAAATGCTGCTCAAGCCGTTCGGCGAGGTCGCGGTGCTGGGGGAAGCCGCATCGCGCGATGTGTGGCGGGTGATCCGCAACGTGATGCCGTTTACCGGTGGCGCCCGCGCGCTCTGGCGCATCTCCGTTGCCCCCACACGCGGGCACGAAGTGGCCGCCGCGATCGGGGAGGGGGCCGAATACTTCTACGACTGGGCCGGCGGTCTCATCTGGGTGGCGCTTTCCGCCACGGGTGACGGCGGCGCCGCGCGCGTGCGTCGCGCCGTCGCGGGGAACGGCCATGCGACGCTGATCCGTGCGCCGGCCGCGATCCGCGCCTCCGTGCCGGTGTTCGAGCCGCAGGATGCAGGCCTTGCCGCGTTGACCAAGCGCGTGAAGGAAAGCTTCGATCCGAAGGGTATATTCGGACCGGGGCGGATGTGGGCGGGTGTGTAGATGCAAACCTCGTTCACGCTCGCCCAGCTCGCCGATCCGGATGTCGCGGAGGCCGACAAGATTTTACGCGCCTGCGTACATTGCGGGTTCTGCACCGCGACGTGCCCGACCTATGTGCTGCTGGGCGACGAGCTCGATTCCCCGCGCGGGCGCATCTACCTGATCAAGGACATGCTGGAGAACGACCGGCCGGCAACGGCTGAGGTGGTGAAACACATCGACCGCTGCCTCTCGTGTCTCGCCTGCATGTCCACCTGCCCGTCGGGCGTGCACTACATGCACCTGGTCGATAACGCCCGCGCGCACATCGAGGAGACCTACCGCCGGCCTTGGGCCGATCGCGCGATCCGCGCGCTGCTCGCGGCCGTGCTGCCCTATCGCGGGCGCTTCCGCGCCGCGCTGGCGGCCGGATGGCTGCCCGGCCGGCTCGCCGCACTGTTTTCACGCCGCGCACGGAGCCGCAAGGCAGTCCCGGTCGGCTCCGGCCTGCTTGGCACGCTGCGGCGCCTCATCGCGATGCTGAGCCTCGTGCCGTCCCGCCTGCCGGGGCGTTCGGCGGGCCCGGGAGTGATACCGGCCGACGGCGTCCGCAAAGGCCGCGTCGCGCTGCTGCAGGGTTGCGCGCAGGCTGTGCTCGCGCCCTCGATCAACGCTGCGGCGATCCGCCTGCTGACGCGCCACGGCATCGAGGTCGTGCTGGCGGCGGGAGAAGGATGCTGCGGCTCGCTGGTGCATCACATGGGACGCGAGCAACAGGCCCACGCGCAAGCGCGCACCAACATCGACGTGTGGACGCGCGAAATCGAAAACGGCGGGCTCGATGCAATCATAGTCACGGCGTCTGGTTGCGGGACAACCATCAAGGACTACGGATTCATGCTGCGCGGCGATCCGGCCTATGCGGCGAAAGCCGCGCGCGTCTCGGCGCTCGCGCTGGACATCTCCGAATATCTCGCGCGGCTCGGCCTTGGCACGCCGGCACGAACGAGCGGCTTGGCGGTCGCTTACCAGTCCGCCTGTTCGCTCCAGCACGGGCAGAAAATCCACAAGCAGCCCAAGGACTTGCTGGCCGCGGCGGGCTTCAAGGTACGGGATATCGCCGAGGCGCACCTGTGCTGCGGCTCGGCCGGCACGTATAACATCATGCAGCCCGGCATCGCCCGGAGCCTGCGCGAGCGCAAGGTCGCCGCCATCGAGGCGACCGGCGCCGACGCGATCGCGACCGGCAACATCGGCTGCATGACGCACCTCGCACCCGCGACCGCGCTTCCGGTGGTGCACACCGTCGAGCTTCTCGACTGGGCGCATGGCGGACCGATGCCGGATTCGCTCAAGCATGTGCGTGGACTGCGCGAATGACTCGCTAAGAATCAAAATCACGACGTAGAATGCCGCACGGTCGCGCGCTGACACTCGCGCGATGAACCGTATGTGAGGAGGACGATCATGGCTGCCCGCAAGAAAGCGAAGAAATCCAAATCGAAGAAGGCGAAGGCCGCGCCGAAGAAGAAAGCGGCGAAGCGCTACGGCCCGAAGAAGTCGGCATCGAAGAAGAAAGCCGCACTGAAAAAGACGGCAGCGGCGAAGAAAAAAACCGCACCCAAGAAATCTGCCCCGAAGACATCAGCACCGAAGAAACCGGCGCCAAAGAAATTCGCCCCGAAGACACCGCCGGCTCCGAAGCCCGCGCCAACGCCGCCCGCGCCTGCTCCCGCAGCCGCTGAGCCGACCCCGGTCACCTATCGCCCGTTCAGCCCGCCGGCTGGAGACGGCAGTTCGGATGAAAACAAGACCTAGGCGCAAGAAGGCAAAGGCCGCGGCGAAAAAAATCGCGAAAAAGTCTGCAGCCAAGAAAACTGCGGCCAAAAAGAAGCCGGCCGGGAAAGCGGCAGCGAAAGCGCGCGCGGCAAAATCCGCGCGTCGCCGCCGGAAAGGCGCCGCGCCCGGCAAAGTCCTGAAGCGCTCGGCACGCCGGCAGCTTGCCGGGCTCGGCGCTTCGGGACGGCGCCTGAAGGTGATCGTGCGGCGCGGTCCGGCGCGCTCTCGCGTGGCTGCGCGGCGGCGCATCGCGAAACCCTCGGCCGTCGCGCCGCGCGTTCCCGGCGTCGCTATCAAGGCGCCGCTCGGGCCGCGCTATGCCGAAATCCTCACGCCGGCGGCCTTGCGCTTCCTCGCCGATCTGCATCGCGAGTTCGAGGCCGCGCGCGAGCGGATTCTTGCGGCGCGCGCCGAG
>JAXDNY010000234.1:0-14734 GCA_034669145.1 Hyphomicrobiales bacterium
CAGGACAAGGGCGCGGTGAATGCGAGGCCGCTGCCGCCGCTTGCCAATCCGGACGATCCGAAGAACCCCGCCAAGGAGCTGTTCGGCCGCAAGCTGAAGCCCGCGCAACTGGAGGCGCGCTCGATCGGCTTCTACACCCGCGGCTGCCTTGCGGGCGGCGTCGCGCTGCCGATCAACGGCAAGACCTGGCAGGTGATGCGGCTCTCGCGCCATCGCAATTGGGGCCACCCGGAACTGGTCGCGTTCATGGAGCGGCTCGCCGACAAGGTGCCGAAGGTGTCCAACTGGCCGGGCCTGCTCGTCGGCGACATGGCGCAGGCGCGCGGCGGGCCGATGCTCACCGGCCACACCAGCCATCAGGTCGGGCTCGATGCCGACATCTGGCTCACCCCGATGCCGAAGACGCCGCTCTCGCGCGAGGAGCGCGAGGAGATGTCGGCGACCGACGTGGTGGCGGAGGACAAGCGCGACGTCGACCCGAAAATCTGGACGCAGGGCCATTTCGCCGTGATCAAGGCCGCGGCCGAGGACCCGAAGGTCGAGCGCGTCTTCGTCAACGCGGCGATCAAGAAGGCGCTGTGCCGCGAGGCCGGCCGCGACCGCACGTTCCTGCACAAGGTGCGCCCGTGGTGGGGGCACAATTATCATTTCCACGTGCGCATCGCCTGCCAGCCCGGAAGCCCGGAGTGCAAGGCGCAGGACCCGGCCGGCGAGACCGAAGGCTGCGGCAAGAATCTGGATTACTGGTTCTCACCGGGCGTACTTAACCCGCCGCCACCGACCGAGCCGGCCAAGCCGCGCCCGCCGATCACGATGGCGGATTTGCCGGCGGGGTGCAGGCAGGTGCTGCTGGCGCCGTAGCTGATGGCACACCACCACTAACGATCACACGCTTTGTGCACTTTCGGCTACTGCTGCGTAAAGCTTTCGCCATGGCCGTGCACTTGGCACAGAAAAATCTAGGTACTGGAGGGTGGCCAGCCTGGGATGAATGGGAGTAGGGCGAAGCATGATTGGTAAGACATGATTGGTAAGATTCATCTTCCGCAGCCCCACGCAAATGCCCATTCCTACGTCACATACTCGGACTGCTTTGACTCCGGCGACATGATGGCGATCACGGCTAATGCACCGCGAATCGACTCGTCAATCTCCTGCCTCCAATCCTGCCCTGCACTAAGCCGGTCGGTGTCAAGCCAAGCCGTGAAGCCCTCGTCCTTTAGCTTCATTTGCACCAGCTCTGCGAAATCGCAGTCAGCTCTAGCATACGAAACAAAGATATTGCCCTTGTAGTCCTTCCGTGAACGGGTAGCTGGCTTCGATTGTGCACTGAGACGATCTAAACGTTGTTCGCGTAATGCACCGGCGATTTCCAATATGTCTTCCGCGAATCTTGAAACAATCCTATCTCTTTCGGCACGCGGAAATTCCGACAATGGCTGTCCACCGGGATTCAGAAAACGCAATTTTGCGAGTTCGGGAGCTACTGCCGACCAAGGTGTCGGGGTGGTCAAAATAGGGAGGATAACGAGGCCTTCCTTTTGAGACCGCTCAAGCAAAGCGGGTAGTTCTTGATCCATAATGTACTGGGAGCTCAGGAAGTATTTTGAGATCAGTAGTATCGCTATGTCGGCTTTGTTAATCGCCGCCTGGATCTGTGGCGCCCACTCCGCGCCTCCAGCAAGATCGCTTTCGCTCCAGATTTCTACATCTTGACGTGACAGCAGCCCGAGATGAGAGAGCAGAAAATCTTTCCACCCCTCATCGTGGTCGCTATAGGATAGAAATGTGTTGATCTTGCTCACGATGCTTCCCTAAATATTTGCAACTATGCTCCGCTCTTCCGAGCGAGGGTTTATGTCGATTGGCCGGTAAAGGGCGCGGCGCACTCTGCGTCATTTCCTTACTGTTGCGCCTGCCCACAATGTACCACGCGGGAAGCGCAAATGAAGCGATAAGGATAGCCGTGGTTACGAGAGAGCAAGCAATCGCCATTGCCCGTCAAATAGGGCCACCTGCGCTTAAGTTCGCCGCTTCGATTGTCGCCCCCCTCTATTGGGTCGGCCGCAATCCGGATGGAACCCTCTTCACACGCAACGGCACAGCTTTCTTCTTACAGACTCACGAAGCTCTGTTCGGCGTCACCGCCGCACATGTCATCGAAGGGGAAAATAGTTGGAGAAACCATTGTGAACAATACGGCAGGACGCCAGTCCGTCTTGGAGGTCGCGAAGGCACTTCAGTTCAGTTCGATTGGGACGCTCGCTGCGTTGACATCAATCTAGACATGGACATCGCTACGTTCATGGTCTCGCCGCGTGAAGTCCAGCAGATCAACCGAACAATCTATTCGGGCCTTCAAACGCGCTGGCCCCCCGATCCTCCTGCGGAAAAGCAAGGAATTATGTATGCGGGCTTTCCCGGACATGAGACTCGCCAGCTTTCGCGCCTATCTTTGCAATTCGGCATCGCTTGCGGCGCTGGCCTCGTGGACAGCGTGTCTCCACGCAATGTTTCATCGCTCATCGAGCGCGAATATCTAGAGCCTGCTTTGGGTCAAGGTATCCCGCCTGAAAATTACGACTACGGCGGCATCAGCGGCGGCCCGATGCTTTACAATCTTCTCACAACGCAGGGCATCTTTGTGACCGCCCTAGCGGGCGTCATCTACTCCGGCCCGAACATCTCCGAGGACCAAAACCAGGCGATCTCCGGCTTCGAGCTCTTCCGCGCGCGACCAGCGACATACATACGCGCCGACGGTTTCCTAGAACATGACCTTTGGGCGCAAAGCCAGTAACGTGCGTCCAAACGCGCGGGCCATACTCCGCGATCTAAAGATTTATTGCCGCTCGTTCGCGCTCCTTCCCACGCGAGGTGAACAGCAGATCGACTTGGTGTAACGTCTCCCCATCAGGCGCCGCCCCAAAAGGCGCCGCAGGGAGGCGACCATGCTTATCCGCGCGACGGCGGCCACAATTGCCGCGGCAATTTTTTGTTCTCCGGTCTATGCTCAAACCATGTCGCGATCCGTCAGCACCACCGTGAATGCAGCCGCCGCGATTGCCCAGAACGGCGATCCGCTGCCGCGCGCCGCGCCCGAAGCGGTCGGCATGTCGTCCGAGCGCCTCGGCGAGATCGGCAAGCGCCTCAACGCCGATATCGCGGCCGGGCGTATTCCGGGCGCCGTGATCGCGATCGCCCGCAAGGGCAAGCTCGTCACTTTCGAGACGTTCGGTTTCCGCGACAAGGCGGCTGGCGTCGCGATGACGAAAGACACGATCTTCAACATCGCCTCGATGATCAAGCCTATGGTGGCGCTCGCGGCGCTGCAGTTGCACGAGCGTGGGCTACTGCTGATCGACGATCCGTTGTCGAAATACTTTCCGAAATTCGCCCAGATGGAGGTCGCTGAGCTCAACGCGAGCGGCGACACGATCACCGGCAAGGTACCGGCGAAGCAACCGATCACGCTGCGCCACCTGATGATGCACACCTCGGGACTGATCTATGGCTCGCGCGGCAACACGGCCGTGCACAAGCTCTATCCGGGCAGCAGTTCGACAGCCGGCGCAACGATGGACGGCGCGGAATTCATGGACGAACTCGCGAAGTTGCCGCTCCTGAATCAACCGGGCGCCGTGTGGGACTACGGCTTCGGGCTCGATCTGCTCGGACAGGTGGTCGAGAAGGTCACCGGACAAAAGCTCAGCAAATACTTTGAGGAGAATATCACAAGGCCGCTCGGCATGACCGACACTGCGTTCTTCATTCCGCCCGAGAAGGCGGCGCGCTACGCCAAGGCGCTGTCCAGCGACCCCGACACCGGGCTCGCCCAATCGGTCAACCCGGTGCTCACGCAGCCGTTGAAGTTCGAGTGCGGCGGCGGGTGCCTTGCGTCGACGGCGGGCGACTACATGCGCTTTGCGCTCGCGCTCTTGAACAAGGGCGCCTATGGCGAGACGCGCATCCTCGGGCGCAAGACCGCCGAATACATGCTGATGAACCACCTCGGGCCGGAGGTGAAGAACCTGATGGTCAACACGGACGCGACGCGCGCGGATTACGGCTTCGGGCTTGGCCTCTCGGTGCGGACCGAAGCCGGGCGCGGGCGCGTCATCGGCTCGGTCGGCGACTTCTCGTGGCCCGGCGCGAGCGGCACCAACTGGTGGGCCGACCCGAAGGAGGAGCTCGCGGTGGTGTTCATGGCGCACTCGCCGGGGCCGATCCGCTGGCACTACCGGCAGGTGATCAACGCGCTGGTGTATCAGGCGATCGTGGATTAGCGCAGACCCTCATCCTGAGGAGCGCCGAAGGCGCGTCTCGAAGGATGGCACCGCGCTCCGGGCCATGGTTCGAGACGGCCGCTGCGCGGCCTCCTCACCATGAGGTTTTGAATTAGACCAGCTTCAGCGCCCGCGCGATCTGCCACAGCGACAGCCCGATCACCAGGCAGCCGACCGCGATCATCAGCGCACGCGCCGGAATGTGCTTGACGGCCCAGCCGCCGAGCGGGGCGGCGAGCACGCCGCCGATAATCAGCGCGAGCAGCTCCTTCCACGGCGAGGCGCCGAGTTCGACGAAGAACGTGGTGGCCGCCGCCACCGTGACGAAGAACTCGGTGGTGTTGACCGAGCCGACCGCGATGCGCGGCGCGTGGCCGGAGCCGACCAGGCTCGATGTCGCCACCGGTCCCCAGCCGCCGCCCCCGCTGGCATCGAGAAAGCCCGCCACAAACCCGATTGGCCCGACCCACGGTCCGGGCGCATCGCGTCCCGGTGCGAGCTGCCACGCCTTGAGCAGGATAAAGATGCCGAGCAGCACCAGATAGCCCGCCACGAACGGCTTCATGATGCCGGCGTCGATGTTCGACAGGATCCACGCGCCCAATATGGCGCCAAGGACACCCGCGACGCCGAGGCGCGTCACCAGCCGCCAGTCGACATTGCGATGGAAGATGTGCGAGCCGGCCGACGCGCCGGTGGTGAAGATTTCCGCCGTGTGCACGATCGCGCTCGCCTGCGCGGGCGCCATGCCGATCGATAGCATCGCGGTCGTCGAGATGACGCCGAACGCCATGCCGAGTGCGCCGTCGACCAATTGCGCCGCAAAACCGATCAAGCCGAGCAGAAGATAGTCGGAGATCATCGAGTCGCCCCTAAATCGATCCCCAACGTATAGGGAACGATGCAGTTCGATAAACCGTGACGTTCGGTCACGCCAACGGCAGTACATTGGTGTATTTGACCTGTTCGAGCGCGAAGCTCGACTCGATGGAACCGATACCTGACAGCTTCGTGAGCTTCTGCTTCAGGAAGCGCTCATAGGCCGCAAGGTCGGCGACGACCACGCGCAGCAGGTAGTCGCGCGGGCCAGTCATCAGGTAGCACTCCAGAACCTCAGGCCAGCGCTGGATCGCTTTGGCAAAACGGTCAAGCGCTTCCTCGCGCTGGCTTTCGAGCTTGATCGAGATGAATACGCTGACCGGAAGGCCCACGGATTGCTGGTCAAGCACGGCCACGTAGCGCGAGACGACTCCCGCCTCCTCCAACATGCGCACGCGGCGTAGGCACGGCGACGGAGAGAGACCCACTTGCTCGGCCAATTCCGCGATGGTCTTGCGACCATCCTCCTGCAAGAGGCCCAGAATCTTGCGATCGATAGAGTCAAGCTTGGTGAGCATGGTTCAGCCAATCTGGATGTGATTTCTGGCCGATTATGCCAAATCCGAACGCCTTGGGGAATGTTTTCGGCAGCACCTGCCACTTCCTCCGTGCGAGAACTTCAGTGCTAGGATGATGCCTTAGCCGGACCCGACACGTCATGAGCAAAATTTCAAACGCTGACCTGAAAATTCTCGCCGAGCTGGAGAAGAAGATCCTCTGGCTTTCGAGCTGGACCATCCACCATGCCAACCACATCCGCGAAACCAGCGACGGCCTGAAGGTCGGCGGCCATCAGGCCTCGTCCGCCTCGCTCGCCGCCATCATGACGGCGCTCTATTTCCATGTCCTGCGCCCGCAGGACCGCGTCGCCGTGAAACCGCACGCGAGCCCGAATTTCCATGCGATCCAGTATCTGCTCGGCAAGCAGACGCGCGACAAGCTCGAAGCCTTCCGCGGCTACAAGGGCGCGCAGAGTTACCCCTCGCGCACCAAGGATGCCGACGATGTGGATTTCTCCACCGGCTCGGTCGGGCTGGGCGTCGCGCAGACGCTGTTCTCCTCGCTCACGCAGGATTACGTGCGTTCGCACTTCCCTACGACCAAGCCGGAAGGCCGCATGGTGGCGCTGGTGGGCGACGCCGAGATGGACGAGGGCAACATCTTCGAGTCGATGCTCGAAGGCTGGAAGCAGGGCCTGCGCAATTGCTGGTGGGTGATCGACTACAACCGCCAGAGCCTCGATGCGGTGATCCGCGAGGGCCTGTGGTCGCGCTACGAGGCGCTGTTCAAGGCTTTCGGCTGGGACGTGGTCATCGTCAAGCACGGCTTGCTGCAGGAGGCCGCGTTCAAGGAGCCGGGCGGCGAAGCGCTGCGCACATGGATCAACAGTTGCCCGAACCAGCTTTATTCGGCGCTGACGTTCCAGGGGGGCGCTGCGTGGCGCAAGCGCCTGATGAACGATCTCGGCGATCAGGGCCCGGTGAGCCGCCTGATCGATAAGCGCTCCGACGACGAGCTTGCCCGGCTGATGGGTAATCTCGGCGGGCACGATCTTCCGTCGCTGATCGAGGCGTTCACCAACGCCGACAGCGACCGCCCGACCTGCTTCATCTGCTACACCATCAAGGGCTCGGGGCTCGCGCTCGCCGGCCACAAGGACAATCACGCCGGCATGATGACACCAGCGCAGATGGATACCTTGCGCGAGGCCATGAACGTGCGGCCCGGCCATGAGTGGGACCGGTTCGAGGGGCTGGCGACGCCGCCCGCGGAGTTGCAGGCGTTCCTCGACCGCGTGCCGTTCGCCACCAAAGAGCCACGCCGCTATCAGGCGCCGCGCGTCGAGGTGCCGGCGGAGCTGGCCATCACCATCCAGCCGACCATGTCGACGCAGTTCGGGTTTGGCGCGCTCTTGAACGAGCTGGGGCGCGGCGACTCGAATTTCGTCAAGCGCATCGTGACGACCTCGCCCGACGTGACGGTGTCGACCAATCTCGGACCGTGGGTGAACCGGCGCAACCTGTTCGCGCGCCAGAAAATGGCCGACGTGTTCAAGAGCGAACGCATCGCCTCGACGTTCAACTGGGAATTCTCGCCGAGCGGTCAGCACATTGAATTGGGCATCGCCGAGAATAACCTGTTCATCCTGCTGTCCGCGCTCGGCTTGTCGCATTCGATCAACGGCGAACGGCTGTTCCCGATCGGCACGCTGTACGATCCGTTCATTGCGCGCGGCCTCGATGCGCTCAATTACGCCTGCTACCAGGAGGCGCGCTTCATTCTGGTGGCGACGCCCAGCGGCATCACCCTCGCGGGAGAAGGCGGCGCGCACCAGTCGATCGGCACGCCGCTGATCGGCATGGCGCAGGACGGACTTGCGGCATTCGAGCCGGCCTATGTGGACGAACTGGCCGCGATCCTCGCCTGGTCGTTCGACTACATCCAGAAAGGGGGCGACGCCGAGCCCTCGGAGCGCAACTGGCTGCGCGACGAGACGGGCGGCTCGGTGTATCTGCGGCTCTCCACCCGCCCGATCGACCAGATCAAGCGCACGGTCACGCCGGAGCTACGCCAGGCGATCATCGACGGCGCCTACTGGATGCGCAAACCCGGGCCCAACTGCCAGGTGATCGTCGCCTACACGGGCGCGGTCGCGCCCGAGGCGATCGAAGCGGTCGGCCTGATGGGCGAGGACCGCCGCGACGTCGGGCTGCTGGCGGTCACCTCCGCCGACCGGCTCAACGCCGGCTGGAGCGCCGCACAGCGCGCGCGCGAGCGCGGGCTCGTGCATGCGCGCTCGCACATCGAGCGCCTGATGGCGGATCTGGCCCCGCATTGCGGCATCGTGACGGTGTGCGACGCGCATCCCGCGACGCTCGGCTGGCTCGGTGCGATCCACGGCCATCGCACGCGCGCGCTCGGGGTGGAGCATTTCGGCCAGACCGGCTCGATCGGCGACCTCTACCGGCACTACGGCATCGACGCCAACGCGATCGTCGCGGGCGCGCAGGCAATCGCGCCCGGCCGGCCGATCCGCTACCTCAAGGCGCTGCCCTAGGCGCGTTCAAATCATCCGCACACCGAACAGCATCGCGGGAACGAACAGGATCAGCGTCCACACGATGACGGCGCAGACAAGAACCGCGAGGAAATAGCCGAGTACCATGTCTTCCGGCACCTTCATCAAAATCGGAAGGCCGGTGTAGAGCAGGTAGAACGTGTACAGCCCAAGTACGACGAAGATCGAGAGCATGGGAATGCAGGTGAACACGCTTGCGAGCCACGCCACCGTCGGGGCGTAGACGGCGATCCTGAAGGCATTCGTGAAATCCTTGCGGCCGCCGAATTTCTCGGCCAGCGCATCGACCACGAATGCCATCACGAAGACGCCGAAGAAGGTGAGAATGTAACCCCCGACCGCGCTGACGAGACCGACGAAAAGCCCGGTGCGGTAGCCGTGAATTCCGATGATCGACGCGCCGATAAACCCGCACAGCGCCGGGATCGCCGCCAGGATCGCGACGTAGCGCCTGAGCAAATCCACTGGATCGGCGGGCTCGCGCTCGATGACCTGCCATTCGGCCTTCGGATCGAACAGAAGTGCCTTCACGCGCGCGACAATATCCATGGCGTTTCTCCGCTGCTTCAGCGTCCCCGATCGGCCAGCACCATCGCGGCGCCCTTCTCGGCGATCATCATGGTTGGCGAGTTGGTGTTGCCCGAGGTGATCGTCGGCATCACCGAGGCGTCGATCACCCGCAGGCCCTCGATGCCGAGCACGCGCAGGCGCGCATCGACCACCGCGTTGGGATCGCCGGTGAGACCCATTTTCGCCGTTCCGACCGGGTGAAAGATCGTTGTCCCGATGTCGCCGGCGGCTTTCGCCAGTGATTCATCGTCATCACCAACTTTCTCGCCCGGCAGCGTTTCGACTGGCTTGAACTTCTGCAGCGCCGGCTGCGCCACGATGGCGCGCGCGACCCGGATCGAGTCGGCCGCAACACGGCGGTCCTCGTCGGCCGTCAGATAGTGCGGCGCGATGATCGGCTTGTCGGCCGGATCGGCCGAGCGCAGGCGCACGACGCCGCGGCTTTGCGGCTGAAGATTGCACACGCTGGTGGTGAAGGCCGGATAGGTGTGCAGCGGGTCGCCGAACTTGTCGAGCGAGAGCGGCTGCACGTGAAACTGGATGTTGGCGCGCTCGCGCGAAGGATCGGAGCGGGTAAACAAACCCAACTGTGAAGGCGCCATGGTGAGCGGCCCGCGGCGGCGCAGCGCATAATCCAATCCCATCGCGGCGCGGCCGAACAGCGAGTGATAGGTCTCGTTCAAGGTCTTCACGCCGGAGACCTTGTAGATCATGCGAAGCTGCAAATGGTCCTGCAGGTTCTGCCCGACGCCCGGCCGGTCGAGCACGAGCGGGATACCCAGGTTCAGCAGATCGCGCCCCGGTCCGATGCCGGATAGCAGCAGCAATTGCACCGAGCCGATCGAGCCGGCCGACAATATGACCTCACCCTTGGCGCGTGCCGTTTTCGTCGCACCATCCTGGCGCCAGGTCACGCCGGTCGCGCGCCAGCCGTCGAACTCCACGTGCTCGGCGAGGCAGCCGGTCTCGACGCGCAGGTTCGGACGGTTCAACACCGGCTTCAAGAAGCCGCGCGCCGCCGACCAGCGCCGACCGGTTCGCTGGTTCACATGGAAATAGGCCGAGCCCTCGTTGTCGCCGCGATTGAAATCGTCGATCGGCGCGATGCCGTATTCCTCCGCGGCCTTGCGGAATGCATCGAGCAGTTCCCACTGCACGCGCGGCGCCTCGACGCGCCACTCGCCGCCGGTCCCATGATGATCGCTTGCACCAAGAAAATGATCGGTCTGCTTGCGAAACAGCGGCAGCACGTCGTCCCAGCCCCAGCCGGTGAGGCCAAGCTGGCGCCAGTGATCGTAGTCGGCCGCCTGCCCGCGCATGTAGATCATGGCGTTGATGGCGGACGAGCCGCCGATCACCTTGCCGCGCGGATAATTGAGCGCGCGGCCGTTGAGCCCCGGTTCGGGCTCGGTCTTGAACATCCAGTCGGAGCGCGGATTGCCGATCGCAAATAGGTAACCGACCGGAATGTGAAACCAGATCCAGTTGTCCCTGGCGCCGGCTTCGAGCAGAAGCACGCGGTTGTTCGGATCGGCGGACAGGCGATTGGCGAGCACGCAGCCGGCCGAGCCCGCCCCGACGATGATGTAGTCGTAGTCGCCGTCGATCGGCGTCACGTCCGGCATTCGCTCCCCCTGCGGGCCATTAAAGCGCATCTGGCGGGCATGACAACACGCCGTCCTCATCCTGAGGAGGCTGCCAACGGGTCCGGCCCGCTTGGGCCGGCCCGATGATAAACTCCGCAGCCGTCTCGAAGGATGGCGGCAAACTCGTAGCTCGTGGCCATCCTTCGAGACGCGGCCCATAAGCGCGGTTACGCGCGTCTTTGACACGCTATGGGCCGCTCCTCAGGATGAGGTCCGCGTAGGTACCCGGTTTGACGTTGCGCAGCGGATTGCTAGGATGCGGCTCGCGACCGACGGCGCGCTGTGCGCGCGCCAACGGCCCGGAACGGCGGTTCCCGGGCGGCCGTAAACATCACGAGACACTGGGTTCGCGCACGTGCGAACGAACGGAGAGCCGCCATGATTTCCCGACGATATTGGCTTCTTGCTTTGGTTGTTTTGGGCCTCTGGCTGCCGCAGGCCGCGCCGGCCTCCGCTCAGGACAAGACCATCACGGTGTTCGCCGCCGCGTCGATGAAGAACGCGCTCGACGACGTGAACGCGGCGTTCCTGAAAGCAACCGGCACCAAGGTTGTGACGAGCTATGCGGCAAGCTCAGCGCTTGCGCGCCAGATCGAGCAGGGCGCGCCGGCGGACATTTTTGCCTCGGCCGACCTCGACTGGATGGACTACGCGGCGCAGAAAAAGGTCATTAAGGACGACACGCGTGTCAACCTGCTCGGCAACCGGCTGGTGCTCATTGCGCCGAAGGAATCGAAGATCGACACTATTGCGATTGGGCCCGGCTTCGATCTCGCGAAGCTGATCGGCGACGGCCGCATCACAACCGGCGAGGTCACCTCGGTGCCGGTTGGAAAATACGCCAAGGGCGCGCTGGAAAAGCTCGGCATCTGGGCTTCGGTCGAGAAGAGATTTGCGATGGCCGACAATGTGCGCGGCGCGCTGGCGCTGGTCGCACGCCACGAGGCCGTGTTCGGCATTGTGTACGAGACCGACGCCAAGGTGGAACCGGGGGTGAAGATCGTCAGCACGTTTCCGGCCGACTCGCATCCGGCAATCGTCTATCCGGTTGCCTCGACCGCGACGGCGAAAGCGGCGGCGGGCGCCTATCTTGCGTTCCTGCGCAGCGGCATCGCGAAGGCCGTATTCGAGCAATACGGGTTCACGTTCCTGGTATGGCCGACGTCGTGATGTACTGTTAGTTTTGTGCTCTCCCTTGCCCCCGATGAATGGACCGCCGTCGCCCTTTCGCTGCGCATCGCGGCGGTCGCGACCGTGGTCGCGTTGCCGTTCGGCATCGCGGTCGCCTGGCTGCTGGCGCGCAAGGACTTCTGGGGCAAGGCACTCGTCGACGGCCTCGTCCATTTGCCATTGGTGTTGCCGCCGGTCGTGACCGGCTACCTGCTGTTGATCTGGTTTGGCCGGCGCGGCGTTGTCGGATCGTTCCTCGCCGACACGTTCGGTATTGTATTCTCGTTCCGCTGGACCGGTGCGGCGCTCGCCTGCGGCGTGATGGGTTTCCCGCTGCTGGTGCGCGCGATCCGGCTATCGATCGAGGCGGTGGACGCGAAACTGGAAGACGCGAGCCGGACGCTGGGCGCAAGCCCATTCCGCGTTTTCCTCACCGTGACGTTGCCGCTCGCCCTGCCCGGCATCATCGCCGGCATGGTGCTGTGCTTCGCCAAGGCGCTGGGCGAATTCGGCGCCACCATCACGTTCGTCTCCAATATTCCGGGCGAGACGCAAACCATTTCGGCCGCGATCTATACCTACCTGCAGGTCCCCGGAGGCGACGCGGCGGCCGCGCGGCTGGTGATGGTGGCCATCATCATTTCGCTGATCGCGCTGGTTTCGTCCGAATGGCTCGCGCGGCGGGCCGGCACACGGCTGCACGGGGGCTGATGTGCTGGTCGTCGATGTCGAAAAACGGCTTGGCGAGTTCACGGTCTCGGCGAAGTTCGAGGCCGCGGACGGCGTGACCGCGCTGTTCGGCCCCTCCGGTTCGGGCAAGACCTCGATCGTCAACATGGTGGCCGGCCTGGTGACCCCGGATCGCGGCCGCATCCTGTGCAACGGGACGCTGCTGTTCGATTCCACCGGCGCGAACCTGCCGCCGCATCGCCGTCACATCGGCTACGTGTTCCAGGACGGCCGGCTGTTTCCGCACATGACGGTCGCGCAGAACCTCGATTACGGGCGGCGGATGTACCGGCTGGCGCACGATGCCGCCGCGCAGGCACGCATCGTGAAGATGCTCGATATCGGGCATCTGCTGGCGCGCCGCCCCGGGAAGCTCTCCGGCGGCGAGCGCCAGCGCGTTGCCATCGGGCGGGCGCTGCTGCTGCAGCCGCTGCTGCTGCTGCTGGACGAGCCGCTCGCCTCCCTCGATGCCGCCCGCAAGCGCGAGATCTTTCCGTATCTCATGCGCCTGCGCGACGAGGCGGTGCCGATGATCTATGTCAGCCACCATGCCGCGGAGGTGAAGCGCATCGCCAGCACGGTCGTGCGCATCGAAGACGGCCGCGTCATCGGCGTCGGCGGTCCTGAGATCATCGATACGGCAGATGCGGATGCGTTGGGCTAGTATCGGCGGATGTTCCCGCCCTCCCGCATCGTCTGCCTGACCGAGGAGACCGTCGAGACGCTCTACCTCCTCGGCGAGGAGAAGCGCATCGTCGGCGTGTCGGGCTATGCGGTGCGCCCGCCGCAGGTGCGGCGCGAGAAGCCGCGCGTGTCGGCGTTCATCTCGGCGGATTTCGAGAAAATCATCGCGCTCAAGCCCGATCTGGTTTTGACCTTCTCGGATTTGCAGGCCGATATCGCGGCTGAGCTGATCCGCCGCAACATCGCGGTGCACGCCTTCAACCAGCGCGACGTCGCCGGCATCTTCGACATGATCCGCACGCTCGGCGCGCTGGTCGGCGCGGTGGAGAAAGCCGAGGAGCTTGCCGTTTCGCTGGAGGACCGGCTCGACGCTGTGCGCGAGCGCGCCGCGGAGTTGCCGCGTCGTCCGCGCGTCTATTTCGAGGAATGGGACGAGCCGATGATCTCCGGCCTGAAATGGGTGTCGGAGCTGATCGAGGCGGCGGGCGGCATCGAGGTATTTCCGGCCCTCGCCGCGAACAAGAACGCCAAGGACCGCATCGTGACGGCCGAGGAAGTGATTGCGGCGGCGCCGGATATCATCATCGGCTCCTGGTGCGGCAAGAAATTCGTCGGCGCAAAACTCGCGGCGCGGCCCGGCTTCGGCGCAATTCCCGCCGTGCGCGACGGCGCGCTGTATGAGATCAAGTCCGCGCTGATCCTCCAGCCAGGACCGGCCGCGCTGACCGATGGCCTCGATCAGTTGGTCCGCATCGTCGGCGATTGGGCGAGCCGAGCCAGCACGCCCGCCAGATAGTCGAACGCCTCGACCAGCGCGGCGCCGCCGCAGATCGTGTAGCGCGGCGGCAGGATGATACGCCGCTGCGGCGGATAGAGCGCGTCCAGCGCCGGATGGCTGAGATTATAGCTGCCCTGGTCGGACTCCCTCGGCGGATTGTTGAGCACGATCACATCCGGGCGCAGCGTCAACAGCCGTTCGAGCGGCACGTAACCGCCGTAACCGGGCGGCGCGCCGGGCGGAGGCTTGAGCCCTGCCTCCTCCAGCAGCGCGGCGGCGAGGCTGCGCTCGCCGGCCGTGTAGCCGCCTCTATTGACCAGCAGCGCGGTGTGAAACGGCGGCTTGGGCGCCGCATGCAGCCGCGCACGCGCCGCATCAAGATCGGCCAGCAGTTGTTCGCCGCGCTCCGGATGGCCGAGCACGGCCGCGACCTCGACGATCTGCCGCCGCGCCGCATCGAGGTCGGAGATCAGCGCGATCTCGTAGAGCCGCAGCCCTTGAGCACGCAGGATGTGTTTGGTCACCGGCCGATCGTTCTGGCCGATCAGCACCAGGTCGGGACCAAGCGCGATGGTCGATTCCGCCTGCCAGTCGAGGCGCGGAAAGGCACGCGCTTTTTCAGCAGCGGCGGAGAGCGTCGGATCAGTGGCGTAAGGAGAGAGGCCGGCGATCTGCTGCGAGTCGGCGAGCGCCAGCACGAGCTGATCTCCGCACTGATTGAACGAGACGACGCGGCGGGGCGCGTCGGCCAAGGCCGGTGCGGCGTTCAACATCGCAAGCATCAGAAAAGCGGGCAGGCGCATGAGCCTTGTTATCCCATTGGACCGCCCGCCGGGAGCCTGTAGGAAAGACGCGTGGAACGGGCCAACTTTCGCATCAATTTCATTCTGGCGGCGCTGATCGTGGCGCTCGC
>JAXDNY010000235.1:0-3084 GCA_034669145.1 Hyphomicrobiales bacterium
GCGATCTTTAGGGTGCGGCAGGCGCTGTCAAGCAGGCCAATTTCGCTTGTTCGGCCCGATGCTTATTGGTCTAATCGGGCGCCGGTTGGGGGAGCCCGCATGTTCACGACGCCACGTCTGGTCGCGATCGCGCTCTGCGCGGCGCTCAATTTCGCGATCGGCAACATCGTCTATCTGGTCAAGCTGCCGATCTACCTCGACTCGATCGGCACCATTCTCTGCGCGCTGCTGATCTTCCCCGATCGGTTGGCGGCGATCGCCTGCGCGTTCATCGCGGGCTTCATCGGCGTGATCCTGAGCGGACTCGTGATCAATCCGTTCCTGCCGTGGTTCACCCTGACGGTACTGGCCATCGCGCTTGTCTCCGCGCTGCTCACCGCGCGCGCAACCGAGACATTCCGCGCGCGGCCGCTTCCCGTTCCGGCCTTCGCCGGCAAAGTGATCCTCTACGGCGTGATCACCGGCGTCGTGTCGGCGATCGTGTCCGCGCCGGTCGTGGTCTATCTGTTCGGCGGCGTGACCGGCAGCGGCTCGGCTTTCGTGGTCGCGTTCTTTCTCAAGACCGGGCAGCAACTCATGAATTCCGCGCTGCTGTCCGGGCTTGCCACCGACCCGATCGACAAGACGCTGCAGGTGCTGCTTGCCGCGCTGCTCTATCGCGCGACGCCGCGCGAGTTCATCGCCATGCTGCGGCCGGCGCAATCCTCGGCCGCATGAATGACGCCGAACGGCGCAGTCATCTTCGGTTTCGTGATGATTGCCGGGGCGCTTGTTGCGCGCGACGTCGTCAGTCTCGCGCTCATTCTCGCGATTACATTGATCTTCGCGCTCGGCAGCAGGCGGCGGATTTTCGGCGCACTGTTGTGGTCCGCCGGCATCGTGCTGCCGCTGGCTTTGTTCATGGGGCTCGTTTGGATCGGCATCGTCGGCCGCGCGCCGCATGAGATCGCGGCAAATCTGGAAGGCTCGCGCACCGCGGCAGCCATCTACACGGCAATGATTTGCCTGCGCCTGTTCATTATCGCCTTCGCGATCCAGGCAGCCTTCCTGCACTTCCCCGGATGGACGCCGTTGCGTTTCGTCGCCGCGCTGACCGCTCCCCAAATCGCCAAGAAGCTCTTGGTGCTCACGCTCTCGCTGATCGAAACGATCCTGCAGGCAGTCGACCGCGCGCGTACCGCGCTGATCGCCGCCGGCATCATCACGCGGCGGCAATCGTGGCGCAACCTGCGCCACGGCTGGATCCTGGTGCAGACCGTGTGGCTCACGGTCGTGACGATCGCGATCGGCCGCACGCGCGACAAATGGCCGGTCGAGGACACGCTGGCGCGGCTCGACGGCACGCTTGGCGGCGCGGCGCCCCGTCTCGGGGTAGCGGACTTCGGCTGGGCGGCGCTTGCGATTGCGGGCGCCGCGATGGCGTTGGGGATGCGTTGAATGGGCGAATTCATCGCGGGCGCGAATTTCTCCGGGCGCAGCGCGGCCTTGATGGCGCGGCTGCGCGAGATGGCGCCCGCCTTCTTCATTGGGCCGTATGCGGAAGCCGCGCTGTCCGGGCTTTCCAGCACGGTCGCGGACGAGATCGCGATCTATCGCTCGGCGAATTCCCCGCGCCCGGCCTTCGCGCCGCTCGATTTTTCCGCCTACGCGGCGCGCAAGCCGCCGACGCTGTCCGGCGGCGAGCAGGTGCTGCTCGCACTGCACTGCTTCTCGCGCTCCGACTATGCGGCGATCGGCATCGACACCGCGCTCGAACAGCTCGATCCGGGAAACCGCGACGGCGCGCTCGCCTATCTGTCGCAGGGTGCGGAGCATGGTTTCACCGCCGCGCTGATCGACAACCGGCTTTGTCCGCCTGGCTGGGCGTCGCACGAACTCACAGGCCAGAGCGCCGAATTCGCCTGCGATCTCGCCGCCATTCACCCCGCGCCGCGCGTAGCGCCCGCGATCGGTGTGCATGACCTGTCGTTCCGTTATCCGGGCGGCCGCGACATTTTCCGCGCTGTCGGCCTGCTGCTTGAGCCGGGCCGCGCCTACCGCCTCACCGGGCCGAACGGCATCGGCAAGACCACGTTGATCAAGCTGCTGGCGGGCGTGCTCGGTCCCACAGCCGGCGCTCTGGCGCTTGACGGCGCTCCTTACGCGCCGTGGCAGAGCGGCAACCGCATCTTCGCACTCGCGACGCAAAACCCGGATCACCAATGGTGCGGCGCGACCCTTGCGGAGGACCTGGCGCGCCGCCGCGCCGCGCTGGCGCGCCATTCGGTCAGCCTGCCGTCCGATAACGAATTGGCAAAGCTCGCCGCCTGCCTCGGCATCCGCTCGCTGGATCAGCACCTCTATGAATTGCCGCTGGTTGCGCGCAAGCGGCTGAGCTGGCTCTGGCCGCTCGCCGGCGCGATGCCGTGGATCATACTCGACGAGCCGACGCTCGGGCAGGATCGCCCGACACGCGTAGCGCTTGCGGACGCGATCGGACGCCTGACAGCGCAGGGCTACGGCGCGCTCTTCGTCACGCACGACGACGAATTCGCGGCGCGGATCGGCCACAAGGCGCTGCGGCTCGCGAACGAGACGGTGCGGTCGTAGTTTCATCGCGCGAGTTTTGCTGGCGGTCCCGGAGGGAGTCGAACCCCCGACCTTCGGTTTAGGAAACCGCTGCTCTATCCGGCTGAGCTACGGGACCGGCGGGGTGGTTATGGCATCTCATTCGCGCCTTCATCAATCGCCTCGCTCACGAGTCAAAAAAAGCCAACGCTCCGCCGGCCCGGTTGGATGGGGGCGGGTGCCCCTTTGTCGTTCTCCGCTCCCGAAAAAAGAGGGGAGCAGAACGCCGACAGGCGCTGGTGCGGATCGCCGCACCCGATGACCGTCCTCGCGGATAGGTCCATCTCCGGAAATCCGGCCGGAGATGACCGGCCACTGACGGGGGCCGGCGCGCCTCTCGGCGCTCTGCTGCGGCGTTCTCCTTACGGCGTCGGGCCGCGCTTTCAGCAGCGCGCTTCAAGCGCTGCCGTCAGCCAGCTCCTGGCAGGAGGCCATAGTACCTCCGGGCGGAGCCCCGACGCCGCCCGAGTGCGTGCT
>JAXDNY010000236.1:0-5023 GCA_034669145.1 Hyphomicrobiales bacterium
TCGACGCGGCGCGGCGAGGGCGGGATCAGCCGCAGCAGCCACCACAGCACCGGCAGGCTGAGCAGCCCCAGCAGCACCAGCGGCTGCGCGAAACCGAGCGGGAGACCGGCGATCATGCGTGTCTCCCGCGTTGCCCGGACATGGTGACACGGCCGCTCGTCACCGCACCGGGCGGCGGCGCGCCCATGCGGGCATGCAGCGCCAAAAGCAATTCGGTCGCGGGGCGGTCGGTGCGGTGGATCGCAAAGCTCCAGCCGACTTTGTCGGTCTCGGCGCGGATCGCGGCGCGGTGCGCGGCGACGCGCGTCTCATAGTCGGTCTTCCAGGTCTCGGCGCGGCCGGCCGTGATCGAGCCCGCGCCTTCCGGCTCGATGAACTCGACGCGGCCGTTGTAGGGGAACGTTTCCTCGGCCGGATCGACGACCTGCACGGTATGGCCATGCGCGCCGGTGCCGGAGAGTTGCGCCAGCGTGTGGCGCACCTCGGCGAGTGGGCTCCAGAAATCCGAGATCATCACGATTTCGGCGAGCGAGGACGGCGCGAACGCCAGCGGCAGGCTCGCGCGCTCGGTCGGATCGTGGATGATGGCGTTCGCGATCTTGTCGAGCACGTTGCGGCTGCCGGTCGGGCGCATCAGGCCCGGCATGCCGACGCGTTCGCCGGCCTGTACGAGGATTTCGGCGAGCGCGAACGCGATCAGCAGCGTGCGGTCGAGCTTCGACTCGAGCGCCAAGGCTGAGGAGAAATTCATCGAAGGCGAACGATCCGGCCACAGCCATACCGTATGCGCGGCTTCCCATTCCTGCTCGCGCACATAGAGATGATCGTCGCGCGCGGAGCGGCGCCAGTCGACCCGGCGCGCAGGTTCGCCCCACAGGAAGCGGCGGTATTGCCAGAAATTTTCGCCCGGTCCTGCGCGGCGGCGGCCGTGCAGCCCGTGGATCACCGTCGCGGCGATCTTGCGCGCCTCCAGGATCAGGCGCGGCATCTGTTCGGCGAGCGCGCGCGCCCGGCCGCTCGCGCCCTGGGTCGCCTTGACCTCGTGCCGATCCGCGCGCCGGGGTACCGCCATCAGGTTATCCGATGCGCGTCTTGAGTTTGCCGATGACGCCCTCGGTGGTCTCGCCGTCGGCGCGCGCCGCGAAGGTCAGCGCCATGCGGTGCTTGAGGATCGGCTCGGCCATTTCCAGCACGTCGTCGACCGAAGGCGAGAGCCGTCCGTCGAGCAGCGCCTTGGAACGCACCACCAGCATGAGCGCCTGCGAGGCGCGCGGGCTCGGGCCCCACGAGATGAGTTTGCCGAGATCGCCGGTGTCCGGACCCGGGCGCGCCGCGCGCACGAGGTTGAGGATCGCCTCGACCACGGACTCGCCGACCGGCAGGCGCCGCACCAGCCGCTGCGCCGACAAGAGCTCGTCGGCGGTCATCGTCGGCTTCGGCTTGCTCTCTTCGGTGCCGGTGGTGTCGAACACGATCTTCCGCTCGGCGGCGATGTCGGGATAGTCGACGTCGATCTGCATCAGGAAGCGGTCGAGCTGCGCTTCGGGCAGCGGATAGGTGCCCTCCTGCTCGATCGGATTCTGCGTCGCCAGCACATGGAACGGGCGCGGCACGTCATGGCGGTGGCCCGCATAGGTGACATGCTGCTCCTGCATCGCCTGCAGCAGCGCCGACTGGGTGCGCGGGGAGGCGCGGTTGATCTCGTCGGCCATCAGGAGCTGGCAGAAGATCGGGCCGGGGAGAAAGCGGAAGTTGCGCGTGCCGCCGGTTCCTTCCTCCAGCACCTCGGAGCCGACGATATCGGAGGGCATCAGGTCGGGCGTGAACTGGATGCGCTTGGCCTGGAGCCCGAGCACGGTGCCCATGGTCTCGACCAGCTTGGTCTTGGCGAGGCCCGGCAGGCCGACCAGCAGCGCATGGCCGCCGCACAGCACGGTGATGAGCGCCTGCTCGACCACCTTCTCCTGACCGAAAATGACTTTGCCGATCGCGTCCTTGGCGGCCTTGACCTGTCCGGCGGTCGTTTCCGCCGCCCGCACCACCATGTCCTCGAACTTTTCGAGACCCTCGCTCGTGACCGCCATGTCGGCTCCTGTTTTGTTTTGGCTTTTCGCCCTGGCGGCCCCCCAGCCAGAACTCTTGCCCGCAAAGTATGCAAACACCACGCCAGCACAATGGCGCGAACCGGCCTGATTCTCTTATTGCCGTTGAGTCTACGCTATTTTCGGCTCCGTGCGATTGCCGAATCCACACATCACGTTCGCGCGAGCCCGGCGCCGGATTCTGCTACCGTAGGCCTTGGACAATGGCCAAATCATGAGCAAGTTCTGGCCTATGGCTGACGCGACGACAGGCCTCGAGGCCATCACGGGCGCGGTGAAAAGCGCGGGCGCCAAGGGCCCGCCGCCGCTGCACCTGTGGAATCCGCCGTTCTGCGGCGACCTCGACATGCGCATCGCGGCCGACGGCACCTGGTTCTACCTGAAGACCCCGATCGGCCGGCCCGCGCTGGTCAAGCTGTTCGCTTCGGTGCTGTGGCGCGAAGGGGAGAAGTATTTCCTCAAAACGCCGGTCGAGAAGATCGGCATCACGGTCGACGACGCGCCGTTCACCGCAGTGGAGATGAAGGCCGAGGGGGAGGGGGCGGCGCGCATTTTGCACTTCCGCACCAACGTGGACGACTGGGTCGCGTGCGGGCCGGACAACGCGCTGCGCTTCGAACCGGAGGAAGAGACAGGGGGCTTGAAGCCTTACCTCCATGTGCGGCGCGACCTCTGGGCGCTGGTGACGCGCGCGCTGTTCTACGATCTGGTCGAACTGGGCGAGGAGCGCGAGGTTTCCGGCAAGCGCATGTTCGGCGTTTCGTCGGGCGGGGCGTTTTTCGCGATGGCGGCGGCATCGCAGCTTGTCATCCCGGGCGACCCCGGCCAAGCGAAGCGCGAGCCGGGGGAGACCCGGGATCCATGACGCACCACGCTCGAAATTGGGGTTATGGGTCCCGGATAGCCGCCTGCGGCGGCTTCCGGGATGACAGCGGAGCGCGGTGATGGACAGCAGCACGCCGGTCATCGGCCGCGACTTCTTCGACCGCGCGCGCAAGACACTCACCCTCGACGTGCCGGCGGCGCTGCACGATCACTCCCTCACCGACTTCGCGCGCGGCGATCTCGATACCGATCCGGCCAAATGGGAGCAGGTCGGCGTCACGGCGACGCGCCCGGCCGCCGTGCTCGTCGGCGTAGTCGATCATCCCGAGCCCGGCGTGCTGCTCACCATGCGCACCTCCGACCTGCCGAGCCACGCGAACCAGATCGCATTTCCCGGCGGCAAGATGGACCCGCATGACGCGACGCCGCTCGCCGCCGCCTTGCGCGAGACGCAGGAGGAGATCGGGCTCGACGCGGCGCTGATCGAGCCGATCGGTTATCTCGATCTCTATCTCACCTTCACGGGCTTCCGCATCCTGCCGGTGGTGGCGCGCGTGAGCTCGACCTACGCGCTGACCGTCAACGCACGCGAGGTCGCCGACGCCTTCGAGGTGCCGCTCGCATTCGTCATGAACGAGGCCAACCACAAGCGCGCCAGCCGCGACTGGAAGGGCGTCACGCGCCACTATTACGAGATGCCGTTCGGGGAGCGATATATCTGGGGCGTGACGGCGGGGATTTTGCGTAATTTGTATGAGAAGATTTATGGGTGAGCTTTCTTTCCCTCGCCCCGCACATCGGCGACTTTCGGCGCTGGAAGGAGCGCGACGAATATCAAAAGAGCTTCGAGCGCGTGCTGCGCGATCTGACGGTGAAGAAACCGTAGGGCGCTACTCCGACCTCATCCTGAGGAGCCGTGCGAAGCACGGCGTCTCGAAGGATGGCAACAAGCTCCGGTGCGTGCGGCCATCCTTCGAGACGCGCCCTGCGGGCGCTCCTCAGGATGAGGGCGGAGATGTTGAGCGCGCCGCCCTAACTACCTCTTCCCCTTCTCCGGCAGCGTGTAGCCCGCCACACCCGCGCGATCGAGCACCTGCTGTGATAATCCCGACGCATTCGCGTGATCGATGAACTCCCTGATGTAGGCGAAGCGCTCCGGCTTTCCCTTCGGGGCGACCAGCGTCGGGCGATTGACGCCGTAGCGGTCGGCGAGCACGCGCGAGCCGGGGAATTCCGCCGCGTAGTCGAACAGCGTGGGCGCCGCCGAGGCCCAGGCGTCGACCTTGCCGCCACGCAACAGGTCGAACGACTCGTCCGGCGTGTCGGTGCTCACCTGTTCGGCGTTCTGCAGGACGCGCCCGATCGCGAGCGTCGAGGCGTGACCGCGCACCACCGCGATGCGCACGCCCGCGCGGTCGGCGTCCGCGAAGCTCGCGATCGCGGAGCCGGGTGGCACCAGAAAGGTGTAGCCGAACTGCATGAACGGCGCCGTGAAGCCCTCGACCTTGTCGGCGCGTGCCGGGTCGAACCCGAGCGAGCCGTAGTCGCAGGCGCCGGAGTCGAGGCACTCGACGAGCTTGGCGGGCGTCGGCAGCTCGACCAGTTCGATCGGGAGACCCATGTGCGCGGCCGCCGCGCGCATCATTTCGACGAACGGGCCTTTCAGTTCGCCCCTGGCGTCCTTGGTGTACTGCGGCGGAAACGTTCCGAAGCGCACCTTGCCGGCGCGCACGAGATCGGCGATGCGCGGGTCGGCGGTTTGCGCGTTCGCCATGCCGCTCGCCAGCAGGACGAGCACAATCAAGAGCCGGACGATATGTGTCATGACGTGCCTCCGTTCGTACGGACAATCACGCGGGTGCAGTCTATCGCACGACGCGAGCGCGCACCTCGCGCCAGCGGGGATAACTTTTCGAAAAAAAGTTATCCCCGCCTGCAAAACCGTATTTATCATGATTGCACCCTGCTCGCTGAGGGGCGCACTCATGAGGCGTCTTGAGCGTGGAGCAGGCCGGAGGCGGGACCGGAGAACAGGTCCTCAATCCGGCAGCCGGCGCCCGGCAATTCCGGGCCTTGGCTGGAGCGGCGCCCGCGGG